>JAVVEQ010000009.1:0-83233 GCA_032250905.1 Desulfotignum sp. | reverse complement strand
GGTTTTCCCATGGATCCGAAGCGGGGCGGAATGCAGGGAAAATTTCCCGCCAGAATTACGGTTTCGGTCTGGCCGTATCCATCCCGGATGGTACAGCCGGTGGCTTTTTTCCATACCTCAATGATTTCCGGGTTCAACGGTTCACCAGCCCCCACACAATGACGCAGGGTGGGGAACTTGTATTGGGAGAGATCCTGGAGAACCAGCATCCGGTAGATGGTCGGCGCCCCGCACATGGTGGTGATGGGATATCTGGACAACAGGTCCAGGGTGACCCTGGGATCGAACCGGTCGGTATGATGGATAAACTGGGCCGCCCCCTGGTTCCAGGGACCGAAATAGCTGGACCAGGCAGCCTTGGCCCATCCGGTGTCAGACACGTTCCAGTGCATGTCATCCGGCTTGAGATCCAGCCAGTATTTTCCGGTGACCATATGACCATATCCATAGGAATGAGCATGCAGGGCCATTTTGGGAAACCCGGTGGTGCCGGAGGTGAAATAGACCAGGCAGTTGTCGTCCGCTTTGGTTCTGGCGGTTTCAAATTCATCAGAAGCCTTGGCCATGGCCTCGTCCCAGAAGATCCACCCGTTTTTGGGTTCGGAAATGACGATTTTTGTTTTGACAGTGGCGCAGTGATCTGCGACCTGGTCAAAGGTACCGGCAATGGCCGGCGTGGTGATGATACAGGCGGCTTCAGACTTGTTGGCCCGGTATTCCAGATCCTTGCCCGTCAGCTGGGTGGTACCGGGTGCGATCATGGCACCGCAACGGATACAGGCGGTAAAAGCGATCCACCATTCAATGTTTCTGGGAAGGACCACGATGACTACATCCCCCTGGCCGATGCCCCGGGATTTGAATACGTTGGCCAGTTGTTTGGACGCCCTGCTGAGTTCATGAAACGTTTTTCTGATCTCAGTACCGTGGTCATCCACCCAGAGCATGGCCAGTTTTTCCTTGTCTTCCGCCCACTTGTCAAACACATCTCCGGCGAAATTGTAATACTCCGGAACCTGCCATTTGAATTCACTGTACTCTTTTTCATAATCGGTCATGTTAGGTTTTGCGGTCATAAGCGGTACCTTCCTTTTAAGATAGATGTTGTCAGGTGAGATTTTCGCCTCAATGTCATATATTAAAGGAATATCGATATCGCAATCGGTTGAAAACCGATTTTCACTGTAAGTGAATTCAGTGGGTTTTGTAAGAAAAAAACCTAGTGTTCTGTAAGACCGTGAGATGACACTGGCTGTGAAGGGCCGATTATTCCGGGACCGTGGTGATCTGGCCGGTCTTTTCAAAATGCACCGCACACCGCACCAGTTCATTGGCATGCTTCAAGTTGAGTTTGGTCTTGATTCTTTCCCGGTAGGTCCCGATGGTTTTGATACTTAAAAACAGGCGGATGGCAATTTCTCTTGAGGAATATCCCTTGCCGATCAGCTTGAAAACCTGCATTTCGCGATCCGTGAGACGGTCTGCAGGGCATTTTTTCCGCAGATCCCCTGATCCTGTGATGTTGGAAAGGATATGCTCCTTTACGGTGTCATTCAGATAAACTTTGCCCGACAGCACATGGTGAATGGCCGCCACCACCGATTCCATGGCCTCCTGCTTCATGATGTATCCCCGGGCGCCGGCATGAAGCACCCGCTGGGCATAAAGGTATTCGTCGTGCATGGACAGCACCAGCACCGGAATGTGCGGATGGTGTTTTTTGACATGCCGCACCAGATCAATGCCGTCGGAATTTTTCAATGAAATGTCCGCAATGATCAGATCCGGGTGGACCGACTCGATCTCTCTGATGGCGGAATCCACGTCCTTTGATTCACCGGAGGCGGTTAAATCCTCTTCCTGATTGATCAGTTCGGCCAGGCCGAGCCGGAAGATGGGGTGATCTTCCACCAGAAGTATTTTCTTTTTTGTGTTCATTGCTGGCAGGCACATACCATGTTTTTTTCAATTGTGCAATCTCATACGGGCATTTCCGATCACGTGTTTTGAAGGGCGTTGAGTGGCAGTTTCAGGGTGACGCAGGTCCCGGTGCCGCTGGATTCAATTTCCAGGGATGCGCCCATGAGCTTGGCCCGGTAGTTCATGATGCGAATCCCCATACCCCGGGCGTCTTTGGAGGGATCAAACCCGGTGCCGTTGTCGGTGATGCGCAGGGAGAACCAGGTTTTCCGGGACGCCATTTCGATGATGATGTGGTCTGCACCACCGTGACGGATGGCATTCTGGACCGCTTCCTGGGCGATATGGTAGAGGTTGGTGTTTACCATATCATTGCCGGAAGGTATTTTTTCATGGAACAGCAGGGAACAGGTCACCTGGTGTACGCTTTTGGTATTGGCGGCCAGCTCCTGCAAAGAGGACAACAGCCCGTGTTTGAAATAGACCGGACACAATCCCCTGGCCAGAAGACGGGTTTTTCGAATGGCTTCCTGGATCAGCCGGGTGATGTTTTCCACGGATTGGGCCGCGTCGGGCGCGGTTTTTTTCACCCGGGCTTTCAACACCTTGCTCAAGCCCTCCACGCCGATGAGATGGGGGCACAGGTCATCGTGAAGGTCATTGCCTATTTTCTGGCGTTCCTTTTCACTGATTTCCATGATCGTTTTTTCCAGCTGCTTTACCTGGGATATGTCCCGGTGGGTTATCACCGTGCCCGATGGGTTGCCGTTTTTGTCACGGTACACCGATCCCCGAAGGGTGACTTCGATAAGCCGTCCGTCTTTTGCTTTCCGCGTGGTTTCGGTGCGGGGAAGCACATGTCCTTTCAGGATTTCTTGTATCCCTCCCATGGCCTGTTTCCACTGTTCTTCAGGTACAAAATGGTCCATTTTTTTTCCCAGGCTCTCGTCCAGTGTGTAGCCGAACACCCGGGTGAACGCCGGGTTGAAATAAATGACGTGCCCTTCCATGTCATAGACAATAATCGGGTCCGGGGCAGCTTCCATTACGGAACGGTAGCGTTCTTCACTTTCCTGCAGCGCTTCCTGGGCCTGTTTTCTTTCTGCGATCTGTGCCTTGAGATCCCGGCTGTAGGACTCCAGTTTTTCCATGAAAGAATTGTAGTAAAAAGAGATCTGCCCCACTTCATCCAGAGAGTGCGGAATCACCATTCGGTTTGAAAATCCTTTCCCCGTGTCGATATCTTCATTCAGCCGTTCCATGAGGTTCCGCAAAGGTCCTGTGATGGTGGCGCTCAGAAAAAAGGTGATGGGAATGAAAATCAGAAGAGAGGCGATCCCCACCAGGATGATGAATTCCCTAATGGTATCCAGGGGCGAAAAAAAATCATCCATATGAATGACGGAAGCCACGATCCACTGGTATTCCGGAATGGGGTTGAAAACGATCTGTTTTTTTCGAGTGGGGTCTTTGATATTTGCCTGACGGGGTATGGGGTGTTCGCCGTATGTCCGGGTCAGGAATTTTTGAAAGCCTGAACCGGCATATTCAGGAATGGAAGCAATGTCGGCACCTTTGAACTCTGGATGGACAATAAAAGTGCCGCCGGTATTCAGCACACTGGTATATCCTTTTCTGCCGAGCCGCTGGCCCAGGATGCTTTTTTCAAAATCCTGAACCTCCATGAGCGCAGTAAATTCCTCTCTGTAGGTAGATACCGTGATCATCCAGTTCCAGGGGGCGAAATACGCAAGATACAATGCTTTGGGCCGGGGGCTGGCATCGCCCGGATTCTGCCACTCATATTCAATATACCCTTTTTTTGTGGCCACCATTTCCCGGACAAAGGCGTGGTCGGATATGTCAAGGCCTTCCAGCTGTTTTTTGGGGTGTTTCACCACACGGCCCGATCCGTCCAGAATGCAGATATACCCCTGGGTGCCGATTTTCCGGGACAGCATCAGGTCAGCCGCCTGATTTCGAGCCTGTTCCTGTGTCAGCGCCCCCTCTTCAGCAAGCCGGTGAAGATGCCGGACCATATCCAGATTGTTTTCCGCCGTGGCCCGCAGATAGTTCCGAATAGAGACCGATGCCGCGGTTTTCACGCTGTTGACCATGGCGGAGGTGGCATTGTGCAGCATGTTTTCCATATTCTTTTCCACATGCTGCTTGACGATGGAGTAGATAGTGAGGCTGGAAAGCCCCATGATCAGGATAAACGTGACAGAGTATATGCACAGGATTTTGTACCGGATGGGCAGGTTGTTGAAATAATGCGGCAGTTTCATATTTTTTCCATCAAGTCAAAGGTTACGGGGCATGCCCTGTTGTCAAAAGCCCGGTGGAAACAGAAGTGTGGTTTTCTTTTCCAGACGGTTCTGCAGGGCCAGCTCCGCCACATTCTGGCGAAGCGTGTCCAGAACCGCATCTATGGATTCATGGATTTCCATGGCCTGGGGATGTTCCTGAACAATGGTAAAAAATGCCTGCACCACGTCCGGGTCAAACAAGGTCCCCGCACCATGTTTCAGTTCAGAAATCGCAGAGGAAAGGTCTTTGGGGGGCATGCCGGGCCGGCCGGCGGTCATGGTTTCAAACACGTCGCATACGGCCAGGATCCGGGCGCCCAGGGGGATGCGGGAGCCCTTGATACCGTCCGGGTACCCGCTGCCGTCGAACCGTTCATGATGGTGCCGGATCATGGGGGCGATATCTTTAAAAAAAGTCAGCGGTATCAGGATGTCGGCCCCCAGCACGGGATGCTGGCGGATCTGGGCCATTTCCCGTGAGGTCAGGTGTCCCAGACGGTCGAGCACCGTGTCCCGGATGCCGATTTTTCCGATATCATGAAGGATCCCGGCATGGAAGATGTTTTTTATCATGGCATCATCCAGGCCCATCTGCCGGGCCGTGAGCCGGGACAACGTGGCCACCCGCCGGGAGTGGCCATGGGTGATCCGGTCCCGGGCCTCGATGGCCAGAGCAAAGCCTTCCACGATTTTCCGGTAGATGTCCAGAATTTTTCGGTCATGGCCGATGGCCTTTTCCAGAGCAATGGCCCCTTGTTCCCCTAAAGCGGTGACCAACTCCAGCTCATGGGGATCCAGGATGCGGTTTTGCATGAAGTAAACTGCCAGAAGCCCGGTATAAGGTCCTGAAATATCAAAAAAAAGGCCGGTCACTGAATTGACTTTCCGCTTTCCAAGGCGCTCCAGATCCGGAATCCGGTCATCTTCTCTGGCGTTGGGGATCACCACACACTTTTTTTTATGCTGATCGAACAGGGTCATCAGGGTGGAATAATCTGTCTGCATCAGGCTTCGGTAATCAAATCCATGAAAAATCTTTGTTTCAATGCATTTTTTTTCCGTGTTCAATATCCAGAAAATACTGCCTTTGGCGGAAAGAATCCGTGTGATATTCTCCACGATACAGGCCAGAATGTCTTTGGTATCGCTGTTGGCATGGATTTTTTTGCTGATTTTTGCAAACAGGGTGAAAAACTGGTGGAAATCCGGTGTCATATGCCTCCCCGGGTGTGGTTTAAATCAGGTCAGTTGAAAAAATTCATCCATTTCATGCTGTAAGCCCGCTGAACCTGCTTCTGGAGATGAATTACCGTTTCCAGAATGGTTTTCAGCTGTTTTTTTTCTGTTCGGGTCAAAGAGGACAGATCCACGCAGTTTACCGGCAGGTCCGGATGCCGGTCCCGGTTCAGGTGGCTGGCGATTTTGAGCCGGTTCAGGTGGTAAAATGCATCCAGGTATTGTTCATGTTCTCCGGCATCGATAATTTTTTGATCTTTAAGGCCGCCCAGGCGTGCCAGAGTGGACGGGGAAATGATACCGTGATTCAATGCCATAATGCGGATACCGTTGATCAGGTGGACCAGGCCCGCGGTTTTGATATTGAAACAGGTCCGGCAGCCCGGGACCCGCTGGGTCCGGATCCGTCCGAAAATGGTTTTGGGGGAGCTGAAAAGCACATCGTCCCGTATCAGATAGTGATTCACGGCCGGGTTTTTCTGAAACAGTTCAAATACGCGGTCCAAAAGGGCCTGGGCCATGGGCAAATCCCCGTAAACCGGTCTGAAATCCAGCAGGATCGTCAGAATCCGGATATCCGCCGGTTCTGCTGATCCGATCCACTGGTCCAGGGCCTGGCGCCACCGGGTCAGGGATCGCCGCCATTTTGGATTGATGGCCATGACATCGCCTTTGCACAGGGCAAAACCGAACCGGTCCAGGTCCGTGACCACCTGGCCGGCCAGGTCAGAAAAATAGGTGTCCCATTCTTTTTCTTCAGACCGGGGCGGGTCCGCATAAATCAGGGCATTGTCCTGATCGGTTCTCACCACCTGTTCCTGACGGGCATCACTGCCCATGGAGATCCAGCAGAATGGACCGGGCACAGGCCGGTGATCCCGGGTTTTGAAAACCGTGACATGATGGGAGATGATCCGGGCGGTCAGGCTGTCATGGATAGCAGATACCGCCCTGAGAATGTCGGCCAGATCGGTCGGGCTGTAGAGCATGTGACGGATAAAGGTGTCCAGCTGCAGACCGAAGCTGTCAGGGTCTGGAAGTGCCGGCCCGCAGGTCAGACGATCAACGATATCCTGAAACGGGGCGTCCAGTTCCGGTGACAGTGACACATCCCCGGGCATCACAGACCGGTTTTCCGGTTCAAACCTGCGCGTTGCAGTTGTTGTCATTCGCCCCCGGACGGCAGGTAGTCTTCCCGCACCGGCGAGAATACCTCAATGGCCACGGCATCCTCCAGAACCTTTGCCCCATGGGGGGTGTCGCCGGGCACACACCAGGTGTCTCCGGGCTCGACATCAAAGATGTCGTCTCCGATGGTCATTTCCAACCGGCCGCTGACCAGGTATCCGGTCTGCTCGTGGGGGTGGGTGTGGACGGGCAGGTCGTGACCCCCGGCCAGTCTGAACTGGGACAAAAGCGTCTTGTCACCGTACACCAGGGTCTTGATCAGTATTCCCGGCATGGCCTGCCTGAATCCATTGTCCTGCGCTTTGTAAAACATCTGAATTTTCCTTTTCATGAAAGACCGGTCTTATCCGGGTGGGTTGATTTGAAATCCGGGCCTGTCGTTTACCAGCACCGATTCTCTGAGTAGATAGGTGATCTGTCGGTGTTTTCTTATTTCTGCCAGATACATAAGGTCTTTTTTTCACATGTTACAATTTTATGGAAATATTTATAGTAAACTGTTATGCAAAAGGCAATCAAAACCATGAAAGACCATCCTATGTCCAGGAGAGGGGAAAGGCATGGCTTTGCAGAACCGATTGAATAATGGAAAAATATCATTGACCGGCGGACTTCTGCTTGTGCTGGTCTGTGCCATCTGGGGCGGCAATGCGGTCAGCATCAAATTCAGCAACCAGGGGATTCCCCCGTTGATGGCGGCAAGCATCCGGTCTGTGGCCGCCGGTTTTCTGGTGCTGCTCTGGGCCAGGTTCAAGGGGCAACAGGTCCTTTTTCCCAAGGGCACCTGGCGGCACGCGGTGATGATCGGTCTGCTGTTCGGGCTGGATTTTCTTTTTCTCTACTGGAGTGTGTCGTTTACCACTGCTTCCAGGGCCACCATTTTTCTGTATTCCCATCCGTTCTGGGTGGCCCTGGGGGCGCATTTTGTCGTGGACCAGGACCGGTTGCATCCTGTGAAAGCAGCCGGGCTGGTCCTGGCGTTTGCCGGTTTGTGGATGGTGTTCAGGATCCAGTCCCCCATGCTGCCGGAAAACAACTGGATCGGTGACATGATGTCATTGACTGCAGCGGTTTTCTGGGCAGCCACGACATTGTACATCAAACGGATCAGCCAGTCGGTGACACTCAATCATTATCAGACCCTGTTTTCACAACTGGTATTTGCCATTCCGGTGCTGCTGGCGGGATCTTTTTTGTTCGAACATGATTACACCATTGTTCCGGCAGCCGGTGTTTTATGGGCAATGGCCTATCAGATTGTCGTGGTTGCCTTTTTCAGTTACACCCTCTGGTTCTGGATGATTCACAATTTTGCCGTCAGCGGTCTGACGGCGTTTACCTTTCTGGCCCCCCTGTTCGGCGTGTTTTTCGGTGCCGTGATTCTGTCTGAACCGGTGGGTATGAGGGTCTGGTTCGGCCTGGCCCTTGTCTGCTGCGGCATTTACCTGGTGAACAGATCTCCGAAAAAAAGATCTCCCAGCTGATTCCACATCATCCGTTGGTCGCCCAGGCGGTGTATGGATGGTTGACCAGGTTGGCGTTGAGGTACCGGGGGTCATGGGTCACCTCCGGCCCGGCCCAGGGGGGGATGGAAAAAGGCTGGTCCGGAGAGGACAGCTCGATTTCCGCCACCACCAGGCCCTGGTTGGCCCCTGAAAACCGGTCGATTACCCAGGTCATGCCCTGATGCAGACAGGTATGACGGGTTTTTTCAACGATTTTACCGTCACACAACCGCTCCAGCAACTGCCGCGCCTCGTTTTCCGGAATTTCATATTCAAATTCCGGCCGCACCATTGCTACAGGTTTGCCTTTGATGGTCAGAAACCCTTTTTGTCCCTGGATGCGGATCCGCACCACCTTTTCCGGGGTGTTGAGCAGATATCCCTGACAGATGTCCACCCCCGGCGCCAGATCGTCCGGCAGGGTGAAGACAAGAAATTTTTTTTCAATCTCGATTCCCATGGTTTGCCCTTTTGATGGTATGGCTCTTTACATAAAAACAGGATTACTATACCATATCGGCTGCTGATGTGAACCCGGAGCAAGCGGTTTTTACAGTGAAAAATGGAAAGGCACACAAGGAAGAGAAAATGCCGCATTCCACAGATTTCCAGCCCATCGCCCTGTTGACGGATTTCGGCCATACAGATTCCTTTGTAGGGATCCTCAAAGGCGTGATCCTGTCCATTCATCCGGAAGCAAGGATCGTGGACCTGTGTCACGGGGTGACGCCTCAGGATATCGGTCATGGGGCGCACCTGCTGGACATTTCCCTGGAATATTTTCCTAAGGGCACGATTTTCTGCACCGTGGTGGATCCGGGTGTGGGGACAACCCGTCGGGCCGTGCTGGTGGAAACCAAAGATTATTTTCTATTGGGACCGGACAATGGGGTGCTGTGGCCGGCTGCCTCCAGAAACACCATTTGCCGGGTGATTCACCTGACACGATCCAGGTATTTCCTTTCAAGGGTGAGTGCCACATTTCATGGCCGGGACATTTTTGCCCCGGTGGCAGCCCACCTGTCCACCGGTATTGACCCTGGAGCGTTCGGTCCTCAGATTCCCCATCTGACACCCTTTGATTTCGCAGCACCGGAACCGTTCAAGGGCGGGCTGATTCTGACGGTCCGTCATATTGACACCTTCGGTAATATCTGTCTGAACCTGACCGGTGAACAGTTCATGCCGTTTGCAGACAAAGGATTTCTCTTGCGTGTCAATCAGACAGAAATAACCCGGTATTATGCCGCCTATGCTGAGGCTCCGGAAAAAGAGCCCTTTGTGATGACCGATTCCGCCGGATTTGTGGAAATCGCCGTAAAGAACGGACATGCGGCGTCACAGCTCGATGTCGGGAAACAGGATTCGGATATTGAAGTGACCATTGAACCCGTAGTGATTTCAGAAAGGAAAGAACAGGAAAAATGAACTTAAAGGAAACCATTCGCAGTATTCCGGGCTGGCCCATTGAAGGGGTCATTTTCAGGGATCTCACCTCGTTGATGCAGAACGCGGCTGCATTCGCTTACGCGTGCGATCTGCTTTACGACCGCTATATAGACAAAGGCATCGATAAAATTGTAGGTATTGATGCCCGGGGGTTTGTGTTTGGCGGGGTGGTGGCCTATAAACTGGGCATCGGTTTCGTGCCGGTCAGAAAAAAAGGGAAGCTGCCCTGCCAGACCATTCAGGAAAGCTATGCGTTAGAGTACGGCACCGATACCCTGGAAATGCATGAAGATGCTATTCTCCCCGGAGAAAAAGTGGTGATCGTGGATGACCTTATTGCTACAGGCGGCACGATCGGAGCTGCTGTAAAACTGGTGAAAAAACTGGGGGCCCATCTTGTGGAGTGCGCCTTTGTGGTGGAACTGCCTGATCTCAAAGGCCGTGACCAGATTGATGGATGCCCGGTATTTGCAATGGTCGAGTTTGAAGGAGAATAGATTTTGTTAAAACATATCATGCTGCTGATGACCGGAATGGCCCTGATAGGGGGCTGCACAGGATCCTACGGAAAACTGGTAACCAGTCCCGTCTCTCTGGATCAATACCGTCAACAGGCCCTGCCGGCTGATCTTCAGTATTATTACTGCGGCCGATCCGGTTTGCCCTATGCAGTGGTGGGAATTGATGACACTTACCGGTTCAATGATCGGGTCTGGTTCAAGATAGACACCATGGATGAGGTTTACAAAAAGATCGCGAATCTGAGTGATCTTCATCCGAACGCCCGGTTCATGCGTGCTGCGGATATTCTGGACCCGCAGGGAAGATGGATCGGTGTGTGGTTTTCTTTTTATCATCATACACCGGTGCGGGTTGATGAGGATTCCGGGATTCTGAATATTTTCAATCCCTATGATCCCGACGAGGAACAGGGTCTGATCTGGAATTGACCGCCGGTCAAATCAACAGATCTGTGATGGCCAGCGTCCTTTGGATCTCATGGCATGGCAGATTCCATTTTCTGTAAATTGAATCCTTTGATAAAGGTCTGATTGACAAAAAAGATCGGGGTGGAATGGATGCCCAGAGACCGGATGACATGCTGTTCGTTCTTGATTTCAGACAGATACTTTTCTTTCAGATAGCTCAGTGCGTCTTCAGGGGTAGTGCCCCATTTTTCTGCAGTTTCCGGAAATTCGTCCATGTATTGTGCCAGAATTTTCAAAGGATCCCTGGATGAGTCCAGGAAAGTATAGGTGAAATCGATGATATCAAACACCATGGATTTCCGGTGATATGCGTCCGCAATGACCAGCCCGGCGGTTTCAGCTGCCGGGCTCAACGGGAAATGGGCCAGGCGCAGGGTGTGGATTCGATCCAGGTTTGTCTTGATGAATTCCCATCCCCGGCGGCAGTGGGGACAGAAGGGATCGGAAACCACAATGACGGTGTGAGAACCGGTTCCGCTGTATATTGTTTTGCCGAAATCGGCAGGCAGGTCATTGATGTTCACGTCCTGGAGCTGATCCACAGCTTCCTTGACCAGGCTGGTCCCGGTTGCGAGTTCCTGGATACCGCCGAACTGAAGGGTCCCGGTTTCATCCACCACCAGGGTGATGAACTCAGGGGAGGAATCCGGAACCGGTGGGATGATCCTGAGCTTGACGGCGAATACGGTCAGAGAACCGGCTTGAACCGGGATTTTTTTTTCGACAAATACATGGTCGGCAGTCATCTGCCGGAATCGTTCATCTTTGACACCCCGGGCGGTCCGAAGCCGGAGAGCAATTCCAGTTCTCAGGGCGGTGTCATCCAGTGTGGCCGAAGAACGGTCCGCAGACTCCTTTTTGTTTTTATCCGCTCCATGGGGCGAAATGCCGGCGGCAGAAAGTTCCGGAAGGAGACACAGGGTCAGTATCCAGAAAATCGTTGCAGCGAAAAAGAGACAGATACATTGGGAAACGAGAGAGGAATACGGTTTTTTGTTGTTCATACGGGTCATCACGGTTGGGCCACCTTGTTAAAATGGGTAAATTTGTCTGAAAATATATTCAAAATGGTATAGGTCAGGTCAAAGGTCCGGGTTTCCCGGGCATCCAGAAGAATATCAAACCTCAGGGTCTCGTGGTCTTCCAGGGTATAGGCATGCCCTATGTCCACCGGTTCCCACTGGCCCGGAATCCGGTCGGTAAGCCGGATGTCGGCCGGGGAGTCACTGGCGTTTTTCAGAATAAACCGGTCTGTGACGGTCTGGTCAAACACCTGAATTTTTCCCTTGTCATTTCGCCGGATCCGTATTTTATCGGTTTTCATCCGGTGTTTGGTGATGATGAGATCGCGGCTGCGTCCGGTTTCAAGGAAAAAGGTGTCTCCTCCGGGGAGGAACGGCAGGATGTCCTCACCCGTAAAAAGTCTGCGGCCCCGGGCATCTTCAAGAAATATCCTTACGTTACCGGCCCACAGGTCACCTGTGTTTCCGGAAGCATTAACCGGAAGACTGATCTGATACCCGAACGGCACCCCTGAATATGAATCCTGGTTTTCCGGGTCATGGGGCATGGTCTGTCCATCCCAGTGAAAACGCTTTGTGACTGCGGTCTTTTGATGGATGGAAAAAGGGATCTGCCGGGTTTCGCGGTCACGGAGTTCTGTGGAAAACACGGTATCCGGGTCCAGCCAGACGCTGGCCAGAGGATAGTCCTGCCCGGAAACGTTTCTTAAAATGAGCCGGGCATCCAGATCCAGACCGGTTTCACCGGCATTGACGGTTGCGGTATAGGTGATCAGGCCATCCAGACCGGCAGGCAGATAGGAGATAATAGCGGGAACGACCTGGTCCCTGCTGCTGTGAATCTCCCAGATGAGACTGTCCCCGTCCGGAGGAAAGGCAGTGGACAAAACCGCTGTCGATTCCGGATCGTTCAGGGGGGTGAACAGAACGGTCTCAGGATCCAGTGGTCTGCCGGACCAGGCAAAGGCGATCTGGTTGATGCCCCTGCCCAGGGACAGGTGATGGTATTCCTGGACCAGGGCATGTTCCGGGTCCGGCAGGCGGATGTGCACGGCTTCATGCTGCGGCAGAATCCCCAGACGGGTGTCGGCAGACAATCGGTCCGGCAGGGCCGGGCCGGCTGTCAGCAGCGTCAGAACAATCAGGATGCGGACGGCCATTTTCTGTCTCCTTGGGGTATGGTAAGGGTGTATTCAATGGTTTTCCCGCTTCCGGAAGAAACCGTGACCGAAAACTTGAACCGGTACTGGTCGATTTTTTCGAATGCCTCATGTCCTGAAATATCAGAGATGGAAAAATGGCTGTCAGCAATGGTTCTGACAATGTCGATCCGGGCCGTGTGATCGGAATAATTGGCCAGATGGATGGCCATGGTTTTGACCTCATCAAATCCGGACAGATTGTTTTGTTTGTCAAAGCTCAGGTGGGTTTTGGCATAGGTCATGACCCGGGGGGTGACTTTGATTCGGGGATCCGGTCCCAGGCGGAGATGGTGGCGTTTGCCTGCCGGAATATAATCTAAGGTGTCTGTTCCGGCAAAGACCCTGCCGCCGTCAGAATCAACGGCCTGAAATACCGTGACCGTGCCGCCGGGAAGAGGGAACGTTCCCAGACCGGATTCGACGTCATTGGTAAAAGAGACCATGCGGATCACGGCGTCACCGAACCGCGTGGTGTCAAACACATACAGGGTGTCCACCGGCACGGACCGGGCCTGCACAAAGGTCACCTGTTCAGACCAGCCGTCAGAAAGCGTTTTCTCCCCGTCAAGGGCGTATACCACATAATCGGATGCCCGGGACTTTGTTATGGGCCGGGGGGCAGGGGCTGCGGCAATGGATTGCAGTTTCATGGCAGGAGCGGATTCCAGCAGCGCTTTTCCCTGCGCCATCATGTCCCGAGTCGTGGCCTCCTCTGCCCGGGCATCGGGCCGGCCATGGGGAAACGGCTGGTTGGCCAGATCCGCTATCCGGTCCAGCAGGTGGATGTTTCCGGTCACCAGGGATACCCGGGCATCCAAATAATCCATGCCGGACCGGTTTTCCACCCGGACCCGGCCGGTCCACTGCATCCGGGTCCGGTCCCGGGACAGAATGGCGGTGTAACTCGGCTGCCAGAAAATACCGGATGTGAAGTAATGGATCACCACCTCTGCCCGGCAGGGTTCTTCTGCGTTAACATGCCAGATGGCCTGATTTTTTTCATGGGCGGGAAACTGTAGCTGCCTGACATCTAGAGGCAGGGAAGGGTCAGATATGTCCAGGGACAGTGATGTGGGATCGATGCGTGTGTCGGCCCAGGAAAACCGGACCGGATTCATGCCTCTTGTAAAATAAAGTGTCCGGGTGTCTTTGATCAGGGTCAGATCTGCGCTGTGGTAAATATAAGCCTGAATCTGCCGGGTCTGTGTCAGCACGGCCGTATCGATCCCGGCCTGGGCCGGCAGGCGGCATATCAGGGAGAAGACCATGAAGAGAAAAAGCAGACATCGGAAATTCGTCATAGTTTCGGGTCCTCCTGTAACAAAGAGTATTTGCTGAATAAAATATCATACTGGTGAAAAAAGCCAAGGCATTTATCTATGGATTCTGGTATAGTCAAAAGTCAAAAATCAATCCGGTAACCTGAAATGAAAAAACAAGATTCGTGTTTCATCTGATAAAAAGCAACCGCATGGAAGTTCTCATACACGCCCTCGCGGATGTGACCGCCCGGATGCATGAGGATCCCCTGGCACCGGAATGGATCTGTATCCAGTCCCGGGGGATGAAGCAGTGGATTTCTCTGGAGCTGGCAAAAATCCAGGGTATCAGTGCCCGATTGAATTTTTTGTTTCCAGGGGAACTGATTCAGCACTTTCTGGATCAGCAGCACCCGGATCAACCGGTTCTGAATGTGGATGCTCTGGTATGGGCGGTTTACGCCCAGTTGGACAGTCATCCTGTGTCCCGGTCCCTGTCGCCGCTGGCAGCCTATTTTGAATCCGACGGCACAGGGAAAAAAAAGATGCAGCTGGCACGTCAGATTGCCGGCGTCCTGGATGATTACCAGGTGTATCGTCCGGACATGCTCATAAACTGGGAAAAAAGCAGGCGTTTGCAGAATCCGGAAAACCGGAATGAAATGTGGCAGTCCCGGCTGTGGCAAAAAATCGTTTCATTTTCCCGGGCACAGTCCCTGCCCCGGCAGATGGAGGGGCTGATGACGGCGGCTGCGGAAAAAAAACTGCCGGATCTGCCCCGCCGGATCAGTCTGTTCGGGCTGTCGTCGGTGCCGCCGTCTTTTTTGAATGTATTCGCTGCGCTGGACACGGGTGTATTTCTGTTTCTGCTGACCCCTTCCAACCAGTATTTTTTTGACATGGTCTCACCCGGCCAGATGGACCGGATGACCCTGGAAAAATCGAATGGGACCAAAAGACCGGATCCGGAAGAAGAACACTGGGATATCAACCATCCTCTACTGGCATCTCTGGGACGATCCAGCCGCCAGTTCCAGGCATTGCTGGAAACCGGTGATTACCTGGAACCCTTCCCGGATCTGTTCGTGGATCCGGTGGCGGAGTTGTCAGCAGAGTCACGCTCAGAAACCATGCTTTGCCGGCTTCAGTCCGATATCCTGAACCTGATTTGCCGTCATCCCGGCGGGAATGCGCCGCCGTTGTCCGTGGATCCGGACGATACCTCCATCAGTGTGCATGTCTGCCACTCTCCCATGCGGGAAACCCAGGTGCTCAAAGACCTGCTCCTGGATGTTTTCTCATGCCACCCGGAGACCGCCCCCCATGATGTGATTGTCATGATGCCGGATATTGAGGCGTATGCCCCGTATATCGAAGCGGTATTCTCCCGGGAACATGCCGTCCCCTATTCCATTTCCGACCGGCGGCATAAAACCGAATCCCCGATGATTGAAACTTTTTTGAAGATCCTGGATCTGCAAGGCTCCCGGCTTGAGCAGTCCCGGGTGATGGACCTGCTGCTGTGTCCGGCCGTTGCGGAGACCTTTGACATCTCCCCCGGAGATATCAGGGAGTTGACTGAGATGGTCCATCGATCCGGTATTCTCTGGGGGATGGACCCGGATCACCGCCAGGTCCTGACAGGAAAGGGATTCAAGGAAAATACCTGGCAGTTCGGCTTTGAGCGGCTGTTCATGGGACTGGCCCTGCCGTCGGGCCCGGAAGTACTGGTGAACCATATACTCCCCTGTCCGTTTTTGGAAGGCACCAATGCCGGAATTTTAGGGCAGTTCGCCCATTTCTGTCACACCCTTTTTTCGCATCTGGAGTCGATGAACGGCCATCACACCCCGGAACAGTGGGAGCGGCGTTTCACTGCCCTGATCCAGGAGATGATGACTGTGACGCCGGCCAGGGAACCGGATGCCCGTTTTCTGTTTCACGTGTGCCAGGACCTGACCCGGTCCGCGGACACGGCCGGGTTTACCGGGAAAATCGGTTTTTGGGCGGCCCGGGATCTGTTAAAGGCCAAACTGGATCAAACCGTTTCCCGGGGCGGTTTCATGACCGGGGGGGTGACATTCTGCAATCTGGTTCCCATGCGCAGTATTCCTTTCAAGGTGGTGGCACTGATGGGCATGGATGAGACCGCGTTTCCCAGAAAAGTGTTTCCCCGCAGTTTTGATCTCATGAACGCAGCCCCGCGGCCCGGGGATAAAAATCTGCGGGATGAAGACCGGACCCTGTTTCTTGAAATCCTGCTTTCCGCCCGAAACCGCCTGATTATCACCTATACCGGCATGGACATCAAAGACAATGCGCCGCTTCCCTGTTCCGGCGTGGTGAGTGAACTGGCGGATGTGGTGAATGCGGGATTTGTGTTTCCTTCGGGATTTCAGTGGTGGATCACCCACCGGCTGCACCCGTTTAATGCCGCATATTTTGATGATACCCCGGCATTGTTTTCCTATTCCGGAGAACAGTGCCGGATCGCCTGTTCCCGGGCCGGGCAGGGCTCAAAAGATCTGGTTTCAGCAGATATGGGCAAACATTCTTTTCCAGAAGGTGATTCCGCCCCTGACAAGGTCCTGCTGGGGTCCCTTGGCCGGTTTTTCACCCATCCCCTGGCCATGTTCTACCAGACCACCCCGGAAATTGTTTTTCCTGAACAGGAACCGCCGCTGCCGGACCGGGAACCATTTCAGGTGTCCGGCCTGGACCGATATGATCTGGGTTCCTGGATCCTGGAAAAAAAGATGCATGAATCCGGGTATCTGCTGGCCCGGGCCGCGGGCTGTCTGCCTCTGGGAAACCAGGGCCGCCTGGCATGGCAGGATCTGTTGCAGTCCACCCGTCCGATCCAGGCCCTGGCAGAAAAATGGGTGCCGGACACGCCCTGTGAGCCGATATCGGTGGACCTTGATCTGAAGGGATCCCGGATTCAGGGGGTAGTGGGGGATCTGTATGCAGTGGAAGACGCCGTGGTCCGGTTTGTGACGGATTTTGGCCGCATCCATGCGAAACGGTTGATTCGAAACTGGATTCTTCATCTGGCAGTGACGCTGATGATACCGGAAACCCCGGTGATCACCCGGATCATCGGTACCGATCCGTTCCGTCCGAACACCGTTGGGGTCAAGGAATTCATGCCCATGGGAGAAACGGCCCGATCCTGTCTGGAAGAACTGGTAACCCTTTATTGTCAGGGCCTGAAACAGCCCTGGCCTTTTTTCCCTGAAACCGGGCTGGTGCTGACCAAAACCCTGGCGGAAGATAAGTATGATTTGCAGGATACCTCCGTGACCCGGGCCATGAAAAAAGCCCGGCCGGTCTGGTTCAATGCGCATTCTGATAGCGGGGAGAAAATCGACCGGTACACTGCTGTCTGGCTGACCGGTCAGGTGGATCCATTTGATACGCTGGAAAATCTGCGGGCCTCCGGGATCGTGGCGCATTCCCTGGCCGTGTTCATGCCGCTTCTGGCCCATCTGGAGTCCCGGTCATGAAACCGTTGAATCCCTTTGACCTGGATCTTCAGCAGACCACGCTCATCGAGGCCAGTGCCGGCACCGGCAAGACCTATACCATCACCACATTGGTGGTCCGGCTCATTGCCCGGGGATATGCCATTGAATCCATTCTGGTGGTGACATTTACCGAAGCGGCTGCTGCAGAACTTAAACTGCGGATCAGGGACCGGCTGTCCCGGGTTCTGGCAGGCATGGATTCCGAGGCCGTCTCATTGTCTGATGATCCGCCGGACGACCTGATCTCTTTCATGGCGGCACAGCCGGATACAGATCAGATCCGCCGGCGTATCCGGGTGGCGCTGACCGATTTTGACCAGGCCGCCATCATGACCATCCATGCCTTCTGCCTTCAGACCCTGACGGCCCATGCCTTTGAAACCGGCACCGCCTTTGATATGGAACTGATGAAGGATTCTTCCGGATTTTACCGTCAGGTGTGCATGGATTATTTCATGACCCGGATCAATGATCTGGACCCGCTGATGCTCCGTTTTTTATCGAAAAAAAATCTGAGCCCGGACACACTGGGCCGGAACATGGCCCCTGCCGTGTCTCGTCCCGGGGTGACCCTGATGCCGGCGGATCCCGGATTTGCGGATGTGTGTGACGCCTATCGAAACGCAACGGCTGACATTCAGGACTGGCTTGAACACAACACCCGGGCAATCATTGATTTGATCGCATCCGATCCCGGGCTGGACAAGCGCAGTTATTCCGTTAAAAATGTTCCCAGATGGCTGGAAGCGGCCCGTCAGACCTTTGAAACACAAGGAGAAAACACCCTGTTTGTGATGACGGAAAAAGGAGACTCCCTGTACCGGTTTTCCTACACATGCCTGGAACAGAAAACCAAACCGGGTGTCCGGTGCCCGGTCCACCCGTTTTTTGATGCATGCCAGACCGTGCTTGACCTGTATCAGGTGATGGAAGCCAATGCGATGGCCCTTCAGCATGCATTCCTGCCATTTTACCACCAGGCCCTGGGTGCGTTGAAACAGGAGCAGGGACAATGCTTTTTTGATGATCTGGTACATGATCTGATCCGGGCGCTGACCACAGGCCCTGGCCGGCGGATGCTGATTCAGGAGATACAGGATCAGTATGAAGCCTGTCTGATCGATGAATTTCAGGACACCGATCCGGCCCAGTACCGGATTTTTGCCACCCTGTTTGCCGGGGCCCCCTCCCGGTTTGGGGGCTGCCGACCGTTTTTCATGATCGGAGACCCCAAACAGGCCATTTACGGCTTCAGGGGCGGGGATATTTTTGCTTACCTGACTGCGAGCCGGCTCAGTGATCAGCAGTTTACCCTGGAAAAAAATTTCCGCTCCTCACCGTTATTGGTGCAGGCTGTCAACGATCTGTTTTCAGCCGATCCGCACCCCTTTGTTTTCAAGGATATCCCGTTTAACCGGGTGGGCACCCCGGAAACAGCTGATCATGGGATAGTGGAAGACGCGGGCCCTTTAGTACCGCTGCAGTTTGATTTTTTACCCCGGGATCCAGAGACTACCGATAAAAACGGATATCTGACAAAAGATACGGCCCGCAGGCTCATTCCGGATATCGTGACCCGGGAAATCCTTTCAGATATGGGAGCCGGATATATTCGGGTGGATAAACACCGGCACCCGGCCCCCATCGATTTCAAGGATATGGCTGTGCTGGTGCGCAAGAACCAGGAGGCGCTTGATATCCAGGCGGCCCTGTCAAGAGCGGATATTCCCTGTTATCTGTCCAAAACCGGATCCGTGTTTGATTCCCCCCAGGCAGTGGAACTCAACGATATATTATGGGCCGTGTTCCGGCCGGATCATGCGGGATTTGTCAAAGCCGCTCTGAGCGCGTCTGTGTTTGGGTTTGATCCGGAAGAGCTGGCCGGTATGTCACAAAACGGGGTCTGGCAATGGCAGGACCGGTTCAGGAACTGGAAAACGATCTGGGAATCCCGGGGATTCATTGCCATGATTCAGGATCTGCTCCATTGCCGGGAAGGGCTGCTGCATCCGGAATCCTTTATGGATGACCGGGTATTGACCAACTTCTATCACCTGGTGGAGCTGATTTCCCAGACAGCCTCGAACCGGCATCTGTCAATGTTCTACCTGCTCAAATGGTACCAGGCCCAGCTGTTTGCCGACACACGGGAGGAGACCGCGGATGAGCTGCGTCTTGAAAGTGACCGCAATGCAGTGGCCATTGTGACCATTCATAAAAGCAAGGGCCTGGAATATCCCATCGTCTATCTGCCCTATCTCTGGTCCGGGTCCAGGCCCCGGCCGGGTGAACCGTTTCTGTTTCATGATCCGGACAATGGGTTTCAGCTCTGTCTGGATTTGCGGGGCCAGGGATACCAGGGGACGGACACAAAAGGAATGGATCGATCTGCAGAACAGCACCGGCTGGAGGATTTTGCGGAACAGCGCCGGTTGCTGTATGTGGCGGTCACCCGGGCGTCAGTTATGTGCCGGATTTTCTGGGCCGGTATCAGCGGCGTGGAAACTTCGGCGCTGGGCAGCCTGATCCATCCTGAAGGATGTGACACGGATGACGGCATGATCAAAGACCTGAAGGCCCTGTCAGGGAGTTTGCAGCATATACAGGTGAAGATGCTGGATCTTGACAAACCACTCCCGGCCCTGTCTGAAACCGGTGCGGTTCTGCCCGCTCTGTCCGCCCGCTCTTTGAGCCGCCCGATTGAACCGGCATTTCGGGTGACCAGCTTCAGCGCTCTGGTTAAAGGACATTCAGACAGGGGAATCAATGAAGATCTGTCCGGCGGAAGCAGGGATGAATGGGCCGCCGATGACGGCACAGCAGATGTGAACAAAGAGACAGCTCTGAATGATCCGGACAAAGACAGTGCCGGGATCCGGCTTCAGGCATTTCCCAAAGGGGCCGGTGCCGGGGATTTTTTCCATGCCGTTCTGGAACACATGGATTTTCAATGGGATACCGGTGCCGTGACCGCCTGTGTGTCTGAATATCTGCATCGGTTCGGATTTTCCCGGGACCGCTATACCGAACCCGTTGCCGCGGCCATCCAGGATGTGATGGCCGCGCCCCTGTCAGCAGGAGAGCACACGTTTTGCCTGAAAGATATTGCCATGTCCCGTCGGATGACGGAAATGGAGTTCTTTTTTGACGGAACCCGGGACAATGGATTCCATCCCGGGGATCTGTTCGCCGGAACCGTACGATGGAAATCGTATGCCGGAACCCTCCAGGAACGGACCCCGAACCGGTTGGCAGGATTTATCAAAGGGTTCATCGATCTGGTGGTGCGTTACCAGGGGAGATACTATCTCTTGGATTACAAATCCAATTTTCTGGGAGATACCTACGCTGATTATAATCCTTCTTCCATGATCCGGGCCATGGAAACCCACCATTATGTGCTGCAGTATCACATTTACACCAAAGCACTGCACCGGTATCTGGCAGGCCGCATCAAAAGTTATGATCCGGAAAAGGATTTCGGCGGGGTCCTGTATCTGTTTATCCGGGGAATGCACCCGGCCCGGGCCGGCTCCGGGGTGTTCTTTGACCGGCCTATCGTCTGTTTCTGAACCAGGGTTTTTTATGGTGGGTGACCAGCGGAGCGACCGGAGGGGGTTTTTCCTTGAAAAGAGAAATCACCATCAGGCCGGAAAAGATCAGCAAAGCCCCTGCCCCGGTGACCGGGGTAAACACCTCATTCAGCAGCAGCACCCCTAACAGGCATCCGGTCAACGGTTCCACCAGCATCAGCAGGGCTGTCATGGAAACCGGCACCACAGACAGGCCTTTGGCCAGCAACAGATAGGCCGCGGCCGTGGCCACCAGTCCGAGATACAGCACCACTGCCATGCCATGCCAGGTCATTACCGGGGAAAGATCTTCGAACAGCAGGAGCCGGGGAAGGACCATCACCGCGCCGACACACAGAATGACGGCAATTCCGAGAATCGGAGAATGTTCCGCCACCACGGTTTTGCTTCCCACAAGCGACACCGCATATCCAAAGCCGGCACCAAACGCCAGAAAAATGCCGGTGGTGTCCACCTGCACCTCGCTTCCGGCCACAGACAACAGCACACACCCGGAAATGGCGAGAAGAGAAGCGATCAGCCAGATCCGTGTCAACCGCTCTTTTTGAAACACCGCACTGAGCAGCCCGGAAATGACCGGTGCCATGCAGATGGCGACAATGGTGCCCAATGCCACACCGGTTCTGGCCACGGCTTCGAAAAAACACAGCTGAAACATCACGATACCGGAGGCGGCAACGATGGTGGGAATGATGGGCGGACGAAACGTGGACAAACGGATGTTGGCGAACAGCAGCGCCATCAGCAACAGGGCCGGGCCGCCGATAATCAGGCGCAGCGAACCAATGGCGGTGCTGGAGATGCCTGCCGGCGCCAGGGCCTGGGATGTTCCGGTGGTACCGAACAGGACCGCTGCAAAAATCACCAGCAAAAAGCCCTTGTACAGATGGTGTTTGTCCATTTATTTGAATCGGCTGTCCGAGCGTTTTTCTGCGACCTCCCGGTCACTGGCCTGCATCCACCCGGAGGTGCTGTTTTCCACGGAATCGAATTTTTCCATATAGGGTTTGATGTCCAGGAGCGGGGTGTCATTGAGCACATCAATATCCAGGACATGCAGCAAATTCCCCTCAATTTTTTCCAAACGGACAATGGATATTCCGATGTGGTTTGGCCGAAGCGGGGAGCGGGTGGCATACACGCCCCGGGGGTGGGTATCCATGAAAGGAACCACGGTCAGCTCCGTGCGGGCCGCCTTGTGAAAGGAATAGATCAGGTAGATGTGGCTGAAACCTTCCAGGTCTTTGAGACCCGCCTGAATCTCCTCATCCACCTGTACCTGTCCTTTTGTGCCGGCAGCGCCTTTGGGCTGAATCGGCATGTCTTCAATATTCTGATACGGTGAAAGGATTTTCCCAATGGGTGTAATTCTATGCATGGGGCACCTGGTTTTTTTGGGTTACAAACCCGTATCTTACCATCGGGATGTGCAACTGGACAAGCAGTTTCTTTTATGTTTTGATTGACAAGGTAAAACGGGAGGGCCTATCTTATAAATTAAGCGTTGATTAAGATCTCTGCCCTCTGTGATAAAGTGATGGAATGAAACAAGCGTCATTATTCAAATTGCCGTCCATACCCCAAACCAGTCAGGGCGCCCCGCGCCAGGTGGGATTTGAACTGGAATTCACCGGTCTGGATCTTGACCAGACGGCCCAGGTGGTGACAACGGTGTTAAATGGCACCCGGATCCGTGAATCTGTGGCTTCCTGTGTGGTGGAAGTCCAGGATTTAGGAGAATTCTCCGTGGAACTTGATTGGGATTTTCTTAAAAAAAAAGCGGCTCAGCAGGCATCGAATAAAACCGGGGACTGGATTGATCTGCTCACCCAGGCAGCGATATGGCTGGTACCCATGGAGGTGGTGTGTCCGCCCATAGCCGTATCCAAGCTGGACCGGCTGGATCCATTGATATCCGCCCTGCGCCGGGCCGGTGCCAGGGGCACGAAAGATTCCATGATCGCCGCATATGGCGTCCATATCAACGCGGAAGTGCCATCAATGGATGCAGAGGTGCTGTTTGGGTATCTGCGGGCATTTTCATTGCTGCAGTGGTGGCTGGTGGATGCCCATCAGGTAGACATGGCCCGGCGTATCAGCCCGTATGTGGACCTGTATTCCGAAACCTATCTGCAGGTGCTGTTTTCCAGGATCTCGCCGGATTTGACACAGATTGCCTCTGACTATCTGGATCACAACGCCAGCCGGAACAGGGCACTGGATCTGTTGCCGTTGTTGTCCTGTGTTTATCCCGACATGGTTCAGAATGCGGTCGCAGATCCAAAAATAAAGGCCCGGCCGGCCTTTCACTATCGATTGCCCAATTGTCAGATCGACAAACCGGGCTGGTCTCTGGCCCGACCGTGGAACCTCTGGTGGGTGGTGGAGGAACTGGCACAGCGACCGGATGACCTGAACGTGCTGGAAGAGCGGTTTTTATCCATGCACCGGCCTCTGATCGGGGTAAACCGCAGTGAATGGACCACCTGGATGGATCAATGGCTTTGCGACCACGTGTTGGCGTAACCGGTTCCGCCCGCCGCTGGGCCCCGGCCTGGTGGTGTACCCGAACGGCCCTGCACCTGGCCGGGGCGTCTCCCATGCGTATCAGTACCCGGCACGGCACTGCAGATGAAACCCTGGATGCGTTGATTATCGGGGGAGGCAATGATATTTCACCGGAACATTATGCTGGGGATCTCACCAGTCCTGTCGTATATGATCCGGACCGGGATCTGCTGGAAATACGGTGGATCCGGTATGCCCTGCATCACAAAATTCCTCTGCTGGGCATCTGCCGGGGTGCCCAGCTCATCAACGTGGTGCTGGGCGGCAACCTGCATCAGGATATCCGGGCTTTGAGACATCTGACCTATAATCGGCCGGGACTGCTGCCCACCAAACAGGTCAAAATTGAACCGGCCGCCCGCCTGGCACGTATCTGCGGGAAACAGAACATCCGGGTCAACAGCCTGCATCATCAGGCAATCCGGGAACCCGGCAGAGGGCTTCAGACGGTGGGCCGGGATCTGGACGGCATTATCCAGGCAGTGGAGACAAATACCGGCCAGAAGATCATCGGGGTCCAGTGGCATCCGGAATATCTGTTCTATGTACCGGCGCAGTTCGCCCTTTTTAAATGGCTGGTCCGGGAGGGGTGGGGATGATTTCTGTCCTGCTGCTCTTTGGGTCCGCGTTTCTGGCCGCCACTATTCTGCCGTTTTATTCCGAGGTGATGCTGTTCGCACTGCTGCGCCAGGGCCATGATCCATATCTTCTGTTTTGGGTGGCCACCACCGGTAATACCCTGGGTTCTGTGGTGAACTGGTGGATGGGGCGATATCTGCTCAGATTCCAGCATCGGGTCTGGTTTTATTTCAGCCCTGCCCAGATTGCCCGGGCCCAGGCCTGGTTTCAGCGATATGGCATCTGGACCCTGCTGATGGCCTGGCTGCCGATCGGGGGAGACCCATTGACCCTGGTGGCAGGCATCATGAATGTCCGGCTTAAGGTGTTTATCGTCCTGGTGGCCATCGGCAAGGGTCTGAGGTACCTGGCTGTGATTTTTTTCAGTGCCTGGTGGTAGGTTCCGATGTCAGGACTTTCTGGATACACACCCTGCCGATCACCATGTAAATTACAACCGATCCCAGAATGACGCCTCCGAACACTTCCCCGTTCCGGGTTTTCAGCACAAAAGCGATGATCACGATGATGGCCGCGCTGATGGTGTAAAACATTGGTTTGGGAACCTGTTTCAGGATCAGACGTCCCAGATGGGCAAACCGGAGGGTGCTCACCATGAGGCCGGTAGTCAGCACTACCACCGGCCACACATACTGGGCAGGCACCAGCAGGATGGCACCCAGTAACAGCAGTGCGCCGGCCGGGCAGGGCAGGCCGTTGAATACTCCCGGGGGCAGGTCGGTGCGCTTTTTGTCTACAAACAGAAAACGGATGAGTCGAAATGCCACGCCGGTGATGTAGATGAGTGCAAACATCCAGGCCCATGAAGAATGGCCGATTTTCAGCAGCATATAGGCGGGTGCCACCCCGAAACTGACAAAATCCGCGATGTCGTCCAGGTAAGGGCCGTATTTGGTCCCTCCGTGTTTTTCCGCCATCCGGCCGTCAAACAGGTCGAACAGCTGTCCCATGATAATGACGATGACGGCCCGGCCGAAAAATTCGTGATAGGTCAATACGAGGCTGGCCAGACCGCAGGAGAAATTAAGCATGGAAAGGATGTCCGCATACAGCCGGTTGGGAATAAATTTGAATACAATGGAGGCAGCCGATAGAATGATACAGGCCAGCAGAATCTGGTTGCCCATGTGGATGATATGGGGGTTGGCATCCAACAGGGCACAGAAAATCACCAGGCCGAAACAGATAATGGCCTTGATTTTGCCGAAATTGTTGGCAGCAACGGATGTCTTCATCAGGGTCAGGAGCCTGCGGGCGGCAAACTGGCCGAATATTTCAATGCCCACCAGAATCCACATCAGTTTCACCGAAATAATGCCGGCATAGGCAAATCCCAGAAGCGGCGGCAGGTACGTCAGCTTGTCACACAGAGGATCCAGCCATTCACCCAGCCGGGAGACCAGATTGCATCCTCTTGCCACCAGACCGTCCACCCCGTCCATAATGGCGGCAAAGGTGAAAATGATGATGGCGGCCGATTGATATTCTGTCCAGAAGTACAGAAAGAAACCGACCAGGGCCAGTCCGGTCCTCCAGTAACAGATGGCATTGGGATGCAGCAGCCATTGATGGGTTCGAACATAGCCCTGCATGCGGTTTTTTTTCAGCATCCAGGAAAACCAGTAATAGAAAGCGGTCCCGATTCCTGCGGCAACGCATATGACCAATAATCGTTCCATAATATGTGGTACCCTGATACCTGCGGTGTTTAAAAAGACAGTCAGTGTGTTTTTACCAGATCACGCCCGGGATTGCAATGAATGGATAACCGACTGAAAAGGCGTGCCGTGTTTATGTCAGAGTTTGACCAGTCTTAAATCGCCCCACAGCCCGATCCGGGTATCCTTGATAATGACCAGGCCCTGAACTCCGGAAATCTGTTTGCCGGTTTCCAGGGCAGGGGCAATATCATCCCCTGTGGTCACCTGATTGGCAAGACCCGTGGCTGCGGCATCCGCCAGCAGGCAGGACCGGGCCATGACCATGACAGCATCGGCTTTGCCAAAGCTTTGGGAATGTCCGAATGTCCCGGATGAGGTGCAGATACCAAAGCAATGGGACTGCCGGGGGATCTGTATGCCGGTGGTCAGGCTGAAAGGGGATCGGCCGGCAAAGATGGTCAGCAGGGTGCCGGTCCGGGAATAGATAAAAATATCTCCGCCGTTTTCCACCACCACTTCCGGAGAAAATGACAACAGATACCGGCCGGTATATTCTGCCACAGCCCCGGCAACGGCGGCCATGGGTCCGACCTGTGCGGCCCTTGTGGCCAGTGCCATCTCCCGGATGATGGGCGGGGCGGTGTCAGATACCTCGATGGGCAGCAGTGCGGTTCTGAATACAGGGTGTTGCCTGATATATGCCTGGATCTGCCCCCGGCACCGGGTCACTGCCTGGATGGCCGGACCGGAAAGGTCGGTGTTGGCCTGGATATGCAGGTTGGTCTCCTGCACCGTTATTTCAAAGGCGGTCAGGCCCTGTTTGTGATGCTGCTGCCGGTAGATGCGCCGGTTTTCAAACATGATCCACTGCCTGGGGCCGCATTTGTTCCGGTGCCTGGCGGATAAAATAGGAATCGGTCATTCCGGAGATGAAATCCCGGACGATCTGAGCTGAAGAATGGGTGTTCCGGTATGTGTCGGACATGCCGGCCAGAAATTGGGTGAAAATGAAAGAGGATCGGTTGTCCTTTTCCAGATCCGTGAGATACTGTTGAAACAGATGGTCATAAATGATGCCGATGGGTTTCAGGTGCTGCTTGATGGCAGGGTTTTTATAGATATGTTGGTAATTGAACCGTTTAAGGGTTTCCAGGGCATCGGCCACCTCATCTGAAAATCCGATGAACGGCTGATCCAGGCTGTTGGCAATCAGGTCGGTCACCAGGTTGAACACAATGGTGCCGTTGGTGGTTCCAAGAATATTGCGGCAGGTGTCCGGGATCCGGTCCCGGGTGATCAGGCCCAGCCGGATGCCGTCTTCCAGATCCCGGCCAATATAACTGATGGTGTCTGCCATGCGAACCACGCATCCTTCCAGTGTCATGGGAGAAAATCCGATCTGTTCGGTCCGGCAAAAGGTCTGGATCATGTTATCCAGGTCGTTAAACGTGCGGGGTCCCTGGGGGAAGAGTTTGCGATCATGGGTTTCCCCGTCATGGCATAAAATGGCATCCAGGGTCTGGAGGCTTAAATTCCATCCGGCGCCGTTGCGTTCGATGCTGTCCAGAAACTGAATGCTCTGGACATTGTGGTGAAAATATCCGGCGTGGTGTGCGTGGGTGAGCCGCGAGAGAAACCGTTCTCCATCATGACCGAACGGGGGGTGGCCGATGTCATGGCCCAGGGCTGCCGCCTCGATCAGATCCTGGTTGAGACCCAGGTGCCGGCCGATGGTCCGGGCCACCCGTGACAGCAGCTGCACATGCAGGACCCGGTGGGTGAGATGATCGTTTTGGATCAGGGAAAACACCTGGGTTTTATCGATGTAACGGGTAAAGGCCAGGGAATTGAGAATCCGGTCGGCATCCTGGCTGAAAGCCTGGCGGTATTCGTTGTGAGATCGTTTTTCCGGATGCCTCCGAACCGCGGAGCTGGAAGGACAGGCCAGGGACCGCAGGGCATTCTGTTCGATTTGGTTCAGAAGCGGCTGCAAATCCCTGGTTTTTTTCAAGCGGTCATTCAAGGCAGTCCCGGGTGGTTAAGGGGTGGATTACAATTGTTTGGTGATGTTGTCCACCACCGTTGAAAAAGCCTTTGTGAAAGGGGTTTCCTTGTCCTGGAACATGATGGGTACGCCCTGGTCGCCGGAAACGACCACTCCAATATCGAACGGAATGGATCCCAGGAAAGTCAGACCCTGTTCCCTGGCAGTTTTTTCACCCCCGCCATGCATGAACAGATCAATGGGTTCATTGCAGTGGGGGCAGTTGAACCCGGACATGTTTTCCACAATGCCCAATGTTTTAAGTTTCACGGTTTTGCAGAATGAGATCGATTTGCGGATATCGGCCAACGCCACTTCCTGGGGAGTGGTCACGATGACACCCAGAGCCTCTGGAATGGTCTGTACCACGGTCAGGGGCTCATCACCGGTACCCGGCGGGGCGTCAATAATCAGAAAATCCAGGTCCCCCCAGTCCACCATGCCCACGAACTGCTGAATCATACCGGCTTTGGCCGGTCCCCGCCAGATGATGGCCTGATCCTTGTCCTGCATCAGGGCCTGAACCGAAACAACCTTGAGGTTCTCATTCACCTGCTTGGGAACCAGTCGCTGCTGATCCGGAGTAATATCCAGCAGTTCGGTCATTCCCAGCATCTGGGCGATGGAAGGACCATGGACATCCACATCCATGAGACCGGTTTTATATCCTTTTTTGGACAATACCGCAGCCAGGTTGGCGGATACACTGCTTTTCCCGACACCGCCCTTTCCTGACAGAACAAAAATCTTGTGTTTGATTTTGGCCAGGTTGTCTTTTATCATGGCCTGCTGTTCCTGCTGTTTCCGTGCCATTTCATTGTTCTGGGAGGAACACCCCTGGGGTTTCTTGGCTTTGTCTACACTGTCGTGAATCATTTATCCTGTACTCCTTGCAAGAGATATACGGTTGAAATCAACATCTATTATTGTCATGATCCAAAGGGTGTCAACTGGAAAACCGATTCTTTCACCGGGACATTGGCCCAGAATCGTTTGATGGCAATCCGGGCCTGCTGACCATTGCCGTCGGCAATGGTCAGATTTACCGGTATCTGCCGGTTGTCTATTCTGTTAAACGCATGATAGCGGATCTCGTACCGAATCCCATCATCTCTGTTTTTCAGGAGAAGCGTCTCGATCGGCTGGTTTGGTGCCAGAATAAGTTCCTGAAACTCTGAGGCAAATCGTCTGTGGAGTTGAACCCTTGTAGCGTCTTCAGAGGTAAACCAGGCATTGCTGAACCGCTGGACCGGAATCTGTCCGAGAAGCAGGCGGGTCAGGTCGGACAGTTTCAACGGAACGCCGGTATAGGGTTCCAGGTCTGGATCACTGGATGTCGTGGTATGTGGTCTGTGACGGCCGGTATGAGAAACAAGGATCACCTGACTGCCGTCTGCGACAATGGTTTCAATGGGACTGGCCAGGGCGGTGAATGTGAGACGGAGCCGGTCCGGGGCCTGGGCGGCCCAGGCCATCTGAAACGTCTGGATACCGCTGGTTGTTTCCAGACGCAGATGTGCAAGGCCTTTACTGGTTACGATATCCCGGTTCAGATCCCTCACACCTTCGGCCAAAGCCAGGGCAGCTGCATCCAGGGCAGGGTCGGTCTGGGGCCGTGGAATACCGCACCCGGCCAGGCAGGCCAAGGACATCAGGCAGATGAACAAAAAGGCGGGCAGAGATTTCATGGGAGGGGTTCGACAGCGTGGTCTGCTTGGGGGTTCTGGACCTGTTGTTCGAGAAATTTTATTTTTCCAGTCACCCGGGAAATGAGATCGGTATCTGATTCTTCGGCATGGAGCAACGCTTTGTGATAGGCTTGCAGCGCTTTGATGGTCTGTCCGGTTTTGACATAGGCGTCAGCCAGGTGCGCTGAAATGATGGCCTCATCATTGGTCAGCTCGGCAGCCCGTTCCAGGTAATCCACGGCCTTGTCATATTTTCCCTGCTGGTAATAGACCCATCCCATGCTGTCAATGATATAACCGTCATCGGGTTTGATTTCCAGGGCCCTTCGAATGAGTGTTTCGGCCTGGTCCAGATGAATTCCCAGATCCGCATAGGTATAGCCCAGATAATTGAGTGCCGAGGCATCTTCCGGATCCAGGCGGATCACTTCTTTCATGGTGGCGATACTTTCATCCTTGCGACCGGCTTTGTCCTGGACCGCTCCCAGCCGGAACAGCAGAGATGTGTTTTCCGGCGCATTTTTCAGGCCTTTGGAAAGCAGGCGCATGGCCTTTCCCAGCTGATTTTCTTTTTCATAGAACGCGGCCAGATAGGTGAGAATGTCGATATCTTCAGGGGACTGTTGATGATGGTGTTCCAGAAAGGCGACCGCTTTGTCTGTCTGACCGATCTCCCGATATAGAAATCCAATGGTCAGAAGGGTTTTTTTGTACTGGGGGTGGGCCGGGGAAACCTTGAGGTAATGTTCGATGGCCTTTTCAGGCTTCTGGCTGGATTCATATGCCATGCCCAGAAAAAAGTTGAAGTTGTCGTCGTCCGGATCTGCCGGATACATCCCTGAAAATACAATCACGGCATCCGCATACCGTTTCTGCGACAGATAAAGATCCACTGCGGTCATGAGCAGTCGGGTGTTGTGCCGGGCCTGTTTTCCCAGTTCCTCTAACTGTTGCGCCGCCAGATCGGTTTGTCCGGTTTTATGATACAGCAGTGCGGTTTCCAGCAATGCCCGGTCATTTTCCGGTTCAATGGCAAGGATCTGCTCATAAAGCTCAAGCAGTTTGTCCGGATCGGACTCGCCGGCCGGGTTTTCCGGATCCCGAAGCATATCCACCAGCCGGAGTCGGGGTTCGATCAGTTCCGGTTCCAGGTCGATGGTTTTTAAAAAGGCCTGTTCCGCGGCTTTGTAATTCCCTGAAAGAAAATGGGCTTCACCCAGGTAAAAATGAGCCACATAATAATCGGGCAGCTGGGCTGCCATTCGGGTGAACAGTTCCAGGGCTTCCGGAATCTGCTGGTTGTCCATATAAATTTTGCCCAGCCTCAGGTAAGTTTCCCTGTTTTTCGGGTCCAGTTCCAGAATCCGTTCCAACAGCGGATACATTTCCGGTTCACGAATATCCTCTTTTCTCAGGCGGACCAGCATGAGCAGGTTTTCCACATTATCTGGATCCTGTTTCACCAGGGACTCAGCCAGAGACAGTGCGGTGTCGTCATTTCCCATACCTAAATATGTCCGGATTCGGTCCCGTTTCAGATACGAGGCGTCGGGGTCCAGATCAATGGCTTTCTCAAGGGCTGCCAGCGCGTCATCCAACCGGTTTTCCCGATGCAGTATCAAAAACGTGAGATAATGATACCGGGCCGACATTCCGGGATCCTGGACCCAGGGGCCGGGAGGAACTGTGTCATCAGACACTGAAGGGTCCGGCGATGGCAGGTCCGGAACCAACTGGGCCGGAAGGGTTTCAGGGGTTTCCGGGTTCACAGGGGCGTGCTGAATCGGGCTGCATCCGGATAAACCCAGAAGGATCATCAAAATAAAGAGTACATGAATCGTTGCCTTGGTCATGAAATAGATCACCCTGTAGAGGTTGGTTATTGGGTATGGTCGTACATGTCGAAATCGGGCATGTCTTTTTTGAAAAAAGCCTTCATTTTTTTTAGAATATTATTTTCAATCTGACGGACCCTTTCCCTGGAAATGTTGTAGGTTTCCCCGATTTCCTGAAGGGTCAGCGGAGAATCAGAAAAAATACGCCGTTCAAAAATTTCCAGTTCCCGGTCATTGAGGGTACGTTTGAATTTTTTGATCTTGGTGTGAAGGATGTCTTCAATTTCCTTTTTGGCCATCTGGTCCTCAGATGAATCTGATTCCGTGTTGATGAATTCGATCCGTTCGGTGTTGGAATCGTTTTTCAGGGGTTCGTCCAGGGACAGATCCCAGTTGGCCAGGCGCTGGTCCATGTCCACCACCTCTTTTTCAGACACGCCCAGACGCTCGGAAAGCAGTTTGGGTTTGGGATCGAATCCCTGTTCGATCAGCAGCTGTTTTTCTTTTTTTAATCGGAAAAACAGTTTGCGCTGTCCCTGGGTGGTGCCGATTTTCACCATCCGCCAGTTGTCCATGATAAACTTGAGAATATAGGCCTTGATCCAGAAGGAGGCATAATAGGAAAATTTCACATTTTTATACGGGTCGAACTTTTTGACCGCCTGGACCAGTCCGATGTTTCCTTCCTGGATCAGGTCCAGTAGATTCTGCATCCATATCCGCTGGAATTCCAGGGCGATCTTCACCACCAGCCGCAGGTTGGATGTGGTCATGATATATGCGGCTTCCTGATCCCCTTCTTCCTGGATACGCTTGCCCAGCTCGATCTCTTCTTCCCTTGTCAGCAGCCGGTACCGGTTGATTTCATTCAGGTAACTTTGAATGGGGTCGGATTTGACCAGGGCCTTGGTACTGGCATTTCTGGATTTGGGTGCCGGAAGAAGAAAATCTTTCTTGCTCAACCGTTTTTTGTCAGCAGTGCCTTGATTCTGATCAGATGTGTTTGTCATTCAGTGAACCTATAAGTCTTGCAAATCATAAAAAAATTAATTATACCATCATCGATGATGGTATTAAAGCGATAAATTCATTAATCTGGAATTGCAGGGATTGTCTTTTATTTTTCACTGGACTTTTCAGGGACTTTCTGTTAAATGAAGCGATTGTTGCGCCTGTAGCTCAGCTGGATAGAGCAACGGACTTCTAATCCGTAGGCCACAGGTTCGAATCCTGTCAGGCGCGCCACCTATATTAAGGGTTTTCGCTTCTTACAGCTGAAAACCTTTTTTAATTTGTCTAGCTATTGTCCACCATTTTTGTTTGTCCACCGTTAATATAAAACTCACCATTCTTAGTTCATCTTTCAGATTTTTGCATCTCCGTCGCATAATTCTAAAGTTGCACCAGATTATTTCAGAAGTTATGATCGATCTGGTTCTGCACGGTGCTTCTTCTAACTAAGTCGTTATATTCTCCCGGGGTTTGAATCGGACTGTGGATCGGCCGGCAGGAATTCTTGATTTGCTGAATGATTTTTGTTGGCTGCCGATTCCCAGGCACACTGGTTGGACGGTCATTCTGAATGTTATGCATAGTAGATTTCTCTAACCAGTAAGGATTTTTCCGTATGTATTTTAGGTGGTTTTACCTATATTGACATTGTGTCCCATAGATAGTAAGGCAATAATCCACGTCGGGAAAGCCTTTTGCCGGAGAATTGAGATAACACAGGACATTTCGATGGCTTATTTTGGCCTTCCTGGGTGGAAAATGAAACGTTGTGGCGGCTTATCCGACAGATATGATTGGTCATTTTGGAGGAACCCACACAGTGCTATTGCTATCGGGAAGGGATAAGTGAATTAGATTATGAATAAAATATACGTCCCGGACCAGACAACAGAAATCAGTCTGCCACTCTATATGACATCCATTGAAGCCGGATTTCCATCCCCGGCAGATGATTATATCGAAGGAAGCCTGGACCTGAATGAACACCTGATCAAACACCCGGCCGCCACTTTCTTTGTCCGTGTCAGCGGTGAATCAATGATCAAGGCTGGTATCTTTCCAGGAGACATCCTGATCGTTGATCGATCCCTTGAAGCGGTGGACAAAAAAATTGTCATTGCCGTGGTAGATGGGGAACTGACAGTTAAACGTCTGAGAATCAGATCCGGCAAACCATCTCTTGAACCGGAAAATGACCGGTTCGCACCGATTGAAATCAAACCCGATATGTCCTTTGAAATCTGGGGCGTTGTCACCAATGTGATCCACAAGGTGTGATGTGATCAATGTCGATTTTTTATCCAGCAATGAGGAGTCTGCTAAAAGTGTCCATAACCAAATCCAAACTCGTCGAAAAAATTTCAGAACGGTTAGAAATTCAACCAACCGAATCCAAATCCATAATAGAAACCCTTCTGGAAACCATGAAATCGACACTGGCATCCGGTGAAGATGTAATGATATCCGGTTTCGGAAAATTCCAGGTCAACAATAAGGCCCCAAGGAAAGGCAGGAACCCGGCTACCGGAGAAACCATGACACTTGATAAACGAAGAGTTGTTACTTTTAAAAGCTCAGGTAAACTTCGGAACCAGATCAGTCAGCATCATCTGAATACAAAGGTCCAGCAGGTTCTGAATTAGATGAATTAAAAATTTATAACGGATATGACTGATAGCATGGTTCAAAAAATATTTTACACAAACAATGATACGATCGAGATAGAATGCCCCAAATGCGGCGAGAAGAGGCAGATAAATATTGCAAAATATATAAAAATGGATAAAGCCTTAAACTTTAAGGTTACCTGTAAATGCAAGCATGTTTTTCCAATATCGATCGAAAGGCGGCAGCATATCCGCAAACAACTTAATCTGAAAGGGGTTTTGATTCAACAATCACATCAGTACCCGGTAAAAATAGTAGACATTTCCAAATTGGGTATGCGGATTATGACAGAAAGACCTCTGAATATCATGGAAGGTGAGCGCCTTTCTGTTAAATTTGTACTGGATAACCCGCGCAGATCTCAAGTTCTAAAAGAAATCGTAGTCAGGAGAAAGTTTGGTAACCATATTGGGTGTGAATTCTTATCCAATGACCATTATGATGATTTTGGAAAGTATTTGTTATTTCATTTCTGAAAGTAGCGAGAGATCATGAATTAATACAGTTTATTCTGTTTTAGTTTCTTCAAGCGGGATATAATAACGAATATTTGTTTTTGGAATCAAAAGAAAAGCTCCGGCTGATTCATATAACGCATCATCTAATTTTGTGTTAAATAATTTTATATGTTTTGCGCTGTTCTGCTCAATAAAATCAGAAAATCTTTTGAATTCGAGAATATTGACCTCACCGGTTAATCGATCACCACTATTTAATACAATACTCACGTTTATTGAATTCATTTTCATCGTTCCCCCGCCTTATTTGGTTGCGATTATACCCCAGTTTGATTAACGGCTGCCCCCCCTGATACAAGCACAACATAGTGTGCTTGTATCAGGGGGGGTCAGCTCAAGTCAAGACAAAAAACACTTTCAACGTGCCGATACCAGAATCCGTATGTCTTGCTGCCTGTCAAGAACAAATCCCGGGGTGCCGGGATGGTTAGGAATCATGGAGGAAACGGTTTAGACAAGGCCGGTGATGCAAAGCCTCATTGTCATTTATAGGGGTTTTACCTGATTGACAATCCCCGGCATTGATAGTATGGCATCAAGTCAGGTGGAGACAACCCTTACTGACTGTCCGGATCAGTCTGTGAAAAAAGATGGGGGGGGAATCATATCATTTGAGACAGCCGGCGACGTTTTCAATGAGCGCCACGAAACGGTTTATAAAAGGGTTCAGGTCGTCCAAAAATAATGACTGAAGGACCATCGACCATGAAACATATTGATGGCCATTTCAAGGGTGTGGGCAACGCCAATATTTATTATCAGGCCTGGCTTCCGGATGGAAACGTAAAGGCCATTCTGCTTCTTGTCCATGGGCTGGGTGAATACTGCGGACGGTTCACGAACCATGTAAACCACTTTGTGCCGCTGGGTTATGCCATTTACGGGCTGGATCACCTCGGCCATGGCAAGTCTGACGGGGAGCGCGAAGTCATCGAACGGTTTGCCGATTACACTGAACCTCTGACGCGGTATTACCAGATGGTCAAGGGCCGGCACCCGGGAAAACCTGTTTTCATCTTTGGACACAGCATGGGTGGGTTGATCACGTGTTCTTATCTGATTGACCACCAGGCAGATTTCAAGGGAGCTATCCTGTCGGCACCCGCTATCAAAGTCAGTGACAGCATTTCACAGTTTACAATCACCCTGGGAAAGATCTTTTCCCGAATCGCCCCTGAAACTGGCGTGATAGAGCTGGATGCAAGCGCAATTTCACGCGATCCAGGCGTGGTGGAAGCCTATATGAACGATCCGCTGATTTTTCACGGCAGGACACCTGCACGCTTGGCAGCGGAAATACTGAAAGCCATGATGCGTGTCAGTGCTCAGGCGGAAAAAATAACCCTGCCCCTCATTATTGTTCAGGGCAGCAAAGACAAAATTGTCGATCCGCAGGGGGCACAGATGCTATACAAAAAAGCCGGTTCCACTGATAAGACCCTTAAAGTCTATGAAGGGCTGTATCATGAGATTCACAATGAGCCTGAATGTTCAATAATGTTCAAAGACGTGGAAGATTGGCTGGCAGCGCGCGTTTAGTCCCGGACACTGATATCTGTGACAATAGAAGTGAGACACGTGCCCGGGGTTCACTCATCCGGAAACTGCATGCTTTTCTTAACCGCGCGTAAAATGTGCTGATATCCCGTGCACCGGCATAGATTGCCTGCATGGGCTTTTCGGATGGTGTCATCGGTCACGGTTTGACCGGCATGTTGCTGGACAAATGCCGTGGTGGCCATCACAAAACCGGGGGTGCAGAAGCCGCATTGTATGGCCCCTTCCGTGACATAGGCCTGTTGCACCGGGGACAGGCGGCCTTTTTTGGCCTCTCCTTCAATAGTCCGGATCTTCTTGCCATGAGCCCACACAGCCAGGTAAATGCAGGCATCCACCAGCACATCGTCCACCAGCACGGAACACGCCCCGCATTCTCCGGCACCGCATCCGTATTTGGTTCCGGTCAGTCCCAGATCTTCCCGCAACAGCTCCAGAAGGGTTTTGCGGACATCTACGACCCGTTTGCAGGGGGTGCCATTGACGTATAATTCAATTTCCTTGAGCTGCAATCCTGACATCTGTCACTCCTTTCTGACCCGGTCGAGGGCGGTACGGGTCACTTTTCGGGCCAGTTCAGAAATGATATGAAGCCGGAATTCCCGGGTGGCCCGCCAGGATGTCCTGGGGGACACATCATCTTCCACTGCTGCTGCAATTTTTGACACCAGCGTGTCGGAAATCATCTGGTTGACGGCTGTCTTTTCCGCTGAAGGACACCGCAAGGGCGTCGGCCCTGCCACCCCATAGGCAATTCGATAATCTGCAAGGCGGTTGCCGGATGTTTTCAGGCTGACGGCGCACCCGATGGTGGCGATATCCATGGCTTTTCGCATGGCATATTTGTAATAATGGCCGGCATATCCCTGGTAGGCTTCCCGGGGAATGATGATCGAGACCAGCACTTCTCCGGGCTTCAGGTCAACGACGGACGGTCCCAGATAAAAATCGGCGACCGGGACCTGCCGGAAGCCCCGGTTGCTTTTCAACTCCAGAAGGGCATTCAGGGCAAACAAGGCCGGGGCGCTGTCGGCACTGGGCGCACCGTTGCAGATATTTCCCCCGATGGTGGCCATATTCCGGATCTGGGGGCCGCCCACGCTCCCGGCGGCATCCGCAAGAACAGGCAGATGCCGGAGGATGAGATCCGATTGGGCCAGATCGGTAAACACCGTGCCGGATCCGATCCGGATATTTTGCAGCGGATCAAGAGAAATGAATCGCAGCTCGGCAAGGCCATGAATATCCACCAGCCGGGTGAAGTCGCGGCTGCCATGTCTGAGCCGGATCAATACATCGGTGCCGCCTGCCACCAGCCGGGCATTGGGATGCGCTGCCAGCAGGGCCACGGCTTCATCCACAGAGCCTGCTTTCATATAAGACTGAATATCAAACATGACCCGTTCTCCCGGGGCGTATGAGGCCGTGTGTGGTGAACGCCTTGAACAGCACTTCAGGGGTGATGGGCAATCGGTTGACAGGAACGCCTGTGGCATCGAGCAGGGCATTCCGGATGGCCGGAGGAGGGGAGATGACGGGCGGTTCGCCCAGGGCCTTGTTGCCATAGCCTGAAGACGGTTCCCGGGTTTCGATGAAATCGGCATCGACAGGGGGCGTATCCATGAATGTCGGAAATTTGTAATCCAGCAGATTGCCGTTGAAGACACGCCCCGTGCCGGAATCGATGAGAAATTCTTCGGACAGGGTCGCACCAATGCCCATGGCCACACCTCCGTGGACCTGTCCCCGTGCCTGGACCGGGTTCAGAATTATCCCGGAATCATGGACATTGACGATTTGGCGGAGTGTGATTTTACACAGGGGGATGTCCACCTCGATATCGGCAAAGGTGCATCCAAATACCGGCGCACTGGTCGTGGTCTTGTGGGAGATTTCCGCGGTCAGCTGTCCGCCCCGGGTTTTATGGTAACAGGTGTCAAGTGCCAGGGTTTTCAGGTCCAGTACCGGGGTTCGGGTATCCGAGGCAACGATATGATCGGCCTCGATGTCCAGAAGATCTGAATGCATTCCCGTCATCCGGGCGGCATGGTTCAGGATGTGTTCTTTGAGCCGGACAGATGCCCTGAACACCGCGTTGCTGCTCACATATGCCTGACGCGAAGCGTACGCCCCGGTGTCAAACGGGGTGACATCCGTGTCCTGGGCCTGAATCACCCGGACATGTTCATGGGAGATCCCCAGGGTGTGGGCCGCCATCTGAGCGATCACCGTGTCCGATCCCTGGCCGATTTCCGTGGCCCCTGCCATGATATGAACCGTGCCGTCCTGATTAAGGGACAACCGGACACTGGCGATTTCCACGCACACCGGATAGGTACCGGAGGCATAACTGAAGCAGGCGACTCCGAGTCCCCGTCGGACAGGCCCAGTTTTATATGCGGCATACTTTTTTTTCTTTGATTGCCAGCCGATCATGTCCCTGCCGCGAATCAGGCATTCTGCCAGCCCGCAGGTGTGAATCGTTTTTTGGGACAGGGGGTCGATATCTCCCTGGCGAACGATGTTTTTCAGCCGGAATTCAACGGAATCCATGGTGATGGCCCGGGCCGCGTCTTCTGTGGCGCATTCCAGGGCGTACATGATCTGGGGAGATCCATAGGCACGCATGGCACCGGCTGCCGGGAGATTGGCGTATAGAGTTTGTGCATGATACCGGGTGGGGGTGTGCGGGTACAGGCAACCTATTTTCCCGCCTCCGGCTGCGGCCACACTGTGGCCATGGGAGGCGTAGGCACCCGTGACGGCAATGGCATCCACGTCACGGGCTGCGAGGGTGCCGTCCTTCATCACCCCGGTTTTGACCCTGATGTGGAAGGGATGCCGGACCCGGGTGCCGATCATCTCTTCTTCCCGGGTCATATGAATGGCCACGGGCCGGCCGTTCAAATGCAGGGTCAGAAATGCAGCCATGGGTTCGAAAATGACATCCTGTTTGTTTCCGAATCCGCCACCGATATAAGGCTTGATCACTTTGATCCGGCTCAAGGGGAAATCAAGGGCTTCGCCGACGATACGACGGACAATATGGGGAATCTGGGTGGACGTGACAATGACAATCCGGTCCAGGTCGTCCATATAGGCAAACACGACATGGTTTTCCAGGTGACAGTGCTGGACCATGGCGGTTTCAAACGAATCTTCCACCACATGATCGGCGTGATCCATGGCAGATTCGATATCCGCACCGAACCGCCACCCGTGTTCTCCCACCCTGTTGGCTGACCCCTCATGGATCTGTCGGGCGTTTGGATCAAGAATATCGACAGGATGAATCAATACCGGAAAAGGTGTGCAGGTGACCCGGATCTGTTTCAGCGCGTTCCCGGCAATCAGTTCGTCTTCAGCCACCACCACCGCAATTTCATCACCCATGAACCGGATATCTCCGGTCAGCAGCCGCCGGTCCGCCACATCCCGGTGGGAGGAATCCAATGACATGGGATGACCTGCCGTGGCAAACGGTTGCCGGGGGACATCCTTGAACGTGAAAACAGCCGCCACACCGGGAAGGGACCGGGCCGCGGAAACATCGATATCCGTGACCCGACCGTGGGCAATCGTACTTCTGAGATATTTTGCCACCAGCATGCGGGATTTATAAAGATCCTGAGTATATTCCGCCCGGCCGGTGACCTTTGCAACGGCATCGTGACGGATGATGGATTCACCGGTAGCCATGGTTGCGCTGCCTCCTGTCCGTATTGGACCGTTCTTTGAAAACATTGTTCCGACGATCGGTTTGCTGTCTGAAGCGATTCTACCTTTTTTTTAAGGGATGTACCAGTGCAAAACCGACGCATTTTCAGGAAATCGCAAGGATTTCGTGAAGTGCCAAACAAGGTGTTGACCAATGGAAAAAAGGCGTGATAATTTCATTGAATGAAACATCAACTGGATCCCCATAGCGACTATTCCGCGTATCTGCCGCTGTTTTTTCTGGCTGCCATTTTTTTCATGAATTTCACCATTCGGATCAGCATGGCCCCCCTGATGCCGACCATTCTGACTGATATGGGGCTGACCCGGGATCAGGCAGGATCTTTTTTTCTTTTTTCTGCTTCCGGATACTGCATTGCCCTGTTTTTTTCAGGATTTGTCTCTGCCCGCCTCCGGCACCGGAATACCATTGTCCTGTCTGCTGTGGGAACCGGTATCGTGTTTATTTTTACCGGGTTCAGTCACAGTCTGTCTGCCATGCGGCTGGGAATATTTCTGGCGGGAATGGGGTCCGGACTGTATCTGTCATCGGGAATTGCCGTGCTGACGGCAACCATCGCCCGTAAGAACTGGGGCAAGGCCATGGGCGTTCATGAAGTGGCGCCGAACTTGAGTTTTCTGTTGACCCCGGTGATCTGTGAATTCCTGCTTTTATGGATGTCGTGGCGGCATGTGCTTTTCGTGCTGGGCGGGGTTTCCATTCTGCTGGGGTGGTCGTTTTCCCGGTTTTCCTCTATCCGGGATTTTGCCGGTGAAGCGCCCAGGCTCAAATCGTTTTATCCCCTGGCGGCCATTCCATCGTTCTGGTGGATGATGCTGCTGTTCAGTCTGGGGGTTTCCGGCACCCTGGGCGTTTATTCCATGCTGCCGCTGTTTCTGGTAAGCGAACACGGCATCGCACAGACCGAGGCCAATACGCTCCTGACGCTGTCCCGGATCGCTACCCTTCCCATGCCTCTGGTGATCGGATGGGTCTCGGACCGGCTGGGCTTGAAGCCTGTAATTACCTCAGTGTTGATGATGAGTGGCATTCTGGTGGTTTCGATCGGTATCTTTTCCGGCCCGCTCCTGCTGGCCGCCATTTTCTGTCAGCCGGTGCTGGCAGTCTGTTTTTTTCCACCGGCTTTTGCCGCATTGTCCCATATCAGCTCCAGCCAGACCCGCAACGTTGCCGTATCCTTTACGATTCCGGCCGCCTTTCTGATGGGCGGTGGGGTGATACCCGGTCTGATCGGTCTCCTGGGTGAGAACGGTTATTTTTCCCAAGGGTTTGTGGTGACCGGGCTGTTGATTCTGGCCGGGGTGTGTCTACCCTGGTTCCTGAAATTTCAGCAGGAACAGGACAGCTACCCGGAACCGTCCGGGTAGCTGTTTGTGTTATGTGTTATTCGGCAAATCTGGCGATCATTGATTCGGGAATATCTGCTGTTTTTCTTGCACCGATGGCATAATAATATAATGGTTCCCCTTCGATGGACAGCCGGTGCCGGTATCGCTCCAGGTGATAGATATCCATGTGGTTGGAGAAAATCAGTTCCCGGATCATTCGAGAAAATCCGGCATCATCACTTTCATTCAGAAAGGTTTCCTTGATGTTGAATCCCACCCATCCCGGGGATTGAATTATGTTGAACGCCTCAATGAACGCTTTGGTCGGGATGTCCCCGAATCCCAAAGCTGCTACAACGGTCAGGCAGTTCAGGGACCAGGAAAGGTATTCTTCTTTTTCATCATCTGTCAAATTACAGAAATTGCTGACATAATAGGCATCGTATAAATGTGGCCGGTCCCGTTCGGTGGCGGTTTTGGCTTCCGGAATGATGTCAACACCGATGAGCCGGGAAACCCCGAATTGTTTAAAGGCATCTCCCATCAACCCGTTTCCGGCGCCCAGATCCAGGACCCGGAGTTCACTGAAGTGCTCATTGGTCTGATTGATGGCGGATTTGAGAATCTGTGCCACCTTTGCGGGGGAACTGCATTTGAGACGGTCATAAAAAATCTGTTCATACAACCCGGGAATATTGTAGATCTGGTCATAATCATGAAACCGGATCTTTTTTTTCTCTTTATCCGGTGAAATCAGATAAAAATAGGCTTCATCCTGGGCCAGGTTCTGTGCAGACGTCTGGGGGAATTGAATACGATGTCTTTTAGGTGCTTGCATGGGTCTCCTTGTTTCAGGTTCATTAAACATCCACCGGCGCGGATGCCGGCGGATTACTTATTTGTTATTTAACATATCTACATATTCAGATACATATTTTGCACATCATAACATGCCGGGGCATTGAATACAAGGGGCCGGAATCAATGACCCTGTAAAGCCGGCCATGCGGCTGAAGAACGGACGATCTCTATCGGACCAGGGTCAGGCCGGAAGCCTTTACCATTTCCAGGGCCTGTCTGAACTCCGCAGCAGACAGAGGATGGCACAGATCGGAAAATCGAACGGCTTCTCCCATGGGCCGGTATTGGGACATGAGATTGACATGGGTGCCGGGAGATACTTTTGTTTTAAGGAATTCAAGAATTCGACGGGTGTCTTCCAGGTGTCCGGGCATCACCAGGTGCCGCACCAGAAGTCCGGAGCAGGCGATACCGGCGGTGCCGATTTCCAGATCGCCCACCTGGGCATGCATGTCCCGGATGGCGGCCTGTGCGGTCTCCGGGTAATCCGTGGCGTTGCAGAACCGACCGGCGGTTTTATTGTCCCGGAATTTGAAGTCAGGCATATAGATATCGATGATACCGTCCAGCAGTGCCAGGGTGTCCGGGGAGTCATACCCGGAACTGTTGTAGACCAGCGGAATGTGCAGCCCGAGATCCACGGCAATGTCCAGGGCCTGGAGAATCCGGGGCACCACGTGGGTGGGGGTGACGAAATTGATATTGTGGCAGCCCTGTTCCTGGAGGCGGATCATCATGGCGGCCAGCTGATTCGGAAACACGGTGCGGCCGTCTCCCTGGATACTGATGTCATGATTCTGGCAGAACACGCACCTGAGACTGCAGTGGGAAAAGAAAATCGTGCCGGAGCCATGGACCCCCACCAGGGGAGGCTCTTCTCCGAAATGGGGCGCAAAGTCGGCCACCTTTGCCTGACTACCGGCACCGCAGTACCCGGTTTCCCCATGGGTGCGGTCCACCCGGCATTGACGGGGGCACAGGGTGCAGGGGGAGAGCATGTCCAGGGCCTGTTGAATGACCTGCTTCAGCCGGCCGGCCTGACCGGCTCTGATATAGCCTGGAATATATGAATGCATGGCCAGACTCCTTCAGTCTCAGTGTCAGCGGGTCACTGCGGTCCCCCGGTATTGGAACCCGGTTATCCGGATGGGGCTGACATACCCTGTATCCAGCTGCCGGATGGAGAATCCGCTGTTCTCGATCAGGGCGTCGATGGGCCGGTTCAGGTGACACCCGCCCGAGACCGGCTTCCATAACGGGGTCAGGCGGTCCTGCCACCGGGTGATGCCGATATCCGGGGCCCGGCCGTGTTCGCAGAAAAGCAGCCTGCCCGAGGGTTTCAATACCCGCCGCATTTCAGCCAGGGCACCTGAGATGTCCGGTATGGAACACAGGGTGTAGGTCACGACAATGGTGTCGGCACTGTGGGTGTCCAGGGGAATCTGTTCGCCGGAGCCTGCCATCAGGTGAACGGGAAACGCCTGTCGGGCCAGGGGATTCGGAATCATGTCCATCAAGGTTCGACTGGGATCCATGCCCCACAGGCATTTCACTGACCGCAGATTATAGAACGGCAGGTTGAGACCTGACCCCACGCCGATTTCCAGAACCCTTCCCCGGGCCAGGGGAATAATTTTTTTCCGCTGGCCGGTGATGTCATTGTGGGAGCAGACCCGGTGCATCAGTCTGGGCAGAATGAAGCGGTGATATAATCCCATATGTGTTTGCCGGTGTGACTTCCGTTTCTTTTCACTGTTGATCCCTTGCAGGTGTTTACATACCACACGCGGGCCTTAAATAAAACAGGATCATGGTCTGATTGCCAAATATCCAGACACAGCCCAGGCACAGACCACAGCACTCCCGGCATACAGTGATCTGATTGTTGAGTTTTTTTAAAATCCATGGTAGGGCAGGGTAAGCAGCGCGGTTGATGGTGACACTAACCTTACAATTTTGATCGGAGTTTAATATGAAAAACATATTGGTCTTCTTTGCAGCCGGTTGTCTGGGTGGTTTGGCAAACAGCCTTACAGTCTGGATTTTTGGTGACTTGGGTATTACTTCGTCATTGGGTGTTGCCATTGCCCCTTCATTAACTCCGGACTGGCTTTATCCCCGTATTGTATGGGGCGGTCTCTGGGGCCTCACTTTTATTCTTCCAATATTTAAATCAAACCTGTTTTTGAAAGGCACATTTCTGAGCCTGTTGCCTACGATAGTCCAGTTATTCGTTGTTTTTCCTTATAAAGCAAACAAAGGAATAGCAGGGATTGAACTGGGCTTATATACGCCGGCATTTGTTTTGTTTTTCAACTGGGTGTGGGGCGTTTTTACAGCACTTACAATCAAATTTCAAAAATAAATGCATAACCATCAGTTCCGTGGACATCTGATAAAGTCGAAAGGAATGTATCATCATGTATTTACTTGTTAATGTATTGGAGCAGACAGAACACCTCCCCGCCATTCTCGAAGAGTTCGCCCGATTGAAGATAAAGGGATCTACAGTTATTAACAGCACGGGTATGGGGCGGGTTCTGATGCAGATCGGTGCAGCGACTCCGGGCATCGAAGGGATTAAAAAGACACTGAGAAAAATGGAACCATCCAATAAAATGATTTTTACTGTGGTTCGTGACAAAGAGACCCTTGATAAAGCAATCGGCACAGTAAAATCTCTCTGCGGAGACCTTACTGAACCGGGCAAAGGAATATTGTTCGCACTTCCTCTAAGCTTTGTCGATGGATTGTCTGACTGAGAGAGGGGTGAATATTCTGCAGCAGCGTTCCGATTGATTTGCAAAAAACGATTACTGAGAAGTAAGACCACAAAGAATGAATGGATAACAGGACCAGTGTCAGGAAAGCATTAGTCCCATCATTTCCTTCATGATTTTAGCAGCCACCATGGCGGTACGTCCGGATGGGTCACGCCGGGGGTTGAATTCCACCAGGTCCGCACTCACGATCGATTCTGCCGTGATCTGCCGGAGGACCTGAAGAACATCTCTCAATGAAAGTCCGCCGGGTTCCCAGTGGGACACCCCCGGGGCAAAGGCCGGGTCCAGGGCATCCATGTCAAAGGAAATATACAGGGGCCCGTCAAAACTGAACGCGGGGGGTCCCTGCCAGTCCTTCATTTCATGAACTTCTACACCGAATTTTTTGGCCTGCTGTTTCTGGTGACCGGTCATGCACCGGATGCCCACCTGAACCAGGCGGTGCACCCGCCCTGTTTCCATGATCCGTGCGAACGGGCAGGCGTGGGACAGCCGGTCGTTGTGCAGTTCATCGTACAGATCGGGATGGGCATCAAAGTGCAGGATGTTCAAGGAGGCATATTTTTCACAGACGGCATGGACCACCGGGTAGGTGACCGCATGGTCCCCGCCCAGGCACAGGAGCGGGCCGCTCCGCTCCAGCAGTTCAGACGTCCGTGTCCGGATCTGCGCCACCGGATCCGGATTTCCATGCAGCACCAGATCACCCACATCATGGAGTATCCCCTTCTGTCCCAGGTCAATGCCGGATTCGGTCCACTTGTTGGCGGAATCACAGTCAAAAGCGTTACGTATCTCGGGCGGGGCCAGTGCCGGACCCTTCATATAAGAGGAATGGTCGTCCCAGGGGATGCCCAACAGGTGGACGGTGTGGTGTGGCATCATTGTCACTGAAGTGCCTCCTGCCGGGCGGCGGAATTGGCCAATTCGTCGCAGCGTTCGTTCAGCGGGTTGCCGCTGTGACCTTTCACCCAGACGAAACGGATATCCAGGGACCGGGCCAGCGGCAGCAGCCGATCCCACAGATCCGCATTCAGGGCGGGTTGGCCGTTGGCGCGTTTCCAGCCTCTTTTTTCCCATCCAGAGGCCCATCTTCTGGTCAGGGCATCCACCACATATCTGGAGTCTGAATGCAGCACCACCGGGGAATCCGTTCCCTGAAGAGTTTCCAGGGCCTTGATTACGGCGGTCATTTCCATGCGGTTGTTGGTGGTGTGCCTGTACCCGCCGGACAGCTCTTTTACCGGGCCGTCCGGATGTTCCTGGATCACCACCCCGTATCCGCCGGGACCCGGGTTGCCGATGGCGCTGCCGTCGGTGTAAACCACAATGGTGCCCTCAGGCAGGTCTGTGTCAGATAAGGTGTGCCGGGGTTTCCGTTTGGACGCGGTTTTATTTCTGCCGGTTCCCAACACGGGGTCAGCCAGAAAATCCAGGGCCTGTTCCCGTGTTTTGAAACTTTTGTACACAGCTCCGGGAAACCCATCTACCTGGGCCCTGGCCTCCGGCCAGGATGTGAAAATGCCGGTGGTGCGACCGGCGGCAACAGCGTAAAATTTCATGGGACGCACTATAACGGCTTTGCCGCACACTGTAAAGTGGTGATCAGCATGAAAAAATCATCCCTATGGTCTGGCAGTACCGTCCATTTTATGGTATTGCCGAAAGTGTTAACGTAAATACACGGCACGGTGCCGGCACAGACACCAGGGAGGAAGGAAATGATCCATTCAGGCGCCATCCAGACGCAGCGGCCATACATGCGGGTTCTGACCGATGACCAGATATTCGAGATCCGCCGGGCCGCCTTTGATATCATGTACAGTGTGGGGTTCAAAGTATTGCATGCCGGAGCCAGGGAGATGCTCAAAAAGTCCGGGGCTGTGGTGAAAGGCGAGCATGTCCGGGTGCCGGAGTTCATTGTCAAGCAGTGCCTGAACACCGCACCCAACGGGTTTGTACTGTATGACCGGCACGGAAACCGGGCACTGGAGGTGGAGGGGCGGAAAAGCTATTACGGCACCTCCACCGGCAGTCCCAGAACCAGGGACGCCCGGACCGGTGAGATTCACCCCACCACGGTGGCGGATATCGGCATCGGCGCCAAAGTGGCGGATGCGTGTGAAAACATCGACTGGGTCATGCCCATGGGGTCGTGCCAGGATGTACCTGCCGTTGCTGCGGACCTTTACGAGTTCGAAGCCGTGGTGACCAACACAATCAAGCCCATTGTGTTCATCGGGTATTCCGGCCGGGGCACGGAACTGGTGCTGGAGATGGCGGCCCAGGTGGCCGGCGGCATGGACAAATTGCGCCAGAAACCTTTCCTGGCCCTTTACCCGGAGCCTATTTCCCCGCTGGTACAGCCTGAAGAAACCGTGGACCGGATCTTTGCAGCGGCTGACTATTTCATTCCACAGGTGCCGGGACCGGCGGTGCAGATGGGGGCCACCGGGCCCATGACCATGGCCGGGGTGGTGACCCTGATCACGGCGGAATCGTTGATGTGTCTGGTGCTGGCCCAGCTGCGCCAGCCCGGGTGTCCGGTATGCCTGAGCGGAAATGTCCAGATCCTGAACATGTCCACCGGCGTGTTTGGTGTCGGATATCCTGAGATGAGTTTAGGGATTTCGGCCCAGGCAGAGGTGGCCCAGTCCTTTGATCTTCCCACCTGGGGGTATGCCGGGTGTACCGATGCCAAAGTGGTGGATGCCCAGGCCGGTCTGGAGAGCGGATTTTCCATTATTACTCAGGCGTTGGCCGGGCTGAACCTGATCCATGATGTGGGGTACCTGGATCAGGCCATGGTGTGTTCCGCGGCTCAGCTGGTGCTGGGTAACGAGGCCGTGGGCATGGCGAAAAAATTCATGGAAGGCATTCGGGTGGATGCATCGACCATCGCCCGGCAGGTGATTGAGGAGATCGGACCCGGCGGGCATTTTCTGGCCCACCGTCATACCGTGGAACATTGCCGCACTGCCGTGTGGGGGTCACGTTTGCTGGCCCGGGAACCCTATGAGATCTGGCAGGAAAAAGGGGAAAAGGATATGGCCCGGCGGATCCAGGATCGGCTGGCTGACATTCTGGACCACCACAAGGTGCCGGACCTGCCTGAAACGGTCCGCACCGCCATGGCAGACATTCGGGAGGCCGGGGTCAGGGAATTGACCGCGGGTTGACAGGAGAAAAAAGCATGACCCGAATATTGCCGGAATTTCAGGATCCGGCCACAGAAAAGCTGGAAAAACTGGACCGCATGGCCCGTCGGATCCTGTCTGAGATCGGTATCCGGATTTTAAGCCGGCCGTATCAGGACCTGTTGGCGGAAAAAGGGGTAACCATCAAAGGGGATCGGGTCATGTTCTTCCCGGACCAGGTAGATGGACTGCTGGCCAAGGCTCCGGGCCGGTTCACCCTGCACGGCATCACTCCTGTTCATGATGTGGTCCTGGGAGACGGTTCGTCCAGTATGGCTGCCGGATACGGGTGCGCTTCCGTCATGGATCCGGACGGCAATATCAGAAGCGCGATTTTCCAGGACCATGTGGACCTTTTGAAACTGGTGCACGCCAGTGACCTGTTTCACATCAACGGGGGGATTCTGGCCCAGCCTTCGGATGTGGCTGCAGATGTCAGTCACCTGGCCATGATGTATGCGGCCCTGACCTGTTCGGACAAATGTGTTTTCGGGATACCGGGCAACAGGCAGCACATGGAGGATATCATGACTCTGGCCGCTCTGCGTACCGGGGGAAAGGCCGCATTGGCTCAGATGCCCCGGGTGCTGACCATGATCAGCCCGGTCAGCCCCCTGCAGGTGGATGATACCGGGTTGTCGGCCCTGGAAGTGGCCGGAAAATACCGCCAGCCCGTGATCCTGTCTCCGGGGGTGGCGGCCGGTACCACCGGACCCATTGACCTCGCCGGCAATGTGGCCATGGCCACGGCCGAAGCCCTGGGACTCATATGCATGGCCCAGGCGTTGAATCCCGGCACCCCGGTGATTTTCGGGATCCAGTGCTATGGATCGGACATGAAAACCGGCAACATTTCCATCGGGTCGCCGGCCTATGCGCTTCAGGCAAAATACTGCGCAGCGCTGGCACGGTATTACGGACTGCCCAGCCGGGGAGGGGGGTCGGTCAGCGATGCAAAAAGCCTGTCCGCACCGGCAGGGTATGAAAGCATGCTGTCCATGTTCACGGCCCTTCAGAACCGGATGAGCCTGATCGTACACAGCGCCGGCATCCTGGACAGTTTTGGCGCCATCTCCTTTGAAAAATTTATCATGGACCTGGAGATCATTCAAATGATCCGGTTCTATCTGGATGACATGATTGTTGACGATACCACCCTGAATTTTGATCTCATTGATTCAGTGGGGCCCGGGGGGTTGTTTCTCACCACCATGGACACCATGAAAAAGTGCCGGACCCATACCTGGAATCCTTCAGTGGCCTTGCGGGGCCACCTGGCCGGCATGTCCCCCCATGAAAAACTGCTCAAAAATATTCAGAATGCCCGGGACCAGATGCTGGCCCGGTATGAGCCGCCGGGAATCGATCCGGGTGTGCTGGGTGCCATGGACACATTTATGCGAACAAAAGGGGTGGACCCGGATGCGTTGCCCCTGTATCATTAAATTGACATGTAACCCGTTCCGGTTAACGGCCGGATTCCTCAGGTCGACAGGGAGATACCCATGAAACAGACCATGAAAGCGATTGTCAAGGCAAAACCGGCCCAGGGACTGTGGCTCCAGGATGTGCCGATGCCTGAGATCCGGCACAACGAGGTGCTGATCAGAATCCTGCGCACCGCCATCTGCGGCACGGATGTGCATATCTATAACTGGGATGCCTGGGCCGCCAAAACCATTCCGGTCCCCATGCATATCGGCCATGAATTTGTGGGAGCCATCGAAAAAGTGGGGTCCCATGTGGCGGATTTCAAAAAAGGGGATCTGGTGTCCGGGGAAGGTCACCTGGTGTGCGGCCACTGCAGAAACTGCCTGGCCGGCCGGCGGCATCTGTGCAAGGATACCAAAGGGGTGGGCGTGAACCGGCCCGGGGCCTATGCCGAGTTCCTGGCCATCCCGGTGACCAATGTGTGGTACTGTGATCCGAACATTCCTCTGGAAACCCTGGCCTGTTTTGATCCCCTGGGCAACGCTACCCATACGGCACTGTCATTTGACGTGCTGGGCGAGGATGTTCTGATCACCGGGGCCGGTCCCATCGGGTGCATGGCAGCCGTCATTGCCAGGCACAGCGGGGCCAGGTACGTGGTGGTCACGGATGTCAATCCCTATCGCCTGGAACTGGCAAAAAAAACCGGTGCCGACCTGGCCCTGGATGTCACCCGGATGTCCATTGCCGATGCCCAGAAGCAACTGGGCATGAAAGAGGGATTTGACGTGGCCATGGAAATGTCCGGCAATCCTTCGGCCTTAGAGGGGATCCTGGACAACATGTGTCACGGCGGCAAGATCGCTCTCCTGGGGATCATGCCGGACCAGACCCCCATTGACTGGAACAAGGTGGTGTTCAACATGCTTACCATCAAGGGGATTTACGGCCGGGAGATGTATGAAACCTGGTACAAGATGACCGCCATGATCCAGACCGGCCTGGATATCACCCCGTTGATCACCCACCGGTTCGCCTATACACAGTTTGAAGACGGGTTCGAAGTGATGCGCTCGGGAAAATCCGGCAAAGTGATCCTCGACTGGACCCGGACTCAATAAATTCAGTTGTTTGGAAGGTGTTACCACGTAGGACACGAAGATCACGAAGATGGAGGGATATGTTATTCCCCTTCGTGTCCTTCGTGATCTTCGTGGTGCAACAAAAAATGGAGACTAAAATGAGGCATGGCCTCAAAATGATACAGGAGAGGGACAGATGAGTACAGATAAACTGGACACAAGCCTGGCGCTGGAACTGGCCGCCCTGAAGGAAGAGGGCCGGGCCAAGGCATCGGAACGGATCATTCAGGAGGTTGTTCCACCGGAACAGGACCGGGGGCCCCGGTACCGTCTGCTGGGATCCGACCAGGCATTCATGCGCTTTAATTCCAATGCCTACCTGTCTTTGTCCAACCATCCCGAACTGATCAAGGCAGCGGATGAGGCCACCCGGAAATTCGGGGTGGGGCCCGGGGCGGTGCGGTTTATAGACGGCACCTTTATCCACCATGTGGGACTGGAAGAACGCATTGCCGGTTTTGTGGCCATGCCGGCCGCCAAGATTTTCAATTCCGCATACACCGCCAACTGCGGCCTTGCTTTGACCATTTCCAGTAGAAAAACCCACTGGATCGGGGATCAGCTCAACCACAACTCCATTATCCGGGCCATGCGCATCAGCAATGTGCCCAGTGAAAACAAGGGGATTTACCGGCACAACGACATGGCAGACCTGAAACGATGCCTGGAAGCGGTGGACCCGGACATGGACCGGGTGGTGGTGATTTTTGACGGCATTTTCAGCATGCGGGGCGATTTTGCTCCCATTCAGGATATTGTGCAGATCTGCGGTGATTATGACGATAAGTTCCGGGACGGGGTGATCACGGTGGTAGATGACTCCCATGGTATCGGGGCCTATGGTAAGACCGGCCGCGGGACCCCGGAATATGCCGGGGCCCGGCCTGATGTGGTGGTGGGCACGTTCGGCAAGGCCTTCGGGGTCAACGGGGGGTTCATTGCCGGCAGCCGGATCCTGATCGAGACGGTGCGGCAGAAGGCCGATACCTATATCTACACCAACCCCCTGAGCGTGGCTGACTGCGCTGCGGCGGTCAAGGCCCTGGAGATCTGCGACAGCCCCGAAGGGCAGGGCCTTCTCACGCATCTGGCGGCACAGACGCAACGGTTTCGGAAAGGTCTGGATCGACTGGGCCTGGAATCCATTGACGGTCCTCATCCGGTGGTGCCCCTGATGGTCAGAGATACTTCGAAAACCCATGAGCTGGTGTCATATCTCTTTGAGCACGGGGTCCTGGTGGTGGGGTTAACCTTTCCGGTTGTTCCTAAAGGAGATGAAACCATCCGGTTCCAGATCAATGCATGTCATACCCAGGCCGACATCGACCGGGTCCTGGAGATTCTGGCAGGGTTTTTCAAAAAAAAGACAGTGGCATGACTTTTTTTCCAACTCCTTGAATTTTGTGCTAAATCAGTGTAAGGTTATCAGATTGACCTGGAAGCGAGGCGTGAACCGGGCATGACGGACCTATTTTGACAAGGAGAAAAAAGTATGGAACCTGATAAATTCAGAGAATCCAGACAGGAAATAAACCGCATGTGCAAAAATGTTCATGCGCTGATCGATCAGAAAGACCTGGAAGAATCCAAAGCCGGATATGAAGCGGTCCATGAGCGTCTGAAAACTCTCAAGCCCCAGGCGGAAGGCGAGATCCAGAAGCGGTCGGTGAAGAATCTGGGGATCAAACTGAAAAATTTGTCTACATTGATTCACAAATTAAAGCCCAAATCCGGTGGAAACCGGAAATCCGGTAAAACAGGCATCGTCTGGGATGAAACCCGCCTGGCTCAGCTGAACACCCAGTTTCTGGAAAAGATGCTGCAGAACATGGGCTCGGATGATACCGCATCGGTTTGTCTGGGCACGACAGGAAAAGGGATCCGTCCCAATTACCAGCTTCATTTCGGCGATCAGACCTGTACCGCCTACAGCGGCGCCAGTCATAAACCAAACCTGAAGCCCGGTGCCACCAAAACAAAAAATATTTCACCGCCGTTTACCAGGTCCGTCATTGAAAATATTCTCGCTCAAAGCGCCTTGAAAGAAAATTGACCATGAAAAAAGTTGTCCTGTCATGTCTGATCTGGGGGGCTTTTTTAATGGTCCCGATCCTTGGATACACCAGCGATACGTCGGCCGGAAAACAGCTTGAGGCCAGCATTGACGAAATTCTGGCTGTTTTGAAGGATGAGTCTTTGAAAGGGGAGGCCAATACAGCCCGGCGGCGGGAGGCCCTTCGGGAAAAGATCTACCGGCGGTTCGATTTCGAGAAAATGTCCCAGTTCAGCCTGGGCCGGCACTGGCGGGGCAGAACGGCTGAAGAACGTCAGACGTTCGTGACCTTGTTTTCCCAGCTCCTGGAAAATACCTATGTGGGAAAAATCGAAGCCTATACAGATGAAGAGGTGATTTTCGTCAAAGAACAGGTTCGGGACAACAAGGCCCAGATCGATACGAAAATTATCACCGACAGCATTGAAATACCCATCTTTTACCGGATGTACGAGACCGATACCGGTCAGTGGATGGTGTTTGACCTGGTGGTGGAGGGGGTCAGCCTGGTGGCCAACTATCGATCCCAGTTTGCCCGGATGCTGGAATCAGATTCTTTTGAATCGGTGCTCCAGGAGCTTGAGAAAAAAAATCAATCAGATCCATAAGCTGCTAATCATTTTCTAACACACCGCTCATCATTCGTTAAACAAATCCTTGTAGAAAAGGGATATTTTCACGGTCAGTTCAGTGAATAACCCCTTTTTTTGACAAGGTGACCATGTCCTCTTCCAATTTGCTACTGGTTTTGCTGCTGCTCACGACCGCCGGATATTATCTGGGGCGGAAAAAAGCGTTTGCAGTGGCTGATGCCACCGGCAGCGGACCGCGCATACTGCACTCCAGACCCACCTATTACGGGGCGTTGGCAGCGCTGTGGTGTGCCGTCCCGGCCCTGGTCGTTTTTTCGTTCTGGCAGGCATTTGAATCCTCTGTGATCACCCAGATGGTCATCGCCGGCCTGCCGCCAGACCTTCAGGCCCTGCCTCCGGAGCGCCTGGGGCTGGTGATGAATGATATCAAAAACCTGGTGTCCGCCAACATTGTTTCAGGTGAAATCAGCCCGGCCATTCAGGCGGCATCCGCTCATTATCAAAGGCTTGAAACCCTCAGCAATGCCACCCTGGCAGTGCTGGTCATGACCGCAGGTATTGGCGGAATCCTGTGGATACAAAAGAAGATCACCCCGTTGATGCGGGCCAGGAACCATGTGGAAACCCTGGTGAAATATCTGCTGGTGATCTGTGCCTCCATCGCTATTTTTACCACCATCGGCATCGTACTTTCAGTTCTGTATGAAGCGATCCGGTTTTTCAAAGTCATTCCGGTTCATGAATTTCTCTTCGGTCTGGACTGGAGCCCCCAGATGGCCATTCGGGAGGACCAGGTGGGCTCTTCCGGGGCCTTTGGCGCCATCCCCGTATTCATGGGGACCCTGTTGATCTCCGCCATCGCGATGAGCGTGGCCGTTCCCATCGGGCTGATGTCCGCCATTTTTCTGTCTGAATATGCGGACCGTCGGTTCCGGGCCGTGGCCAAGCCCCTGATGGAAATACTGGCCGGGATCCCTACGGTGGTGTATGGTTTTTTTGCGGCCCTGGTGGTGGCACCCCTGATTCGGAACGCCGGGATTACCCTGGGGCTGGACGTGTCATCGGAAAGTGCTCTGGCGGCCGGCCTGGTCATGGGGATCATGATCATTCCCTTTGTGTCTTCCCTGTCCGATGATGTGATCAATGCCGTACCCCAGTCCTTGCGGGACGGAGCCCTGGGGCTGGGATCCACCCGCAGTGAAACCATCCGCCTGGTGGTGTTGCCGGCGGCTTTGCCCGGGATTGTCGGCGGGGTTCTGCTGGCAGTGTCCCGGGCCATCGGCGAGACCATGATTGTGGTCATGGCGGCCGGTCTTGCCGCCAACCTGACGGTAAATCCTTTGAAAACCGTCACCACGGTGACGGTTCAGATCGTCACCCTGCTGGTGGGGGACCAGGAATTTGACAGTCCCAAGACACTGGCTGCATTTGCCCTGGGATTGATGCTGTTTGTCATCACCCTGGTACTCAATGTCATTGCACTGGTAGTGGTGCGTAAATACAGAGAACAATATGAATAATTCCCTTCCCAGACACCAGAGTGATCTCCGGACTATGGATATCGTGAATCAGGGCCTGTCCCGACGGTATCGGGCAGAAAAACGGTTCCGGATTTACGGCATTGCTGCAGTTATTGTTTCCATGGCCTTTTTGCTGTTTCTCTTTGTCAGCATCGGGGTCAATGGATACACGGCATTTCAGCAGACCTATGTTCAGCTGGATATTCATCTGGATCCAGAGATGCTGGATGCCGGCTCTCTGGCAGATGCCAATTATCAGGGCCTGATCAAACGCTCCCTTGGTGAGATGTTTCCGGAAGTCAAAACGCGAAAGGAAATACGGCAGCTGTATGGGATGGTCAGCAACGGGGCTGCCTATCAGCTTCAGGATTTTGTCAGAAAAAATCAGAATCGGATCGGGTCGGTGATTCAGCTCTGGGTGCCGGCGGATGATGATGTGGACATGGTGGTCAAGGGCCATATCGAGAGGGATGTGCCGGAATCCGACCGCCGGGTCAAAGACAATCAGATGGCATGGATCGATCACTTTCAGGCCAACGGACGGCTGGAAAAACGGTTCAACACCACGTTTTTTACAGCCGGAGATTCCCGGGAACCGGAACTGGCAGGAATCCGGGGTGCTGCGGCCGGTTCTTTCTATACCCTGCTTGTTACCCTGCTTCTGTCCTTTCCCATTGGTGTGGCCACAGCCGTATACCTGGAAGAATTTGCCCCCAAAAACCGGTGGACCGATCTGATCGAGGTGAATATCAATAACCTGGCTGCAGTGCCGTCCATTGTATACGGCCTGCTGGGGCTGGCTGTATTTCTGAATTTTTTCGGTCTGCCCAGGTCGGTCCCGCTGGTGGGAGGGCTGGTGCTGACATTGATGACGCTTCCCACCATCATCATTGCCAGCCGGGCGGCATTGAAATCGGTCCCGCCTTCCATCCGGGAGGCAGCCTTAGGGGTGGGGGCCTCCAGGACCCAGATGGTGATGCACCATGTGCTGCCACTGGCCCTGCCGGGGATGCTCACCGGCACCATCATCGGCATGGCCCAGGCTTTAGGGGAAACCGCGCCGCTGCTCATGATCGGGATGGTGGCGTTTATCGTGGATATTCCCGGGGGATTCACTGATCCATCCACAGTATTGCCGGTGCAGATTTTTTTGTGGGCCGACAGCCCGGAGCGGGCGTTTCTGGAAAGAACCTCTGCGGCCATCATGGTGTTGCTGGCATTTCTTGTGACCATGAATGCGGCGGCGGTATTTCTTAGGAAAAAGTTTGAAAGAAGATGGTAGTCAATCGTGATCGAGTAGTAAACCAGAAGTAAATAAAGGAGAAATCAAATGAAAAAGGTATTTATTGCGGGTCTGGCCCTGGTGTTTGCGTTAGGGTTGGGGAATGCAGGTGCGGCATCGCGGGATTATATCTCCATTGTGGGATCGTCCACGGTGTATCCGTTTGCTACGGTGGTGGCGGAAAATTTCGGGAAAACGTCCGGATTCAAAACCCCGACCATTGAATCCACCGGTTCCGGCGGGGGCCACAAATTGTTCGGCGCCGGGGTAGGGGTTGAATACCCGGACATCACGAATTCTTCCCGGCGGATCAAAAAATCCGAATTCGAAGCTGCGGCAGCCAATGGTGTAACCGAAATCATCGAGGTGAAAATCGGGTATGACGGCATTGTTATTGCCAATTCCAACAAAGCCGGGTTGTTCAAGTTGAGCCGCAAGGACATTTTTCTGGCCCTGGCCAAGGATGTACCTTACGGAAACGTGGCAGGTGAAACAGTTCCCAATCCCAACAAAACCTGGAAAGATGTGAACCCGGCGCTGCCGGACATCAAGATTGAGGTGCTGGGGCCGCCCCCTACCTCCGGTACCCGGGACGCGTTTGTGGAACTGGCCATGGAAGGCGGTGCCAAAAAATTCGACTGGATCGCCGATCTGAACAAAAAAGACAATAAAGCCTACAAAGCCCTGTGTCACACCATCCGTGAAGACGGTGCCTATATTGAGGCCGGTGAAAACGACAACCTGATTGTCCAGAAACTGGATACCAACCCCGATGCACTGGGCATTTTCGGGTTTTCCTTTCTGGATCAGAACACGGACAAACTCCAGGGCGCGCTTGTTGACGGCATTGCCCCGGAGTTCGATGCCATTGCGGACGGCAGTTATCCGGTTTCCCGGCCCCTGTTTTTCTATGTTAAAAAAGCCCATGTGGACAGCATCCCCGGAATCCGGGAGTTTCTGGCTGAATTCACCAGTGAAAAAGCCTGGGGAGATGAAGGGTATCTCACCGATAAAGGCCTGATTCCCATGCCTGAAGCCGAAAGAAAAAAATACCGTCAGGCAGTGGAAAATCTGACCCCGCTTTCAGCATCTGATTTTTAATCCAATTTGATCTGCGTCTGTTCAAAGCCGGTCAGGGCGGTATGTCCGTCTCTGCACGGCTTTTTTTTTGATGCCAGTGTCAGATACGGTCTCACCTTGAAGGATCCGGGTCAATACTCTTTGCCCCGGATAATGGTGATGATCAGCCACAGTCCCAGCACGGCGGAGATCAGATATCCGGTCATCCCCAGGGCCGGATACCCGAACAGCAGTGGGCCCACTCCCGTGGTGATGATCATGGACGACCCCATGATCATGGCGCCCAGGACAATGCCCAGGGTCAGGCGGTTGAAACTGCTTTCCAGGGCGTTCTGCAACGGGGTCAGGTTTTTGTGGTCAAACCCGATGGTCACATCATCGTTTTCGATCTTCCCGAGGATGGTGGAAAGGGTATGGGGCAGGTGCCGCTGCAGTTCCCACATGGCGGACAGGTTGTTGCGCAGCCTCTGCCAGATATACCCTTTGGAGTATTGCCGGGATACCAGCCTGCGGACATGGGGCGTGGCCTCGGAAATCACTTCCAGTTCCGGATAGAGCATCCGGGCCGTGCCTTCCACGGTGATCAACGCCTTAATGATAATGGACAGGTCCGGCGGCAGGCGCAGGGCATGGGATTTCATCACCTCCACCACGTCTTCCAGCATGGTTTTGACCTGGATCTCTTTCAACGGAAGTGACAGGTAGATATCCATGATCTCCATCAAGTCCTTTTCCAGGTGACGGACCTGGACCTCTTTTCCGGTGGTTGCCAGGCTCAATACCAACTGAGCCAGTTTCCGGCTGTCTTTGTCCACGGCGGCCCGGATCAGAAACAGCAGATCGTTTCGTTCTTCCTGCGTGAGCCGCCCCACCATGCCCCAGTCCATGAGGCACAGGCGGTTGTCACGGGTGATCACCATGTTTCCCGGGTGGGGATCTGCATGGAAGAACCCGTATTCCAGGATCTGGATAATGGCGGATTGCATGCCGGCGGCTGCCAGGGCTTTGCGCAGATCGGTCCCAAGCTCCATATGGGAGGTGATTTTTTGTCCTTTGACAAACTCCGTCACCAGGACCCGGGGGGTGGAAAATTCCGTGAACACCTCCGGAATGACGATATCGGAGGTTTGTTCGATTTTTGTCTTGGCAATCTGGATATACCGGGCTTCCCTGGAAAAATCGATCTCCTTGAGCAGGGTCCGGCGGTTGGTCGCCACAATACCGGGGAGATCATACATCTGAAGGGTTTCTATGCGGTTATGGATTTTTTCGGCCAGCATCTCCATAATATTCAGATCGGTTTCAACCGTTTTGACGATGCCAGGCCGCCGGACTTTCACCGCCAGAACCCGGTTTTTGACCGGATGAACCGCCTTGTGCACCTGGGACAGGGATGCGGCTGCCACCGGTTCCGGATCAAAGGACCTGAACAGTTTTTCCAGAGGTGTGTCAAATTCCTTTTCCAGCACCTGTTTTATCTCTTCGAACGGAAGCTCCCCCACCTCGTTCTGGAGCTTTGACAGCTCATGGATCATGGGCAGCGGCAGAATATCGGGCCGCATGCTCAGGATCTGTCCGAGTTTGACAAAGGTGGGGCCCAGTTCCTCGAGAGCCAGCCGTATGCGTCGATACACATTCGTGTCTGTATCGATCTTGGGCGAGATGCTGTGAACCAGATGTTTCACCGGCAGGTCCAGACGCTGAATCAGGTCCCCGAATCCGAATTTGGCCATGATCATGGCCATGTCCTTTAACCGGACCAGATTGGTAAATGTTTTGATTTCCATAAATTATCCGGTTCTTTTTTGAATGGGTATCGTCAAGATGACTGGATTCAGCTTCTTTCGTAAGTACCCATCAGTTCGGCATGGAACAGTACATGTCCGGCCATGGCCTTTTCCACAGCTGCTTTGGTGCTTTTTTCAGATAGATCCAGCCGAATGTCCAAGGCGAACACCTTGAAGAAATACCGGTGCTCCCGGTCCGGCGGGCAGGGCCCGAAGTAACCGGTTTTCTCGTTGGTGCCGATGCCGGGGGTGCCTTCAGGTTCACTGTTTTCTTCAATGGTACGGGTGTCCGGGGGAATATTGAAGACCACCCAGTGATCCCACATGCCGTCCTCCCGAAGATTTTTGGGAACATCCGGATCATCCATGATCAGCACCAGGCTTTTTGCCTCATGGGGAACACCGGTGATCTCCAGGGGTGGATTCACATTATCGCCGTCACAGGTGTAAATAGACGGAATGCTTTCTCCCTGTTTAAATGCTGCACTGGTCAGTTTCATGAGTCCCTCCTTTCAGATGGTTTTCATCATTACCCGTCAGTTTAAACATAACCGGGGAGATTCGTCAATGACCGCTTTGTTTGATTGGTGCTTGACAGGACATCGCGGGCGCTGTATGCCTACATGATGATGCATTTCAACGCAGGATGAACACACTGATACATGGAATCCGGCAGGGTTGCCGTAATATGAAAGACTGGCATGAATAATATTTTTTCTTCGGCATTTGTCGCAAATCGGCAGTACTATCCCACCGACCTGTTCGAGGCAAAGCTGTCTCAGGTTCAGAAGACTGATCCGAATGGGTATCAGCGTATCAGAAAAACGATTGACCGGCTCCTGAAGGATCCCTCCGTTTCAGATGGAAAAATGAAGGGGCTTTACCACGGCCGGCTCAAAAAATATGTGGGCCGCCGGGATTACCGCCTGATTTATTACTGGTGTGAACGGTGTCTCAAGGCAAACAAGCGTCTTCACTGTGGCCCCATCCCAAACAACAGCGTCATTTTTTTTGATCTGTATCACAAGAAAGACAAAAAAAAGATGAAGAGCCAGGGATAGGAAAAAAGAATGATCGGCCGTCAGAATTACGGCAGTTTCATTGCAGAGGTCTGGGCCGGGCGGATGGCCATCCGCCCGGCCGGTGTGGTCCTGATCGGGTTCAATGTGCGTCGGGCCACCGGAAATCAGCCCGGGGTATAAAAGGAACGAAGGGTGTCCACACCGTCCTTGACGGCCTTGGCTGATGCATCCAGGGCGGTTTTTTCGTCATCGGTCAGCGGCAGCTCCATGATTTTTTCCACCCCGTTTTTTCCCAGCAGCACCGGCACACCCAGAAAGATGTCATGGTATCCGTATTCACCGCGCAGGTAGGCGGACACCGGCACTACCCGTTTCTCATCTTTGAGAATGGCCTCCACCATCTTGGCCACAGATGCGCCGGGCGCGTAAAAGGCAGACCCCTGTTTGAGCAGGGATACAATTTCCCCCCCGCCCTTGCGGGTTCGATCGATCAGTTTTTCAAGGTCTCCGGGTTCAATGAGCTCGGTGACCGGGATGCCGTTTACCCTTGTATACCGGGGCAGCGGCACCATGGTGTCGCCATGGCCACCCAGGACCATGGCCATGACATCCCCGGGCCACACGTTCAGTTTTTCTGCGATGAAATACCGGAATCTTGTGGCATCCAGAACCCCGGCCATACCCATGACACGTTTGAGGGCGAACCCGGTTTCCTGGAGCATGGCCATGGCAATGACATCCAGAGGATTGGACACCACTATCACCACGGCATTGGGTGCGTACCGGGCAATGGCCTGGCCCGCTTTCTTGGCGATGTCCACATTTATTTTCATGAGATCCATGCGGTCCATGCCCGGTTTCCGGGGAATCCCGGCGGTGAGAACCACCACATCCGAGTCTTTGATATCCTTATAGTCATTGGTTCCTGAGATGGCAACATGGTAGTTTCTCATGGGGGCCGCATGCAGATAGTCCAGGGCCTTGGCCTGGGGCAGTCCCTCCACCACATCCACCATGACGATGTCGGCCAGATTTTTTTCCGCAATGTAATACACGGCTGTGGCACCCACGTTGCCGGCGCCGATAATAGATACTTTAGGCATGGCTGTCCTCCTTCAGTGTTTCCTGGATGATTCGGGCACTTGTTTTCAGCGTGTTGATCTGGATGTCGTCCAGGCGGGGTTCCAGTATGTCTGATGCACCGGTTCGGTTGATCACGCAGGGCAGAGACAGGGCCGCATCCGTGATGCCGAACTGACCGGTAAGCATTCGGGTGACCGACAGGACCCGCCCGGTGTCATGGCAGATGGCTTCAGCCAGGTCTGCGGCCACGGCAGAGGGCCCGTAATAAGCACTGGCCCGGCCGGCCAGTTCAACGATCAGGCCGCCGGCCTGACGGGTCTGGTCAAAAATCTGTTCAATGGTTTCTTTGGACAGAAAATGATCGATCGGTACGCCGGACACACAACAGTAATCCTTCAGGATGATCATGTCATCGCTGTGTCTTCCCACCACCTGGGCCGCCACATTTTCCATGGACACGCCCAGTTCCCCGGCGATGAGAAACCGCAGCCGGGTGGCATCCAGGATGCCTCCCAGGCCCATGATACGGGCTGCAGGCAGAGGAGAAAGCCGGGTGAACAGGGTGGTGAGCAGGTCCACCGGTTCAGAGACAATGATGACCCGGGTGTCCGGCCGGGTGATTTTTCCGGCATACTCCACGATGATGTTTTTGTTGGCCTGAAACAGGGCATCCCGGTCCATACCGGGTTTGCGTACGGCCCCGGCGGTGATGATGACAATGTCCGCGTTCAGTACACTGTCTGGCTCACTGGTTCCCTTAATGACAGTGCGGTACCCCCTGATGGGGGCGGCTTCCATCATGTCCAGGGCCTTGCCCTGTGCCAGGCCGTCCTGAATATCAAAAAGCGTGACATGGTCCACTCCTTTTTCGGCCAGGAAAAAAGCGGTATTGGCCCCTACGTTGCCGCTGCCGATGATTCCAATCATGAAAACCTCCTTGTCAATGTTATGGTTGATGAGATCAGCGTAAGCTGATATCCTTATCGTTGTCAATCCCAAGAGCACCTTTAGCATGCCTCATGCAGTAATTTAGTTTATGCAATTTGGAGGCCTGAATTGAACCTAACATAAATGAAGGAGTGCCCATGAAACGAATTTTGATCACCGGAGCCTCCGGTTTTGTAGGCAAACACCTGGTCCGTCATTTTCTGGATTTTCACTGGCATGTGACCGGACTGGGTACTTCCAGTGCGCATCCTGACATTCAGGAATCGGCGAATTTCCAATGGGTGTCGGCCGATACCACCCAGCCGGGAACCTGGCAGTCGCATGTGGCGGATGCAGATGTGATCATCAACCTGGCCGGGGGGAATATTTTCAAGCGCTGGACAAAAACTTACAAACAGGTCATTTATGATTCCCGGATACAAACCACCCGCCATCTGGTGGCTGCCATGGTGCCTGATAAACCGGTCCATTTTTTGAGTACCTCTGCTGCCGGTATTTACGGGGATGCCGGAGAAAGAGAACTTGCAGAAGATACGGCACCGGGCAGCGATTTTCTGGCCAGGGTGTGCAAAGACTGGGAAAAAGCCGCGCTTGAAGCTGAAAAAAAAGTCGGCGCCGGGGTGCGGATCATGCGGTTCGGTGTGGTTTTAGGGGACGGTGGTGCATTGTCCGTGATGTCTCCGGCATTCAAATGGTTTGCCGGCGGCCCTCTGGGCAATGGACATCAGTGGTTTCCATGGATTCATATTGATGATCTGGTAAAGGCCATGGATTTTTTGATACATTCCCCGGATTCACAGGGAGTTTACAATATGGTGGGCCCGGAACCGGTGAGACAGCGGGATTTTGCCAAAGCCCTGGGACAGGCCCTGCACCGACCTGCCGTGATGCCCGCCCCCGGGTTTGTGGTGAAGCTGATCATGGGAGAGTTGGGGGCTTCGTTGCTCAACAGCCAGAAAGCGGTTCCCGGAGCATTGAAGGAACAGGGGTTTGAATTTGACTATCCGGATGTCGAATCGGCCCTGAACGCTATATTCGGGAATCCACCCCCTGAGTGAAAATCGGGACCGGAACGAAAAGGTATTTGCGTTGATCCTGAAATTTGATATAAGAATCCATTGCAGTGAATATCAGACAAACAACCATTTAGATCAATCCAATCAGGAGGAAAAACACCCATGAACTTCGGATCCATCGATGAGATATTGACATTTGCTATTGACAAGGAAAACGAGGCGGTTGAGTTCTACCAGTCCCAGGCAGAAAAAGCCACCAAAGCGTCTCTCAGAGAGATTTTTGAAAGCTTTGCCAGAGAAGAGCAAAAGCATGCGGCCCTGTTGTCCGATATCGCAGGAAACAAGGAAAAAATCGAATCCTATGAGTTCAAAAAAATTCCGGACCTGAAAATCAGTGATTACATGGTGGAAAAAGACTATGAGGAAGGCATGCCCATGCCCGAGATTCTCAAAGTCGCCATGAAGCGGGAAGAAAAAGCGGTCAAGCTCTACCAGACCCTGGCGGATCAGACCGATAATGCCGATGCCAAAAAATTGTTTCTGATGCTGGTTCAGGAAGAGTCCAAGCACAAGCTGGGGCTGGAAACCATGTATGATGATTACCTGGCGGAACAGGGCAATTAGCGCAGATAGCGCGCAAATGATCCCATGGATCTGACCTGTCTTTTCAGACCCGCTTCCATGGCCGTGATCGGTGTGTCCACCACCCAGGACAACCACCCGGCCAATGTGATTTACAACAAGAATCACCTGCGGTATCCGGTGAAAACCTTTGCCGTGAATCCCAAAGGCGGACAGCTTAACCGGGAGCGGGTGTACACGACCGTGGCTGAGATCGAATCCCCTGTGGATCTGGCCGTGATCGCGGTGCGCGCCCGGTTTGTGCCTGACGTGGTGGCCCAGTGTATTGAAAAAGGCATCAAAGGCGCGGTGATCATTTCCGGCGGATTTTCTGAAACCGGCAGCAGTGATCTTCAGCAGCAGGTGACGGACCTGGCGGCACAGGCCGATTTTCCTTTTGTAGGGCCCAACTGTCTGGGAATTTATTCCCCGGAAGCGGTGGACACGTTTTTCCTGCCGGGCGAGCGCATTATTCATCCCAAAAAAGGAAACATCGGGTTTGTGTCCCAGAGCGGCGGGGTCCTAGTGGATCAGATGGTGAAATTCGCCGGCCAGGGGATCGGCGTATCCGGTGCCGTAAGTATCGGCAATAAGGCATGTATTCGAGAGACCCATCTGATCGACTGGTTTGAGCAGGACATGGGTACCCGGGTTATTGCGTTTTACATTGAAGGGTTTGAATGCCGCGAGGGCCGGGAATTCATCAAACGGGCCCAGGCCTGTACCAAACCCATTGTGGTGCTCAAAGCCGGCAAGACGGCCCGGGGGATTGCTGCCGCCTCCAGCCATACCGCGTCTGTGGCAGGGGATTACCGGGTATTTTCCGACATCATGGCCCAGCACTGTGTGGCGGAAGCCGATACTGAATATGAACTCACCTCGTTCTGCGAGGCTTTGAGCTGTTACCCCAAAGGCAGCTCCGGACATATCGGCATCGTGTCGGTGTCCGGCGGTCACGGGGTTTTGGCCGCGGATGCCTGTGGACATCATGGTCTGGCCATTCCTGAGATTACCGAAGAAACCGCTGCCAATATACTATCCCGGCTGTCGCCGGAGATCCAGTCCATTGCCTCATTGAAAAATCCCCTGGACTTGACCGGGTCGTGTGTAGATGCCGATATCCTGAACGCAGTGCGGCATCTGTCCAGAGATCCCCACATTGACTGTATCCTGGCTTTGCTGCTGCCGTATTCCCCCGGAATTTCAGCGGACATCGGGGCTAAATTGAGCCAGGTGGCCAGTAATGAAGGCAAACCGCTGATTGCATATGTGCCCAATGAAGACAAGTACAAGATCATTATTGAAGGATTCGAGCTGAACAAGATTCCCGTGGCCTCTTCGGTGGAAGGGGCGGTGCTCATGGCCAAAGCGTTGAAGAGGTGCCGTCCATGCTGACCCCCCGGATTATACAGATCATCGAATCCGCCCGCCCGGCCGGCTGGATTCTGGAACCGATGGCCAAAGAGATTTTGGCCGCACAGAAACTGACCGTTCCCAAAAGCGTGCTGACCGATTCAGTCGATTCTGCCGCGCAGTTTCTGGCGGCGTGTGACGGTCCGGTGGTACTCAAAGCGGTGTCGCCTTTGATCCTTCATAAGACCGAACACCAGGCTGTGGTTACCCACGTTAAGGATCCGGAAACATTGGCCTCGCACATGACCCGTCTGTTGTCTCTCAACGGGTGTGATCAGGTTCTGGTGGAAGAGATGGTATCCGGCATTGAAGTGCTGGTGGGTGCGAAAAACGACCTCCAGTTCGGGCCGGTGGTGGTGCTGGGCCTGGGCGGCACCAGTGTGGAAATTTACAATGACACGGCCATCCGCCTGGCGCCGGTGACCCCGGCCGATGTGACATCCATGGTGAAATCCCTGGGCGCCAGACCGATTTTCGAGGGATACCGGGGACGTCCGGGTGTGAACATGGATGCACTTACCCGCATGATAGTGGATTTTTCTCATTTGATCATGGATCTGGAACCCTGGTTCGAATCCATTGACCTCAACCCGGTCATCTGTGACCCAGACCGTTGTGTGGCCGCCGATGCGCGCATTCTGCTGCTGCCTGAAACAAACTATCCATCATGACATCTGTCTCTGAGATCCCGGGCACTGAACTGCGGCTCATCTCCTGGAACGTGAACGGCTTTCGGGCCGTGCTGAAAAAAGATTTTTTCAACTCCGTGAAACAGCTGAAGCCCGACATTCTGCTGCTTCAGGAAACCAAGCTCCAGGAAGAACAGCGCACCCCGGAAATGATTGATTTTCCGCCCTATGAATCCTTCTGGTCCTATGCCACGGTGAAAAAAGGCTACAGCGGGGTGGCCGCTTATTCAAAAATAACGCCGAATCAAGTGATCACCGACTTTGACCGCCCTGAATATGATGACGAAGGCAGGGTGATCCAGATGGATTTTGACCGGTTCACCTTGTTCAATGTCTATTTTCCCAATGGTCAGATGAGTGATAAACGGCTGCAGTACAAGCTGGATTTTTATGACTGGTTTCTGGAGTATGCCCGGACACTCCGGGAAGCGGGCAAAGGCGTGATCATTACCGGGGATTTCAATACGGCCCACAATGAGATCGACCTGAAAAACCCCAGTCCCAACTCAAACCGGTCCGGGTTCCTCCCCATCGAGCGGAATGTGCTGGATCGCATGATCGAAGCGGGATATGTGGACACCTTCCGTTATTTTTACCCGGATGTCGTGAAATATTCGTGGTGGTCCTACCGGTTTAACGCCAGAAAAAACAATGCCGGGTGGCGCATTGATTATTTTTTTGTCACCCGGGACCTGCTGGACAAAGGCGTGATCAGAGATGCGTTTATCGACAATGATATTTTCGGATCTGATCACTGCCCGGTGGGATTGATCCTCACCCTCTGAGACCGGCAGAACCCGCTGGGTCGGGCAAAGGGCATGAACCCGGTCCGGCCGGACAGTGGAAATCAAGGGGTCATCAACCGGCAGATCTGACGCCCGAACTCGGAACAGGAAACCTCTATGGCGCCGGGAATCTGCCGGGCCAGGTCATAGGTGACCTGCTTGGCGGCAATGGCCTGCTGCAATGCATCGCGAATCCGGTCAGCGGCCTCGTGCCATCCCATGTGATCCAGCATCATGGCGCCGGACAGAATCAATGACCCCGGATTGACCTTGTCTTTGCCCGCATATTTGGGTGCGGTCCCGTGGGTGGCTTCAAACACCGCACAGTCCTTGCCGATATTCGCTCCTGGAGCCAGTCCCAGACCGCCCACCATGGCGGCCAGAAGATCTGAAATATAATCCCCGTTCAGGTTGGGAGCAGCAATCACATCATAGTCCTCAGGCCGCAGCAGGACCTGCTGGAACATGTTGTCAGCGATTCGGTCCTTGAGAACGATGCGGCCTTTGGGCGGTTTCCCGTTGAATTCTTTCCATAACCGGTCTTCCAGAATCACATGATCAGCAAATTCGGTGGTTCCCACTTCGATGCCCCAGTTCAGAAAGGCACCTTCAGTGAACTTCATGATATTGCCCTTGTGCATGATAGTGACACTTTTGCGCTGGTGATCTATGGCATATTGAATCGCCTTTCGTACCAGGCGCCGGGTATTGTCCCGGCTGATGGGCTTGATGCCGATGCCGGTGAGATCCCGGACCAGAGATTTTCCGGTTTTGTTTTGAATCAGATCGATGATTTGTCCGGCCTCGTCACTGCCGGCAGGCCATTCAATGCCGGCATAAAGATCTTCGGTGTTTTCTCTGAAAATCACCATGTCTATGGCATCCGGGTGACTGCACGGGGAGGGGACACCCCGTATATATCTGGCCGGCCGGATGCAGGCGAACAGATCCAGTTCCTGACGGATGGCCACGTTGAGTGACCGCATGCCTTTGCCCACCGGGGTGGTCATGGGGCCTTTGATGGCCACCCGCAAAGATCGAATCTGGTCCAGTGTGGAACGGGGGAGCCATTCTCCGGTTTCTTTGAAAGACAGCTCTCCGGCAGGCAGTTCTTTGAAGGTGATGCGTCTTTTACCCCTGTACATGGTGTCAACAGCGGTTTCCAGAACCGGCCGGGTGGCCTGCCAGATATCCGGGCCGGTGCCGTCTCCGGGAATACATCCGATAACCGGGTGATCCGGCACATGAAGCGTGCTGTCCGGGTTCAATGAAATGGGATCGGGCATGATGGGTATCCTTCAGTTGAATGTTGACGTCGATAAAAGAAATGCCGGCATCAAGGGACATCAATCCTTGAAAACCAGTTTGCCGCCGATGTAGCCTGCGATACCGGCCGATGCCAGCATGATCAGATTTATCAGAATAAACACCCAGCATAGAGACGTTGACAGCACCGCCGGATTCACCAGATACCAGACTAGAACAATCAGGCATGAAGCGCAGGTCAGGGTGGCTGCCAGAATTTTGATTCTGAAAAGCAGGGTGTCTGCCTGGTTGTATTTTTTCTGCCACTCCAGCACACCCGTGTATATGACCAGGGGCAGTGTCAGCACCACAAACACCAGGTTGATGGTTGCGGCTTTGGCCGGCAGGCTGGCATCGAACAGCCACGCCAGGATGAAAAGAACGGCAACGATGGGCAGAATCCCGTTGGGCGTATGCACCAGGATGGGATGCGCATGATGCCGGATCATCAGTTGTGTCATTTTCTGATACAAAGATTCGGGTACGGGGGGAGCGGCTGTTTCCGGGCCAACGGTTTCAGTCGCATATGGTCTGGATTCAGTTGCGTCAGGTGCGAAACCCCCGGGGCCCTCTTTCTGGGAGTCTTCCTGAATTTCGATCTCCACAAATTTGGTTTTATCCGCCCCGCACACCGGACATTTTTCCGGGGGGGAGTCACCTCTATGAACATAATTGCAAATCGTACATTTCCAGGCTTTCATCAGGCTTCCTTTTTGTAATACACTATAATGTCAGTATAAAGTCAGTTTTTTTGAGACGGTGTCGCTGCTGCGTTTTCCCGGTCATCGATTTTTACAAACCGGCATTCATCCGGGCCGCAGTAATCCCCCACATAGGTGGCGCCGGGGCGGTAAAGAGTGGGTTTGGGTGCGGCTTTTGCAAACCGTTCTTCAATGACATGGGCACACCAGCCGCTGACACGGGACAGGGCAAAGACCGGAGTGAACAGATCCATGGGGATCCCCATGGCGTAAAACAGGGAGGCGGAATAAAAGTCCACATTACAGAAAATTTCCCGGTCTTTCCGTTTTTTGAACGCATGCTTGCCCTTGGTTTCCAGTTCTCTGGTCAGGTCATACCAGCGGGTGTCTCCGGCGATTTCCCCCATGCGTCGGCTCATGGGTGCCAGAATCAGCGCCCTGGGATCATCGGTCTGGTATACGGCATGGCCCAGTCCCATGATCAGGCCCCCGGCATCCAGGATATGGTTGATATAAGCATCGATTTTTTCGGCAGACCCGATCTCCATGAGCATTTTCATGACCCGGACATTGGCCCCTCCGTGCAGCGGGCCTGACAGGCTGCCGATGGCTGCGGAAATGGCCGCATAAATATGGGCTTTGGTGGAAGCCACCTGACGGGCCGTAAAAGTGGAGGCATTAAAGGAGTGTTCAGCATGAAGCACCAGGCCGGCGTCGAAAAATTCCGCCACCTCGGGATTTGGGGATTCCCCTGTGAGCATGTACAGAAAATTGGCGGCATGGCCCAGGGAGTGATCCGCTTCCACCGGGGATTTGTCATTTCGAATGCGGTCCCAGGCCGCAATCAGGGTGGATAACCCGGCAATCAGATGTTCCGCACTGTTCAGAGCATCTTCCTGGGTTTCTGTGCCGGCGTTTTTGTCGGCTTGTACCAGCAGGGGGGCGGCTGCCTGCAGGACATCCATGGGATTCATGGACCGGGGCAGGTGTTTTAACAGTGTAAAAATGGATTCAGGAATATGTCGTTTTTGTTTCAGCCGGTCGTCAAAGGTTTTCAGGGCCTGTTTGTCCGGCAGCCGCTCATACAGCAGCAGATAGCACACTTCTTCAAACGAGGTGTTTTCTGCCAGATCTTCGATGCGGTAACCGCGGTATATCAGTTTGCCTTTTTTGCCCTGTACATCACAGATTTTCGAACTGGCGACATCCACGCCTCTGAGGCCGGTATTCATTACCGGGATGCATTCGTCATTCATGGCTTTCTCCTTGAAAAAAGGATTAAAATATTTTTTCAGGGGGGCGTCGCTCAGGGACATAATCCACCCCGGCCCGATTGTGGTGGACGTCTTCGGATACATAAAGTCCGCAGTAGCAGGCGCCATACTCTATCAGATCCGGTTCCCGGTAAACACAGGGACAGATGATATCTTTGTCTTTTTCCCGGTCAGCACAGGCCAGCCGGCAGGGGCAGGCCATGTAACCATAACGGTCCTTATTCAGAAGCAGTGATTCCAGCAGTTCAAAGACCAGGTCTTTGTCTTTGTTGAAATAAATGCCTTTGGCTTCCTGTGATTTTTTCAATGCCTGGTAAAGCTGTTCAACATTCATTCTGTAATCCCCAATGCTGCTTTGATTTCTTTTTCCTTGTAACCGACGATAACGGTATCCTTGATCTTGATAGTCGGAAAAGAACACCTGGGATTCAACGCCTTGATATCCTCCAGAATGGCTTTCCTTTCTTCACCTTCCAGGTCGTCCACTTCCACATAATTGTACTCCACATTGCAGTCATTCAACAGTTTTTTGGTTGATTTGCAATGACTGCACGTGCTCAATGCATAGAGTATGGGTTTTTGTGTATCCATTAAGAGCTCCTTTGTAAAAAGATATACTCACTGTTTTAAAATATCAATTTTTGCATTTTTTGTGCCGGTTTGGCAAGTGACAATTTTATAAGTGATTGTATCATGATGATATGGCGTGGTTTTTGCTGATAAATTTTGCTTTTAAAAGTGGTGTTGTAATGATACAAACAAGCAGGATAAATCGTTAATTTTAAAACAAGAAACTCTATGGGACCTGACAGAGGGGACAGAGACAGAAGAGACACAGTTGTCTCAGCATGACACGTGCCAGAGATACAAATTGACCCGTGACAGGATTTCGTCCCGGATTATTTACTGCACTCCGGCCGGTCTGTACCGGGTCACCGGAAAGTCGGGTCCCTCTCCGGATTTGCCGTTATCGGTATCAGTCAGCCCTGGGTGTCCTTCAATAAGATCAAGAACTTATCGACACAGGCCTGATTTTTGCAGGATCCATAAAAGAATGAAAAAACAGACAACACATAAGGAGGCCATATGGGAACAGTATTGATTGTTTATGCCACCCGGTCTGAAGAGACCAAGGGCATTGCCGACATCATCGGCGAAGGCATCCGGATATCCGGACACAATGCAGAAGTCAAGCGGGTGAACGAGATCAAAAACGAAGAGGATCTGAAGGGATATGATGCCTATGTTTTTGGATCCCCCACGTATCATGGTGAAATGATCACCCCTATGAAACAGTTGTTGTTTCTGGCGGAACGGGCCGAGTTGAACGGAAAACCCGGGGGATCGTTTGGTGCCTACGGCTGGAGCGGCGAGGCCGCCGGCCGCATTTTCGATACCATGACGCATATTTTCAAGATGAACATGGTGTCCGGGGGCCCGCTGATGCTCAAAGCCGCCTGGGTGGGGGGCGGGATCAAGGCGGCCCAGGAATACGGTAAAAATGTGGCTGCCATGATTTCGGAAACCGTATAATGCCGGGGAGGAGACCATGAATACCCAGAATGCGGTCGTTGTTTCCTGTCCGTCCTGCGGAACGAGAAACCGGGTGCCTGAAAACCGGATGAACGACCACCCCCGGTGCGGCAAATGCAGAACGCCTCTGTCCTTGAACGCACCGGACAAACCGGTGATCGTATCGGATGTCACGTTTCAAAAAGAGGTGATGCAATCTTCCCTGCCGGTGCTGGTGGATTGCTGGGCACCATGGTGCGGCCCCTGCCGGGCCGTGGGGCCGATCATGGATGCGGTGGCGAAAAAATACCAGGGCCGGTTGAAGGTGGCCAAACTGAACCTGGACGAAAACCCGTCCACAGGATCACGCTATTCGATTGCATCCGTGCCGACCCTGTTGCTCATGAAAAAAGGGAATCTCGTGAACACGCTGGTGGGTGCTTTACCCCAGGCCCAGATAGAGGCGGCCGTCCAACAGATGCTGTGAGCAGGAACGCATCGACGCCAGTTGTTTTTCAAACAGGTCTGGCAGGGTAATTGCGGAATGCCTCAGGTCGCAGATGGATACAAAAAGATTTTAACTGGAAATAAACAATGATACGTCTTATGATTATCAGGTGAAACAACCGGCTGACAGATAGACGAATCAGCCTCATTCAGAATTCCAACCCTTAAATAACTAAAGGAGTCGAAAAAATGGCAGAAAAAATGGGTATTTACAAATGTGAGAAATGCGGCAATATCGTACAGGTCCTTCACGGAGAGAAACCGCCGGTCACCTGTTGCGGCAAACCCATGGAACGGCTGGTTGAAAACACGGTGGATGCGGCCGTGGAAAAACATGTCCCTGTGGTGGAAAAAATCGAGGGGGGCTACAAGGTCAAGGTCGGCAGCGTTCCCCATCCCATGACCACTGAGCACTACATCCAGTGGATCGAGTTGACCAGCGAGGATGACAGTTTTGTTCAGCGCAAAATGCTGACCCCGGACAGTGCACCGGAAGCGGTTTTCAAAACCGATGCCGACAAAGTTGTGGCCAGGGAATACTGCAACCTTCACGGCCTGTGGAAAGCCTGATTCCCGTTTTAAATAATCCATGAACGACAAAGCCCCGGATGAAGCGGTTTCGATCATTCGGGGCTTTGTCGTTCAATGGGTTGAATGATTTTTTCTTACGGGGACAATTTTTCCTTTAATTTTTTTGCCAGCGTGGCACCCAGATCAAAACAGCGTTTCAGGTCATCCTCATCCGGCACATAAACCACTTTGACGCCTGGATCAACGGTTTCCCATTTCATTTCTTCAAACTCTTTGTTCAGAATCTTGACCGCTTCTCCACTCCACCCATAGGACCCGAAAGCGGCCGCCAGTTTGTTCTGGGGGCGCAACCCCTTAATATAGGTCAGCACATCGGCGATCACCGGGAAAATGCCGTTGTTGAGGGTCGGAGACCCCACTGCCACAGCCCCGGCATCCAGAATTTCGGTCATGATATCGGACCGGTGCCATTTGCGGGTGTTCATGAGCCGAACCCCGACCTGTTCCGATTCGATGCCGCTGGTTAACGCCCGGGCCATTTTGGTGGTACTTTCCCACATGGAATCAAAGATGACCAGCGCTTTTTTGACCGGTTCCTGCCGGGACCACTGGTCATAGGCGGTCAGGATCCGGGACGGATTTTTTCTCCAGATGATGCCGTGATCCGGGCAGATCATGCGGATATCCAGCTTCATTTTGGCGACATCCGCCAGCAGGGCCTGGACCCTGGGGGAGAAATGCAGCAGGATATTGGCATAATATTTTCGTGCATGGGGCATGATGTCCTCACCGATTTCGTCATCGAAAAATTTGTCTCCGGCATAGTGTTGACCGAATGCGTCACTGGAGAATAATATTTTTTCATCCGGCAGGTAAGTGAACATGGAATCAGGCCAGTGCAGCATCCGTGTTTCCAGAAAAGAAAAGGTCCGGTTTCCCAAAGTCAGGGTGTCGCCGGATCCCACCACCTTAAAGTTGTAATCCCGGTTGAAATGGTTTTTCAGGTTCTGGGCCCCCATCTTTGAACAATACAGGGGTTTGTCCTCACCGATTTTATGCATGATTCTGGGAATGGATCCGGAATGATCCATTTCTGTATGGTTGCTGATCACGGCATCGATTTTTCCGGGATCCATGATCCGGCTGATATTGGCCAGCAGTTCATCACCGAAATTGGGTTTTACCGTATCAATGAGAATGTTCTGCTCTCCGGTGACCAGAAAGGCATTGTACGAGGTGCCCTCAGGAATATAATATCCGTGAAAATCCCGGATATCCCAATCCCGGCATCCCACCGAATAAATGCCATCTGCCAGTTCTATGGGTGTGAACATGATGCCTCCGCCTAATCCACCTTTTCAAAATATTCCTGTTCTGCTCCGCACAAAGGACATACCCAGGATTCGGGCAGGTCTTCCCAGGCGGTGCCGGGTTCAATACCGTTTTCGATGTCGCCTTCGGCCGGGTCATACACATATCCGCACGGGCATTCATATTTATCCATTTTTTTCCTCCATTCGTTGATGGTTGTTTCTCTTGATGTCATGGTTCAATTTATATAAAGCAAAGTACGTGCCATATTTGACACAAAAGCAATGATAAAAAAAGGTTTTCTCTTTGGAGACTATTATTATAATATGGCTTGAACAAAAGCAATAAGTCATTTGGGAAAGTATGGCCGATGAAGGTGTTTATCCGAAAATTACATATCCCGGTGCCGGTTGAGCCTCTGTTCGCCTGGCATGCCAGGAACGGTGCAATACAGCGCCTGACCCCGCCCTGGGCCCCCTTGACGCTGAGGTGGCGGCGGGGTAACGGCATTGACAAAGGGGTTCGTGTTTGCTTTGACATGCAGGTGCTGGGGCTTCCCATGACATGGGAGGCAGAGCACATTGATTTCTGTGAAAATCGGATGTTCAAGGATCGGCAGATCAAGGGACCGTTTGCCCGCTGGGAACATACCCACCTTTTTGCTGCGGACCCGAAAAAAGGGTCGATCATGACGGACCAGGTGGCGTACCAGCTGCCGATGGGATGGTTGAGCACGCCGTTTTACAGCCATGTGCAGAACGAACTGGCCCGTATGTTTGATTACCGGCATCGAATTCTGGCCAATGATCTGATCCATTATGCGGATCAGTGCCCGCCCATGCGGATTTTGATCTCCGGGGCATCCGGCAGCATCGGTTCCGCGCTGGTCCCTTTTTTACGCACCTGTGGTCATGAGGTGATCCGCCTGGTCCGTCATGACGGACCTCTGGCTGAGGATGAAGTGTTCTGGAATCCGTATAAAGGCATCCTGGATCTGACGTCCATCGGACCGGTGGATGGAGTGATCAACCTCAACGGCAAGGACATTTCCCGGGGAAAATGGACGGAGAGGCAGAAACAGGCCATCATTGATTCCCGGATACAGCCGACCCGGCTCCTGGTAACGAAAATGCGGGAAATGGATCCGATGCCCAGGGTGTTTGTTTCCGCTTCCGCCATCGGATTTTACGGAGAGGGCGAAAATGCCTTACTCACTGAAACGAATCCGGCCGGCACGTCATTTATTTCCCGGGTGTGTGAAGAATGGGAACATGCATCCCTGCCAGCACAGGCGGCCGGTATCCGGACGGTTCAGCTGCGTATCGGCGTGGCACTCACCCCGGCAGGCGGCGCGCTGGCCCGGATGCTGCCGGCTTTTCTGGCCGGATGCGGGGCAACACTTGGCAACGGACACCAGTTTATGAGCTGGATCAGCATGGATGATGTCCTGGGTGCCATTTTTCATATTCTGAGAAATCAGGACATTCAGGGACCGGTGAATCTGACGGCACCGAAACCAGAGACCAACCGGACATTCACCCGGACCCTGGGCCGTGTTCTGTCCAGACCAGCGGTGTTCAGTATCCCCAAATGGGTGGCCTCACGCCTGTGGGGAGAGATGGGAAAGGAAACCCTTATGACCAGTGCCCGGGTGATGCCTGAAAAACTGATGAAAACCCGATTTGCATTTCAGTATCCAGACCTGGAAACAGCTCTTCGACATGTGCTGGGCAGGATGCATTCATGATCTTGATAAATAACGGACAAACGTATGTCACCACATCTTAAATTGTTGTTTTCATTTTTAATGATCGTTGCCCTGGTGTTCGGGTTTGTGCATGTTTATTTTCCTTTGCAGGCGTACAGTTTTGAACGGCTGCATATTTTTCTGTTCAATCTGTGTACCGGGGGGTCCATCCTGCTGTATTACACCCAGGGACAGAAGCAGGTGTCCAATACGGTGAAACTGTTTTTTGCCGGATCCCTGATTTATGCATTTTCCGCGTTTTTCAATTGGTATTCCATAACCCTGGCGATATCGGTGCCGCTCTATTTTCTGGTGGAACAGATCCGGATTCAGAGTTTTTCCTGGTTTCCGTCTGAGTTCTTTCAGAAACAGGTGCCTGTGACCAAAAAGTTTCACCAGGCGGCGTTGCTGTGCCTGTCTACGGGTATCGCCATCGCAGCCGTGGTTATTTTGAACAATGAATACTTTCACTGGGTTTATATGGAGAAACTGGTGCTGAATACGTTTTTCCTGGGCTTTTCATTCCCATTGTCATTGATTACGCTGTCTCTGGTTTTCTCCATGCTCAGAGAGATTGAAGGCTCCGGTTTCAAGGTGTTCATGGAACTGTGTTTCTGGACCATTACCCTGGGGGTGATCATTTTCTTCATCTTCATTCTGCTGGAGCGGTTCATCCCGCAGATTTTTGTGACATTTGCACTGTTTGCGGCCGTGGTGGTGGTGTTTTATCTGTATTATACCTTTGCCAAATCCATGCAGCAGAAACTGTTTCTGACATCGGGCATCGGGTTTCTGATCGTGACTGCCATCACCGGCATCGCCTATATTTTCTTTCAGATGTCGGATGGCTATGATCCTCAGAAAACCAAATGGCTGCTGCATCTGCATGTGTTCGCTTCCCTTTACGGGTGGAACCTGTGCGGTCTGGCCGTAATCTGCCGGTTCAAGGATTTTCCCATCCAGTTGCATTCCCCCACGGTGATTTTCATTCACTGGCTGACCGCTGTTGTCCTGGCGCCTCTGGGGGTGTTTTACGGCGGGTTTGCTATTTTGGCCATTATCGGGTATGCTTTTATAACACTTGTTTTGTTTTTCAGCAGTAATCATACCAAAAAGGTGCCCTTGTGAGCAGCACCCGGGAAAATGTCAGGCAGTTTTTCAAGCAGTTCAAAACCAATGCAAAAGTATTGGTGATCATCAATGCGGATCCGGATGCCATCGCCTCAGCCATGGCGGTCAAGCGCCTGCTGTGGCGAAGAGTGTCTGAAGTGGCCATCGCCCATTTCAACCGCATCAGCCGTCCGGACAACCTGACACTGATCCAGCTCACTGAACCCGGACTCAAGGATCTGGCAGAGGTGGACATGTCCGGGTTTGATAATTTTGTCATTGTCGATTCCCAGCCGGATCACAACGAGGCCTTTGCAGGTGTCACTTATACCGCCATCATTGATCACCATCCCGTGTCCAGCCCGGAGGCGGGCTATACTGATATCAGGCCGGGATACGGTACCTGTTCCACCATCCTGACCGAATATCTGAAATCCTGGAAGATCAAGCCTTCCCCCAAACTGGCGGCTGCCCTGATGCTGGGCATTAAAACAGATACGGCTGACTTCACCCGCCAGGCAACCATCAAGGACATCCGGGCGTTTCAACATCTGTATAAATTTGCCGACAACAATATCGTCACAAAGGTGGAACGGGCGTTTTTCACGGATGAAGATCTGGATTTTCTGGGAAACGCCATCAAAAAAAGGCAGATAGTGAACAACCGGGTTTTCTACCATGCCGGAAAACTTTCCAAGCCGGATGAACTGGTGGTGGTGGCGGATTTTTTCCTGACCATTTCCGGGGTCAACTGGTCTATTGTCTCCGGGGTTGTGGACGGAAAACTGATTGTTATTCTCAGAAACGACGGCCTGCGCAAAGGAGCGGGAAATACTGCCAAAGAAGCCTTTTCCCAATACGGTTCCGCCGGTGGGCACAAAACCATGGCCCGGGCGGAACTGTCCCTTCATCTGGTCCGAAAAGATACCGGCAGTGTGGCCCGGAAAGTTCTGGCTGAGTGGATAATGGACAAAATTGCGAAAACAGCCGGCAAAAAAATTGAATAGATTGAATAGTCCGTGAGGCCGGAATGATCAGCCGGCCTCACCATACGTCACATTTGTAAATGTCATCTTTTTTCGGCATTTCCTTACTCCTTTCGATAAAAATAAATAACGGTTGGATGCTGCTTCTCTAAGCCGTTGCCGCCATCAGTGGCTGATTCGGAACGGTTTCTTATACGGTGCACCTGAAATGGTATCATTACAATACGTGTTTTCCTGTAAATCAGTTGCATATGACACTCACTGGACATCCTGTGATGCCGAAAATCCGGCGACACGCCCGTGCCCCTGAAGAACGAAGAGGGCAATATAAATGGAAGATCATGGTAAAGTACATGTTTCTACCTATTGTTTTCAGATCTTTTTTGCTTGATCATAAAAACAATCGACAGGCAGACGGTTGAACAACTGGGATGTGATCTCAAGACCACCGTAGCCTAACCAAATTAATCTTGAAATTTAACTAAGAGGAGGCCGTCACATGGCACAAAGAAAACAGGTTTACAAATGCGAAGTATGCGGAAACATCATTGAAGTTCTCCATGGCGGGGAAGGGGATCTGGTATGCTGTGGAGAGGAAATGGGGCTTTTTGAGGAAAAGGCTGCGGCAGATGAAGGCAAAGAAAAACATGTGCCTGTTATCGAGGCGGCAGACGGCGGAGTAACCGTGAAGGTAGGGAGCAATCCCCATCCCATGGAGGAAAAACATTATATTGAATGGATCGAAATTCTTGATGGTGATGATTCCTGCCGCCATTTTTTAAAACCCGGCGAGGCACCGGAAAGTTTCTTTGCCACCAAAAATCAGAAGGTTACTGCACGAGAATATTGTAATGTCCATGGGTTGTGGAAATCGTGAATACCAGAGGCCATACCCGTGAAAAAGGGCGGTTAATTAGCCGCCATTCAATCGAGGTGTTTTATGACAGATAAAAAAAAAGAAGATGCTGAGCTGGATGTCTGTACGCAGGCCCCTGAATTTGCCGAGCATGCAAGGCCTAATGAACCGGGCAAAGATGCCTGTGATGACGGAAGAGCAGGAACCAAAAGCCAGAAAAAAAGGGTAAGTATGTTTTGTTATCAATGTGAGCAGACAGCTAAGGGAACAGGGTGTAATGTCCTTGGTGTCTGCGGGAAAAAACCGGAAGTCGCTGACCTGCAGGATCTGCTTATGTACAGCCTCATGGGGCTCTCCAAGGTGGTGCTTGAAGGCATCCGGTTCGGTATACAGGATCGGCGGTATGGTGTGTTTACCGTTAAAGCCGCCTTTTCAACGTTAACCAATGTGGATTTTGATCCCCAGCGATTTGTAGATCTTATCCATCAGGCTGTTGCATTGCGTGAAGAGATTAAGAAAAAACTGAAAAGCAGCGGCGGTGACTATCGGCTGGAACAAGGCCCCGCCACATTTGAACCAGCAGTAAGCCGGGAGGAACTGCTCAGTCAGGCAGCATCTGTGGGGCTGTTTTCATACCCGGCGGACAGCCCGGATATTCTGTCATTAAAACATACGGTATTGTTCGGCATTAAAGGGGTGGCCGCCTATGCAGACCATGCCCAGATTCTGGGACAAGAGGATGATGAGGTGTATCAGTTTATTTTCAAAGCTCTGGCTGCCATCCAGCAAGAAGGGCTGAATCTGGACGACTGGGTGCAGCTGACGCTTGATTGCGGTAAGATAGCATACCGGGCCATGGAATTGCTGGATGCAGGCAATACCGAAACATATGGACATCCGATACCCACAAAGGTCCCCCTGGGGCATAAAAAAGGAAAAGCAATTCTGGTATCGGGTCACGATCTCAGAGATCTCGAAGAACTGCTGAAGCAGACCCGGGGAACGGGAATCAATGTATATACCCATGGAGAGATGCTCAGCCTGCATGGATATCCTGAATTGAAGAAATATGATCATTTTTATGGTCACTTTGGTACAGCATGGCAGAACCAGACCAGGGAATTTAAGGAGTTTCCCGGTGCAATCCTGATGACGACCAACTGCCTGCAGCGTCCCCAAAAAGCCTATGAAAAAAATCTGTTTACATCCGGCATGGTGGGATGGCCGGGGATACCCCATATTCACGACACCGACTTTCAGCCGGTGATCAACCGTGCCCTGGCCCTCCCCGGATTTGAAACGGATGCTGAAAGGGGCGCAGTCATGGTAGGCTTTGCCCGGAATGCCATTCTCGAAAGGGCCGGTGATATACTCGCGGCGGTCAAGGCAGGAAAAATCCGACATTTTTTTCTGGTAGCCGGATGTGATGGCGCCAAACCCGGGCGTAATTATTATACCGAGTTTGTGGAAAAATTACCGGAAGACTGCGTAGTGATGACCCTTGCCTGCGGGAAGTACCGTTTTTTCGACAAGGATTTGGGTGATATCGACGGAATACCGCGTCTCTTGGATGTGGGACAATGTAATGATGCCTATTCTGCTGTTCAGATTGCGCTGGCGCTTTCCAGGGCACTGGATACCAATGTCAATGACCTTCCCCTGTCCATGATTCTGTCCTGGTATGAGCAGAAGGCCGTCTGCATTCTTCTGGCGCTGCTGTATCTGGGAATTCAGGATATCCGCCTGGGCCCGAGTCTTCCGGCGTTTATCACACCCGGTATACTCGATTTCCTGGTGGAAAAGTTTAATATCATGCCCATAAAAACACCGGATGAAGACATCAGCGAGATCCTGGGATAAAAATCAGTTCAGCGTAAAAATCCCTGTATGATGCGGTTGACAGCCTGGTCGTAATCGAGACCGAGACTCATGAGCTTCATCAACTGATCATTGGCGATTTTGCCGATGGATGCCTCATGGGTCAGCTCCGCATCCGGGTTCAGGGCCCGCAGCGCCGGTATGGTCTGATTGATACCGTTGTCCATGATAATGGCGTCGCATTCAATATGGCCGTAGCACCGGGCTTTTGCCGTCAGATTCACATAAAAATCCTGGGAGGAGCTGCCTTTTATGACAGAACGGGAAACAATATTGGTTTTGCTGTCTTTCCCGTCCAAAGTGATCTCATTTCGAGATTCCGCAATCTGGCTTCCTTCTGTCATCACCCGTTCCGTGATCAGCAGCACACTGCCGGGGCCGATATGTGCCTCATTGTAGCGTTTCGCCTCATCCACCCCGCCCAGCTGGGTCAGTTCCATCTGTGCCTGGGCATTTTCTTCCATAAACACCTTTGTGGTGGGATTTAAGATGCGTTTTCCGCTGCCTTCACCAATGGCAATATGCTTTTCAACGTATGTGACCTTTGCGCCTGCCTTGATCTGAAATTCATGAATACCGGAATGCCCTTCAGATTCATCACTGCCGCAGTGGATGCCGCATCCGGCAACAATGGTGACATCAGAACCCTCACCTATAATAAAGGTATTATACACCACGTCATGCAGGCCTGCCTGGGACAGAATCACCGGGATATGAACCGATTCATCCTTTGTGCCCGGCTTGATATCAATGATAATACCATCTCCTTTTTCATTGGTTTCGATGTTGATGTTGGCGGAAACTTCCCGGCCTTCCAATTTTCCGTTTTTTCGGATATTATAGGCCCCTTTGGGGATACCTTCCAGATCAGCGACTTCTTTTAACACTTTTTTATCGATAGCATTGAGCATCGTTTTCTCCTTGGCATAATTCATCAAAAGTACAGACACTTAAATCCTCCAGCATGGGCATGGCACCAGCCAGATCGCCGGTATAGGCGATTTCCCCTTTTTTTATCAGCAACAGGGTGTCGGCAGCCTCCAGGAATGCTTTGTTGTGACTGACCACAATGGTGGTGGTGTTGTTTTCTTTTTGTTCCCGCTTGAGCAGATCCACCATGGGCCCGATGGTCCACAGATCAATGCCGGTGTCTGGTTCATCATAAATAGCCACCTTTGGATTTCTTGCAATCACGGTGGCCAGCTCAATTTTTTTGATTTCACCGCCGGACAGCTTGCTGTCCACGGGTTTATCCAGAAAATCCATGGAACAGACCCCGACCCGGGAAATGATGCGGACAAGTTCATCCTCATCTTCAGATCCCAGGGAAATGGATAACAGGTCCCGGAAGGTGGTTCCCTTGAACCGTGCCGGATGTTGAAAACCATAGACAATGCCGGCATTGGACCGTTCATTTATGGGAAGACTGCTGATATCTTTACCGTCAAACATGATTTTTCCGCTTGTGAGTTCATTGATGCCCATGATCAATTTGGCAATGGTGGTTTTACCTGATCCGTTGGGCCCGGTGATGGCGTAAAACCCCCCCGGTTCAAACTCAAAACTCACATCGTTGATAATTGTCTGCTCATCCGGCGGTTCAGTGCCGGAATCCGATGCAGGAACTGTAAAGGTGATATTCTGTAATTGCAGCATAAGCACTCCCTTTTTTGGGGTTAATTGTATTGATATGCTTGAAACCTGCGGTGCCGGTATTTTCATTCCTGATTCCGGGGGATGAATTTGGCAAGTTCCTCTTCAATGATCCCCTGGAACAGATAAATTTTATAGGCATTTTTTTCAAGCGGCTCCGCGTTTTCTGTCACAGCTGCGGCGGCCGCGGCAATAGCCTGTCTGTCCAGGTGACGTCCGATGATCGTTTTTTCCACAGCATGGCTGCGCCAGGGGATCGGGGCTGCACCCGAAAGCACCACCCGGGCATCCACGACCCTGTCACCATCCATCTCCAGGGCCAGGGCCACACCCGCCAGGGCGAAATCCCAGGCACGCCGGGCCCGGACCTTCCGGTAGGCACTCTTCAGGTTTTCTGATACCGGCGGCAACATCACCCGGGTGATGATTTCCCCGGGCGCCAGAATGGTTTCGGCCCGGGGATTGGATGACGGTGCAACATGGAGCTGTTCCACCGGAATGGTGCGTTTTTGATCCGGGCCCTCCACCAGCACCCGGGCATTCAGGCTGACCAGGGGCGGGGCCGTATCGGAAGGATGCGTAATGTAACACAGTGGGACCAGCGATTTAATTCCCAGCCATTTTCAGGGATTTTTTTCCAGCCAATTTCAAGGGTTGTGATCCAGCCACTGATATTTTAATTCCGTTAAACGATTTTATAACCATATATAATTCTCTCCATTTAATTCGCCTTGTAACCATTACTTGGAGGGAGCATGGATCCTATCCCCTGCCTGGGCTGCAGCACTTTTTTTATTCCGAGAAACAAGCTTCAGACCCACTGCTCCGCACCAGCCTGCCAGCGTGCCAGAAAGGCCTCATGGCAAAGGCAGAAGCTTGCAAACGACCCCGAATATGCACTAAGCCAGAAACTGTCCAACAATAAATGGCTGGCGAACACTCCGAATTACTGGAAAGACTATCGGTCCCGAAATCCGGAAAAAGCTGCCAGGAATCGTGTCCTCCAGCAAATCAGGAACAAAGCAAAAGCTCCAAGTGACAAGGATTTTGAGATGCCGCGTCATGTCGGTATTGCAAAGATGGACGCGAGAAAACCCTTGA
>JAVVEQ010000099.1:0-4277 GCA_032250905.1 Desulfotignum sp. | reverse complement strand
GTACAAGGCGGTCAAAAGAAATGAAAAAAATACGCCTTTGACACCCAGCACAGCGCCCACAACAGCCATGAGCTTGACATCTCCGGCCCCCATACCCCCCATGAAATAAAAAAGGATCAAAAGGGCGAAACCTGACGACAGTCCGGCCAGAGAAAAAGTCAATCCTGGCAATCCGTATGTAATGAAATGATACCCGACTCCCAGGATCATAGCCGGGAAGGTCAGCACATTGGGAATCTTCTGGCTGGCAATATCCGTGTATGCGGCAATAACCAGAACCACTCCCAGAAAAACCAATGCCGGACCGTCAATGCTGAAAAAATATCCAATTGAATTCAGATTTTCAGGCATAGGCGGTCCGACTAAAGGATGGTTGTTATGGGGCGATCCTCATAAAAACAGGTTATTGCTTTTTGGCCATCACTAACTAGAAAGTCCTTCCAATGCAGTATTTACAGATTCAAAAGCACTTTTGACTTGATCGCCGATAGCAATGACGATAAGAATAATTACAGCTGCAATCGCGGCCACCATAATTCCGTATTCAACAGCAGTGGCACCTTCTTCTTCTTTGAATAAATTCATGAGTTTTTCCATGGGTCCAATCTCCTTATGTTGGGTTTAATATATACTTGCATCAATAAAATTGATGCTGGTGGGCGTTTTTTTAGTTGACTTTTGGGTAAATATTTACAATAAGTATTTTTACCTAGGTCGCTGTAAGTATTTTTACCTAAGCGCCGGTATGTTGTAATAATTCAACTTCATATCTAAAAGCACTTAGTCAAACTTTTGACATAAAATTTACAGAGTGTCAATAATTTTTTTTATTTCATTTTATCTGGTTTTAGAAAAAAAACAAGCAGTCTCACTTTCTTTTTCAAGGACCCATGCATCGCTGACGTTCAAAAGAAACCGGGACATGATTTTTTCTTTGCTCAGCAAAATGTGCTGGATGGCATATCTGTCTATCAATTCTTCCCACCCCGATTCCAGGTTGATGATGGTTTTGTATGGGTCGCTGATTTCTCGTTTATACACATCCATCCGGCCGTCGATAAACACTTTTTGATCCGGCAAAGACCATAGCAGAAACCCGCCCCAGCCATATTGATTGAACAGATTGCCCTGAAGGTTATTGGTTCTTATGTGGTCGACAATTTCAATGGGGTAAAGGGAGTTTTTCAGCCCTATATTGAATTTTTCAGGGAAAGACATACTGACGGCGGCCATTGCTCCGACGATAATGAACAGCAGGCTATGGACGTTAAGGTGTTTTTCCATAAATCCGAACCACGCAGACCGGGTTGTAAAATAATCGGCAATCCTGTTGATCCCTCTGCGGGGAAGTCCGTTGACAGCTGCTTGAATCATTTTAAAAAAAGAAATGATAATATCCTGCCACAAACCTGCCAGAACGGGCGTGACAATGATCGCAAAAACAGGTATATGCCGTTTGGCTGAAAATGCAAACACGATAAACACCACGGCCATAAAGGTTTCGTACAATCGCGGTTTTTTTCCGGAGAATGCCAGTCCAACTATAATGAGCATGCAGTAAATAAAAAAGTTCATATCAGTGGACATGCTGGGTGCGGCCCATTCCTTTATGAATTTGCTGTCCATTTGATCCCCGATATACATCAGGGGATACAGCACTCCGTTATAGGTGTTGGGGTTGATAAAACAGGCGGCAAATGATACCAGGCCCCAGAAAGTGAGGTGTTTTGCCTGTGAGCAGGCAGTGTCGGGTTCCGTTCCGGTTTTCAGTAAACAGGCCAATAGTTCCGCCCCGACACAGCCGGCCAGAAAGATGAACCCGATGATGAACCCGCCGTGAAGATTGATCCAGATCAGGAACAACACAGGCATTGCCCACAAAGCTTTCCGGTTTCCCTGGTCCTTGAATTCAAAAACGATCCAGATCAGAATCACAAAAAAGAGGTTGGTAAACATGTGGGGCCGGACCGCCCACCCGCCGGCCGTTCCCAGAAAAAGAAATAGTGTAAACAAAAGACAGATAAATATGTTGATGTTTTTTCTAAGCAGCAGTTTGAACATCAGGCCGTAAATTAAGGCGTAAATCAATGATTTGAGCACAATCAGCCCTGAAATTCCCGCTGTTTTGTAAATAAAGGCAAAGATCACCTGGCTGCCCCATTCGTGAAGGATCCAGGGTTTGCCATATGCGGTATACGAGAAAATGTCCGTGGTGGGAAAGATACCGCTCAACAGCAGGTCACCGGTCCGCAGGTGCCAGAAAATATCAAAGCTCTTTATCATGGGGTCGGCGATGATCATCGTTACGAACACACACATTACGATCAGATCAAACACAGAGGGCAGAATCAGTTTCTGGGTCAATGTTGGTTTTTCGGTCATGATTCCTTTTTCCTGAATGAAAAATTAATACTTTGGTCTTGATCTTTTACCTGTGTTTCATCTAAAACAGCAATGATGGCAGAACGTATCAGATATTTTGAAATGATGGAATATCATTCGCCTGTTTTCAACAAAATTTTCAGCGGTCAGCATAATGCCCGGGGTGAAGTTTTGACCGGCAGGATAAGGGATGGATGGAATGATGGGTCAGGAGATTGACATTTCGATCGTGTGTCCGATGTATAATGAAGCTGCAATGATCCCCCCGTTCATGGCAATGCTGTTTCCGGTGCTGGAAAAATTGAACCGCCCGTTTGAAATCATCTGCGTCAATGACGGCAGCAAAGATGACACCTTTGACCGGCTGATGCAGGAAAAACAGCAGCGTGGCCATATCACGGTCATCAATTTTTCCAGAAATTTCGGCAAGGAAGCAGCCCTGACCGCCGGGCTGGCCCATGCCGCCGGCCGGGCAGTCATCCCCATGGATGCGGACCTGCAGGATCCGCCCGAACTGATCGCAGACATGGTGGCGTATTGGGACAAAGGGTATGATGTGGTCCTGGCCAGACGTACGGACCGGTCGACAGACCGGTTGTCAAAACGAATTACTGCGAAATGGTTTTACAGAATACACAATCTGCTTTCCAGTATCCTGCTGCCGGCAGATGTGGGGGATTTCAGGCTCATGTCCAGAAAAGTGGTGGATGCGGTCAACCAGCTTCCGGAAAACCAGCGGTTCATGAAAGGCATTTTTGCCTGGGTGGGATTTAAAACCGCCACTGTGGGATATGTCCGGGATAAGAGAAAAGCCGGAAAAACCCGGTTCAATTTCTGGAAACTGTGGAACCTGGCCATTGACGGCGTGACCAGCTTCAGCAGTGCACCGCTGCGCATCTGGCTGTACCTGGGTATCTTTACCTCGTTGCTGTCTTTTTTATACGGGTGTTTCATTGTTTTCAAAACCCTGATATACGGCGTGGATGTGCCGGGGTATGCATCTATCGTCACTATTATTCTGTTCTTAGGCGGCATCCAGCTGATCGGCATCGGCGTCATCGGGGAATATATCGGCCGGATGTACCTGGAAACTAAACGGCGGCCGCCTTATATCATTGAAGGCATTTACTGACAGGGGTATCAGTGTTATTGCCCGGACGGTGCCACCGGGTAAAAAACCGTCAGTGTTTTCCAGAGTATCAAAGTTAAAATAATGCCGGCATATCCATCCACCGCATAGTGCCAGCCAAGGACGACAGACCCTGTCTGAATCAATCCAACATATATAAAGCCGATTAGTCCCAGGACCGGGTTGACCGAAAGAAGGGTCAGAGCAAAAACCATGGCCATGGCAACATGGACACTCGGCATGGCGGAAACTCCGCCGAATGGAAGCCATTTTTCAGCCATTCTTGCTTCCCATATTCCATCCTGATTTGAAACCGCCCACATAGACTGTTCTTCATGAATCTCACCAAGTCTTTCCATCAAAGGAGAATAAGGATCCGGAGTTCCGACAACATCTTGATAATAGCAAGGTCCGGCACTGTAAAAGATGGTTCCCAGAACTGAGCCGAAAACACTCCATACAACGATGGTGCTGATAAAAAAAACTTTTCTTAAATTACGTCTTTTAGACCATCCCATCCATAAAGAAAAAAAAATAAGGAAAAGAAACCAGGTCATATAGACTTTGTCCAAAAACAATAACAATGTGTCATTATGCAGGATAAAGCCAAGAGCCTCCCAGGGATGATGCCCAAAGTGCACGATCCTGTCCAGCGCCATGAAATGATAATCCCAACTGAAATCCCTGAAATAGGGGATGGCCTGTTTGTAACTTGCAAACGTGCTGATATACAGGGGAGACAGCCATAAAATGAAAAAAAATCCGA
>JAVVEQ010000098.1:0-4544 GCA_032250905.1 Desulfotignum sp. | reverse complement strand
GACGGGTTCTGTGAGGGGCATCATTTCCTCACATACAATACGTTTAAGTATAGGAGGAAATAGATGTCTACTCGACCCCCGCTGCTGAGCATTAAAGACATGACCCACTATTTCGGCGGGCTCCGGGCGGTTCACAAATATAATCTGGCCATTGCCCCCCGGCAGATCTTCGGGCTCATCGGCCCGAACGGTGCCGGAAAAACCACCATTTTCAACCTGATTACCGGGGTTTATACGCCGAGCCGGGGAGAAATTCTGCTGGAAAACAAAAACATCAAAGGCCTGGAAACCAATGAAATCGCTGCCATGGGACTGGGCCGGACCTTTCAGAACCTGGCGTTATGGCGACACATGAACGTGCTGGATCATATCCGCATGGCCCATTATTCTCAGATGAATTACGGCCTGCTCGGCGCTTTTTTCAACTCAAAGGCCTGCCGGGAACAGGAAGGCCAGGTGATCGAGAATGCCCATCGCCTGATGGACCTGTTTGATATCTCCAGATACGCCGATCATCTGGTCACCAACCTGCCCTACGGGGCCCAGCGCAGGGTGGAAATGGCACGGGCCATGGCCACCCGGCCCAAGGTGCTTTTTTTAGACGAACCCACCGCGGGCATGACTCCGGATGAACTGATCCAGATGATACGGATTATCCGCCAGGTTCACAAAAATTTCAATGTGGCCATTTTTCTGATCGAACACCGGATGAAATTTGTCATGGAATTGTGTGAGCACATACAGACCCTGGTATTTGGAGAGGTGATCGCTGAAGGCCCGCCTGAAGAAATCCAGAACAATCCCCAGGTGATAGAGGCCTACCTGGGCAAGGAGGATATGACCTGATGCAGCTCAATGTCCAAAATCTGAATGTATCCTACGGCACTATCAAGGCACTTCACGGCATCAGTTTTTCTGTGACCGCCGGAGAGATTCTCACCATCATCGGGGCCAACGGCGCCGGCAAGAGCACCACCCTGCGGGCCATCTCCCGGATGATTCCCTGTGAATCCGGGTCTGTCATGGAATTCAACAACCAGGACATCATCAAATATTCCGCCGACAAAGTGGTGTCGAAACTGGGTATTTCCCATGTTCCTGAAGGCCGGCGGATTTTCGGCAACCTGACGGTGACCGAAAACCTGAACCTGGCCTGTTTTGCCCGGAAAGACAAAGATGCCATTGAGGCGGACCGAAAATGGGTGTTCAACCTGTTCCCCCGCCTGGAGGAACGGCGGCACCAGCTGGCCGGGACATTGTCCGGCGGCGAACAGCAGATGCTGGCCGTGGGCCGTGCCTATATGTCGGGCAGAAAAATGATGCTTCTGGACGAGCCCTCCATGGGTCTGGCCCCGCTGCTCATGCTGGACATGTTCGATGCCCTCAAGGAGATCAACAAACTGGGCACCACCATTCTTCTGGTGGAACAGAACGCCCGGCTGGCATTGAAGTTTGCCCAGCGGGGATATGTGATCGAAAACGGCTCCCTGGTGCTGGAAGGGCCCACCAGTGAGCTCTTAGACAATCCTGATGTGAAAAAAGCGTATCTCGGGGCCTGATTTATCCGGCCAGCATCTGGTTGATCTGTTCCAGGTATGTCCCCATGCGGCAGGGTTTTGACAGATGGGCAACAAACCGGTCTTTTTCCATCAATGGTTTGATGGCTTCGATGAATTCAATGTTTCCTGATACGAACAGCACCGGGATTGAAGCATTTGTGCTGCGGATGTGCCGGTAGACATCCATTCCGTTCTCAGGACCCGAAAGCATGTAATCCAGACTCACCAGCTCATAACTGTTCCGGTCAAAAAGATCCATGGCCTTGACGCCGTCCGCCGCGACATCCACCTGATGATGACAGGGGGCCTGGGACAGCACCCGGTGAAGCACATCGGAAATATCCGGTTCATCCTCCACCAGCAGAATCCGGCGGCCCGTCCGGGTGACGGACATGGCGATTTGTTTCTTTTCTTCAACCGTCAGGTGCTTTTTGATCACCGGAAAACAGATCCGTACACAGGTCCCTTTTTGCAGAACCGATGTCACCTCGATGGTTCCGTTATGCTGATGCACATATTTCTGAATATTGGACATGCCGTACCCGGTACCTTTGATACCGGATGCATAGGCACCGAGTACATCGTTCCCGCCTTTAAGGGTGAAGGACGGTGTAAAAATATCATTGATATGCGATTCAGGAATTCCGCAGCCATTGTCTCTGATCTCCAGACAGATACTGGACTCATGAATGAATGTATGAAAAGCGATCTCCGGTTGTTCAGTTTTTGAAAGGGCATGAATGGCATTTTGCAGCAGGTTGATCAGGACATGCTCGATCATTCCCGGATCCGCGAGGATTTCCGGTAGATCCGGCGTAAAAGACTGCTTGATGTGGATGCCATTCAGGTCTTTTTTCATCAATGCCAGGGCCAGGCCGATCTTCTCATTGAGCGAAAAATATTTCTGCCTGGGTTCCTGATTTCTGGCAAACGCGACCAGATTTCGGGTCAGGTGCCGTCCTTTTTCAGTATGATCCAGCATTCTTTTCAAAATTTTCCGTGTCTCAGGATCATCGTGATCCATGAGCATCAATTCGATATTGCCCATGATCACCCCAAGGATATTGTTGAAATCATGGGCCATTTTTCCGGCCACCTGGCCGATCAGGGCCAGTTTCTGCTGTTCCCCGATCAATTTCTGGGCCTCGATTCTCTCTTTTTCCATTTTTTTGCGCCAGGAAATATCATGGATAACCATCAGGGTACGATGCAGTTTTTTGTCAATATCGACAAAATCAATAATTACCGCAACGGACACGTGTTTTCCCTGTTTGGTGATGAGATCGTATTCAATATTTTTTGGATTTTTCTGCCCGGCAACCAGGCCTGCGATAATGGCTTTCAGCCGTTTTTGGCTTTCATCTGCAAACAGATCAAAGGGATTCATTTTCATGAATTCCCCTCGCGGATACCCAGACAACTTACAGGCGATCTCATTTGCACGGACAAATGAATTGTTTTCAAAATTCACTTCACAGATACCTGCCGGAGCGTGGGAAAACAGATACCGGTATCTTTCCTCACTTTTCACCAATGCGTCCTGGGCCTGCTTGCGCTCGATAGCCAGGGCGATCTGCTGGGACACCGCAGACAGAATCTCCAGGTCCTTATGGGTGTAAAGAGTGGGATCTGTATAGCTTTGTACCGCCACCACACCGATCACCTTGTCTTCAACGATTAACGGGGCGCCCATCCAGGTCACCGCCAGAGGTCCCCTTCTCTCGTTTTTCGCCGCCATCTCCTGAAGTTTCTCCCGATTCAACAGGATCGGTTCTTTTCTTGAGAAAACAAGGCCGGTCAACGCGTAGTTTTTTTCATTCGTGGTATCCACATGATAGGGAAAATACAGCGTACGTGTCCGGATGTCCTGCAATGCAATGAAAAAATTGGTCACATCGATGATGGCGGACAGGGAATGATGGATCGATCGGAACAGTTCATTCAGGTTCCTGGTTGAGGTTACGGCACTGACAATTCTGAACATGGCTGCATTAATGGCTTCCGCTTCCTTGCGCCGGGTGATGTCCAGAAAATGGGAATGGAGTGCGGGTTGTCCTTCATATTGAATAAAAGACGAATAGGTCTCAACCCATCGGACGCCCTTTGTCTTGTGGAAAATCCGGTATTGCTGCACAGGGGATATGTCAACGCCTGTCAGCCTTTTTTTGAAATTTTTAAAAAATTTGCCACGGTCATCCGAATGAACAAGTCTCAAGAGTTGATCCGCACTGAATTGTATAAGTTCAGCCGGTGTATAACCGCAGATCTCTGTCATGGGCGTGCTGGCAAAAACCAGGCGCATGGGATGGTCACAGGCAATCACCAGGCCCTGTGACGATCCTTCCATCAGCTGATGATACCGTAAAAGATCGTCTCCAGGATCAATCTCGTTTTTGACCCGGTCTTTTTCCACCACCTGGGAGTTCAGCTTCATCAATCCCATAACAAATGCAATATGAATCATGGAGACCAGAAACAATGCCATGCCCTGGTATGCGTTGATTTCCAGAAAATCGACCGGCATCCTGTCTGGAATGGAAGAGATCACTCCCAGGGCACCTAAACCGGCGACCATCACTATGAGGGTGAATCCAAGCAAAAGATTGTCACGGAAACGGATATCTCTGACACCGGATCCAAGGATTTTGATACAAAGACAAAAATGCAGGGCACCGGCGAAGGAAATAACAGCCGTGCGGACACTCAGGCTGGGCTCGACATAATTAAAAAAAGGGAGCATCACAAATGACAGAATGAACAGGATTGCCAGATGCAGCCCGGACGGTCTGGTGTTGGGTTCCAGTACCTTGAAACCCTGATAAAACAAGCCAAAGGAAAAAAAGATCAATCCGTTTGCCAGGACGATGCCTTCCGGCTCCGGGACAAATTCCCGAACACCGAACAGAAGAAAACCCAGTGAAAGGCCTCCCATCCCCAGGGTCCACAGCCTGAAATTTGCATACTCTCTGCGATACGACAAACAGC
>JAVVEQ010000097.1:0-4608 GCA_032250905.1 Desulfotignum sp. | reverse complement strand
CATGAAAAACAGTATGCCAGATATTTTGAGGTAAAAAGCACGCCAGTTCGAGGCGTAAAGGCAATTGCCAAAGAAGAGGCTCTGGCGGAGGCAAAACGTAATTACGGCTATTTTGCCCTTTTAAGCAATGAGGTAAAGGACGCAGTGAAAGCACTGGAGATTTACCGGAACAAGGACTTAGTGGAAAAGGCCTTCAACAATCTAAAGGAGCGGCTGAATTTACGCCGGGTAGCCGTTTCATCGGAGCAAAGCTTGGATGGCAAGCTTTTTGTACAGTTTGTTGCGCTCATTTTTTTATCCCATATCACGAAGAAAATGCAGGAAAGCAACCTGTTTAAGGACCATACGATGCAGGAGGTTCTGGATGAAGTTGATCTCGTAGAATGTTTTGAAGTTCCGGGGCAGCAATTGCAGATTGGTGAAATTACTAAGCGACAGATAGACCTTTACACAAAATTAGGAATAAAGCCGCCTGCCTCGTTACAATAGCGCGGGAATTCAGGAGAAAAAGCTGAGCTGAAAGCACAACTGATTTCGGACGGCCAAAATAAGAATCCAATATCCGGGATTGCATCATTATTTGGGATCATGGATTCAGATATCATTACCATTTTCATACCCCTGCTGGTTTTGATTCTTGAGCCGTTATTGATTGGTCTCACAATCGCTGCCAACTCAGCCTGGAATAATAGCCGCCAAAAAACGGAGTCTCAGAAATCCTCTCCTTCAGGGCCCAGGGATCTGACAAAAGAACTCCAACAGCTTCAGAAAGATTATGATCTCTCCATTGAACAGATTGCAAAAATCACAAGCCGGAAAAAATTGAAAACCTGTAGAGGTTGGGTTGATGGAAGCATTCCTACTCCGCCACGGGCTTTGGCTGAGATCCAGGCGTGGGTCGAGAAGCAAATTGTGGGAAAGCAGGATGGATAATGTCTCGGTCAGTCAAAGCATAGATGGCTATATGGTGTCCTTCCACAAAAGCCCTTAAAATATCAAAAAGAAAATAATTTAGGCTCAATTAGTGACAATGAATTGTATTCCGATAAGTTTTGCGAGTATTTAGAAATATTGTTGAGGTCTCAGGAATTTAATGATAGGCAAAGATTGTTTGAGGTTGACCCGAATCAATAATTTTCGGATACTGATAATGTGATTGAAACTTTTGTGAATCAAGGAGTGTTGTAAGATGCGAAAATATGAAACGGCTGTAAGGTTATGAATGTTAAATATAAATCTAATTGCGGCCAAGATATACAGGGGAACAATTCTTTCATTTTTGTAGGGCCGGCTTTTTCTCAATAATCAGTTTTATTTCTCAATTCTATGACGAAAATTATAAATAATTAAATATGGTATCGAGTTGTCAGTGCAAACTCAGTTTAAGATTGTGATTGGAAGGCCAAACATTATATGATGTAACATAGGGTCATGGAAACATGAACAAATTCATTGATGCTTAATCAAAAACACGAGAAATGGTTGATAAATTAATTCAAAATTAAGAACGATGCAGGCATCTCATACTGACATAAGTGAAATCATCCCCCACCGTCCCCCTATGGTCATGATAGACCGGTTTACAAAGAAAAATGAAACGGCCGGGATCGGAGAAAAGCGGTTTTCTCAAGGAAATTACGGATGCGAGAACGGCTTCGTGCTTCAGAGCATATTAATTGAATGTGTCGCACAGACTGTAGCCGCCCAGCATGGCTATGACCAGTTGTCGAAAGACAATCCGGAACCGGCCTTGGGCATGCTAGTTGCCATTGACCACTTTGAATTTTTTCACTCGGTTCCCGAAAACGCCTTTATTACTATCCAAGTTAATAAGACCGATGAAATCGGCCAATTTTACCTGCTCAGGGGAATGATTCTTTTTGGGAAAAAACTAATAGCACAGGGGAGAATTAAAATTTTCAACACCACCGGTGCCTTGGAGTAAATGGCATGGAAAAATCCTCAAAGCGGACCGGATTCCGCATGATATTATACACGCTTACCCTTTTCATGGTAGTCTGTTGCAACTTATTTCCCGGATCAGGCGTATGTACTGAAGCCCAAATAAACTCAGAGGAGGGCCATTTAATATCCGAGGACCGGCTCCAGATCATATTATCCAATGTGGAAAACAACCTCGGCCGGATCAATACTTTAAAAACAAAGCTGATCCAGGAAAAAAATATTGCCTTGTTTTCTGAGCCGGTGTTGTCACAAGGCATCCTTTTGTTCAAATCCCCGGGGAATATCCGTTTTGAATTTTTTACACCTTTTCAATCTGTTCTGCTCGTTGATGATCATAAGGTAGCAACATTTGAAATGTTTAACGGCAGATGGAAACAGATTGATTCAGGCAGCAAAAAAATGATGGGAATTATTTTGGACCATATTGCCGCCTGGGTCAAAGGGCAGTTCAACCGGGACAACCTTTACCGGATTTCAGGGCGATACAGGCAGAACAGTAAACGTGGCTGCACCATTATTCTGGAACCCAGAGCTAAAGAGTTCAAAAATTTTATACAGGCCTTTGAACTGGGGATAAATTCAGATATGGATCGCCTTGATTATATCATTATCCGGGAATCGGGAAATGATTATACAAAGATCAGTTTCTTTGATGACCGGATCAACATCCCTCTGGACGATATTTATTTTGCCGGGGATATAAAACTCCTTTCTCCGGTTCCCCAATGGTAAAACAGATAAAAAATGAATCCAGATTAGTTTACTGGATCATTATCTTCACCCTTGTGATAGCAAGCTGTTCGGGCCGGAAACAACTCCGGCATCACCATGGGATTCAGGTCCCTGAGATGGTTCAGGAACTGCAGAACCGGCTTTCAGATTTATATCCCGACCATTTCAATGTCCTCCACCGGGTCAGACTGAATACCCGGGGCAAAACAATTGTCCTGAAAGGCTATCTAAAGGTCGACCGCCCTGCCGGTGATGTTGACCTTATTGCCCAGGGAGAAATGGGAGGATCATTGTTTGAAATCAGCATCCGGGAAGGAAAAAGGGATCTCATCAAAGTTTCAGAACCGTTCAAGTCCCAATGGATTGAGCAATCTGCGGTACAGGACCTTATACACCTATACCTTGTACCGGATTTTCATAATCCAGTGGCGTTCAAAGAAGCCCACGGCTTGAATCTTCTCGATATCGATGAAAAAGGAAGCCGGATCTACATTTTCAGGAACGCGGAAAATGCCGGATTAAAACTTTCAGGATTCTGCATAGAACAAAACAACCGGAAGGTGTATAAAATTGAATATGCCTACACCCCTGACAGCGACCTGCCAAGTTTTATAAAACTTGAAAACAGGAATTTGGATTATACCCTGGAAATTAATGTCCGATACATGGTATCCCCAAAAAAACATAACAAACGATGAGCTTGTATACTGACATTGAACGTTCGAAAATAGCGGTTTCGGGAAACTTCAAGGAAGGCATCCGGGCGGAATTCAACTTTCCGGCCAACCTTGATCTTTTCAAAGGGCATTTCTCGGACAACCCGATTTTACCCGGCATCGCACAGATAGAATTGGTAAAAATAACCCTTGAAACGGTCCTTGGAAGAAAACTGTTTATCCGCAAAGTAAAGAAAACCAAATTTTCACGTCCCATTAAACCGGAGACCCATGTCCTGGTGGATATTGATATTCTTGCCCCCAAGGATGGGGAAAAGGGGTTGATCCCGGCCAAGGCAACGGTTCTCACTGGAAATGTGACAGTCGGTAAAATCAATCTTTTACTTGCAGAGCAAACCACCTGACTTCCGGGAAGGTCAATTTTTCATTTTAGAATCTAGGGCAAATCCTGCAACTTTCAGGTGCGGTTTTTTTCCTCATTCCCAACCGGTATTCCCGGAACAATTCACCATTCCAGATCTCTTCAAAAGGGGATTCAATCAGGTTGCCCGCTATTTTATCCGGACGACAGTCACAGAGATACACATCGCCTTCAACGTTTACCGGAAGTGTCTGCCAAAGAGAAACACAATGAGTATGCTCCCGGGGCCGAGTATAAATCTTTGAAGGAGGCAGGGCCAAAAAATGTTGATACCGCTTTCGCAGCCCGAATTCTTCAAGTCCGTATACAGACAATACAGGCAGCTGTCTATCAAATGAATGCTTCAGAGCATCACGAATCTTCTTCTTTCCTGAATCGTCAATATTATTGAGCAGTGCCCGTTCGGAATTATGACGGAAATTCAGATCCGACACCATGAGCACATCAACTCCCAGCCCGGCAATCAGATCCACCAAAGGAATAAGGTCATCTAAAGACAATAACGAAAGCGCTGAAAATACTGCCTTTGACATTTCACGCCCTGAAGCCTGCTCCATGGTGGTAAACGCCAGAATATTTCTGATGACACGATGAAGGTCAGTTCCGTGTCGCAGTTTATCAACCGATGCCTGATTGGATGCGTCAATACTGAATATGATGGAGTCCAGCCCAGCTCGTATCAATTCCCCGGCGATCTCCCTATCAAGTGTCTGACCGTTTGTCACCAGAGCAGCTCGCTGTTGATTTGTTTTTTATCCTGACTTTTATTTTCTGATTATTTTGAACTGGTTGGGTATGTTTCGGTTTATTCTG
>JAVVEQ010000096.1:0-4745 GCA_032250905.1 Desulfotignum sp. | reverse complement strand
CGAGCTGTTTCATGTCGAACCTGCGACAACCCGCAGGGGGCTTTGTGTCAATGGGCATTACATGGGGATCAAGCCCCTGAAGCTCCCAAACGGGCGGCTGTTGTGGCCGGAAAACGAGGCCAAGAAGGTGATTCAGCCTGAAACACCGGAAAACGAATCCAAGAAGGTGATTCAGCCTGAAACAGAGGATGTGTGGGAGGAATAATGCTCCTTACAAAAAGAAAGCCCGGGGGCTGTGGCGCCGTAACCGGGCGGGACACGCTCAATTGTCTTAAGAATACCACTTCAAGGTGTTTGCGTCAACTCGTTTCCATTCTGACGCCCTGGATCGCGGCCGCCGTGTCTGCTTGTTGTTCGCCAAGTGGATGGGCCGGCAGGTCTCTGGATCGCCTGAATGTTTTGGCGGAAGGGGGCACCCATGACCTCTAAAAACGATACCGCCGCCGTCATTCAATCAATCATCCAGGCCCGGCAGGGTCAGAAACAATCTGATGGTTCATGGAATGTGCTATGTCCGGCACATGATGACATAAACCCCAGCTGCAATATCAAGGATGCCGGAGATAAACTCCTGGTGTGCTGTTATGCCGGGTGTTCACAGGAAAGCGTCATTTCTGCGTTTAAATCCTTAAACCAATGGCCGCAAAAAGTAAACGGGACCGACACAACCCGGCCGCCGGGCATCATGTCGATATGGGAGCCCAAAGGCGCAAAGGAATCAAAGTATTACGCGGCCCATTGGGAGTATCGAAACGAGGCCTGGGAAACCATCGGTTACACTGTCCGGTATGACATCAACGGCGATGAAAAAGACATCATCCCCTATTTCAAGAGAGCCGGGGACAAATGGATGGCCGGAGGGCCGCCGAGCGGACCACAGAAACCCATCTATGGTATCGAAAAGCTGAAAAACGATGACAAGCCGGTATTGATCGTTGAGGGTGAAAAAACATCCGATGCCGCCCACAAGCTGGTGGGTAAAGATTACGATTGCATTTCGTGGATGGGCGGTACCGGTTCTATAGATAAAGTTAACTGGACCCCGATTCAAGGCCGAGAGGTCTTCATTTGGCCAGACAAAGATGAACCCGGAACCCGGGCCGCCAACACCATCAAGTCAAAAATCCCGGGGGCTCGGATCATATCTCCGCCAAAAGATGTTCCATCTGGATGGGATCTGGCCGATGCCCTGGCCGAGGGCTGGACCCGTGATCAGGTGGCGGAACATATCAGGACCGCTGTGGAAGATCGGGCAGATCAGGAGCCCAGACCATACTTTAAACTGGTACGCTTGTCTGACATTCAAATAAAACCGGCTGACTGGCAGGTGGACGGTTTCATGGAAATGGATTCTTTGAATCTGTTTTTCAGTGATCCGGGCGGGGCAAAAACATTTCTGGCGATTGATCAGGCGTGTTGTGGTGCCACCGGAAAAGATTTTCACGGAAGGCACGTCTTACAAGGACCGGTTGTCTATATCGCCGGGGAAGGCCAGAACGGGCTGAAACGTCGATTCATGGCGTGGGGGATACGTCACCAGATCGATTTGGAACAGGCACCGATTTTTCTGTCACTGATGCCTGCGGGATTGTGTGATGCGGATCAGGTGGATTTTGTCATTGAGGCAATCCAGGCGGTGGCGGATCAGGTGGGAAACCCGGTATTGATTGTTCTGGATACCGTCAACCGAAATTTCGGCCCAGGCGATGAGAACAGCACAAAGGACATGACCGGATTCATTGCTGGTGTGGATAAGATCCGGGAAAAATTCCGGTCCTGTATCCTGCTGGTTCACCATTCCGGCCATGCTGACAAATCAAGGGGCCGGGGATCTATGGCTTTGAAGGGTGCCCTTGATACCGAGTACCGTCTTGAGAAAGACGAAACCGGCGTTATTCGCGTGACATGCACAAAGATGAAAGACCATGAACCACCGGAGCCCATGGCATTCAGATTGAACACGGTTGAGTTGCCTTTCACCGATGACCAGGGCCGGCAGATAACATCTGCCATATTGGACGATACCGAGTATCAACCACCGGCATGCCAAGGGAAAAAGGGCCGCGGTAAATGGCAGGTCGTAGCTATCGAGGAGCTCAAGAAAATACATCTGAATCAGCAAAAAAACCTGGAATCTGGTGGGTATGATCCGGCTCAGGCCCGGGTGACACTCGATGACTGGCGGACCGCCTGCATGGATGCCGGAATGAACCGGGAAGCATGGCGACGGATTAAAGATGGTTTGTCCCAAAACCCCGATGTTGAACAGGATGGAATTTATGTTTTTCCATGCTGATGTCATGTCATGTCACATTTGTCACACTTATATAAGTGTGTGTGACAAACGTGACGGCCTATTCTGACAAACATGACGTAAATGTGACGTAAACGTGACGCAAACGTGACAGAGGAAAAAAGGTGAACCATGACTTTCGAAGAAATGAAAACCGAAAAACTAAAAACGAGGAGTATCCAATGAATCACCGATCAAAGATTGTCACAAAAGTAGAAGAGACCTGTGTGGTTTGCAAAGAGGCAACAATCGAACAGGTCTTTAGGGAAACCCGGCATGAATATGGGTTACCGGGGGAGGACAGATCCCAGGTCGATATCACCTTTTATGGGATGTGCGAAAAATTCATTGAAAAAGATGATGCCTGGGGCCGCAATCCCCAGGCAGGCAAACATCAAACGAACATGGATAAGATAATGGAATTTACACTGGATAGCAAGGTGATTTTAAAGGGTTTGAGATCGGGAACGGAACGGCAGATCCGGAAACTTTTGACGACCCAGAACCCGAAATTTCTTGAGGCAAAAAAGATGGATCGATGGACCGGGAATCTGAAACCGGTGTTGAAATTTTACCGGAACACCCCGGACGGCCTTATCTGTCCCAGGGGGGCAGCTGCAAAACTGTTCGGGCTGTGCCGCGGGTGCGGGGAAATCATCAGGGTGATAGACAACCGGTTGGAACTGGACCCGGTTGACTTTCATTTTCACGGAGAATTGCGGCCATTACAGGCGGATGCCGTGGCTGAAGTCATGAAACGGGATCACGGCACCCTGAGCGCACCGACCGGCAGCGGGAAAACCTGCATGGGACTGTTCATCATTGCACAGCGGATGCTAAGATTCAAATAGTGTAACGCCCACCCCCCGAAAAAGTGACAAAATAGTGTAACGGGTTTACCCCGCCGCCATACCCCGCCAAAAATAAAAAAAATACCTCGCTATCCCGCCAATACCCGCCACACTTTCTCACATTCGATTTTGCGTATATTTTTTGTCCGGTTTTGAACGCTGGAGATTTTACTATGGCAAAAAATATACGTGGAAAACGCCCTTGCTGTATTTGTCGGAAATGGTTTCAGCCCATTGCTCAGCAGAAAGAGCGACAAAGAACTTGCGGTCCGGCCTGTCGCAAAGAACTTCATCGGAGACAATGTGAACAATGGAACAGGAAGAATAAAGCATATTTCAAGAACAATTATCTCGCTGATAAGCTCCAGACAATCGATAAAGAAGAACAGAAAGAAAAATCGACTGGGCCGCCTGCTGGTCAACATGCGCGATCGAACCATTCACCGGCCACTTTTTTACCCCGGGCAACCCTTGCGCAACCAATTTTGCCAATGGATATCATCGTTACCCTGGTGGGCAAAAGAAATGCTGCCATTATCGAGTATCTGGTTTTTCAGGTCACCCGTCATGGTTGTTCCGGAATTACCTGAATCCCATGATATATCACCTGAATCCTCCCCGACTAATCGACAGGTGATTTCAAGAGGCATGATAGGGATAACCTGCTGTAATATATATGGATATCAACAAAGTAATCCGACTTTGATTTTAAGAGGCATCATGGATATAACCTATTGATAATTAAGAAGATACAGCCAGACTAATCCAAGCCTCTTTTCAAGAGGCAAATGACATGGAGTAACTGCCGGTGATATAAAAATTGCATCTTGGAACAACAGACATAGGAGGTGCTTTATGAAAATCAGGTTCTCATCCCGGGAGTTATTTGATCTGAGGAACAACATACCGGTGGATAGGCTGATTAGGGATCAATTGCAGATCCCTTCAAAAATCAGGGACGGTTTTTTCCGTTTCCTGTGCCCCATCTGCAATGAATTTCAGACAGCGGTCAATTCGAACACCAATCTGGCCAGGTGCTTCCGGTGTGAAAAAAATTTCAACACCATCGACATAGTCATGGCGGTCAGGGGATGCGGATTCAAAGACAGTGTCTTGTTTTTGAAAAATCTACCTATACCGCAAAAAGTACCGGCAGAGACATTAAGAACCCTTGTCGCCGGTATCGGGAGGCCCATGTCGTGACTTCAATGAATAGCGGACAGAAACAACTTGCCCATTTGGAGTCCCTGATTTCCAGCAGCCAGGAACATTTTTGCGAGACTGGCCGGGCATTGAAAGAAATCCGGGACAACCAATTGTACAAACTGGCATTGTTTGACACATTTGAAGCCTATACCAAAGCACGTTGGGATATCAGCCGGGCACATGCATACCGGCTGATCAAGTATTCAGAGGTGATTCACAATTTGTCTCCAATTGGATACATTCTGCCGGTCAACGAATCCCAGGTCCGCCATCTTGCGCCATTGAGGCCCATGGAACAGCGCCAGGTATGGAAAGATTTTCTGGCCAGCGGCAGTGAACTGACTGCGCAGAATATCAAACGGTTCATTACCGTCCAGGGCATGAAAAAACCGGCT
>JAVVEQ010000095.1:0-4953 GCA_032250905.1 Desulfotignum sp. | reverse complement strand
ATGGGATATCCATGTGCTGCGGGATCCCACCCGGGGAGGAGTGGGCACGACCCTCAATGAGATTGCGGCCCGGTCCGATGTGGGAATGACCCTGTTCGAAAAAGATCTGCCCGTTAAAAAAGAGGTCAACGCGGTGTGTGAGCTGCTGGGGTTCGATCCGCTGTATATTGCCAATGAAGGAAAACTCATTGCCATTGTGCCGGAAAAATATGCGGGGGAGGTCCTGGACATCATCCGGGCCGACGTGTTTGGCAGGGATGCCGCCATTATCGGAGATGTGACGGATCAGGATCCGGGTAAGGTGTTCATGGAAACCGCCATCGGAGGCCGGCGTCTGGTGGACATGCTCACCGGAGAGCAGCTGCCACGGATCTGTTGACAGGGTGCCCGGCAGAAAACCCAGACAGACGGCCATTCGTGTGAGCTGTTTGAAGTTATCGGGTTTCCAGGATTTCTGCGATATGCTTTCGGGCGGTTTGTAAAAATGCCGGCAAAGCCTGAGCCAGCGGAGTTGTGAGTGACGTTCCCCAGTTGATGGTGTCCGGCTGAATCCCGATCACCCGCAGATAGGGGCGATGTCCCCGCATCTGGGCCATGGTCAGAGAATCCAGCAGGTCAATATCATGTAAAGACAGCATCTGTTTCTCATCTTTGCGCAGGTCATCCTCCTCCAGGCAGAAAATGGTGCCCGGGGGTTTTCCCGCCCGGACAATATCCAGGACCAGGATATTGTCATATTCCTCGAACAGGTAAAAAATGTCCTGGGTAAAGGTACCGCCATCGATGAAATCCACCTGCTCCCAGAGGTTTTTCTCTTTGAGCAGTTCATGAACGGCATGCACACCGATGCCGTCATCCATCATCAGGATGTTGCCGATGCCAAGTACCAGCAGTTTTTTCATAAGTTGATGGGGCAGGACTTTCCTTATTGTCCTTATTGTTCCCAGCAACGACAATAAGGAAAATCCTGCCCCGATTCCTTTACAGCGGTACTTCGACGGTGACAGTCCGACCGGTTTCTACGTCCAGCACGTGGACGGCGCAACCCAGTCAGGGGTCAAAGGATCGTATGAGCCGCCCGACATTCACCGGGCTTTCCACATCCGGCACCGGCACACCGATCAGGGCTTCCTCAATGGGGCCTCTTACGCCCATGTCATCTCTGGGGTTGGCATTCCAGATGGTGGCGGAAGTGACCTGATAGTTGGCGATTTTCTGGTCTTTGATGTCAATGTAATGGAGCAGGGCGCCTCTGGGGGCTTCGGTCATGCCAAGCCCTTCCGCGGAATCCGGAATCGGCGTCGGAACAAAGGTTTCTTTGCCAGGCTGGGCCTGGGTCAACCATTCTTCAATCGCCGTGGCGACCAGGTCAGTTTCCTCGGCCCTTGCCACATGGCGGCCCAGAATGGAGAAACAGGCATCTCCGATATCCCGCAGCCGTGTCACGCCCAGTTCTTTCTGGCCGGTGGCGGACAGCTCCGGATTGGTGGCCCACATTCTGGCCAGCGGACCCCCTTCATGGGGTTTGCCGTTGTAACGCGGGGCCTTGATGAAACTGTAAGCCCCGGGTTTGGTCGGGTTGGGCAGGGTCTTGCCTTCCCGTGGATTGAGCCCGGTGGTGGAATCCTCGAACCAGGAGTATTTCACATATTCCTTGATCATGGCCGGATCCACGGCATAGTCTTTTCCATCTGTATAAACGCCGGATTTCAGCAGCGTGTTGCCTTTGTTGTCCAGAGGGAACACCCCCCAGGAAACCAGGTTTTTATGACCCACACCGGTTTTGAGTAGGTCACCGTAGGGACCGGCCAGCAGGTAGACGATGGGGATATATTTTTCCAGAACAAACTGTCTGACCTTTTTGAATCGTTCCGCATAGGCATTCAGGGCTTCTCGGGTGGGGATTTCCGTGGCACCGCCCACAACGATTCCCTGGACATGGGGCATTTTTCCACCCAGCAGCGCGACCATTTCATGACAGATTTTGCGCATTTCCAGGGCTTCCAGGTATTGACCTACAGCCACGTCATTGAGTTCCTTGGGCAGCCGCATGTCATTGTTGGCATACCGGGGAATGAACGGGGCGGTGTCCGGGCCGTTGCAGTAATCCAGCGCGGCCAGGTGATAGAAATGAAGAATATGGGACTGCAGATAATTGGCTCCCAGAATCAGATTTCTGGCAATCCTTCCGTTGTCCGTGAGTTCCACGCCGAATGCGTCATCCAGGGCCAGGGCAGATGCCGTGGCATGGGCCGTGGGGCACACCCCGCAGATCCGCTGGGTGATCTGGGTGGCATCCCTGGGATCTCTGCCGATCAGGATCTGTTCAAATCCCCGGTACATGCCGCCGGTGATGTGGGCATCCACTACTTTTCCTCCGGCAACCTCCACTTCTGCTTTTAAATGGCCTTCAATCCGGGTTACCGGATCAATGCTGATTTTTATTTTTTTCCCGGCCTGGGCCGGTTGGGTTTGCGGTTGGCAGCCTGCCATAAGTTGACCTCCTTGAAATTGTCTTGTTCATTAATAGGCGGGTTCGTAAAACGGGGACATGGCATCGGGAAAACCGGATTCGACACATCCGATGCACACCGCATTGTCCACGCACCAGTTTAGGCCGGAGTTCCATTTCCTCTTGTAGCAGTCTGCATAGGTGTCCGGGCCTTTGCATCCGAGATCCATGCGGCATCCATTGGGATCGGAGAGAGTGAGAGCCATCAAGGCCTCGTCATAATTGTCAAGCCGGGGGCAGTTGTCATGGATGTTTTTACCAAAGAACAGGGTCGGGCGGCCATCATAATCCAGATCCGGGATACCTATATTCAGCAGGTGGACGATGGATCCCACGACCCAGTCCGGATGGGGCGGGCACCCGGGAATATTCACGACAGGCGTGGTAATGTCTTTTGATTTGAAAAAATCTCTGACACCGGTGGCGCCGGTGACATTTCCCTTGGCAGCCGGTATACCGCCGAACGCGGCACAGGTGCCGACAGCGAGCACGGAACCGGCCATGGGTGCGAGTTCCTGAACCATGTCCACCATGGTGATCTCTTTGTGTCCGATTTCACCCAGAATACAATATCTGCCATCTGCCGCCACCGGAATGGCCCCTTCAATGGCCAGAGAGAAACGGCCCTTGTATTCCCTGGCCACTTCATACACATGTTTCATGGCCGTTTCCCCTTCACATTCGCTGACAGTGGGATGGAATTGAAGGCTGATCACTTTGAGCAGGACATCGGCAATGGCGGGGTCTACACTGTTGAGAAGAGATACGGAACACCCGGTGCATCCCTGTCCCTGGATCCAGAGAACCGGATGACGTTCCAGTCCCTTTTCCAGAGCCTGGAGCAACGCCGGGTTGAACACCTGGGAAATACCGATACCAGCAGCGGTCCCAGTCAGGGTTTTCAGAAAGTTCCGCCTGGAAATTCCTGAGGGTTTGGGTTGCACATCCGGCAACGTCTGTTTGTCTTTCACGGGCACCTCCTTGATGAGTTTGATACGATTTTTCTACACCATTTGAACAGAACGGCTTGTCGCCAAGGTTTCGAAACTATAATTCCTGATAAATATTGTCAACAAGAAAGTTACGCCGGTTTTTAATATAAAACCGCTGTTTTCTTTAATGGCGGACGTTTTTAGGATGAGTGACGTGAATCAATGAAACGAATTCAGTTCCGGGATGGGAAGCAATTTCTTTTCAGGCCCCAGGCAGACCAGGTCCAGTCTGCATGAAACCGCCGGTCGCTTCCCTTCGGGCCGCCAGGCCTCATGATAAAAAACCAGCCGGTAATCCCCCTGTTTTTCCCACCGGGTCCTGATTTCCAGAAGATCACCGAAAACAGCCCCTTCCCGAAACTGCAGATCCGCCTTGTAAACCGCAAATCCGATGCCATTTTGATGCCACATGTCGGACAGGGTGTCAATGCCGATGATGTCTTCTCTGGCACGTTCAAAATATTTCAGATAATTGGCATGATAGACCACACCGGAATGATCGGTGTCCTCATAATAGACCCGGGCATGAAATATGTGGGGAGTCGGCATGGTCATGAATAGGGGTTGTATAAACCGGAGAGGAAAAAAAATCAAGAAAAAGAAAGAAATGGCACCCAAAATTCCTGAGAAGCTTGAATTGCCGCTTTTTGGGTTGTCATGGAGAAAAATATTATTATAGTATGAGCTGTTGATGACAAAAAAATAATTTCACAGCCGAGGTGTTTTATGACCGATGAGAACAGACCCATTACCCCTGAGATCGTGAACGGTGACGGGGAGGACAGTGAAAATACGGAAAAGGATCAGGACGCTGGTGGTCAGCTGATCCGGCAGAGTCACAAGCCGGATATACTCTATCTGGTGCCCATCACCGGCAGACCGCACCTGCCGGCCCAGGTCCAGCCGCTGGTGGTGAGCAAACAGCGGTGGGAACAAACCCTGGTCAAGGCGGTCAATGATTCTCATAACCTGCTGGGGTTGAGTTATCTGTCTGAAGTAAAGGGAAAATATGTCTACAAGGAAGATTTTCCTGAAGTGGGATGCGTGGTCCGGATCCTGAACATGGTGGAGGTGGACGGCAATATCCAGTTCATTGCCCAGGGCCTGGAACGGTTCAAGATCAAGAAATTTCTTTCGGACAAACCGCCGTTTGTGGTTCAGGTGGAATATTTCGATGCCATGGAAGAAGATGAGGACAAGCTCAAGGCCTATGCGATTTCCATCATCAGTTCTATTAAGCAGCTGTTGTCCCTCAATCCCTTGTATTCTGAGGAACTCAAGCAGTATCTGGGCCGGTTCAGCCCGGATCAGCCATCACCTTTGACCGATTTCGCCGCCGGCATTACCACGGCATCCGGGGATGTGCTTCAGGAGATCCTGGAAACCCGATCGGTGATCGAGCGCATGAAACGGGTCCTGATGCTGTTGCAGAAGGAGATTGAAATCGCC
>JAVVEQ010000094.1:0-5830 GCA_032250905.1 Desulfotignum sp. | reverse complement strand
ATTTCGGGGTCAGGGAAATGCTGGATGCGTTCGTGAAGATTGCGCCGCCTCCGGGGACAAGGACGGCCCAGACCCGGGAAGTCTGCCCCCTGGAAACCGATTTTTCCGGATTTGCCTTCAAGATCCAGGCCAACCTGGATCCGGAGCACCGGGACCGTATCGCGTTTTTCAGGATCTGCTCTGGAAAATTTGTCAAAGGCATGAAGGTCCGGCATCACCGTTTAAACAAGGAGATCCGGATATCCAATGCCACGATTTTCATGGCCCGGGAACGCAGTCTTGTGGAGGAAGCTTATCCCGGCGACATCATCGGCATCCACAATCACGGCACCATCAAGATCGGAGATACATTCACGACCCGGGAACCGTTGCAGTTTCTGGGTATTCCCAGTTTTGCCCCCGAACATTTCCGGCGGGTGCTGCTCAAAGATCCCCTCAAAACCAAGGCCTTGAACAAAGGATTGATTCAACTGGCTGAAGAGGGGACCATCCAGGTGTTCCGGCCGTTGATGGGCAACATGCACATCATCGGGGCGGTGGGAGTATTGCAGTTCGATGTGACCATGGCCCGCCTGAAAGCGGAATACAATGTAACGGCCGGTCATGAACCCATTGATCTGTCCGTGGCCAGATGGGTCACCAGCGAGAGTGACCGGATGCTCAAGCAGTTCAGACAGAAGAATGAATCCAGCCTGGCACTGGACGCTGAAGGGTGTCTGACCTTCATGACCACCAGTGAATACCAACTGGGATTCACCATGAAAAAGTGGCCGGACATCACATTTCACAAGACGCGCGAGCACAATTTTATTTAATTCAGTCCAAATTTCCCTCCCCTGTTTCACACGGGTAAGCCATCGTCTGAAAACGGTCAATGCCGGCCTGAAATTGTGGAAAGCAGGTGATCAAAGCCCGGGATGGATCACCGAGTTTCGGTTTTTAAACCAAATTCAGGACAATGAGTTTTTCCCGGGTCATGTCTTTGATGGAATATCCAATCCCCCCCGTGCCCAGTCCGGATTGCTCAGAACCGCCAAAAGGCATCCAGTCAACCCGGAATGCGGTGTGATCATTGACCATCACCGCCCGGGCCTTCAGTTTTTGAACCGCATCAAAGGCAACATCGATATCTTTTGTAAAAACGGCTGCCTGGAAACTATAGGGGAGTGCGTTCGCCTCATTTATGGCATCATCCCTGGATGAATAGGTATAAAAACAGACCACGGGGCCGAAGATCTCCTGTGCAGAGACTTTGGCATGTTTGCCGGGATTCAGGATGACGGTCGGTTCATAAAGCGTATCAGATATCCGTTTTCCGCCGCACAGAATTTTTCCGCCGGACAGGGCCGCTTCATCGACCCATTTTTCCACCCTGTCCACCTCTTTGGGAGAAATAAGGGGGCCCACTTGTGTTTTTTTGTCCAGCGGATCTCCCACGATCAGTTTTTTTACCTGACGGGTGAATCTTGCCAGCACCTCATCTGCAATGAACTCATGGACATACACCCGCTGGACAGACACACAGACCTGGCCGGCGTGGTAATAGCCGCCTTTTAAAAGAGAGGGAATCATTTTATCCAGGTCGGCATCTTTTTCAACAATTACCGGGGCAGCCCCTCCATGTTCCAGAGCGCAGTGGACGCCCGGTGCGACCATGGCGCGCAGCCGCCACCCCACTTTTCCCGACCCGATAAACGTGAGAAAGGAGATTCTTTTGTCAGATACCAGTTTTTCCGCATCGTCCCGGGTGGTGATCAGTGCCTGGCACCAGGCTTTGGGCAGACCGGCCCGGTACAGAAGGTCGACGAAATTCAGGCAGGACAGGGGGGTGGTGCTGGCAGGTTTGATGATCACAGGGCACCCGGCGGCAATGGCAGGTATCACCTGGTGGACAATTAAATTCACCGGATGGTTAAAGGCACTGATGGCCAGAACGACCCCTCCCGGCTCGATCGTTGTAAAAGCAAGCCGATTCTGTGAGCCTTTGGTAATTCCCATGGGAATCTGTGTGCCGGATAAGTTTTCTATTTCATTGATGGCGATATGGACCCCCTGTATGGCCCGGTCCACTTCCACCTCGGTATCCATCCAGGGTTTTCCTCCTTCTTTCACCGCTGTTTCAATCACGGCCTCTTTTTGGGCGTGCATCAGGTGAATCACTTTTTGAAGGATCTCAATCCGTTGATAAGGGGGGAGTTTTTTGTCCGGGTCTTTGTGTGTCGAAAAAGCAAGCGCCATGGCCGCTTCCACCCGGGAAGGTGATGCAACCGTCAATGTTTTCAACACCTGGTTATCAAAGGCGCCAACCACATCTATCTGACTCATTTATTTGCTCCTTATGCGTTACAGGGTACAGGTTATTTTTTCTATTTCCCTGATCAGAACTTTGGAATTTTCTTTGTATTCAATGGGCAGATCGATCAGGTGAACCCCCGGGTTTTCAAGGCATTGTTTCAGACATTCATAGAATTGATCCGCCTCAGTGATGCGGTATCCATGGGCGCCGTAGCTTTGGGCATACAAGACAAAATCCGGATTGGTAAAATCAAGGCCCTGCACTTCCATTCCCATTTGTTCCTGCTTCCATTTAATCATGCCATAGGAAGCATCGTTCAGAACAATGACCACAAGATCCAGTTTGAGCCGGACAGCTGTTTCCAGTTCCTGGGAATTCATCAAAAATCCGCCATCCCCGCAGACGGCGACAATTTTTTTGTCCGGATAAACCAGTCTGGCCGCGATCGCGGAAGGAAACCCGGCTCCCATGGTTGCCAGGGAATTGTCCAGAAGCAGGGTGTTGGGCAGGGACGCCCGAAAATTTCTTGCAAACCATATCTTGTAGATGCCGTTGTCAAGGGTGACGATGCCATCTTCCGGCATTGCTTTCTGTACATCCGCCACAATCCGCTGGGGCAGCAATGGAAACGCATTGTCCTGAGAACCGGCAGCCAGGGTTTCTTCAATGATTTTTTTCATTTTCAGGAAATAGGAAAAATCCCAGTGTGCTTGTTTGTTGATGGCCCGGGTCAATAAATTTACATTCCCCGAAAGATCCCCCACAACATCCAGTTGTGGAAAATACACATCATCTGCCCGGGAAAAAAAATGATTGACATGGATCACCTTCGGGCCGTTTCTGCGCATAAAAAACGGCGGTTTCTCAACAATATCATGTCCAAAATTGATGATCAGATCCGACCTGTCCACCGCGCAGTGGAGGAAGTCATGTTCTGACAAAGCGGCCGTGCCGATGTATAAGGGATTGTTTTCATCCACAATGCCTTTGGCCATCTGGGTATTGAAAAAAGGAATTCCTGTTTTTTCAATAAAGCGTGAAAACGCATCAACGCAATCATGTCGGGACCCGCCCGCCCCCATCAGGATAAGGGGCCTTTTGGCGGATTCAATGAGTTCAACGGCCTGATTAATAATGTCATGCGGAGCCACGGGCCGGGTTTTAGGATAAATCGGAAAAGGGGAGGCGCCGGACTCCTCTTTTGCAATGTCTTCAGCCAGTTCAATATGGACGGCCCCTGGTTTTTCTTCAAGGGAGAGCCGGACGGCTTCTCTTACCATGGAAGGTATGATATCCCCGTTCACAATGGTTTTGCTGAATTTTGTTATGGGTGTCATCATGGCAACCACATCGATGATCTGAAATCTTCCCTGTTTCGATTTTTTAATGGGCTTTTGCCCTGTTATGACGAGCAGGGGCATACCGCCAAGCTGTGCATAGGCAACCGCCGTGACAAGGTTAGTGGCACCGGGGCCCAGGGTGGACAAACAGACCCCTGTAGTATGAGTCAATCTTCCATAAGTAGCAGCCATAAAACCGGCAGCCTGTTCATGCCGGGTCAGGATTAACTGGATTTTGGAACTTTTAAGGGAGTCGACAAAATCCAGGTTTTCTTCACCTGGAATACCGAAAATATACGGGACCCCCTCATTTTCAAGTGCCTTGACAAGCAAGTCTGAAACTTTCATCCGCTTTTCCTTTCGACGTGATTAAAACTACATAGAATTTAATGGCTTAGTCTGAAATTGGATAAGATCCTTACATAATATGTTCCAGCAATGCTTCCTTTTCTTCATCTGTAAGATATGCAGGATCTTTGCTGTGTTTTATCATGCGGCGGATGGTTTTTTCCCATTCTTCCCGGTCCTTGTCCGCCTTGACAATCCGCTCTTGTGTGTGACATGAGACACATTTTGTTTCCAGGACGGTCTTGCCGAAAAGCTGGTTCAATGCGGCGGCATTTCCATTTTTCACATGTTTCTGGCGCTGGGTGAGGAAATGGATGGCCTGTTTGATATCAAAAGTAGAGATGTTGGGAGCATCCAGGGCGGCCATGCGGTTGATGGTTTCGGCCCAGCCTGCTTCAGTTTTCACCGAACGGAAGACCCGTTCCAGGGTATGGCATTTGCTGCACCGCTGGTTCACCACCTGCCTGCCCAGGGTGTCATCCAGAACAGGGATGTCTGCGGCAGTCAGGGCCACATATTTCAGATCCGATGCATGCATGAAGTAATATCCGGCCCCCACCCCGGCCAATGCCCCACCCAGTCCAAGGGCCATCGGCCCAAAGGCGACCAGGTACCGGGAAAGACGGACATACCGCCTGGCCACCATGATCTTTATGCCCAGCAGCGGCAACAGGGCCAGGGCCAGGACAATATGCAATGCCGCCCGGGCCGACACCTCTTCCTTGTATCCGGATACCTTGATGACCATGACAATGACCATGAACACAAAAATACCTGTGAACAGCCAGCCCAGGAGTTTATGCAGCCGTATCAGCAAAGCGTTTACCGGCCTGTCTTTTGGGGCCCCGTGCAGCTCCAGCATGATACCGACCGCGGCCATGCCGCAGATGATAAATACCACGGCAAGAATGGAATTCACAAATGGGTTCATCTATTTCCTCCTCTATCGTAGCTGGTATCAGGCAAGGGTCACGCCGGTAATCCGAGCCATTTCCGGTGTCAGGGCGGCCAGATCGGTCCGGCTGATGGCGTGGATGTCATTTTTACCGCAGATCCGTGCGATTTCCTTGATTTCATTGGTTGCCGCACCAATAAAGTTGGCAACGGCTCCGGCTTTTTCATCGATATCCAGCCGGGTACGCAGGTGTGGGTCCTGGGTGGCGATACCAAACGGACAGGTGCCTGTATGGCAGGCCTTGATATACCGGCATCCCAGGGCGATTTTCAACGCCCCTGCCATGTAGACGGCCTCAGCCCCCAGGGCCAGGGCTTTTGCCGCATCCATGCCATGGCGCACCCCTCCTGCGGCTATCAGGGTGATCCGGTCCTGGAGCCGGTGTTTTTCCAGAAACCGTGCCGCCCGGGGCAGGGCATATACCAGGGGCAGCCCCACATGGTCCTTGGTGAAAACAGGGGCTGCGCCGGTCCCGCCTTCCGCCCCGTCAATCACCAGAACATCGGGTATGACAGGCTGGTCAAAAACAGCGGTCAGATCGTCTTCAATGTGCCCCCCCACCATTTTGATGGCAATGGGTTTGCCCCCGGTGATGGTGCGCAGATCGGCAATCTTTTCCGACAATTCCTGTGCCGAGGCGATATCCGGATGGCAGGCCGGAGAGGATGCGGTTTTCCAGGGAGGTATCTGTCTGATCCGGGCGATCTCATCGGTCACCTTTGGGCCTGGCAGTTTTCCACCCATCCCGGGTTTGGCGCCTTGAGAAATTTTAATCTCTATCATGTCCGCCAGTTTCAACCGGTCATCGGATATGCCGAATCTGCCGGAGGCGTACTGCAGGGTGATGTGCTCGGACAGCTGCCTTTCCTCATCCAGCATGCCCCCTTCCCC
>JAVVEQ010000093.1:0-5985 GCA_032250905.1 Desulfotignum sp. | reverse complement strand
CAACTGGGCTTTATTCTGGCATCTTCCCCCAATTGGACAGCAGCCATCATTTTCTACCTGATGTTTGTTGCCGGTCTATTGTTTTTTGTTGTCATACCCGGATTGAAAGAAACCGGTTTAAAAGACAGCCTTTTTCGAGCAGCTGTATTCGGTATCCTTACCTATGGAACCTATGATTTAACAAACCTTGCACTCATTGAAGGCTGGCCGGTTCTGGTTACTGGGGTGGATATAATCTGGGGAATGATATTGAGCATCATCGTATGCCTGGTCAGTTTGAAAGTCGGCAGGCATTTTAATTGGCAGTAGTGATATCCACTTAACCTGATGGCTGATTCCGGTTGTGTTGAGGTGAGTCTGGGGTTAGAAAGCGGGTCGAATATCCTACTGAAAAAATTGAATACGCAGTATCGCACTAAAGACATACGTCATGTTTCTGCCCTGCTGAAAGAATGCGGTATCCGCCGGATGGGATTTCTTCTGTTTGGTGGTCCCCGTGAAACACGCGAAACAGTTCAGGAAAGTCTCGAATTTATCGATTCTCTTGCTTTGGAAATGGCCAAAATGACCATTGGTCTGAGAATTTATCCAGGTACCGAATTGGCCGCCCATGCAAGACAGAATGGAAATATACCATCTGATGACAGCCTTCTGTTTCCAAAATTCTACATCGAAAATGGCATGGAGGAATGGATTCGAAAAACCGTTGAAGCTTGGATGCAAGACCGGCCCAACTGGATTCTTTAACTACAATAATAGCCCTTCTGATGTTAAATAGAGGACGTTCAAAATTCCCATAAAAACAAATTCGGTCAGGTTTCCGCTTTTCGGATCTGATAAAATTAGTTTTCTGCCGTGCACATTCTTGACCTTTAGTTTCAGAACTTCCCCAAATCTCATACCACCTCTTGCCATCAATTCAAGTAGCAGGCGATTTCTGGGATGATTTGTCCTGAAAATAATTTCATCGACAACATCCCTCAGTAACCTTGGTCAAAAAGCCATAACGTCTTCGGATGTAATTTTTGATATTTCTGAATTGCCATATTCTTTTTTAAAAATGTTTATTTTTCGAGTTTTCATTTTAAACTTGCTCAATCGGGTGATATCAAATAGAGATCAGTAACTAATCCTTTTACAACAACCTGATAGAGGTGAGTGACCATGGCTCCCCGGTTAACAGATATGATTCCGTTCCTGTTTGTATTTTTGTGGAGTACCGGATTTATTGCAGCCAAATATGCACTGCCCTATATTGAACCGTTTTATCTCTTGTTCACCCGATCAGCGATCACTGCTGCTGTTTTTCTTTTGCTATGCCTGGCTTTCCGGGTCCGGGCACTAACTCTCAGGCAAGCCAGGCAACAGATGGTGACAGGCTTTCTGATTCACGGTACCTATCTTGGCGGCGTGTTTGCCGCCATTAAATGGGGGATGCCCGCCGGTATCACCGCGATGGTGGTGGGGGTGCAGCCGGTCCTGACCGCATTGCTCGGACGGGTAGCCCTGGGCGCAAAGCTGCAGGCGATCCAGTGGTTCGGACTGGCGCTGGGGCTGGGCGGAGTAACCCTGGTTTTGTGGAGCACCCATCAGCATGAGCATATGAATCTGAATGGTCCCTCAGTCATAGCTGCACTGGCTGCCCTTTTCGGTATATCCATCGGCACGATTTACCAGAAACGGGTGGGACAGGGAATTGATCTGATTGCGGGATCCTTCTGGCAGTATATGGGCATGCTGCTTTTGATGGCGTTAATGGCTTGGTCATTTGAATCACGCACGGCTGTCTGGAGCGTGCAGCTGATCATGGCTCTGGCATGGCTGGTGTTCGCCCTGTCGATTACAGCAATCCTATTGCTGATGTATATGATCCGGGAGGGGGAGACCGCCAAAGTGGCCAGCTATTTTTATCTAGTCCCGCCGATGGCGGCTACTGAAGCCTGGATCCTGTTTGGAGAATCACTGAGTGTTCTATCCATGGCCGCCATTGCTGTAACCGTGGTCGGGGTCTATCTCGTTGTGAAAACACCGAATCAGTAGCTATGATTCGGATGAAGTTCAAGATAATTGGGGTATAAGCCGACATTGCTATTTTTATATTGGGGCTTAATTTTAAAAATTATCAGCGGACAAAAAAAAGGAGAGCTTTTATGAAATACAGAGGAATTAATCACCTTGCAATGGTGACTGGGAATATGGACGCGACGATCCGGTTCTGGCGTGATCTTATTGGTATGCGGTTAATACATGGGTTTGGGAAAGATGGGTTTCGTCATTATTTTTTTGAGATTGATGAAAAGAACACCCTGGCCTTTTTTGAGTGGGAAGGGGCTCAGTCTATGAAAAAAAAGCATCATGGGGTACCGTTCAAAGGGCCAATTGTTTTTGACCATATCGCCTTTGGCGTGGAATCAAGTGAAGAAGCCTGGCTGTTAAAGGATAAACTTGAAGCAGCCGGTTTTGAGTGTTCAGATGTCATCGATCATGTATTCATTCATTCCATTTATTCTTTTGATCCCAATGGTATTCCCATTGAATTCTGCTATGAGGTTGAGGGCCATGATATCCGTAAAAATCCGAATTTAAATGATGATAACCCGCCTTTGGCAGCCACGGAAGGTGCAGAACCTCAACCTGGGAAATGGCCTGAAGTCACCCATCCGACACCAAGGAAGGAGCGGTTTGTCGTAAAGTAAGAACTCAACTGCCACCTTTCAGAATAATTGATGTTGTGATAGAAAAGCCAGTCGTTGAATCAACCATAGTTGGAGATGAGTGGTGTAGACTTTTATTAAAAGTCCATGGAGGGTACAATTACCCATTGAAAAATCAGTGTGGGGTAGGTAACGTTTGATACTTTGAAACCGAAAAACTCAAATCAGCTGCCATCACGAAAATTTGGGTGCCACACCTCGGAGATGCATTAGCAGTGGTATGAAAAAGCATAACCATGACAAATGACTGCCGCATACCGATCTACCAGAATCCTGACGGTGAAACCCGACTGTATGTCCGGTTTGAACAGGAGAAGGTCTGCCGGACCCGGATACAATTGCTGAGGATGGGGTTCTTCAGTGGCTGATAAGATGATCATCAAACAGGCAGCCACTGAAAAAGAGATCCAAGCGGTGCGCAGGCTCTTCCGGGAGTATGAGGTGTTCCTGGATGTGGACCTGGGCTTTCAGAATTTTGATGCTGAATCTGCCGGTCTGCCCGGGAAATACGCACGCCCGGATGGGGATCTTCTTATCGGTATGGACGGGAACCGGATCCTGGGTTGTGTTGCCGTCCGCAGACTGGAAGACAGCGTGTGCGAAATGAAGCGTCTCTACGTCAGGCCGGAGGCCAGAGGAACCGGCCTGGGCAGACGGCTCGCCCAGGAGATCATTGTGGTTGCCCGGGAACTGGGGTATTCATTGATGCGGCTTGACACACTCGACCGGCTCACAAACGCCATACGCCTTTATGAAATCCTTGGATTCAGGAGAACGGCGCCCTACTATGAGAACCCCCTTCACGGAGTCGTGTACTGGGAACTCAACCTGGACCGGCTTGAAGGCCCGTCTGATTCCGGGACGAGTTGACCGGTTGGAGCACTGAAAAAACATGAGCGAGAAAAAATGACACTTGCTAAAACAGCCAGGGATTACGGATTTACCGTGGGGCGGATGCAGCCCGGCCCCCTGAACCTGATCACCGATGTCAGCGGAATCAGAGTCGGCCATGTCACCCTCAGCCAGGGAGAGATCCAGACCGGTGTGACCGCGGTCCTGCCCCATGACGGCAACCTGTTCCGGGAAAAACTGGTGGCTGCCTCCCATGTGATCAACGGATTTGGGAAATCCATGGGACTGATGCAGATCAATGAGATGGGAACCTTAGAGACCCCGGTCATCCTGACCAATACCTTAGGCATCGGCACGGCGGCGGATGCGCTGATCCGGTATATGCTCCATCAAAACCCGGATATCGGCCACACCACAGGAACCGTGAATCCGGTGATCTGTGAATGCAATGACGGCTATCTGAACGATATCCGGGGGATGCATGTCACCGGAGAGCATGTCCGGCAGGCTGTTGACAGTGCTGCTGCCTTGTTTGACCAAGGTTCGGTGGGTGCTGGCACCGGGATGTGCGCCTATGGACTGAAAGGAGGCATCGGATCTGCCAGCCGGGTGGTTCCGCTTGGTTCAGAACTGTATACCCTGGGGGCCCTGGTGCTGGCTAACATGGGAAAGAAAACGGATTTGACCGTGTGCGGCCGGCATATAGGACCCATGTTAGGATCTGTGCCCGGTTCAGCGGCCGTACCGCTACCGGACGGCTCAATCATCATCCTCCTGGCAACGGACCTGCCGCTGTGCGAGCACCAGCTGGGACAGATGGCCCGGCGGGCCCAGACCGGGGTTGCCCGGACTGGATCAAACATTGATTCCGGCAGCGGCGAAGTCGTTGTGGCATTCTCCACCGCCGCACGCATCCACCACTATGAATCCCGAACCATCGTCCCGTTGCCGAGATTGAATGAAAACTGTTTGAACAGTGCGTTCCGGGCCATTGCCGAATGCACCGAGGAAGCAATCCTCAATGCGCTGGTCACTGCGGCAACCAAGACAGGGATCAATGGTCGGACCGTGTATTCACTGGCGGATTTTCTAGAAACACTAGGTTTCTGACAGAATGAAAAAAATCGCAATATGTCTCAGATCTGCATCACGGCAGTCATCCTATACAAAAAAGGCTTTGCACAGATGCGCAAAGCCTTTTAATTCATACTGAATCAACCGTGTCAGATAGTGGATTATCCCCCGACATTACCGGGTTCGATATCTTTCCAGGCACGGTTCACATTGCTTCCGACCGTTCCAAAAAGATCATCGAGTTCATTTTTCATGGGCGACCAGTCAGAAGGACATTCTTTTTCAAGCTGATCCACTCGCATCTGAGCTGTGGCAACCTCCTGCTCCAACTGTCCAATCAAAGGCAGCACCTTTTCTTTTTGCTGGGTGCTGTAAGAGTCGGACACTTTTTTCATTGCTTCGAGTTTGTTTTTCCATGCAGAAACTTCAGCCAGCATTGCATTGCAATAATCTTTGACTTCCATTGGGAACTCCTTTTTTTTTGGTGTTGTAAACAAAGTCACCCGAAAATCTGAAAAAATTTCGAGAAACTGGGGTCCCTGGCAATGAGCGATATCGAGCAGACGACAGGGATTTAAAAAACCGTTCTGATCCATATTAAGACATTTTCGAGTATAATCAACCCGAAAAGTGCAAAAAACGCAGAAACAGTATCTGACCGGCTTTCTTCTCAAGCGCGTGTGAGAATTCCAGTGCTTGACAAGACCCGTTCTTTATGATGCCATTAACTGTGGCATGACTGAAAAAAGAAACTATCCGTCCGGATAACACAAAGGCGACAAAAATGATCGATTCTTATTCATTTGGCAAAATGACCGTCAACGGCAAAGAATTTAGAAAAGATCTGATGATCCTGCCCGATGGAACTGTGTTAAGCCCATGGATCAGAAAATCCGGGCATCGGCTGGCGCTGGAAGATCTGAACCCGGTTTTGGAAAGTTCTGCCAAAACCCTGGTGATCGGTACTGGAAAACCCGGCCTGATGAGACCCCATGCTACACTGGTCGGCGATCTTAAGAAAAAAGGGATCACGGCCATGGTGATGCCCTCAAAGCGGGCCGCTGAAAAATACAACGCTTTGTCACAAACTTCAGACGGCGTGGCCGCCTGTTTCCACCTGACATGCTGAATCAAGAAGTCACGGTTCATATATCAACGGTCAGAAAAATTTTCAAATCTTTGTGGAAAATTAGCAAAAATAATGCTGTAATCGACACAAGGTTAACCCAGCATAATGAAAAGCAGCATCCCCTGTACCGGAGGAAACCATGAACGAAGCCATCCCTGACAAACTGGAAAACGAACTCAAAAGACATCTCTGCGGGGCTGTTCCGCCCCATGCGGC
>JAVVEQ010000092.1:0-6030 GCA_032250905.1 Desulfotignum sp. | reverse complement strand
CGCTTATCATGAAGATATTATTGATTTATCCTGAATTTCCGGATACGTTCTGGTCCTTCACCTATGCCTTGGGTTTTATTGGGAAAAAAGCCGCGTTTCCGCCCCTGGGATTGATTACGTTGGCGGCCCGAAACAGAGCCAGGAAAAATACGTTTTATACCCTTTTAAACAGGATCAATATTATGCAGCGGTTTATGTTTCAGATGAGTTTTATACTGGCACTTGTTTTTGCCGGGATCTGGTCGACGGGCACGGCATTTGCCGACAAGCCGGACTGGGCCGGTAATAAAAAGCAAGAGAAATACAGAGACGAACAAAAACTTGAGAATCACGGCTACGACAAAAAGCCTGCGCATGAGCCCTATGACGGAAGAAGCAGGAATGGAGACCAGAAGAGTGAGCACTTCAGCGAACAAAATAAGAAGTTCATTCACCAATATTATTCCGATCGATTTCGAAAGGGACACTGCCCACCGGGTTTACTCAAAAAGAAAAACGGTTGCCTGCCCCCCGGTCAAGCAAAGATGTGGAGAAAAGGCCAACCGCTTCCCAGAGAAGTGATCTTCCATAATCTTCCGTCAAGCATCCTTGGGCAATTGGGACCGCCGCCACCGAGGCACCGCTTCGTGCGCGTGGCACAGGATATCCTGCTGATTTCGATTGGAACGGGAATCGTGCTCGACGCCCTTGAGGATATCGGCCGGCTGGATTGACAAAAATTTCATATGAAACACAGGCCTCAGAAGGATATAACTATGGAAACCCGGACCATTGAAAACCAGCTTCATTTTGACAATGCCGGATTGATCAGGCGAAATACGCTTCTTGAAGAAACTCTGAAGGAAAAAGAGATCATGCTGGAATCTTTGAAGGGTTCTGAAAAACGATACCGTCGTCTTTTTGAATCCGCCAAGGATGGGATCCTGATTATCGATGCCGACACCGGCCAGGTGGATGATGCCAATCCATTTCTTCTGGCTCTGATCGGCTGTTCTTACGAGATGGTGTACGGAACATACCTCTGGGAACTGGGCGTATTCAAAGATATTGCCGAGTCCAGGGAGGCGTTCAAGACGCTGCAGGAAAACCAGTACATCCGTTATGAGAACCTGCCGCTTTTGACACTGGACGGGCGGCACATTGAAGTTGAGTTCATCAGCAATGTCTATCTGGTGGACGGCAAAAAGGTGATTCAGTGCAATATCCGGGATATCACGGCAAGAAAGCAGGCGGAAAGGAACATGGCCGAGAATGAATCCAAGATGCGCAGCATCCTGGACAATATTGACATCGGTGTGGTCCTTATCAGCCCCGAAATGGTCGTACTTGAACTGAACCGGCAGATGCACAGATGGTTTCCCGATGTGGACATCACCCAGGATCCCTTCTGTTATCAGGCGTTTAATGATCATTCATGCCAGGATATCTGCACGCCCTGTCCGGTAGTTAAGACCTTCCGGGATGGCAGACGACACGAAATCACCCGTGAGATCATGCAGTCCGGTGTAAAGAGAGACTACCGCATTGTATCATCTCCGGTCTGCAACCTTTCCGGCAAGGTCACGGCCGTCATAGAAATGGTCGAGGATATCACGGAGCGGCTTTCCCTGGAAGCCCGATTTCTCCAGGCCCAGAAACTCGAATCCCTGGGACGGCTGGCAGGGGGCATAGCCCATGATTACAACAATATGCTCGGAGTGATTCTCGGGTACGCTGAGCTGGCCCAGGAAAAGCTGGCTCCGTTGGATCCGATATATAATGATCTTCAGGAAATCCTCAAAGCCGGCAGGCGTTCCGTCGAGATCACCCGGCAATTGCTGGGCTTTGCCCGCAAACAGACCATTGCCCTAAAGGTCATCGATATAAATGATAATGTGGCAAGAATCATCAAAATGCTGGGCACTCTCATTGGTGAGGATATTGATCTTGTCTGGCTGCCCGGAGCAAACTTGAAGCCGGTCATGATGGATTCGACCCAACTGGATCAGATCATGGCCAATTTGTGTGTAAACGCCCGGGATTCCATATCAGGAATCGGAAAAATCACCGTTGAAACCGCCATGGTAATCTTTGACAAAGCCTATTGTGATAGCCACGAGGGATTTGTTCCCGGTCATTTTGTCTGTTTAAGTGTCAGTGATAACGGCTGCGGCATGGAAGAGGAAGTTCTGAAAAATATCTTTGAACCCTTTTTCACCACCAAGGATGTGGGCCTGGGGACAGGTCTTGGTTTATCCACGGTGTACGGTATTGTCAAACAAAACCGGGGATTTATAAATGTATACAGCGAGTCCGCCAAAGGCACGGTGGTCCGAATCTACCTGCACGGCCATACCAGTGAACCTTCCATCGGTTTTCAAAAAAGCACACATAAAGCCTTGTCAGGACACGGCGAGACCCTCCTGGTTGGAGGATGAGGCCGCGATACGGAAATTGACGAAACGCATGCTGGAAGACCTTGGATACATCGTGCTGACCGCCGAATCGGCAAAAAAAGCCCTGGAGATTTCAGAGACTCATGGTCATGAGATCCGCCTGGTCATCACCGATGTCATCATGCCTGAAATGAACGGCCGGGAGCTGGCTGACCGTTTGAAAGCCCTGAATCCGGACCTGGGTATTCTGTTCATGTCCGGCTATACCTCTGACGTCATCTCCCATCTGGGTATCCTGGACCCGGGGGTTTGTTTTATTGAAAAACCGTTTTCCGTTGCATCCCTGGCAGGCAGGGTGCATGAAGTGCTGACAAGAAATTCAGCTGCGGTTTGACAAGGATAATAATATGGCCGGGATCCGGTTTGTTCCTGACAATCAGATCACACTGCTGGAGAATGGAGAAAAATACTTCCCGGTCATGGAAGCGGCACTGGACAGGGCAAAATTTGAGATTTATCTGATAAGCTATATTTTTCAAAAGGACACCATCGGACGACGTATTGCAGAAGCGCTTAAGCGGGCAGCGATGCGTGGTGTGAAAACCCGCGTGCTGATTGATGGGTTCGGTTCGGACAATCTGCCGGAAACCATGCTCGCAGATCTTGATGCAGCCGGTGTGATGGTGATGAAGTTCCGGCCCAGGATATCTCCCTGGACATTTCAGCGCCGGAGGCTGCGTCGATTGCACCGGAAAATCGTGATTGTCGATCAGAGCGCTGCATTCGTGGGAGGCATAAATATTGTCGATGATTTTGATACTCCCGATCAACTCTCGCCCCGGTATGACTACGCTGTCCATGTGGAAGGGCCGCTGGTCCGGGATATCCTTGTGTCCACCCGACGGTTGTGGTCCCGGGTGATCCGGACCCGTTTTCGTATCCGGCCCCGTTCCAGCTGGGGCGGGAACAGAGACCGGCAAGCGCCTGGTTCCGAATCAGTCGGAAATATGCGCGCCGCTTTTCTGGCGCGGGACAATATCCGGCATCGACGTGATATTGAAGCTGCCTATATGCATGCGATTGAACAGGCACAATCGGAAATCATCATAGCAAATGCCTATTTTTTCCCCGGATCAAAGTTTCGTCGTGCCCTTATGGACGCAGCCGGGCGCGGTGTCCGGGTGGTTTTGCTTTTGCAGGGAAAAAAGGAATACCGGTTATTGTATTATGCCTCCAAAGCCCTGTACGGCAGTTTTCTGGATGCCGGGATTCAAATCAATGAATATCACAACAGTCTCATGCACGCCAAAGTTGCTGTGATCGATGAACAATGGTCGACAGTGGGATCTTCGAATCTTGACCCGTTCAGCCTGCTGCTTGCACTGGAGGCGAATGTGGTGGTTGATGATAAAAATTTTGCCGGGGCCTTGAAACGCAGCCTGGAGAAGTTTATGGCTGCCGGGGCGCGTCAGATCCGGCCCAATCTCTGGAACCTTCAACCCATTCAGCGTCGTATGGTGAGCTGGCTGTGCTATGCTCTGGTCCGGTTCATGACAGGAATGACGGGGTATGCCCCGGGCAAAGATTCCGGGCACAGGTGATCTGACCGTCAGATCTGTTTATTTCAGCTGATAATATGACATGATGATTTGATCAAACCATCGGTTGGGCAATATTTTTTTTAAAAACAGGGAAAATTTCTGATCAGGCGCACCCACGGCATACCGCAACCGGGGGTTGGGGGTATTGATGATCTTTTCAATGAGATGGGCAATTTTCAACGGCGGCTGACCGGCTTGTTCATCTTTTTCAATGACAGTCATTGTCCGCTGGAATTGCTCTGCATGATGGTTTGTTTTAATGGTCTGCCGGTTGGCGGTAAATTCGGTTTTAAAATCCCCGGGCTCGATCAGGACCACGTTGATGGCTGATAGAGACAACTCTTTGTATAAGGCTTCTGAGAGTCCTTCCACGGCAAATTTGGATGCAGAATATATCCCCTGATAAGGAAGCCCGATGATGCCCCCAATGGAACTCATGTTGATGATGAGTCCTTTGGACTGCCGTCTCATCACCGGGAGCACTTCCTGCAATACGCGACAGATGCCGAAAAAATTGGTATCAAACAGCGCCTGGGCCATTTCTGTGGATGTGTCTTCAACAGCACAGCCAATACCAACCCCCGCATTGTTTACCAGGATATCGATATGGCCTTCTTTTTTGACAACATGTGCAATGGCTTTTTTCACAGAGCCGGTATCGCGGACATCCATGTTTATCATGCAGCCATTTTTTATTTCCTGACAGGATTCGGGATGGCGGGATGTGCCATACACCTGATATCCTCTTGCGGCAAGATACACTGCCGTACATTTGCCAATACCGGAAGATGCGCCCGTAATCAATACGGTTTTTGATGATGTTTGCTTCTGGTTCAACGGTTTCCCTTTCAACGGATGATGCGGGCTTTTCTGCCGATTTTTTCAAACATATCCAGACAGAATTCCAATTGTTTGCGGGTGTGGGTTGCCATGTAGCTGGTACGCAGCAGGGCCCTGCCCTGGGGTACGGCCGGTGAAACAATGGGATTTGTGTAAACACCCGCATCCATGAGGTCTTTCCATACCTGGAAGGTCTTGAGATCTTTACCGATAATAATGGGAATGATCGGGGTGACGCTTTCACCGATATCAAACCCCAGTGATTTTAAACCGTCACGAATGAATCGGGCATGTTCTATCAATTGTTCACGGCGTTCCGGTTCTGCTTTGATGATTCCCAGGGCCGCCATGACAGACGCCACATTGGAAGGCGGCAGAGATGCCGTGAAAAGCATGGTCCGGGAATGATGTTTTAAATATTCGATCACCATTTTTTCACCGGAAATAAATCCGCCGATGCACCCCAGAGATTTACTGAAGGTCCCCATAATCAGGTCCATATCTTTTGTGACGTTGAAATGTGCGGCAGTCCCGTTTCCAAGGGGACCTAAAATTCCAAGGGAATGGGCATCATCGACCATCAGGCGGGAAGGGTATTTTTTAGACAAGGCAACCAGGTCATCCAGTCTGGCAATATCCCCTTCCATGCTGAAAATGCCGTCGGTGACAATGAACCGGGCATATCTCGGATCTGCAATGGCCAGCTTTTCTTCCAGATCCTGCATGTTATTGTGTTTGTATTTGCATTTTCGTGCACCGGAAAAACGGATCCCGTCGACAATGGACGCATGATTGTATTCATCACTGAAAATCAAATCATCCGGGCCGCAAATGGTAGCGATCGTTCCAAAATTTGTGCCGAATCCGGTGGAAAATACCAGGGCGCTTTCCATGTGAACAAAATCTGCCAGCTGTTCTTCCAATTGATCGTGCAGCACGGTATTCCCGTTCAGCAAACGGCTGCCGGTCAATCCCGATCCATATTCCTGTAACGCTGTCACACCCGCTTCAATCACTTTGGGATGGTTGGTGAGTCCAAGATAATTATTGGACCCCAGCATGATTTTTTGTCGTCCGTCAATGGTGACTTCAGTGGCATTGGCTTTTTCGATTTTCGGATAATACGGATAATAACCCAATGCTTTTAGTACATTTGACCGGGTATAGGCATATATTTTTGTATAGACATCCGGGTGCTTTCCAAAAAATTCCAT
>JAVVEQ010000091.1:0-6161 GCA_032250905.1 Desulfotignum sp. | reverse complement strand
TGCACTTACAGCACGGACTATGTGGAAAACCGGAGTATATTCAGTTTCCCGTTTTCCCGGGTACCCCCTTTATGAAATAATTAATTCAGTACTTATAAATACAGGGGGGTGGCTACTTTCCAACCTGTTTACCTGCCTTGTATTTCTGGTATCAATTTTTATTTTCGATGCGATCTTAAAAAACCTTTCTTCAAGACATAGAATTTTATCTGTTGTGCTATTTGTGGTGATACCTTTTGCTGCCGGTTATATTTCAAGAGTTTTAATTGTAAAGAAAAAAGGGCTGGATTATTTTGAAAATGTTTTTATAAAAAAAAAGGCTTTTTTATTGTTCCATGCGGAGTTGATTTTGATGTTTTTTTTCCCATGGAAAAGAAAAGGGCAAAATTAGAACTTGGGATAGACCCTTCCCAGGAATATATCCTGTTCAGCTCATCTTTTGAAAATCATATCAAAAATTTTCCCTTGGCACGCAAGGCTCTTTTTTATCTGCCCGAGATATCCGTCATGGAAATCTCAGGCAGGACCCGCTTAGAGGTCAATTTGTTGATCAATGGGGCTGAGCTTTTATTGATGACATCTTTTACCGAGGGTTCCCCGCAAATCATCAAGGAAGCCATGGCCTGCAATTGCCCTATCGTAGCTACGGATGTGGGGGATGTCCGGGAAGTTGTCAAAGGAACTCCGGGATGTTTTTTAACCGGATTTGATCCGGCAGATGTGGCGGAGAAGATTAGACTGGCGCTGGCATTCAACGGACGTACCAACGGCAGGGAAAAGATCGGGCATCTGGACAACCGGATCATTGCCAAAAAAATCATTAACGTGTACAAAACGGTTTTAAACTGAACCACAGGCGTATGGGATAGCAACCTGGAATGATGATTCTAAAATATATGTATCAGCGGTCTGTTTTGTTATATGCCATACTGCTGATGGCTGTGTCTGCTATTTTTTATTCTCACATCCTCCCATTCATCTGGATGGTCTTCGGGATTACGGTGGTTTTTTTGTCGTTTTCATCCATGTGCCGATTGATTCGTCAATGGTTTCATCTGCCGGAAAAGGCATTCCGCAAAAAAGTCTTCTGGACGGCATTCTGGGTCCGTGCGGCGTATGTGCTGTTCAGCTATTTTTTTTATATCTTCATGACAAGTCTTCCCTTTGAATTTGAGACCGCAGATGCCAGAATGTATCACTGGGAAGGGATCAGGCTGGCCAAATTTTTTATGGCTGGTAATTTTGATGTGGGGTCGTTGACATTTTTGTCAAAGCTTTCCTCCCAGGGTATTGTCACATTGATGGGTATCATTTATGCGCTGTCCTCTGACTCGATTATTGCTTTTAGAATCGTTAATTCATTGCTGGGTGCCTGGCTGTGCGTGATGGTGTTTGACATTGCCCGGCGCTCTTTTGGTGAAAAGGCGGCTCGGATTTCAGCAGTCCTTGCGGTGGTAGCCCCACCGCTGATATATTATTGCGGCCTGCACCTGAAAGAGGCAGTCATAGTTTTTCTGGTGGTGCTGTTTGTCGATATCGGAGACAGGGTTTTGAGGGCAAAACAGCTGAGTATCAGGGATATACTGCTTCTGGGTGTCACCGCTGTTTTAATGGTTTTTTTCAGAAATGCTCTGGCAGTGATATTAATTGTCGGCTTTGCAGCAGCCCTGACGTTCACTTCCGGGCGCTTGAGCCCGGCCTTCAGAAGGTTTGCCATCGCATCGGTCATGGTTTTTTTTGCTGTTGCGGTTTTCACCTTGGATCTGGTTTCAGAGGCCGAGGAAGAGACTGTCCGCTATCTGGGTTACAGAGAAACGCATATTGAATCTCATATGCAGCGTTATGCAAGAAGAGGCAATGAACTGGCGACCCTGGCCAATAGAATTATATTTGCCCCCCTTGCCTTTGTCGGGCCGCTTCCGACCCTGGTGGATACGCAACAGGATAACTCCGCCATGATGGCGGGCTCCATGTTTTTTCGGAATGTGCTGGGGTTTTTCATGATTGCCGGTATCCTGCTGATGGTAAAGCACAGACAGTGGCGGAATCATGTGTTTCTGCTGGCAGTCTTCTTTTTATGGCTGTTTGTCTTGGCGAATAGCGGTTATGCGTTACAGGACCGGTTCCACCTGATCCTGGTGCCCATTATCCTTATCTTCAGCGGAAATTTCATCCTCAATGCCGATAAAAAAATGGTGAAGTATTTCAACATGTACCTGTTGTTTTTAGGGGTGTTGATTTTTGCCTGGAACACGTTCAAGCTGGCCGGCCGGGGCCTGTTATGACCGCATGATTCATATCGTCGATTACCGGATGGGCAATCTGCGGTCCGTTCAGAAAGCCTTTGAACGTATCGGTATCCCTGCGAAGATAACGGCAGAGCCGGACGAGGTGATGCAGGCCGGCAAGCTGATCCTTCCGGGGGTCGGCCATTTTTCACGGGCCATGGATATTCTGCAATCTGCAGGGCTGTCCGATGCCTTGATCCAGGCAGTGACGGTTAAAAAAACACCTATCCTGGGTATCTGCCTGGGGATGCAGCTGCTGACAAACCGCAGCGAGGAAGGCGATATGCCGGGGCTGGGCCTGGTGGATGCGGAAACGATTCGGTTTAGCAATCATTCCGGACTCAAAATTCCTCACATGGGATGGAACACGCTCCGGCCGGAAAAACCCTCTCCCCTTTATAACGGGCTGTCTGAACAGGACCCGTTTTATTTTGTGCATTCTTATTATGTGACATGTAAAGATCCCCGGGACAGGCTGTTTGTTACCAGTTACGGGAATCTCTTTGACGCGGGATTTCAGAAAGATCATATTGCCGGGGTGCAGTTTCATCCGGAAAAAAGTCACCAGCCCGGGCTGCGGCTGCTGAAAAACTTTGCGGCCATGTGAGGGATGTTCAGACCCAGAATCATACCGGTGCTGCTGCTCAAAGGCAAAGGCCTTGTCAAAACCGTCCGGTTTAAAGATCCGCGTTATATCGGCGATCCCATCAATGCGGTGCGCATCTTCAATGACCTGGAAGCGGATGAACTGGTGTTTTTGGATATCACCGCATCCAGGGAGAACCGGTGTGTGTCCCTTGACCTGGTCAGGCGGATCGGGGATGAAGCATTCATGCCGTTTGCCGTTGGCGGCGGGATCACGGGTCCGGACCAGATGGAAAGGTTGTTCAAGGCCGGGGCTGAAAAGGTGGTGATCAACACCGGGGCGGTGGGAAATCCCGGGCTCATTGAAGATGCAGCCAGGCATTTCGGCTCCCAGAGCATTATCGTCAGCATCGATGTCAGACAAACCCTGTTCAAACGGCAGAAGGTGTTTATCCGCGACGGGCGGGAAAAAACCCGGCTGGATCCGGTGGCCTGGGCCGGGCAGGCCGCAGACCTGGGCGCCGGGGAGATCATGATTCATTCCATGGACAGGGACGGGACAATGACCGGGTATGATCTGAACCTGGTCCGGCTGGTGTCGGAAGCGGTGCCGGTTCCCGTGATTGCCTGCGGCGGTGCCGGGTCCCTGGAGGATTTCAGGCAGGGGTTTGACCGGGGAGGTGCCCATGCACTGGCCGCCGGCAGCCTGTTTGTGTATCATGGCCCGAGAAAGGCGGTCCTGGTGAACTATCCATCCAGGACGGAGGTCTCGGAACTGTTCGACAACAAGGAAATCTAAAAAGTGGGTTCTCAAACTACACCATACCAGGTGTGCAGCAAAGGGATCTGGGATACTTCCATTCCCGGGATCACCTTTGATGAAGACGGGGTGTCCAACTATTGCCGGTTCCAGGAACTGATGATGGACACATATCCGCGGGGAGACAAAGGCCTGGCAGACTGGGAATCTTTGGTCGGGCAAATGAAGAAAAAGGGCAGGGGCCGGCAATATGACTGCCTTGTCGGAGTCAGTGGCGGGGTGGACAGTTCGTATCTGCTGGTATTGATGAAAGAATATGGATTGCGGCCCCTGGCGGTGAACCTGGACAATGGATTCAGTTCTGAGATTGCGGTGCAGAACATTTACAAGGTGACCAAGGCCCTGGATATCGATCTGGAAACCTATGTCATCGATTATGAAGAGGTGAAGGACCTGTTGTACGCCTATATGCGGGCCGGGATTCCCTGGATCGATTCCCCCACGGACGGGGCCATCAAGGCAGTGATGTACAAAATCGCCTTAAAGGAGAACGTCAAGTTCATCATCCGGGGCAATGATTTCCGGTCGGAAGGCAAGCAGCCTGAAGAATGGACCAGCGGGGCTGATGTCATCCATATCCATAAAAAATTCGGCCGCGGGGTCCGGTTGATAACCTATCCCAGGCTGTCCATTGCAGGGATCATCTATGCCGGGCTTATCCGGAAAATTAAAGATATCCGCCCCTATTACTACCTGGCGTACAAAAAACAGGATGCAAAAAAAAGGCTCCAGGACCGGTTCGGCTGGCAGGATTACGGCGGCCACCACCATGAAAACCTGTTCACCAAATTTGCCATGGCCTATTGGCTGCCGAAAAAATTTTGCATCGACAAACGCAGGATCAACCTGTCCGCCCAGGTGCTGAGCGGAGCCATCACCCGGGAACAGGCCCTGGCCCAGATTGAAAAATCGTTCGGCACACAAGAAGAACTGTCAGCCCTTAAAAACTATGTGCTTAAAAAACTGGATATTTCCGAAGATGAATTCAAAGACATCTGGGATGCCCCCAACCAGAAAGCCGCCGATTTTCCGGCAAACGACCGGTTCGTCTACAGTGCCATCAAATACGCCGGACCTTTGATCAAACGCATCTACGCGTTTGTCCCCATGTCTGTCATGGCCCATGATTTTTTCAAAAAAGACCAGGGATGATAAAAATAACCACCATTATCGGAGCCCGCCCCCAGTTTATCAAAGCCGCAGCCGTTTCCCGGGCCATCAGCCGCCACACTGCGGCGGCTCTCCGCAGCGGTTCCGATCCCCTGCTCGAAGAAACCATCATTCACACCGGTCAGCACTTTGATGCCAACATGTCTGAGGTGTTTTTCCGGGAGCTGGATATCCCGGTGCCGGATTACAACCTTGGAATCGGCGGGGGAAGTCACGGCAGAAACACGGGTCGGATGATCGAAGCCATCGAAGCGGTGCTTGTCAGGGAACAGCCGGACTGGGTCCTGGTATATGGCGACACCGATTCCACCCTGGCCGGGGCCCTGGCTGCAGCCAAACTGCACATCCCGGTGGCCCATGTGGAGGCAGGGCTGCGGTCTTACAACCGGATCATGCCAGAGGAGATCAACCGGATTGTGGCGGACCAGTTGAGCACCCTGCTGTTTTGCCCGACCCAAACCGCAGTTAAAAATCTTGAAAAGGAAGGATTTCCCCATCCGTTGACGGCCCGGACAAGGCAGACAGTGATCAACGTGGGGGATGTGATGTATGACGCTGCCTTGTATTACAGTGATCGGGCACAGGAAAAAAGCCGGATCGTACAGACCCTGGCACTGGCTTCCAAGGCATTTGTGCTGGCCACCATCCACCGGGCTGAAAACACGGACAATCCGCAGCAGCTGCACAGCATCATGTCCGCGTTGAACCGGATTGCCTCAGAAATGCCGGTGATCCTGCCACTGCATCCACGGACCCGGAAAAAAAATCCATCGCTGATGAACGGAGTGCCGGGTAAGGCCTATCCAAATATCCGTTTTATCGATCCGCTGGGGTATCTGGACATGGTGATGCTGGAAAAAAACGCCCGGGTCATTGTCACCGATTCCGGCGGGGTGCAGAAGGAAGCGTATTTTCACGGCGTGCCATGCGTGACAGTGAGAGACGAGACCGAGTGGGTGGAGCTGGTCGAGGCAGGGGCGAATATGCCGGCCGGAGCGCTGCCTGAGAGCATTGTTTCAGCATTTAAACAAATGAAAGACAGGCGGGTCACTCCCGACAGGCTTTATGGGGATGGAGATGCAGCAGGCAAAATCATATCTGCATTGGATTCGCAGAAAATCGGGAATCCTCAAGCATGAAAATGCTCGTTTATCTGGGGCATCCAGCCCAGTATCATTTTTTTAAAAATATTGTCAATGAACTCAAAAAGCGGCATGAGATCCGGTATTTAATTAAAACAAAAGAAGTACTTGAACCCCTGTTGATCGGGGACAGGGTGGAATATAAAAACATATTGC
>JAVVEQ010000090.1:0-6540 GCA_032250905.1 Desulfotignum sp. | reverse complement strand
GTGGTTAGAGCAAAGAGGTCACACCCGTTCCCATCTCGAACACGGAAGTTAAGCTCTTTAGCGCCGATGGTACTGCACGGGAGACTGTGTGGGAGAGTAGGACACCGCCGGATTATCCTTTAAAAAGCCCGTATCCCTGACAAATCAGGGATACGGGCTTTTTTGTTTCGCAAATTTGCCGGCACAAGGCAGGTCTTTTGAACACACGGGTACGGTTATTGTCGGTTTGTGCAGGCTGTGACGCGTCGGAGCAACTCTTTGACCTTGAGAATATCTTTGACACCCGGTGCCGATTCCACGCCGGATGACAGATCAACGCCTGCAGGCAGAGCTGCGAGCATGGCGGGTTCAATATTATCACAGGACAGACCGCCGGCCAGGAACACTGAATGGTGACGGGCTGTTTTCCGGGCCAGACCATACTCCCAGGTTTTGGCATTTCCCCCGGGCAGTTGACCCATGCCGCATTCCACCAGGATATGATCGGCGTGTGCATACATGGGGTCAATGGTGTCCAGACCGGGGGCGCGTGAGGCAAATACAGCTTTGATGACCGTGATGTGACGGGCTTTCAGAGCGCTGATCAGTTCGGCGGGTTCCCGGCCATGGAGCTGTACCCCTTTCAATCCACAGGCATTGACTGTTTCCAGGATCGTTTCCAGGGGTTCATTGACAAAAACCCCCCAGGCAGGCACATGTTTGGGCAGGGCTTCCACCACCGCTTTTGCCTGGAGCTGTGTCACGTGCCGGGGGCTTTTGGGGTAAAAAACCAGACCGATGATATCAGCCCCGGCCTGAGCACAGGCCAGTGCATTGTCCGGGTCTGTCAAACCGCAGATTTTAACCCGGGGGCGGGGTATGTGAATGCCGGCATTACCCATCGGTCCTCAAAGACGTTATGAAGGCTTCGGGATCGGCTGACTTGACAATGCTTTCTCCCACCAGAAAATTGTAGATGCCGGCTTGAATCCCTTTTTGAATCTGTTTTCGGCAGGAAAAGCCGGATGCCGCCACCGGCACGATCTCTTTGGGAAGCAGCGGTGCAATCCGCACGGCCGCTGCCGGGTCCATATCCAGGGTGGTCAGGTTCCGGTTGTTGATACCTACGATGTGGGCCCCTGTTTTCAGGGCCTGTTCCATTTCCCATTCAGAAACGATTTCCACTAAAGGCTCCATGTTCAGTTCCCGGGCAAGGCTGATAAAATCCGCCTGCTGATCTTCTGACAGAAGCGTGGTGATGATCAACACAGACGAAGCCCCGGCCTGCCTGGCTTCATAGATCTGATATTCATGAAAGATAAAATCTTTTCTGAGCACCGGTAAACGGGTATGGGCGCACACGGTTTTCAGATCTGCCAGGCTGCCTTTAAAATATCTGGATTCGGTGAGTACGGAAATGGCCCGTGCGCCGGCGGTTTCGTAGATTTCGGCATATGTTGCCGGATTAAGGTCCACACACAGATCCCCTTTGGATGGTGAGGCTTTTTTGATTTCGGCAATAATACCGATGTCCGACGGGGTGCCGGCCCTCATGGCAGCTGTAAAATCCGGCGGTGCGGCAAGGGTTTCCGCTTCCCGCCGCAGAGATGACAAAGGGGTATGCCGCCGGTGGTCGGCAATTTCAGCCTGTTTGATCTCCTGAACGGTTTTCAGGAACCCGGAAACAGCCATGTTATCCGTTCTCCCGGGTGTACTGGATCAACGCCTCCAGTTTTTTCATGGCCCTGCCCGAATCAATGGCGTCCGCAGCCATCTGTATTCCCTGCCTGATATCCGTGGCTGCATCGGCCGCCACCAGCCCGGTGCCGGCATTGATCAGCACAATGTCTCTGGGAGCGCCTTTTTCTCCGGACAGAACCCGGGAAAGTATGTCTGCATTTTTTTCGGCATCGCCGCCCTGCAGAGAGTCAGGATCTGCATAGTCATCAAAATAGGTCAACGGATCCAGGTCATAGGATTTGATTCGGCCATTGGACAGTTCAGACACCCGGGTCAAATCCGTGGTAGTGATTTCATCCATGCCGTCGTGCCCGTGAACGACAAACGCTTTCTGGACCCCCAGCAGGTGCAGGGCGTTTGCAAACATTTCAGTCAGCGCCGGGGCGTAAACGCCCACGATCTGACAGGAGGCGGCGGCCGGGTTGGTCAGCGGTCCCAGCATGTTGAAAATGCTTCGGATGCCGCAGTCCTTCCGGGCGGTCATGGCATATTTCATGCTGCCGTGGTAAAGGGGGGCGAACATGAATCCGATGCCGATTTCATTGATGGCCTCTTCTATGATTTCAGGATCGGCTGCCAGGTTGACACCTAAGGCTTCAAGCACATCAGCGGATCCGCATTTGCTGGACACACTCCGGTTGCCGTGTTTGGCAACGGTAACACCTGCACCGGCCACCACAAACGAAGCCGTGGTGGAAATATTGAACGAACCGGTGCCGTCTCCGCCGGTGCCCACGATGTCAATGACGGTTTTATCCAGGGTCTGAACCCGGACCGCCTTCCGGCGCATGGCCAGCGCCCCGCCGGCCAGCTCTTCAAAACACTCCCCCTTGGTGGCCAGTGCCGCCATGAAGGCACCGATCTGGGCTTCGGTGACGGCGCCTGAGAAAATTTGTGCGAACAGGTCGGTCATGGATTCCTGGTCCAGGTCCTCGCGATTGATGATCCGGTTCAGATAATCGGTAAAGGTCATTTCACACTCCTTTGATGAAATTGCGAATCAATCGTTTGCCCACCGTTGTCATAAAGGATTCCGGATGAAACTGCACCCCCTGGGTCGGATGGTCTGAGTGGCGCAGCCCCATGATTTCTCCATCATCCGATCGGGCGGTTATTTTCAGACAGGCCGGCAGGTCGGATTCCTGCACGGCCAGGGAGTGATACCGCATCACGGAAAACGGCCGGACGAGCCCGTTAAAGATGTGCCGGCCATCTGAGCTTACCATGGATGTTTTGCCGTGCATGATCTGCCTGGCATGTACGATGGTGCCGCCAAAGGCCTGGGCAATGACCTGATGGCCCAGACAGACACCTAAAATGGGGATGGTCCCGGACAGTTCTTTCACCACATCCACAGAGATGCCCGCATCCTCGGGCCGGCCCGGGCCGGGGGAGATGACAATGGCTCCCGGTGCCATGTCACGGATTTCCCGGACACTGATTTTATCATTTCTGAATACGGTCACAGTCACACCGGTGTGCAGGAGGTAGTGAACCAGGTTGAAGGTAAAGGAATCGTAATTGTCAATAATGACCACGTTCATGGGAGGTCTCCAGGGGTGAAATAGATGGATCCGTATGGGAAAGCGCCAGTTTCAGAGCGGATTCCACGCTTTTTGCCTTGTTTCTGCATTCTTGAAGTTCAGTGTCCGGATCAGAATCATATACAATACCGGCCCCGGCCTGAACCGTCAGGGTCTGGTCTTCCATGACAGCGGTTCGTATGGTAATGGCAAAATCCATGTTTCCGGTAAAGGAAATATACCCGGCAGCACCGCCGTAAATCCGCCGGGGACGGTTTTCCAGCCCGGCAATTATTTCCATGGCCCTGATTTTGGGTGCACCCGTGAGGGTACCGGCAGGGAAGGTGGCACGAAACAGGTCCAGGGCATCGTAACCTGAATCCAGATCACAGGTGATATTGGATACCAGGTGCATGACGTGGGAATACCGTTCAATGACCATGGTATCGGTCACCTGGACCGTGCCGGGTTGCGCCACCCGTCCTAAATCGTTGCGTCCCAGATCAATGAGCATCACGTGCTCTGCTTTTTCCTTTTCATCTTTGAGCAGCTCATCTGCCAGGGCCTGATCCAGCTGGCGGGTAGCGCCTCTGGGCCGTGTGCCGGCAATGGGCCGAAGGGTGGCCACGCCGTTTTCCAGGCGTACCATGGTTTCAGGCGAGGATCCGGCGATGACCCGGTCGGAAAAATCCATGAAAAACATGTAGGGAGACGGGTTGATGTACCGCTGGGCCCGGTAGAAACGGACCGGGTCTAGGTCGGTGGTGCAGGAAAACGGCTGGGAAAATACCGCCTGAAAGACATCGCCCTCCTGAATATGATGTTTGATGGTGTTTACGCCGTCCAGGTATCGGGCGGCAGGCATCAGGGGGGACAGTTCAACCGGTGCACACCGGTTTTCTCCGGCGCCTGCCGGGAGCGGTGCATTGACGGTGTCAAGCAGGTGAATCAGGTCGTCATATGCCTGGTGATAGGCCGCATCCAGGTCGGTTGTCCCATCCAGGTAACAGATACCCACACAGGTCAGGGTCTGCTGGACATTGTCAAAAATGATCATCTGATCCGGAATCATGAAATGGGCGTAAGGGTCGGACTCCAGCAGCGAGACCGGAATATCTTCAAAAAACGACACCATTTCATAGGTCACATACCCGGTCAGCCCGGTCCAGAAACGGGGAAGCTCCGGAATGGGTGCCGGATGATATCCCTGAATGATCTGCCGGATCACGGCCAAGGGATCGTTGCCGTGGGGGATGGTTTGACAGGTTTCTTTCGATGTTTTCGGACAGGAGACCTGTTTTACATGATCGGCAAACACCTGCACACTGCCGTGGGACCGGATTCCTAAAAAACTGTATCTGGCCCACCGTTCCCCGCCTTCCACACTTTCCAGAAGAAAACATTCGGTTTCCGGTTTCCGGCATTTGGTTAAAATGGACACCGGCGTGTGGGTGTCTGCCAGAATCCGGATGCACACCGGCACGACATTGCAGGTTTTGCCCAGGTCCTTGAACCGGTGAATGTCTGGAAATCGGGATAAAATCATCACAAAGGGGTCCTGTTTTGTAAAAAAGTTCAAATGACGGGAAAACTAAATGATTTGCCGGGTGTTGTCAAGACAATTGTTTCTATTTATAGAAACAATCAACTTTTATTTGGGGAATTTTCTGAAAATATGGTACAAGCAGGGCCGGAAAGGGTGTCGTTTCATTGACAGTCAACAAGGATACGGTCTGATGATATTATTGTTTCCCCCGGTGGCCAAACCCTGTGAACCCCCGGCAGGTGTGGCCTACCTGGCGGCGGCGCTTCTGGAAAACAGCATTGACTGCCATGTGGCGGATGCCAGCATTCAGGGGTTTCACTACCTGATTGAACAGGAGTTGTACCCCACCGATTCCTGGTCGGCAAGGGCATTGAAAAACCGGGATGCAATCCTGGCAGACCTGCAGAATCCGGCCCTGTATGCCAATGAAGACCGGTATCATCAGCGGATTTATGATTTGAACAAACTGTTGTCCCTGGCCGTGGATACCAGCCGGTTCAAAGTGACCTTGAGTGATTACACCGACCGTTACCTGTCGCCCCTGCGCAGCAGAGATCTGCTTGAAAGTGCCGACACCTGCCATACCAATCCGTTTTTTCCTTTTTTTGAAGACCGGCTCAAACCGATGGTGGCCCAATGGGAATCTCCCTGGGTGGGCATTTCCCTGTGTTATCTGAACCAGGCCCTGGTCAGCTTTGCGCTGGCCGGATGGATCCGGAAAAATTTTCCGGATAAAAAAATTGTCATGGGCGGAGGATTGATCTCTTCCTGGATGAGCCGGCCGGATTTCAATCATCCGTTCTCAGGACTCATCGACCACATGATCCCCGGCGAAGGGGAGATCCCGCTGCTGACACTTTTAGGAAAACCCGGTACGACCCGGCGGCATTATGTGCCGGATTTTGGATTTGCCGACGGCGTCGATTATGTGTCTCCGGCCCGGGTCCTGCCCTTCAGAACCACCATCGGGTGTTACTGGCGGAAATGCCGGTTCTGTCCTGAAAAAGCCGAGACACGGGCATACAGCACCCGGCGGGCTTCTCTGGTGCTGGCGGATACGCTGGCATTGGCCCGTCGCTTTCAGCCGGACACCCTCCATTTTGTCGATGATGCCATGACGCCGGCGTTTTTAAAGGTTCTGGCCGATGCCGGGCCCGGTCTGCCGTTCACCTGGTATGGATTTGTCCGGTTTGAATGGATTCTGGATGACCCGGATTTCTGTGTCCGGCTTAAACGAAGCGGGTGCATCATGCTCAAGCTGGGTCTTGAATCCGGAGATCAGGCCGTACTGGATCAGATGTGCAAAGGCACTTCCCTGGACCGGGCTTCCCGGATATTGAAATATCTTCACCAGGCCGGGATTTTCACCTATGTATACCTGTTGTTCGGCACACAGTTTGAAGACAGAGCGTCCGCCCATACCACGCTGGCATTTACCAGAGCACACCAGCCGTATATCGATTATCTGAACCTGGCGGTATTTAATCTCCCCCGGTTCAGTGAAGAGGCCGGAGAGCTTGAAACCCGGGAGTTTTACCAGGGGGATCTGTCGTTATACCTGAATTTTGTTCATCCGGCCGGGTGGGACCGAAAACAGGTTAAACAGTTCCTGGATAAAATTTTTAAAAAACAGTTGGCCATTGGATCCCGGTTCCGCAAGAACCCGGCGTTTTTTTCAGCCAATCATGCCATGTTTTTTAACCCGGAATGGCAGAAGAAACAGACCGGATTCACGGGATCTGACAACAGAGT
>JAVVEQ010000008.1:0-91103 GCA_032250905.1 Desulfotignum sp. | reverse complement strand
AGGGCAGATACTCAAAAACCCCTTTGATCAAAACGACAAAAACAGCAATGCCTGCCAGAAGCAGCACATGGAACAGCAAAATGAAATAAGCGACGAATATGTTTTTGAACAACCCTTCATTGTCGTTTTTTTTAAACTTCATGATAATTTTCTGATGATATTTTCCTGGTATTTGTCTGTTATCAGCGGCGATATGCCGCCCCGAAGAAACTCAAGTTTGGTCAACAGGTAATTGAGTTTTTTTGAGATTTCCCGGTGTTCAGCAGACGAGGTATCGGTGGCTTCAAGCAACAGCTCGGCCTGGCTGATTTTTTTCTTCAATTCAATTTCAGGAGGAAGAAATCCTGCATTTTTCAAAATTTTGTAGGCAAGGCGGCAGTCATCCGGGGCCGGATGATCCGACTCCAGGACAAACGGTGTGCCCTTTCCCTCCAGGTTTTCAAACACTCCTTGTTCCTGCGCTTTTTTGATTCTTTCCTCTACAATCTTTTCAAATCCGGGAATCATCCGGGCCCAAACCTCCATAAAATTATTGTCACTGAACGGTTGAGATATCCAAGATATGCAGTCTGGTTAAGAATGATAATTTTATTAAACCAGCCCGGGTTTTGCAAGCTATTTTCTTGACAGTGCACAGGCAATGCTGTATCAAATACCATTTGAATGACAGCCACTGCCGGCACAATTTCACAATTAATCAAAGATGTTGATAACAAGATGACCCAGAAAAACACCCTGTCTAAAATCAGAAATATCGGAATCATGGCCCATATCGATGCGGGCAAGACCACGGTGACAGAGCGGATCCTGTACTATACCGGAAAATCTCACAAGATCGGTGAGGTGCATGACGGAGAGGCGACCATGGACTGGATGCAGGATGAGCAGGAGCGGGGAATTACCATTACTTCGGCAGTGACCACCTGCCAGTGGCAGCAGTCCGTCATCCAGATCATCGATACACCGGGACATGTGGATTTTACGGTTGAAGTGGAAAGAGCCCTGCGGGTGCTGGATGGAGCCATCGGTGTGTTCTGTGCCGTGGGCGGTGTGGAACCCCAGTCTGAAACCGTATGGCGCCAGGCGGACCGGTACCGGGTCCCCCGGATGGCATTCATCAATAAAATGGATCGAACCGGCGCGGATTTTTTCGGGGCCGTAGAATCCATCAGGGAGAAACTGGGGGCCAATCCGGTGTTGCTCCAGATCCCCATGGGCGCGGAAGATCATTTTGACGGCGTGATCGATCTGATAGATATGAAGCAGATCCGCTGGGATGATGAAAGCCTGGGTGCCAAATATGTGGTGGAAGAGATTCCTTCTGAATATTCAGACCAGGCCTTGGAATATAGGGAAAAACTGCTGGAATCAGTGGCTGAACAGGATGATGCCATCATGGAAAAATACCTGGGAGAAGAGGAGATTACCCGGGCAGATTTGATCGATGCCATCCGGAAAGCCACCATCACCCGGAGGATAGTGCCGGTGCTGTGCGGCAGTGCCTTGAAGAACAAAGGCATCCAGCCGTTGCTCAATGCCATCCAGGATTTTCTTCCCAGTCCCCTGGATGTGCCCCCGGTGCGGGGGGTACATCCGGAAACCGGCGATCCCCTTGATTTTCCGCCCGAAAAAAAAGGCCCCCTGGCAGCTCTGATCTTCAAGGTGTCCATGATTGAAGGCCGAAAACTGTCTTTTGCCAGGATTTATTCAGGGAGAATCGAAGCCGGATCCGACGTATACAACCCCGTGTTGAAGAAAAAGGAAAAACTGTCCCGGATTCTGCTTATGCATGCCAACAAGCGGGAACGGCTCAAAGAAGCGTATGCCGGGGATATTGTGGGTATTGTGGGCTTGAAGGATTCAGGCACCGGCGACACGTTGTGTTCTGTGGATCATCCGGTGTTCCTTGAGAAAATGAAATATGAAGACCCGGTGATATCCATTGCCATCGAGCCCAGAACCCATGCGGACCAGGAAAAACTGGACATGGTTATGGAAAAATTCATGATCGAGGATCCGACCCTCAAGGTGTCCAAGGATGAAGAAACCGGTCAGACCATTTTGTCTGGAATGGGTGAACTGCACCTGGAGATCATTATTTCGAGGATGCGCAAGGAGTTCAACACCCAGGTGAATGTGGGCAATCCCCAGGTGGTATACAGAGAGGTGGTTACGGCGCCGGCCACAGGTGAGGCTGTGTTTGAACGGGATATTTCAGGAAAATCCCATTATGCAAAGGTCAGGATTCAGCTCAAGCCCCTGGATCGGGGAGCCGGGATTGTTTTCACCAGCAAAGCCCCTGAAGACCAGATTCCGCCTCAGTTTGTGCCTGCCATTGAACAGGGGATCCGCGAAAGTCTGGAAGGGGGATATCTCAAGGGATATCCACTGGTGGATCTGGAGGTGAGGTTGCTGGGTGGCGCTTTTGAAGAAGGAAAATCCACGGAACTGGGATTTTCAGTGTGTGCCTCCATGGCATGCAAAGAAGCCCTGGAAAATGCATCTCTGGCTCTTCTGGAACCGATCATGCAGGTGGAGGTGTTTGTGCCGGATACCTATATGGGAGATGCCATTGCCGATCTCAATGCCCGGGGCGGCAAAGTGGAATCCATTGCGCCCAAAGCCAATATCCAGATCATACATGCGGTGGTGCCGTTAGCCAGAATGTTCGGGTATTCCACAGCCCTGCGCTCTGCTACCCAGGGCCGGGGAACATTCAGCATGAAATTCGAAAGGTTCGACAGGGTCTGACGGGAGAGAATCAGGAGGGCTGCCTGCCGGTGGAGATTCTTTCCAGGCGTTTTTCTGCCGCTATTTTTGTATCCGGATCATCCAATCCCTCGTCCAGAGCTCTTTTCAGGTGTCGGGCGGCATTTTTTGAATCCTGAATCATGTCATAATAGACCCCCAGATAGTAATGGGACAGGGCGGTTCTGTTTTCCCGGGACATAATCTCGCCCAGGTGATAATAGGCCCTGGGGAATGATTTTGAAGCAGTTTCGGTCACTTGAACCAGGTTCTGTCTGGCGGATGCCAGGTCTCCGGATTCCAGCTGGGCAACCGCCAGATGATATCTGGCCGTGGTTCCCAGAACTGGGTCAGACTGAATTCCCGGCAAAATTTTCATGGCTTTGTCATACTGGCCGTCAAGGATATAGATCCGTCCCAGCTCCAGAAGAATCAGCGGATCCATCAGATTATACGAAAGGGCTTTCTGCAGCTGGGCAATGGCCTGATTCCGCCGGTTCTCCCTGGCATACAGCAGGCCCAGCCCATAATACAGTGCCGGATTGGACGGATCTTGGACAATTTTCGAATCAATGGTCCGGATACTTTCATTGACCGGTTCATATAATCCCATGACCCGGTATTTGACCATGTCGTAGTTGTAAGTGTCAGGACAGGAAATTCCGGATGGATCATGGGTATAGTCAGACAGCAGACCGGACAGATGGGAGATGCGTGAGCCGGTACCGGGATGGGTCTTGAAATAATCGGGAATGCCTTCAATTCCCATGTAATCCGCATCTCTGAGTTTATTGAGGCTGACCAGCAGCCCCTGTGGAGAAAAACAGGTCTGCTGGAGCAGTGTAAAGGCTTTCTGGTCTGCTTCGGTTTCATTGTCCCGGGTATAGGTGAGCATGGATGAATATCCGGCGGCCATGGATCCCATGGTCAACGCCTGGGCTGCATCTCCGCCCCCTCCGGCCGAACCCACGATGATGCCGGCCAGCACCCCTGCCATGGTGCCCATATTGACCAGTTTGGAACGGTCAATGGATTGCGAGACATGCCGGCTGACCGCATGTGCGATTTCATGGGCCATGATACCGGCCAGTTCATCTGTGCTGGAAAGGGCGGTAATCAACCCCCGGTGTATAAAGATATTGGCTCCGGGGCTGGCAAAGGCATTGAACGTGCCGTCATCGATCAGGTAAAAGGAATAATTGAAAGGCTGGGCTGACAGCCGTTCCAGAATGTGACGGCCCACCGCATTGATCAGGTGAGTGGCCACAGGATCATCCAGAATGACCTGCTGCTGTTGAATCTTGTTCATGAACTCATCCGCCAGTTTGAGTTCATCCGGTATGGAAATGGCAAATGATTTTGACGATAATCCGGGTATCGTCATCAAGAAAATCGCCAGCCATGTAATGAATCGTTTCATAAAAGGGTGTTGCTTGTTCCGGGGTTGCAGGGTTTCAATTGTCAAAATTAGTAATTCTAATACAGATAATATTGATCAGAAAAGTCCAAAAGTCAAAATAAATATCAGCGTTCACCCCTTTTGTACGGGGTGGAAAGCATGGCCGGTGCATTGAGTTTTCTGGGATCTTTCAGGCTGATGATCAGCAGAATCAACAATGTGGCGATGTAAGGCAGCATGGCCAGAAAATTGGGCGATATGCCCAACGGCTGCATCAGGTATTGGATCACAAAGATTCCACCGAACAGAAACGCGGCCCACACAGCACGGCCCGGGTTCCACAATGCGAAAATAGTCAAAGCGATGGCAATCCATCCCCGTCCGGCGGTCATGCCTTCGATCCAGGATTTGGAATAGGAAATGGACAGGTGGGCGCCGGCCAGGGCAGAAAAACCACCGCCGATGATCACGGACAGATACCGGATTAAAAATACGTTCACGCCCTGGGTTTCCGTGGCTCTGGGATTCTCACCGGTGGACCGGATCTGGATACCCAGGCGGGTGCGCTCGAGCAGAAACCATGACCCGATGGCCAGTGCGATGGCAAGGAAAAAAAACGGGCTTTGATTGAACACTGCCTGGCCGATATAAGGGATATCAGACAGAATCGGTAAAGAGATATCATCCATTTTAATGGTCAGTGGTTTGCCCACATAGGGTTTTCCCATCATGCCGGACAGGCCCAGTCCCAGCATGGTCAAAGCCAGACCCGACACCACCTGGTTGGCCTGAAGCGTCACCGATGCCACGGCATGTATGACGGAAATCACCATACCGGCCATCACCGCCGCCAGAACCCCCAGCCAGGGAGATCCGGTGGTCATGGTGACGATAAAGGCGGTGACTGCACCCAGGGCCATGACCCCTTCCACGCCCAGGTTGAGGATCCCGCTTCGTTCACAGATAATTTCCCCGGTGGTGGCCAGGAGCAGCGGTGTGCCTGCCACCAGGGTGCGTTGAAGTGTGGATATGATAATGTCTTCCATGGCGGGGCTCCTATTTTTTTGAAACGGTGATGGTGATTTTATGGTTCAGAAAATAATCGCCCATGATCAGAAAGATCAGCAGGGTGCCGTTGACGATGTTCACGGTGGCCGCAGGGAGTCCCAGGGAAATCTGGATGGCATCCCCGCCCACCAGGATTCCCGCAAAAAAGATGCCGGATATGATGGTATACAGTGGGTTGAGCTTGGCCAGCCAGGCCACGATAATGGCGGTGAATCCGTATCCCGATGACATCGATGCCGGATACCCCAGGTAATGATGGATGCCTGCGACCTCCCCGACACCGGCCATGCCGGCCAGCCCGCCGGAAATGGCCATGAGGATCAGGGTGGTTTTCAGAAAATCGATGCCTGCGTATTTACCGGCATCCGGGTTCTCCCCCACCACCCGGGTTTCATATCCAAACCGGGTCCGGTAAATGAGAATCGTCAGGATGGCGGCACAGATCAGCGCCAGAAGCAGGGTGACATAGTGGATGCGGGATCCGGGGATGACACTGAGAATCGCTGCATCCGGCAGGGTGTCGGTGCCGGGAAACCCGAATCGGGTTCCCCCTTTCCAGGGGCCGACAATGAGCATGGTCAGGATATGGGCGCAGATATAATTGAGCATCAACGTGGAAATCACCTCATTGATGGCATATCTGATTTTCAATACCGCCGGAATGATGCCCCAGAACGCACCGCCCAGGAAACCCGCGGCAAACATCATCGGGATGATGACGGCCGAGGGCAGTGAGTCTCCAAAGGTCAGGCCGGTCCAGGTAGAAAAGATGGCACCCATGAGCAGTTGGCCTTCTGCACCGATATTCCAGAATTTGGCCCGGAAAGCCAGGGTCAGACCGGTGCCGATGAGAATCAGCGGGATGGCTTTGGTGATGGTTTCCTTGAATCCGTAAAGGGAACCGAAAGATCCCTGAAAAATTTCAGCAATGGCAAACAGCGGGTTGACACCGGCAATGATGAAGATGATGCTTATGACCAGAAGCCCTGCGGCCAGGGAAAAGACATTGGTCATCATGGCCCGTAACCGGGTGATCCGGTATCTGTCTGTGGATGTGATGTGTATCATGGGAAACGTTTCCGGTTAAATATCAGGATCGTATCGTTTGGATCCGGCCATCATCAGGCCGATGTCACACAGACGATCATCATCGGAATGAAAAATTCCCATGAACTCGCCGGCAAAAATGACAGCAATCCGGTCACAGAGTTCAAAAATTTCTTCCAGGTCTTCTGAAAAAAGCAGCACGCTGCCGCCCTGTGATCTCAGTTTGAGCAAATGCTGCCGTAGAAATTCCGTGGCCCCCACGTCCAGACCGTAGGTGGGGTGGGAGGCCACCAGCAGCTGGGGCTGTTCACTGATTTCCCGGCCCAGAATGAGTTTTTGAATGTTCCCGCCCGACAGGTTTCTAATCTGGTTGTCAATGGAATGGGTCGACACATTGAATTCAGTGATGATATTTTTTGTATGGTTTTTTACCTGGTTGTATCTGAGGAAATACCGGCTGGAAAACTTTTTCAGGTGGTGCTGCTTCAAGATGGCGTTGTCATAAACAAACAGTCCCGGCGCGATGCCGAAACGGATCCGTTCCTCAGGTACATGGGATACCCCATGGTCATAGATGAGCCGGGGGGACAGGTTGGTGATGTCTTTACCGTTGATGGTCACAGAGCCTTTGTCAATTTTCCGGATCCCGGTGATGGCTTCTGCCAGTTCCCGCTGGCCGTTTCCCGCCACCCCGGCAATGCCGAAAATTTCGTTTTCATACAGATCGAAACTGATCCCCTTGACCGCCGGCATTCCCATGTCTCCGGTCACATGAATCTGCTTTGCTTTCAGGACAGGCTTCCCCGGGGTGAGCGTCTCCTTGCTGATGTTGAAGACCACATCCCGGCCTACCATCATTCGGGCCAGGGTTTTTTTGTCGGTATCCCGGGTGTCGGCACCACCCACGATCCTGCCTTTTCTGAGGACAGTGATCCGGTCACAGATGGTCATGATTTCATTGAGTTTGTGAGAAATGAAGATGACGCAATGGCCGTCCTGTTTCATGCGCCGAAGAATGGCAATCAATTCTTCGATTTCCCGGGGAGTCAATACGGACGTCGGCTCATCTAAAATCAGCAGATCTGCGCCGTTCAACAGGGCTTTGATGATTTCCACTCGCTGCTGTTCTCCGGCAGACAGCTGCCAGATTTTTTTGTTCAGATCAATGGTGAAGTCAAATTGCCGTGAAAACTGCTGGATTTTTTCCCGAAGCTTGATTTTCGGGAAAAAAAACGGGGTGTCCTTGTACCCCAGTGCAATGTTCTCTATGACCGAGTGATTCTGAATCAGCATGAAATGCTGGTGAACCATGCCAATGCCATGAAGAATCGAGTCCAGCGGTGAGGTAAGCTGCACCGGCTCTCCATTGATTCTGATCTGTCCGGCATCCGGTTGATACAATCCATAAAGAATATTCATCAACGTGGTCTTGCCGGCACCGTTTTCGCCGAGAAGTCCCAGAATCTCTCCGGATGCCACAGACAATTGAATGTCCTGATTGGCAGGTATGCCGTGAAAGGATTTACTGATGCCATCCATTTCAAGGCGCTGTATTTTTTTCATAAAGAAGCGGGTGCGGCAGGCCGGGATATGCATCTCCGGCCTGCCGAAAGGTTGGGATTATTGGGGGATGGTGCCTTCCACATTGTCCACATAATACATGATGCTCAACAGATCGTCTTTGGAAGCGCGCTCGCCGGCCGGAATCTGAAGCTTGCCTTTGTTGTCGTAGACAGGACCGTCAAACGGGTCAAAGACCTCCACACCCTGTTTCATCTGTTCGTAGCGTTTCATCACCAGATCATACGCGGAAATCTCACCGAATTCTTCGGATTTGATCATGGCCTGTTTCAGGTCGTCCACGAATTTCGGGTTGATGGGATCGGTGTCATTGCCTCCCAGGATGGCGGCCCCTTCCTTTGCAAGCCACCAGACATCCTCGTTGGTCCAGGTGCCGGCCTGAATGTCGCCCAGGATTTTGATATACATCCCGCCCCAGTCCATGAGCTGGCCGGATACCACGGAATCCTCGCCATAGGGCTGCATGGGGGAGTAATGACTGAAGGTGTAGATCTGCTTGCCTTTTTCCGTGTGCTCCTGACCCACCTCGATGACGGCCGGCGTATCCTCTGTAAACGCCAGGGTGTCGCATCCTTCGGCAATCAAGGATTCTGCCGCTTCCCTGGCCTTGTCCGGTCCGTACCAGGCATAGATCCATTTGACATGGACTTTTGCTTCTGGATTGGCTGCCTTGACGCCTAAGGCATAGGCATCGATGTGCCGGACCAGTTCAGGAATGGGGAACGCGGCCACATAACCGATTTTGTCGGTTTTGGTCAACGCTCCGGCCATGATGCCGTTCAAATAGTACATCTGATACAGGTCGCCGAAATAGGTGCCCACATTTTCCGAGCGCTTGAACCCGGAGCAGTGCATGAACAGTTTGTCCGGATACCGGGTGCCCGCCTTGACCGTCGAGTCCATGAACCCGAAGCTGGTGGTGAACACCACGTCACATTTCTGCTGCTGGATCAGGCGGTCGATGATCCGGTCACTGTCCGCCTCTGCAACAGATTCCACATAAACGGTTTCCAGCCAGTCGAATTCCTGTTCAGCCGCTTTTCTTCCCATATCATGGGCATGGGACCAGCCGTAATCACCCACCGGTCCTACATAAATGAATCCGGCTTTGATTTTTTTGTTTTCCGTGCCGAATGCACCGGCTGAAAATCCCAATAGTGCGATTAAACAGATCAGCACAGGCAGGGTCCATTTTTTCATTCCGACTCACTCCTTTTTTTAAAGTTTAGATGATTTTAACTGTCAGGTGGTTACCATGTCTTATACAGCAAAGGATAATACGCGATTTCATGGATGCCAGTCAACCTTTATCGACCAGATATGGCATCCGGTACCTCCATCAAGGCGTTCCTTTCATTGGGTTGCCAGCAACCCGGGCATTATGCCAGCCGTGCATGGAATTACCATTATTTTCAATTGACACGCGACAGTATGACAGGATAAGTTCTCACCAGGTACGCAGATGATAAGGGAGGATGGTCGTGGCACAATCCAATTGCAATACCTGCCGGTTTCGCAAAAAATATGATGACAATCCGCAATCCATTCTGGGCCGTTTATGGCGGTGGCACACAAACTGGTGCCCAGGCTGGAGAAAACATATGCGATCTCTTCCAGAAAATGAACGGAAAGCGGTTGCTGAAAAATATGACATGCCGAAATTCAAATGAGCAGGAGTCAATCCGATGGCAGTCTCCAGGTTTCAGGAAATCATACTGCCAAACCTGAAAGGCCGTGTTGAGCGGTCAGCCCCGGGGCGGGTCGAAGCAGCCTGACGGAACAGTGTGACAGATCACTCACTTATGATTTTTTGTAAGCCAGGGTTTTCAACTTCACCAGTTTGTAATCCCGGGTCCCCAGGCCGACCTGTTCGGCATAGGCCAGCTGATGGGTCCAGTCCACGTCCGGATACAGGCCCCTGAACTTATCTTCTCCCGGAGCCAGGGCGGTTTTAAGCTCGGTATGCGGCAGCCCCGGCTGCTGGTTCACCAGATCCACGCTGGCCTGGTCGATGGCCACCGGGTCCAGAGATGCCACCACCCCGATATTGTTGACGATGGGAGATTCAGTATAGGCCAGGCAGTCGCATTTGGGGGCAATGTCGGTGATGAAATTGATGAACAGGCATTTACCCGGCTTGTTTTTCACAACGCCATAGGTGTATTCCACCATTTTTTCCATGAACACCGGAATGGTCTGGTTCCAGTTGATGTTGATGGAACCGGTGGGACACCGGACAATGCATTCTGCGCATCCGATGCACTTCTCCTTGTTGATATACGCTTTTTTGTCTTCCAGGAAAATGGCCTGCCCAGGGCAGTGGGCCGCACACTCACCGCATCCGATACAGGTTTTGCGCTTGATTTTGGGGGACACATTGGAGTGCTGGTCCAGTTTGCCTCTGCGGGAGGCAGATCCCATGCCGATGTTTTTAATGGTGCCGCCGAAACCGCTGAGTTCATGCCCTTTAAAGTGGGCCACGGACACCAGGGCCGAGGCATGGACGATTTCAGATCCGATATAGACCTGTTCGCAGTTTTTCAGTTTCACCGATACGGGTGTCTCGCTTTTGCCTAAAAGCCCGTCGGCAATGATGATGGGGGCATTGTCCATGGAAGAGTAGGCAAACCCGTTCTCAATGGCGGTTCTGATATGGGAGACCGCATTGGACCGGGTCCCCACATACAGGGTGTTGGCATCGGTGAGAAACGGCTGTGCACCGGTGGTTCGGATCATTTCTATGATTTTCCGGATAAACACCGGCCGGATAAAAGCGGTGTTCCCCTGTTCGCCGAAGTGGAGTTTGACGGCGGTAGGGTCATTTTTGTTCAATATGGTTTTGATCCCGGCTTTTTTCAAGAGCCGTTCCAGTTTTCCGGGCAGGTTCTCCCGGGATGTGGCCGTCAGATCCATAAAAAAAACGTCAGCTGGCATGAAATCCTCCTTGGAAGTATTTTTGTCTGTCATACGCAATTTTACAGGAAAACTCAACCCGGGATCTCGCGATTCAGCCAGATCCATCCCAGTATGGGGCCGGGTGCGAGACAGAGAAACGCGGTGTGGATGCCCCAGTGCCGGATCCAGAACGTCACCAGTTCAATGGAGAAAATGGTGATAACAAATCCGATGCAATTGACCAGCGTCAAGGCGGATCCCACGTATCCGGCCGGCGCAAACCGGGTGTTCAGAGACGAAAACTGGGGGGAATCCGCCACCACAGACAGACCCCATAACAGGATCATGCCCAGAGCCACTGTGCGGGGCAAATAAAGAATGGCGGGTGACATAAGACAACAGAGGGCGGAGATGACCAGGGCGGTGCCGGCAACTTTCCGGCTGCCCCATTTCAGGGAAAGCATGCCCCCAACCGCGCATCCTGTAAACCCGGCCCCGAAAAAAGCAAACGCCCACAGGTCTGCCTGTTCCGGAACCAGGAGGGAGAAAAGAAGCGGCACAGCAGCCCATACCGCATAAAGCTCCCACATATGACCGAAGTACCCCAGGGCCGATGCTTTGAAATAAGGATTTGTAAACAGGTATTGAATCACTTTGGGATTAAAGGGAGACCCTTTGGGCAGAAACGGTCCGTCCCCCACAAAAAAAACCTGAACCAGTCCTCCTGCCAGGCATGCCGCACTGGTGACCCACAGGATTGATCCTGGATCCCCCTGCCAGTGGATGGCTTTGATCAGATAGGGAGATCCGGATGCCAGCACCAGGGCCCCCACCAGAAATCCCAGTGCCCGTCCCAGGGTGTCCGGATACCAGGAGGCGGCAATTTTCATGCCCACCGGATAAATGCCGGCCAGAGAGATGCCGCACAGAAAGCGGGAGGTCAGGAGCAGCCCCCGGGAAGGGGGAAGCAATATGCCGCCCAGGTTGAACACAGCGCCTGCCAGGGCGCAGATGAAAAATACCCGTACTGGAGAAAACCGGTCCGACAGGTTCAGGTAGGCAAAGCTCAGGGTGCCGGTAATAAACCCTGCCTGAACCGCGGACAAAAGGAATTTCTGGTCAAAAAAAGCGGCGCTGGCGGCAAACCAGATGGAACCGGACAGAAACTGGGCCAGAATAATCAGAAAAAGTCGCATGGACAGGGGAAGGCGTTGTTCAGTCCATGGTCTGGAGCAGCCGGAACAGGGTCTGTTTTGCCAGGATATCTCCGGAGATCACGCCCACCACCCGGTCATTTTCCACAATGGGCATGGCCGAAATTTCATGGTTTTCCAGTAGCCTGACACAGTCGAGGATCGGGGTGTCCGGGCCTGTGAAGATCACATCCGTGGTCATCACCCGGGTCAGGGGCGCATCCATGGGCAGGTGGGAGGCCATGGCCCGGGTGATGTCCCAGTTGGTGACAATCCCGATGAGCGTGCCTTTTTCCGATACCACATTGACAATGGATACCGGGGATTCGACCAGCAGTCTGGCCGCATCCGAGATCTGCCTATCCACGGCGATGGTGGGGGCATCTTCCATGATATCTCCGGCGGTTCTGGTTTTTTCCATGGAAGCGATGCGCTGGATACTGATGGTTTCCGCCACCTCGCAGGGCAGGCTGTCGGCATCCTTGCACAGGCCGTCGATGAGTTCTTCCATATTTTTACGGATCACGGTTTCCAGTTTTTCCACCGCTGTTTTTCGCCGGATTTCCGAAAGTTCGGCAAACGCCGCCTGATTTTTGTGAAGCCAGGCATCGATTTTTTCCGGATTTCCCAGGATGTCTCCGGGAATCAGCAGATCCTCCGGAGTGGGGATCATGCGTTCGTGGGCCGCATAAATCACCCCGCCGGAATTGACCAGGTAGTCGGTGGCGATGAGCACGCCCCTGTCCCGGTACACATGGCGTTCCATGCGCCGCCGGGCCGCTTTTTTTGCCGGATCCGGAGAATAGGTGTTGGCCCCTTCCACGATCATCCGCCAGTGTCCCATCCGGTCCACGGTCATGGAGGGTCTGGAGCCCGGATCCACATCCAGGTAGTTGGATACCGGGGATGCCGGTATCAGGCAGAAGCCGGATTCCCTGAGCAGGTTGTCGGCACAGCTGGAATAAATGGTCTGGCGCCCGGCGGTTTTTGTGCCGTGGAGAAGGGTGTCATGAAAATAGCGCCGGGTCACTTCACCGAACTGTTTCCATAAGTCAAACAGCTGGCGCCAGGGCAGGCCGTCTTCATTCAACAGAAAACCGTGGGCATCACTGATGCCTTTGATGACCGGTGGCCTGTCCGGGTCATATTCATGAAAGAGCCGGGCCACATGAGCTCCGACAGCACCAAATCCCTGGATCAGGATGGACTGGTCCTCCGGCCCGGGAAGGGTCAGGTTCCGGAACTGGGGAAGATTTTTGAGGCGGGGCAGTTTTTCCACCAGGGTTTTGAACGCCACCACCACGCCGTTGGCAGCCCCTCCCAGTTCATCGATCCGGTTGCCGCCCATGTCCGCCGGCTTGGACACCACATTGTTGAGGCCGTTCTCTATGGCGAATATTTTCATGTCCGCATCATTGGTACCCACATCCGGGCCGGGTATATAGATTTTCCGGTATCTTCTCAACAGCCGGCCGAACCCGGTGATGACGATCCGCCGGTCATCGGATGTGAGGGTTTCAGGACAGACAATGCCGGATTTGCCCCCACCGAAAGGCAGGGCTGCGGCCGCATTTTTCAATGTCATGCCCCGGGCCAGGTTGTGAACGATATCCGGGCTGATGTCCGGCAGCATGCGGGTGCCGCCCATGGAAGGGTGCCCCATGGCCAGATTGTCCACCACAAGAAATCCGCCGATCTGCACCGGACTGTTCTCGTCCCACATAAAGGCCACCAGTCTGGGCCCCAGGCGATCCACCCGGATACCCAGGCGCTGGAGACGATCCACATCCAGGGGGCCGAATTCCACATAACGGAATGAACCGTCTTTGATCAGCCGGTTCTTCCAGGCAGTTTCAGACAGCGTTTTTTGCAGCAGGGCTTTCATTTTTAATGGAATCACGGGGCTTTCCTTTGAATGGGGTGATACTGATGCCGTTATTGTCATCCATCCCCGGGAAAATGTCAAAACAAAATGTGAGGCACTTCCGCCCGGGGCTCCGCTGTGCATGGGATTGGTGGCAAAGCTTGACGCAAGGGGGTGTGCGTGGTATGTAACATCACGATTTTCCTGAGCAAATGAAAGGATGACACAATGGCAAAAAATGTGGTGGAAAAAGTGGATGATCAGGTCAAGATCAACACAGTGCTGGTGAGCGTGTCAGATAAAAACGGGCTGGAAACATTGATTCCGGGCATGGTTGCCGTGAATCCGGAACTGGTCATCCTGTCCACCGGCGGTACATTCGGACGGATCAGGGAGATCCTGGGATCCGGGGCGGACCGTCATCTGCGGCAGGTGTCGGATTACACCGGCCAGCCTGAAACCCAGGGAGGCCTGGTGAAAACCCTGGATTTCAAGATATACCTGGGGTTGCTGACAGAGACCCACAATGAAGCCCATCAGTCGGACCTGGCCCGGACACAGGCCCTGCCCATTGACATGGTGGTGGTCAATCTCTATCCGTTTGCAAGGACCGTTGCAAGGGCGGATGCCACGCTGGAAAATGCCCGGGGGAACATCGATATCGGCGGTCCCACCATGATCCGTGCCGCTGCCAAGAATTTCATCCGGGTGGCATCGGTGACCGATCCTGCAGATTATCCGGATATACTTGAAAAACTCACCGCCGATCAGGGATGTCTGACCCTGGCGGACCGGTATGCTCTGGCGGTCCGGGCGTTTGAACATACGGCCGCCTATGACCGGGCCATTGCCGATTATCTGGCCGGCAAAACCGGAGAATCCCTTCAATCCAGCTATCAAACAGGAGCCTGAACCCCATGTCCGATGATCTGAAAAAGATGTATAAAACCATTATGGATGACCATTTTCCTCCCCGTATGGAGATCGCTTTTGTGGATGAAAATACCCGTCAGACGCTTTTTTACGAAAAAGTGTCCTGGGTGATTGACAAGGTGCAGAAAGGCCTACGCTATGGAGAGAATCCGGGCCAGGAAGCAGCCCTTTACCGTCTGATCAACGGCAACCTGATACTGGGAGACGCCAGGACCATTCAGCCGGGAAAGCACCTGGTGTCAGATATCGAGCTGCTGCAGTCCGGCAAGCACCCTGGCAAAACCAATCTGACAGATGCGGACAACTGTTTGAATATACTCAGATATTTTACTGATACCCCCTGCGCGGTGATCGTCAAGCACAACAATCCCTGCGGGGCCGCCCGGGCCGACTCACTGGAAAAAGCATACACCCGCGCGTATATGGCGGACCGGGTGGCGGCGTTTGGGGGATGTATCGGCCTGAACCGGGCTGTGGACAAGGCAACGGCCCAGGCCATTGCATCCCAGTATGCCGAAGTGGTGGTGGCCCCGGAATTTGAAGACGGGGTTCTGGACATTCTGGGTGCCCGAAAAAATCTGCGGGTGATCCGCATTCAGGCCATGGAGCGTCTCCAGACCTTTATCGGCGAGCGGGTGGTTGATTTCAAAAGCCTGATGGACGGTGGCATTGTTGCCCAGTGGTCCTTTGTGCCCCGGACACTGACAAAAACGGATTTGATACCGGCGGTGTCGGAGTATCAGGGGCAGACGTTTCAGGTGAACCGGCAGCCCACGGACCGGGAATATGAGGACATGCTGTTCGGGTGGCTCGTGGAATCGGGCATTACCTCCAATTCCGTGATCTATGTCAAAGACAATGTGACCGTGGGGATCGGTACCGGCGAACAGGACCGGGTGGGGGTGGCCCAGATCGCCGTGGACAAGGCCTGCCGCAAACTGGCGGACCGGTATTGTTTTGAACGCTACGCTCAGTCCTATGCCGACCTGACGGATGAAGACAAAAAACAGGAAATCGACGCGCAGGTTGCAGAGGAAAAAGGCGGAATGATCGGAGCCTCTATGATTTCAGATGCGTTTTTTCCATTCCGGGACGGCATCGATGTGGGGCTGTCACAAGGGGTCAAGGCCGTGATACAGCCGGGGGGGTCTCTGAACGATTACCAGTCCATCCAGGCCTGCAACGAATATGATGCCGCCATGGTATTTACCGGTCAGCGGAGTTTCAAGCACTAGCCGGCGTTTATTTCAGGGCTGTTACACACAGAATAGGGACAGCTGATCACGGCGGGCATCCACATGCTGTACCGTGACCTGAATGGCATCTCCCTGCTTGAGTTTCAGGCCGGATGAAGGAAGCCGGGCTTCCAGCATGAATTCCTTGAGCAGAATATTGTAATGGTCCCGGTGGCATTCCATCACCAGGGCATCAATGCTGTCTCCCCGCATGGTTTCCAGAAGCCTGAGCAGCCAGTACCGTTTTCTGGCGCCCTGGATGCGGCTGGCATTGGTCATGGGAACCGACACGGCCTGGAGGATCTCTTCGAGATCTTTATTTGAATAGGCCGGGTTCAAGCCTAGCACGGCTTTAATCTGCCGCTGGGTGAGCAGGTCATGGTATCTTCGAATAGGGGATGTGGCAGTGACATAGGCCTTGACCCCCAAACCGGAGTGGGTCTGGGGTGTGGTGGTGATCATGGCCCGGCTCAGATGTCTGCGCTGCATGAGATTGGGCAGCAGTGCGGTTTCAATCCCTTTGAAGAGCCGCTGGCTTGGGGGGGGCTGGGACCGGAAAACCGCCGGAATCTGATGGTCAGCCAGAAATTTGGCCATCAGGGAGTTGGCGAAAATCATCATTTCAGACACCAGCATTCGGGAAGGGTTTTCCCGGTCCACCTTGGTATATCGGATTTCCCCGTTATCTTCCAGCCAGACATTGACTTCGGGCAGCGTGATCTGGACCGCACCGGCCTTGAGTCGCTTTTCCCGCAGCAGGGTGGCGATTTTGTGGAGGCTGGTGATGGGGTCATCCTTGCCGTTCAGCAGATTGGCTTCAGTGTAGCTCATCTGCTGATGCACCTGAATAATGCTGGGAACAATCTGAACATCCCGGATTTCAAAAAACCGGCTCATCTGGATTAATGTGGAGATGGCCGGCCGGATTTCCCCCTGTTTGAGGCTGCACAGATCATCGGACAGGTCGGCTGGAAGCATGGGCAGCTTGTCATCGGGCATGTAAATGGAACTGGCCCGTTCCCGGGCCGCCATATCAATGGGATCTCCGGATTTGATGTAGGCCCCCACATCGATGATATGGATTCCCAGACGGTAACCCTGGTCCGTGTTCTCGAGGCTGATGGCATCGTCGTAATCCATGGTGGACTGGCCATCAATGGTGATCAGCGGCACCTGGGTCAGATCCTTACGGCCCGGGTCCTGAAAAACCCGGGAACTGGTGAGTGACAGGTTTCGGGTGGCAGCGGTCACTTCCGGGGAAAATCGGGTGGGGATACCCATGGACAGAAGATCGACATTCTCGTCAACCGTCCAGATACCGGATCTGACAAAGAACTGAAACAAGGGGTCCGGGGAACTCAGGCCGGCATTTTTGAGCATCTGCCTGGCCAGGGTGGCATGACCGCTGTCATTTCCAAACAGATAATACGCCTTGAGGCACTCTATGACTTCCGGGTCGGCATCATCGAGTTTTTCTGAGTCGGCCTGCATGGCGCTCAACCAGGCCACCCCTTTTTGAATCAACCGGTTCTTTTTTTCCTCTTCTCTGATCTGATGTTTTTTGGCATCGACCTGTTCCGTTGTAAAAGGGGAAAAACAGTTCTGGTTGAACTTGAAACAGAGCCGGTCGTTGAAAACCGCCCGGATGACCGCGGCTTCATGATCACAGCACAAAGGCGGATCAAAGCAGAAAACAGTCATGGCGGACAGATCAATATTTTCAGACTCCTCGTGAAGGATTTCCCAGATTTCGGGTATATCGATCTGTTCGGATAATTCCCTGCGGGTTTGCGCCGTTGCTTTCAGTTCATTGAGCAGGTGATTTCTGGGCAGGGTGATGTCCAGGCACACCTGTGACACATGAGTCAGCCTTTTTTCGGTGAGGCTGACTTCCCGGCTGTTTTCGTTGAGTAATTTGAGCTTGTCTTTTTTTTCGCTTAATATTACTGCTGTTATGATTTTCTGTTGATCAATGTATTCAACAATGGTCCCAATTTTCATGAATCAGACAATAGCAGGAAGGGGGGGTAAAGTCAAACACAGAAACAGGGATCATCCCCTTGAAAAACCAGCAAAGTTAACATAGAATACACAGCTGTGTATGGGAAAAAAAAGAAAATACAAACCGCGCCTGCTGGGTTCGGATGACGACCTCTTCAAAGCCTTCACCCGGAAATCGGGCAGGCCTCGTTTGTCCGTGCCCAAAAACACCGATCCGCCGGCACAGGATTTTACCGCGTTGCTGGAATCCTATCTGTCCAGACCGCCTGAAAAGAAAAAATCTGTTTCCCCCAAACCCCTGCCGTATCATAAACGAATTAAGCGCTATCCTCCCCCGGAAAAAGACCTGGACCTGCATGGATTCACCGCCCTGGGTGCCCAGCTGAAGGCCCGTTCTTTTCTGACCACGTGCAAACAACAGGGATACTTTACGGTCCGTATTATTGTGGGTAAAGGAACGCATTCCGACCTGGGACCCGTGCTGCCGGATACCATCGAAGACCTGCTGGCCCAATTGAAAGCCCAGGATATTGTTCTGGGCTTTGCCTGGGAGCGTAAGAAAAAATCCCGTTCCGGGTCGGTGATTGTGTATCTGCGCCAGTTCAGCGACTGACACAGACAAGTGACCACAACAAGTAAGCCCGAGATGTTCAGGGCGGACTGTTAAAAGATTACAGGTTCAACTGGTATTCTCTGACCGCCTGGTTATGCTCTGCCAGGGTTTTTGAAAAATGATGTGTTTTGTCATTTTTCGATACAAAAAACAGGTAATCACTCTGGGCGGGAAACAGGGCGGCCTCGATGGCTTTTGCCCCGGGACTGGCGATGGGGCCTTTGGGAAGGCCGTGCATCTGGTAAGTATTGTAATCGGTTTTTCTGCGCAGATGCCGGGTCCGGATCCGGCCTTCAAATTCCGGGTCCCCGTAGATGACGGTGGGATCACTTTGCAGGCGCATTCCTTTTTGCAGCCGGTTGTGGAACACCGATGAGATCAGGGGGCGTTCAGAGGGGATGCCGGCTTCCTTTTCGATCATGGACGCCAGGGTCACGATCTGTTGCAGGGTGAATCCCAGATTCTCGGCCCGTTCCTTCCACCGGGGCGTATACACGGAGAAAAACGTGGTCACCATTTTCGTGATTATCTGACGGCAGGTGGCGGTTTTTGGAAAAAAATAGGTATCCGGGTATAAAAATCCTTCCAGGGTATGGGAAGGGACATCAAGATCCGTGATAAAGTCCGGATCCCGGCACAGGGATAAAAACCGGTCCATGTCACAGAAACCGGTTTTTGACACCACGGCGGCAGTTTCTTCCATGTTCAGCCCTTCCGGCACCGTCAGCCGATACAGTTTGACCCGGTTTTTCAGCAGTTGGTCCAGAATTTGGGCGGGTGACGCCGGTATGGACAGCAGATGTTCGCCGGCTGGAATGCGGGTGGCGACTTTCTGATAACGGGTGTAGGCCCGGAAAAGAAGCACGCTTGGGATCAGTTCCCGGGATTTCAGATCTTCGGCAATCTGTTTCAGGTTCTGTCCGGGTTCAATGACAAAAATGATTTCTCTGTCATCGGTTTTTACCGGGGTGTGCAGTGTCTGCCATACCCACACCCCTGTGACTGACAAAAGAAATCCTGCCGGGATCAGGATTCCCAGCAGGATTTTTATACCGGTTTTCAAGCGACTGATACCATCCCCTGAAACCGTTTTTTATACCATTCCCCTGAAAGAGGTAAAGGTCAAAGCAATTATCCCTGCGGTGATCAGACCGATGGAGGTGTCCTGCAGCGGTTTTGGCACCCGTCCCAGATTGACCCGTTCCCGGACCCCGGCAAACAGAATCAGGGCCAGACCGAAACCAAGGGCATAGGAAAAAGAAGACATCAATGCTTTGGTAAAGACAAATTCATTGCTGATATTCAGCAGACAGGCACCCATGACAGCACAGTTGGTGGTGATCAGCGGCAGAAAAATTCCCAGTCCGGCATACAGGCCGGGAATGCTTTTCTTTAAAAACATTTCTACGAACTGCACCAGTGAGGCAATGACCAGAATAAATGACAGGGTTCTCAGATATTCGACATTCAGGGCTTTGAGCAGAAATGTATCTACAGACCAGGTGATCATGCCGGCCATGACCATAACGAAAACTACGGCCATGGACATCCCCACCGCGGTTTCCATTTTTTTGGAGGTCCCCACAAAAGGGCACATGCCAAGAAATTGAGCCAGAAGAATGTTGTTGATGAAAATACTGCCGATGGCCAGTTCAAAATATTCCATGAGGTTGACTCCTTATTTCTTACCGATCAGGTTCATGCCAGCCAGCATAAGTCCCAGCGCCGCAAACGCACCCGGTGCCTCGACCATGTAAGAGAAAGGCTGGTACCAGGTGCTGATGTCAAGGACTGGATTTCCTCCCCAGATGGTGATAGTGCCGGCACCCAGGATTTCGCGGACAGCACCCAGACTGGCCAGAGACAGTGTGAAACCGATACCGATGCCGAGTCCGTCGGCAACCGCCATCACTGGGTTGTTCTTACTGGCAAAGGCTTCCGCCCGGCCCAGTACGATACAGTTCACCACGATCAGGGGAATGAAAATCCCCAGCTTTAAAAACAAGGGATAGGTATATGCCTGCATGACCAGTTCCACAATGGTAACAAAAGTGGCAATGATAACGATATAACAGGCAATTCGAACTTTGGGGGGAATTGCTTTTCTTAAAAGGGAAATCAACAGGTTCGAAAATACCAGCACAAAAGTGGTGGCCAGTCCCATACCGATACCATTTTCAACGGATTTGGTCACCGCCAGGGTGGGACAAAGCCCGAGCACCAGTCGGAAAGGAGGTATTTCAGCCCATAGTCCTTTTGTAAATTCTTTTGCCAAGGATTGTGCCATGTGAGGTTATCTCCTTATTCCCTTATTGGATCTGTTTTAAAATTTCAGGTTTCAGGTCGTTATAAAGTGTCTGGGCCTGGATGGCGGCGCGCGTCACTGCACGGGAGGTTACTGTGGCACCGGACATGGCGTCAATGCTCCCGTTGTCCGCTTTCAGGGCCAGGTTGGCGGCCAGCGATTTGTCATTGAACTGGGAAACAAACTTCAGGTCATCTTTGGCGCGGGAACCCAGCCCGGGAGTTTCAGCATGGGTCGTGACCCGGGCGCCGATTATCTGGTCTTTTTCCAGGTTGATGGCCACCATCAGTCCGATATCGCCTCCGTATCCGCCTTTACCCAGGGTTTCAAAGGCAACCGCCATTGAACCGTCCGGCAGTTTTCCCGGAAAAATTTGAACCGTTGTTTCACCGGCATCCAGGTTGAACCGCTCTTTGAGCGGGTCGTTGGTGACATCGGAAAAAAGGGATTCAATGGCCGGGGCTTTCTGAAATTTCAAAATCTGTTCTTCAATCCGCAGCTCCGTCCCGGATTTAACTGCCGCCAGAAGGCCGCCGGAAACAGAAGCAAGCAGGGTTAAAACCACTATCATGCTCAGCATTTCACGCATTGCTCATATCCTTTCCCAGGGCAGTGGGCCTGATGTTGTCCAAGAGAGGGTTCACCACATTCACCAGCAGAATGGCCAGAATCGTGCCGTCTGCATAAGTGCCGACATTGCGCATCAAAATGATCATGAAACCGGCCAGTAATCCATAGAGCAGCATGGGAATCCGCTGAACCGGAGAAGAAGAACTTTCCGTGATCAGGAAGAAAGCCGCCAGCATCGTATAACCGGAAAAAAGGTGAAACCAGGGACCGGCAAAGCGCTCCGGACTGGCAAGGTGGAAAAGAAAGGCTGTCACCAGAATTCCGGCAATAAAGGAAACCGACAGTTCCCAGCGGATATATCCCCGAAGAATCAGGTAAATGCCTCCGATGATGAGTCCGAGGCTGAATGTGGCGCCGATGGCCCCCACTTCCCTTCCCATGAACAGGTCACTCAAGGGAAACAGATCTGTGGCGGCTCCCTGGAATTTAAATGCGACCAGAGGTGCCAGGGAGGTAAAATTAAATTCATAATTCACATAGGCCGTGTTGAAATCGAAAAACATGTTCCAGGACAGCATCAGAACCGCCATGCCCAGAAGCGCCGGATGAAAGGGGTTGGCACCGGTTCCCCCGAAAATCATCTTGCCCATGAATACCGCCACAAACGTGCCGACCGCCACCACCCACCAGGGGATGACCGCCGGCAGCATCATGCCGAACAGCAGTCCGATCAATGCCGAATCCAGGTCCCCGATGGTAAACGGTTTTTTGGAAATCAGATTGATGACCAGTTCCCAGATCATGGCAAAGGATATTGACAGTGCCAGGACCCCTAAAGCGGGCGCTCCGAATTGCAGAATTCCGAAAATGGCTGCCGGCAGCAGGGCCAGCATGAAATTGAGGTTTTTCTTGAACAGACTGTCTCCGTCATGCCAGAACGGGGCATGGGAAACAATGAGTTTCTTGTTGTTCATGGACAGTCTCCCTTTATACGTCAAGTCTCAGTTTTTGCAGTTCATGTTTTCCCAGCCGGATATACTGGGACAATGCAATCCGTGACGTGCAGACATAGGCACATAATCCGCAGTCAATGCAGGATTCAAGGTCGCATTTGTCAGCTGCGGTCTCATATAGACCGGCTTGCAGAAACCGCACCAGCAGGTTGACCGGAATGTCGGCCGGACAAGCCTGAACACACTTGCCGCAATTGATGCAGTTCTCGTCCGACAAGGGGATGATGTCCCCCCGGTCCTGGACCAGGACCGTGTCCATATCCGGTGTCACAGGATGGTGGGGGGTGAAGGTGGCAAAGCCCTGCAAAGGTCCCCCGATGACAATACGGTCCTGTTCATCGATCTGGATTCCCAGCTGGCTGAAAATGCTGCTTAATGGGGTGCCGATCACAGCTTCAATCCGTTGCCGGGCCCCGTTTTTGTCAATGAGCGAGATACATTTTTCAAACACCGGGGCGTTGTTTTCAAAGGCCCGGGCAAGAGACACCACCGCTTCAGCCCGGATGAAACAGACGCCCATCTCCTGCGGTGTTTTTCCGGCCGGCAGAATTTTTTCCAGATGGTTTTTTATGATCAGGGCCGGCAACGTATCCGGGTAGTTCAGACTTGCCGGCATGACGGTCACATCGTTAAATTTGACCCGGTCGAGGAGATATCCGGGAATCAGCAGATACACCTTGGACAGTTTTGTGATGCTTTTGAGAATCTGCGCACCTTTCTGCAGTTCGATGGCATGGGATGTCCCCATGTACTGGGATGTGGTGCTCAAAAGGTCTGTTTCGGCAGCCAGGATGACCAGGGTGCTGATCTGTCCGTCGTTCCGGGCCAGGTCGTCAAAAGGGGGGGCGCCGGGCAGCTGATTCAGATGCCGGACCGCAAAGTCAAGGTCTTCGGTCATGTCCGGATATGAGGGGTCTTCGGTATCAAAGGCATCCTTTTCTATGGTGATGCGGGTGCGCAGACGGCTGTAATCGTCTGAAGCAAACGTATCTATGGATTTTATGGTTCCTGAGACCGGTGACACTGCATAATCGGTGCTGGTATCATACAGTGACAGTTTTTGCCCTTTCTTGACAGGATCGCCCTTTTTGATCAGCATTTTCCGGGTGCCTTCAATGGGTTCGGGTAAGAGCAGCATCAAAAGGCCGGGTACATCCATTTTCACGGGCGGTTCAGGATCGGGTTCCAACAGATCATAGTTCAGCCTGGGTTTGTTGGACAGCGTAAAGAAAGATCGTTTAATCATGAGTTACGTCCTTGTTTCAAAAAAGCGGTTGTCATGACTGGCGCAGTTCACAGGCGGCAGAATATCGGATTTAAAGCACATGGCATGCACTGCATTCGACCGGCCCTGCACCGTAATCCGCATGACATCCAATGCATGTCTCGTGAAGGGAATCCGTTCTGGACGGCATGTATTCGTCTCCGGTCTCTTCATGGCAATCACTGCAATTGTAGGTCTCGTCATCATCAAGATTGTGATGGCAGTCCAGACAGTCCAGGTAATAATCCTCCGTGTGTGTCTGGTGGGTGAACAGCACTTTGCCGGCATCATTTTGAAACATTAAACGAACAGGCTCGGCCGGGGCGGGAGGAGAAAAAGCGGCGTAGCAGACGATCCCTGTGATCAAAAAGGCAGCCATGATCAAGACCGCAAATTTCAGGTGTGGTTGTGATGTCATATGTCAATCTTCCGGTCTAAGGGTTAGCGTTTGTGTGACAAACCCACAACTGGCAGCGTATATAGTATATTGCAGCTGGGTTGGCAAGAAAAAAATTATTTTGAAGACGGCTTGCAGGCGGGCGCTGAAGCCGACTTGGTTTTACGGATCAACATGGGTTTGAATTCTGTTTTCCGATTCATCCCCGCCGATTTTTTATGAAGAATGAAAAACGCGAGCCCGAAGAACGAAAATCCCAGTACCATGGCGAAAAATGAGGCATTGATCTGGAAATAAGGTGCCAGTGCATCACCGGCCAGCGCCCCGACAACCAGGCAGAGTATGGGAACGATATATATGAGAAAGGTCAGCTGCAATGCAGATTTTGTCCGCATGCCGATCAGAACGGAGTCTCCTGCCTGGACGCCTAATGTATTGGGAACTTCAAAAAGGACCTCTTTTCCCTGGTGAATGGTGCCGCAACTGTGTTTTGCCGTACAGGACTCACAGGCCGCCGCCCGGTTGGTTTTTATCTGGGCCACGGCCGGCGTGGCCCGGGTGACAATGCCGTGTTCAGTGATCATGGTGTGCCTTATCCTGGGTAAACTGTTTGATATGTCGGTTTCCATTATGGTTCGAACGCATTATTACCTCTTCCAAAAACGGCTGTCAATTTTTTGTTTTTTTGTCTTGACAAGAACAGGGCGATCCTATATAAACTTCGAGTCTTGATTGAGACATGCTCCCCAGTAGCTCAGTTGGCAGAGCAATTGGCTGTTAACCAATGGGTCCGCGGTTCAAGTCCGTGCTGGGGAGCCAACAATACCAACAATATCCCGGTAAGTTCTCTTACCGGGATTTTTTGTTTGTGGTCAATTTAATACACATGGTTGACCGTCTGGAAAGGTTTTTGATTCCCCACAATTTTCCCTGCCTTACAGGTGTTTTCGAGTCAGCAAAGAGATAATAAAAACCATGAACAGCCATTCTATGCGATGCTTTCCGGTTTCGCCCCGGGGGAAAGGTTTTTTTTCTTGCATTCTGATTCCCGATGACTTACGATATGCACACCTGATAGTGAGGGGTTAAATGATATGGTCCAGTTAATGAAAACCGAAACAGAGATATTCAGGGCATGGCTCCGAAAGATCATCAAAACAGATAAAAACCTGGTGATCGACGGAGAAAGGGTACCTGCAAAAAAACTGGCAGAGCGTCTTCATATCAGTGAAGCCGCGTTAACAGGGTATCACTCGGGCAGAAAAAACCTGCAAGGAAAAAGACGGTTCCCGAAGATCCCCCTGAATATCCAGAGCGAGATATTGCGACTCACCGGAACTTCCCGGGAAGAGATGCTGAGAATCGGTCAGGAGGCGTTGAATTCGTCCATCCCGAAGGGGGAGCTGATTTCCATATCAGATACCCGAATCGATCGGCATATTTCTCCCGATCAGCTCCCCAAACTGGCCCGCCTGCGTCGCCGTTCCCTTGAGTTTGACAATCAGATCCTGGGTACAGAAATCATCCGCTCCCTGATCGAAATAGAAAAACTGGATGCTATCACGCTGAAGGAGTTTTGGGATATCCTTCAGGTGAAACTCTCGTATTTACAGAAGAAAAAAAATTCAGAATCCAGCCACCGGGAAAAATCTTCCAACTGAAATCTTGCGGGCAGTTAAAAAACACCAGAAAAAAGCCCTGTGTCTTTTTTTCAGACGGGTCTGAGCAGTATTTTTTCCAGGGTATCCGGTTGGTCTGAGACAGATTCAGGCGACATCGTAAGAATAGAAAAAAACTGCACCGATCCATTTTCACAAATCACTTTATATAAATGCACTCCCACCAAACCGTGTCAGAAGAATCTACCGGCCCGCCGCACTGAATAGCTCAGCGGGCCTTTTTTATCTGCAACTTCCGGAAAAGTGCTGAAATCGTGTGGATTCCAGGCCGGCAGGAAGACACCACCCGGGGGCGGCGGTCTTTTTATCTGACCCTCCGATCCTTGAATGCGATAGAACCAGGTGGTTCCTTAGAAATTTCCCTTATCCGCGAAACACAACCATATATCGATTATTTCTATGACAACAGGGGAATGTTACAGAAATTTTAAATTTGATCTGACGCCTGAAATGAGAAATAATAGATGATTTAGAATAAAGCCATCAAGGAGATGTGATGAATCAGGCATCAAATAATTCCGTGCAACCCATCCGGTTGACCCAGTGTGTGAAAGGGGCCGGGTGAGCGGCAAAACTTCCGCCGGGGGACCTGGCGGCAGCATTGGAGGGATTGACTGTTCCCACCAATGAAAATGTTCTGGTGGGAATGGGTACGGCAGATGATGCCGGCGTATACAGGATCAGTGATGACCTGGCGTTGATCCAGACAGTGGATTTTTTTACCCCGATTGTGGATGACCCTTATGATTTCGGGCGTATTGCTGCGGCCAACGCGCTGTCCGATGTCTATGCCATGGGCGGTATTCCCAAAACCGCCATGAATCTGGTGGCGTTTCCTCTGGGTTCCATGGATATGGCTGTCCTGAAAAAAATACTGGCCGGCGGAATCCGTGTGCTCGAAGAATCGGGTACCGTGCTTCTGGGGGGGCACAGTGTGGAGGATGATGAGCTCAAGTACGGGTTGTCTGTCACCGGATTTGTCCATCCTAAACGGATTCTGGCCAACCAGGGCCTGAAACCCGGCGACCGGCTGATCCTCACCAAGCCGCTGGGGACCGGTGTCATGAACACGGCGGTCAAAGCCGGCCTGGCTTCCCGGGAACAGATAGGCGAGATTACAGAACTGATGGCCACATTGAACCGGGATGCCGCCGATGTCATGACCCGGTTTCCCATTTCCGCATGCACCGATATCACGGGGTTCGGTCTGCTGGGGCACCTGGCGGAAATGGTGACCGGTACACCGGTCGGGGTCCGCATTTTCAGTGATCAGGTCCCTTTGATATCCGGTGCACTGGAATTTGCCGGCATGGGCCTGGTGCCCAGCGGAGCGTTCCGGAACCGCCAGTTCCGGGCAGCCATGGTGAACATGGCCGACCGGATCAGCCCGGCGTTGCGTGATCTTTTTTTTGATCCACAGACTTCCGGGGGATTGCTCATGGGGTGTCCGGAAAAGCAGTCCCATGGCCTTCTTGCTGCACTGCATGAACAGGGGATTCCCTGTGCGGCTGTCATCGGAGAGGTTCAGTCTCATCATTCCGGAAAAATTGAGGTGGTCTGACAATACGGAACAGCGGACAACAGGATTAACTAATTCACAAATGAAAGAATAAAAAGATGACAATGAATATCGATGCCCGGGGGCAGGCCTGTCCCCAGCCCGTACTTCTGACCAAGCAGGTGGTGGAGGCGCAGTTGCCATCCCGGCTCACGGTATTGGTGGACAATGAAGCTGCTGTTGAAAACGTATCCCGGTTTCTGGGTACCCGGGGATATGAGACCACCACATCCGGACAGGGGGACGCCTTCACTGTTTCTGCCGTTGAAAAGCTGAAATCAGGGGATCGAAACGATCCGTCCGAAAAAGACGAAAGCGTGCCGGCAGTTTCAGAACCCGATGACACAGAACCCGGACAGAAAATACTGGTAGTCATTGCTTCGGATCGAATGGGGTTCGGGGACGATGAACTGGGTCAGAAATTGATGATCAGTTTTATTAAAACGCTGGGAGAAATGGGCCAAGACCTGTGGCGGCTGGTGTTTGTCAATAACGGGGTCAAACTGACCATTGCAGGGTCTGTGGTGCTGGAAACGCTCAAGGCTTATGAAAAACAGAATATTTCCATCTGGGTCTGCGGAACCTGCCTCACCCATTTTGATCTGCTGAATGACAAACAGGTGGGTGAGACCACCAACATGCTGGATATTGTCACTGCCATGCAGCTGGCCACCAAAGTGATCACACTCTGAACCGGGGCATAAATACCGATTTTTTGCTTTAACCGTTGCCTGAAGCTGTGATAGAATGCTGACGTCACTTATCAAGGGAGGATTTACTATGACTCAGACATCTTCACAACGGCTGGTTACAGATCTGTTCGCCGCTGCAGGTGTGGAAATCAACGGCGAAAATCCCTGGGATATTCAGGTGAATCAGAATTTTTTCTTCAAGCGGCTGGTGGCTGGAGGCTCCATGGCTTTGGGTGAAAGCTATATGGACGGGTGGTGGGAATGCCCCAGAATGGATCAGTTTTTCGAAAAAATTCTGCGGGCCCGGCTGGATGAAAAGTCCATAAAATCCATACGTGCCGTGTGGTGTCGTTTAAAGGCGATGCTGACGGCATCTCCGGGAAAATTCAGGGCGTTTGAAATCGGACGGCATCATTATGACATCGGCAATGAACTGTTTTCTCTGATGCTGGACAAATCCATGAATTATTCCTGCGGGTACTGGAAAAACGCCGATACACTGGAAGCGGCCCAGGAATCCAAAATGGACCTGATCTGCCGGAAGTTACAGCTGGCACCGGGCATGCGGGTGCTGGATATCGGTTGTGGGTGGGGCGGGTTGTCTGCGTATATGGCCCGGAAATACCAGGTAAGTGTGGTGGGAATCACCGTGTCCAGAGAACAGGTGTCGCTGGCCACAGAGCGGTGTCAGGAACTGCCTGTGGATATCCGGCTCATGGATTACCGGGACCTGAATGAACCGTTTGACCGGATCGTTTCTGTGGGAATGTTCGAACATGTGGGGAGAGCGAACTACAAAACCTTTATGGGCGTGGTGCACCGGTGCCTGAAAGACCAGGGCCTCTTCCTGCTGCACACCATTGCCGGCAACCGGTCCGTTCGCAGCTCCGATCCCTGGGTTTCCACCTATATTTTCCCCAATTCAATGATACCGTCCAGCCGGCAGATCTCCGCAGCGGCGGAGAACTTTTTCATTCTGGAGGACTGGCACAGTTTCGGACCTGACTATGATCCCACCCTGATGGCCTGGCATGAGAATTTTGTGACACACTGGGACAAGATCAAGCACATGTATGACACCCGGTTTTTCCGGATGTGGACCTATTACCTGCTGGCATGTGCCGGCACGTTTCGGGCCCGGAGCAACCAGTTGTGGCAGATCGTGTTCTCAAAAGGCGGTGTCCGGCCGGCATATGAAAGCCAGCGGTAATCCCGGCTCAGGGCTCCGGTGAAATCAGCCCTTTGGCCAGGGCATATCTGGTCAGTCCCGCCACGCTCTGAATGGCCAGCTTGGATTTGATATTCCTGCGGTGGACATCAATGGTTTTCACGCTCAGATGCAGGGTTTCTGCAATCTCTCTGGAACTGTGACCCTCGGCAATACCCACCAGCACCTGTTTTTCCCGTTCAGACAAACTGTTAAAAGGATCCGGTGAATCGGTCACCAGGAGATGGGTAATTTCCGGACTCACATAGACATGGCCGGCCAGTACCGTTCTGATGGCAGTCACCAGTTCTTTGAAGGAACAGGATTTGAGTACATAGCCGGATGCGCCGGCATTGAGCATGCCTTTTACATAAATTCTTTCCGCATGCATGGACAGCGCCACAATACGGATGGCCGGATTTGTGGCCAGAATTTTCCGGGCCGCTTCCATGCCGTTGAGATCCGGCATGCTGATATCCATGAGGATGAGATCCGGCGCAGTTTCTTCGGCCAGAGAAACTGCCTGGGCTCCGTTGACGGCCCGGGCCGTTACTGTGAACTCGCCGGTGCTATCCAGGGCCTGGCTGATTCCGTGGTGAAAAACCCGGTGATCATCCACGATGATGATGGTTTTCTTCTTCATGGGTATGGGATTCCGTTTGATTGACCGGCGCGGTGAGAAAGATTGTCGTTCCTTTGCCGGGTGTGTATGTGAATGTCAGGGCGCCGCCGAAATTCTGAATCCGTTCAGACAGACTGTACAGACCGAACCCGTGGTCATTGGATGGGTTTAACGTCTGGACGTCCATGCCTGAACCTGAATCTTCCACCTGGAGGCAGATGTCCGGACCCTGAGTCCACAGCTGGATCTTGGCATTCGGGGTGCCGGCATGTTTTTGAATGTTGGTTATCAGTTCGTTAACCGCCCGGTACAGGGTAACCTTCAGCGCATGAGATAATTGAACCGGAGCGGTGATCTGATTGACATAACGGTATGCCGTACCTTCCCGTTCATTGGTTTCTTCAATCAGTGCACCAATGGCGATATCGATATCAAAATCATCCAGAATCGGGGGAGACAGTTTGTAAATCAGTGTTCTGATCTCCCGGACCGCCTGTTCCAGAATGGTTTGAACCGAACGGATCTGGTCCGGTCCGGGCGGTTCATTGGATTCGATCAGATTTTTTGTCCGGGAAATCCCCATGGCCAAAGTCTGAACGACGCTGTCATGCAAGTCTGAGGCAATCAGCTTTCGTTCAGCTTCATCTGAATAGACCAGATGTTCATTGAGCTCTTTCAACCGGGCGGTCTGCCGGGACAACGCGTGGATATGTTTTTTTTCCATCTGCCGGGAATGTTCCAGACGATGGGTCATTTCATTGAAGGCCCGGGACAGTTCTCCGATTTCATCGTTACGGTTTTCCGGGGCTTTTTCTGAATACTCATTTCGGGATACCTGGCGCGTCAGACGGGTCAAATGCTGAAGCGGCCGGACAAACCGTCTGACACCCAGAAAGCTGCAGCCCAGCGCGATGAGAAAAATGATACCGGCATAGATCATAAAACTTTTCAGGATACCTGACAGGTTGTCATCCATCACCTGGCGTGTCTGCCGGATGGATTTGAGCAAATTGTTTTCGTTGCTTACCAGTGCGATATGCCAGCCGGTTTGATTGAGACGGTGGGATGCCACAACATAGGACTTATTTTCCATGGTGAGCGTATCCTGGTGTGACGTGGAATTCAAAATGCGGCGGGCAGTCTGTTCAACGGCAGGCTGGTGGGACTGGCTGAGGCTCAAGGGCAGGATATCATTTGAATACTTGAAATCACTGATATCCGTGTCCATACCAAACAAAGGCAGCAAGGCAAAAGGAAAAGAGATCAATCGGCCCTGTGAATCCATGAGAAATGCGAAAAAATCGTCGGGGAGGCCATCGGGATTCAAAAAAATGTGAGGGTCTTTCTCCAGATCCTGAAAAATGTTGGCCAGAGGGATATCCATACCGGTAATCCCTTTGAGACGGCCGTTTGCATCCAGTATGGGGGCAACCCCGGTCATCATCAACCCGGGTGCCACATCGTCTTTGTAAAGCCGGGTCCACCGGAACTGGTAGTCCGCGCTGGTCTGCTGGATAAAGGTGGTCATGGGTTCCCCGTTTCGGATGTCGAATTCAGCAGGGTTCGGCAGGTTGAAACACGCCTGGCGCATCTGGGGATTCAAGGTATAGTATTTTCCGATTCCGGTCCGGGTGATGATATGGACGGCCATTGCACGGCGGGAGTTTTTTTGGGCCATGACCAGATACAGATCCATTTCCGCCAGAGCCTGCAGTTCCAGTGTGATGGGATATGACAGGTTCCTGTCTCCCCAGAATGCTGTGATAAGGGGTTCGGATTCAGGGGTGTAAAGGATGGTATTTCCGGGATTGCGTATCATGGACGGAACGGTGGAATGGAAGGTATCGCCGGCTGCCAGGCGACTGTATATTTCACTGGCTTTCATCCCCAGAAATGTCACGGAGGATTGACAATGTGAAAATATTTCATCATATTTCAGGGCTTTTTCCCGGGCCATGGATGCCAGATATTGCGTAGCCATTTGTTTGATCTGCCTGGTATTGGCGGTATCCGAGAACTGACCTAAATTTTTCAACGATTGATTGACCAGAAAAAACAAAGGAATGCTGAAAACAAGTATGGATATGACGGAACTGCAGAACAGTTTTATGGAAATGGGTATTTTTAAAAAAAACGTTTTGTTTTTCGCTGGCATGGATTGTAGTTATACATCATTCCGACAGGTTTGGCAAGCCATGAAAGCCGTCGGTTGCCGTTTCAGAGGATCTCATACCGGTGTCTACCGGTTCAAGGTCCAATCGTAATAAAGGGGTTCAAGATCAATACTTCCTCTGGCAGATGCCTGGTCCAGAGCCTGTTTCAAGGGGATCTCAGCATGTTGCCGGATAAAACCCAATGGATTGCCTGAAAAATCATCTTCAAACCATTTGAAAATCCGGCTGACAAACAAGGTGTTGTCTTTTAAAAACGTATTGCCCGGATCGTTGATGAACTGCCGTGTCTGTTCATCCAGGCGGGTTTCCAGTGTGTCACCCTCATAGGGGATGTTTGAAAGGGGGGGACAGCTTCGGGCCGCACAGTTGATGGCAAAATGAATTCTTGGATCCTTGAACCGCGTCCTGAGGATATCATTTTCAATATGGTCCAGACTCACTTTGAACCCGTTAAGGGGGATGAATTTCCGGCTCCAGGGGTTGGAAAAGAAGCTGCTGATTTCCTTGATGGAATTGATGCCCGGGTACCTCGTTAAAATCAGCTTGATGGTAAACGCGTTATATGCATTGATATAAAAGGCGAACTGGTGATTGTAAGACAGTGCCGCCGGCTGTGTTGCGCTTAAAATGGACAGGTATCGATCCAGTTTGGCTTCATCCTGCTTGAAACCGTCATAATCCACCCGGCCGTCTGTGACATGATCCTTGAGCAGTTCGGCCCACAACCGATTGTCCACAGGACCGCCTGAAAAGCAAAAAACAGGATGGATCAAAACTGCTGCCAGTGCGAAAAATATGAGAACCGCAGATTTCATGATACCAGTTAAGCACAATTGGTCAGGAATTGCCACTGGATTTTAAAGGAGGCAGGCTCAGACCGTGCCGATGCCGGCAGCCAGATACAGACCGCCGTGGAAAAAAGGGAACGGCCGGAGATTGAGAAAATTCATGTGGCGGAACTGTTTGCCCGGATAAATCAGGCCGATCCGCCATCCTTTGAAGTCCGCTGCCAGTTTCCGGGTAATTTCACGGTAAAAAGCGGGGGTGTCCATGTGGTTTTCCATGCGCTTTCCATAGGGCGGATTCAGAACGAGGACGCCCTTGCGTTTCGAGAACCGGGCCGGCACCAGGTCAAAAAAATCCAGTCGGGATGCCTGTACCGGGGCCAGGAATTCATGGCCGGCTAAATTGGCGGAAAGGATGTGCATGGCCTTTGGATCCACATCAAAGGCAAATATGGCGTGGACTTTTGAAAATTGCTGTGCGGCCCGGGCCCGGCTGTGGGCAAAAGACGCAGGGCTCACACCGGGCCAGGTTTCAAACGCAAAACCGCGGTGGAATCCGGGTGGAACGCGGGCCTGTATCATGGCGCCTTCAATGGCAAAGGTCCCGGATCCGCACATGGGATCCATGAGCACGTCCTGGTCGGTGAATCCGGCGGCATTCAGGATGGCAAAAGCCAGATTTTCCCGCAAAGGGGCGGATGCCACCTGTTTTTTGATACCCCGTTTGAACAGTGGTGGACCGGACATGTCCAGAGAGATTTCGAACCGGTCGTTTTCGGCCCGGATCATGATTGTCTGTGACACAGAGGGTGGATCAGCCGTATTGTTTCTGCGCTGTCCTGTGCCCAGCGCAGCCCGGACAACAAGACGGCATCTGTCAGCGATGGCATCGGAATGGTACAGCCGGGATGTATGCGCAGTTACCTGTATGATCGGATCGTTGCCGGCCGGCAGGAAGATCTCCCAGTCGATGTCTGACAGTTTTTTTTCCAGTATTGAAAAACGGGTGGCCCTGAACCGGGCCAGACGCATGAGAATGCGGGACGGGGCACGAAGCCACAGGTTGGCCAGACAGGCATCCATTATTCTGGAGTGAAATGCCACCCCGCCGGCCACGGACTGGATGTTGTGAATCCCTGCATCCAGTCCGGTCAGTTCCTGTGCACACACCTGTCTGAGACCGGGGGGGCAGACGGCAAAAAATTCATGGATTCTGGCACTGACACGCCGTTTGACCCGTCTGGCAAAAGCCGAATCCGCCATAGGGTGTCAGCAGTTTTCAGTGCAGGATGTCAAGATCTGCTGAATCCGTCCCTGAATGATGTCAACGGCCTGTGAAATGGCTTCTCTGGAGATGTTGGGAACACCGGATTCCAGCCGTTTCACCTCTGCTTCATCCATGTCAGCGATTTTTGATACGGCAAAGCTGTCCACGGATTCCCCCTGGGTCAGCAGTCCGCACCCGCCGGCCACGCCCACAAATTCATCTTTGTAAAAAATGGGAACCACCAGTTTTGTCAGGCCGGCGTCGCATTCTTCCACCACCGGTTTTCGCGATTGTTTCACCATGGCGGTCATGTTCATGTGGGCCGTGGAACAGATGAATGTCTGGCCTTTTTCAAGCGCTTTGATGGCAGGACAGAGCGGGTTGGAAAAATTTTTCACCTGGGTGATGCGTATGCCTTCAGGATTGAACACAGATCCCTGAAGATTAAATTTTTCATACAGCTCTGTTTCCAGAGCCTCCCATGTTTCCATTGGACAGATATCTAAAAGTGTCATATCAGATTTCCTGAAAATTTAGAATTATATTCGAGTATGGTGTGAATGTCAATGAGAGCTGAACCCCCGGGATGGTGACACCTTTTTTTAAGGGGTAAGATAGGAGGGTAAGATGCCACCACCCCGGGGGTCCAGACAAATGCGAAATCAGTGTTGTGCGGAATCTGTTTATAATAAGGCGGACCCGGGATTACCAGTGGCCTTCGGTATTGGGGGCGGATGAAAAAGTATATTCACCCGCATTGAACCGTTCCACCGCTGATTGAACGGTGCCGCTGACATCGTTGGCCACTTTGATCCCCGCGGCATCCAGCGTTTTGTAGGCATTGGGGCCACAGAATCCGGTCAGAAGAACATCCGCGCCTTTTTCGGATACTGCAGCCGCCGCCTGGATGCCGGCGCCTTTAAAGGCATCCTTGTTGGCGGCATTGTCAATGACATCCACTTCCAGGGTTTCTGAATCCACCACCAGGATATAGGCTGCCCGTCCGAAACGCGGGTCCACGTCTGCGGACAGGTCCGGGCCGGTGGCTGTAATGGCAAGTTTCATGAAGCCTCCTTACTGTCCGCCGCCACCGCCGCAGACCTGGTCGTTGGTGATTGCCGGCAGTTTGCCGGCAATGAGATCCATGACCACCGGCTCGATTTCCGGCCGCTGATCATCATGGTACACGTCAATGCCCACCTGGCGGAATCCCATGAGCGGCCGCATTCCGATGCCGCCCACGATCAAGGCATTGACCCGGTGTTCGGCCAGCAAATTGACCGGCACCATACAACCTCCCTGAACATGTTCCTGGTTGGGAAGGGTGGAAACCCCTGTGATTCTGCCATCTTCGACATCCACAAAGGTAAAGACATCACAATGTCCGAAATGACCCGACCGGGTTCCTTTAAGGCCGCCCTCACCATTGGAGGGGATAGCGATTCTTCCGTTTTTCATACAGTCTCCTTCAAGCTGATATCTGCTTATTCTTGGGTTGTTTTTATTACATCAATCGTTCCAGTTTCATGGCAGGATGCGTCATCACTGTCTGCCATATCTCCTTGACCGCCTGTGCCGCCGGTCCGTGTGCATCATATTCCAGCAGCGTCTGAATCTGGATCATGGCTTTGGTAAAGGCCGGATCAAAAGGGATTTTCCCTGACATCAGTATGTTTTTTTTCCGGGCAATGGTTTCGATTTCCCGGGTCTGGTCCAGGTTCAGATCAAATTTATTGATGCACACCATGGCCGGAATTTTGAAATGGGCGGCCAGTTCCCCCACCCGTTTCATGTCATGGATACCCGACACCGTGGGTTCCGCCACGATGAGAATGGCACTGGACTGTCCAATACTGGCTATGACCGGGCATCCGATGCCCGGAGGGCCGTCTGTGAGAATCAAATCAACATGCGCGTCTCTGGCCCGGTTTCTGGCCTGTTCCCGGACCAGGGTCACCAGGCGGCCGGAATTTTCTTCTGCAATGCCTAAACGGGCATGGACCATGGGGCCGAAACGGGTCTGGGAAACAAACCATTGACCGCAGGTTTTCCGGGGAAAATCAATGGCGGTTTCCGGGCACATGTCCACACAGACCCCGCAGCCTTCGCAGTTCAAAGCATCCACAGAATAGTGTCCGTTGTTTTCATCAATGGCATCGAACCGGCACAGATCCAGACATGTCCCACAACCGGAACACCGTTCCGGGTCGATGACCGCCTCATTGCCGCCCGCAAAATCATGGGTTTCCTGAACGTCCGGGGCCATAATCAGGTGCAGGTCGGCTGCATCCACATCAGCATCACAGAGCATCAACGAGGAACTGAGTCCTGCAAATGCGGCGGTCAGGCTGGTTTTGCCGGTGCCGCCTTTTCCACTCAATATCACCAGTTCTTTCATGGGGCACACTTTTCTGGACCTGCCAGGCGGCAGATTTTTTGGTAAAGGGTTTGAAATTTTTCTTTGTAATCTTCCTGCTGCGATATGATCAGTTCACCTTTGGAATAGGCTTCAGCGATGGCTTGGTCATATGGGATTTCCATGAGAACCGGCAGGTTTTTTTCCTCTGCATAGGTATATACTGCGTCATCTCCTATTCCAGCCCGGTTGATGATCAGGCCGTGGGGGATATTCAGCAGCCGGACGGTTTCCACCGCCAGTTTCAGGTCATTGAGTCCGAATGGTGTCGGTTCTGTGACCAGAATGACAAAATCGGTGTCTTTCATGGCGGCGATGACCGGGCAAGACGTGCCTGGCGGTGCATCAATCAAGGTGATACCCTGATCAGGTGCCCGGTGGGATTTGACCTGGCGAATCACCGGCGGGACCATGACCTGGCCGATATCCAGCAATCCCTGGCCAAAAGCCATATCCGGCCACGGCCCGGCGCCGGTTTCCACGGTTCCCAGAATCCGTTCTTTCTCTGTGACGGCGTTTTCCGGACAGATGACGGTGCACCCGCCGCAGGAGTGGCACAGTTCAGGAAAGGTGACAACGGTGTTTCCGGCTACAGCAATGGCATTGAACCGGCAGATCTCCATACATTTCTTGCAGAGCGTGCACCGGTCCAGGTCGATTTCCGGCACCGGCGCAATCACTTTTTCCTGTGAACGGATTTCCGGGTGCAAAAATAAATGGAGGTTGGGTTCTTCCACATCACAATCCAGCACCGTGACCGGCTGTTTCAACGAAGCGGCCAGATTGGCGGCCACGGTTGTCTTACCGGTACCGCCTTTTCCGCTTGCTATGCTGATGATCATTTATGATACCTCATTCTTTCAAGATGTTCAGTTTTTTCAGGACACGCACCAGCTTTTCTCCGGATTCAGCGTCCGGGGTCAATGAAACCTGCATGAGAACGCCCAGTCCTTCATAGGCTTCATGGAACTGGTCTGGAGATAGTGTGCTGGCGGCCACACAGTGGGTCATGGGACTTTTCATGGTCACCTGTTTCACAAGATCCCGCCCGGACATGTCTGCCAGGGTTTCATCCGTGATAACCAGATCAACGTGTTTGCACTGATTCACGGCCTGTGATATCATTTCAAGAACAGCTGTTCCGGAGGCAGTCCAGTGAAGATCCACCGGATACCGCAGCAACTGCTGTGCCAGAGATGTGAATGCCTGTCTGTCTTTTACTGCCAGTACTGCGGTTATCATGGTTTTCCCTTATGCGCTTTGTCTGTTCGTTTAAACACCTCTCCTCACAAAGCAAAGCCTGTGCCATTCAGATGATTTTGAAAGATATAAATATGGTTTGTTTTAAATATCAGCAGGTTGAACCACTTGATGACGCCTGTTTGCAGGCAGTGGTCCAAGGGGGACTTCATCAAAGTTGCAGTTGTGCTACTCTAAGTATCGTTTCTGAATCGCTGCGGGTATCCCCGGTTCGGCAAATGTGTGCCACGCTCTGTAGATCGGCCGTCTGACAGTACCGGGAAAAGCATGCGCCAGGTATGAGTTTTCTGGCATAATGTTTGCTTTAACATCAATACTATATCCTGAGCCAAGGGAGGTGTCTTGATGTCAGATCCCTGCAGGCGTTCGGCGAAGACCCCAACTGCCAGTGCCGGAATAAAAGAAAACAGGCCCGCCGCATCCGGCCGGAAACCCAGGTGATCGTCACCACGGGATTTGCAGACATCAAAAAAGCGATCACTGCACTGCAGCATGATGCGTCTGATTTTATCACCAAGCCGGTGGATGACACCACGTTACACCTGGCCCTTAAACGGGCCATGGAACGGTATCAGAACCAGAAGGAACTGGCCGATTATACGCGGCTTCTGGAACAGACCGTCCTGAACCAGGAAAAAATTCTGCATCAGGAAAAAATGATGTCCCTGGGCCGTCTGGCCGCCAGCATGGTCCACGAGATCAACAATCCGTTGTCCGGAATTCTGAACTATATTCAACTGATGATCCGGCTGATGAAAAAACCGGAATGGGATGCCGCCGCCCGGACCCGGTTCCAGAATTATCTGTCCATTGTCTATCAGGAAACCCGGCGCTGCGCAGATCCGCCTGGAAATTACCTGTGATACCCAAATCCCCAAAGTGTCAGGCGATATCAATCAATTGCAGCAATGTCTGATCAATCTGATTTTCAATGCCATTGACGCGATTGAGGGAAAGCATCGGGCCGGATCCGATGCCGGTAAAGACGCGGCACCCCCTGGGCAGCCGGCAGGCCGGATCCGGGTTACGGCGGATTTCGAGGACGCGGACCGGCAGGTATGCATCCGGTTGGAGGATGACGGCAAAGGTATTTTTCCCGAGGACCTGCCCCGCATTTTTGAACCGTTTTTCACCACCAAAAACGACGGCCACGGGGTGGGATTAGGCCTTTCCACGGTGTTCGGCATCATTGAACACCACAACGGCACCATAACCGTGGACAGTCAGCCGGGTCGCGGGACCTGTTTTACCATCCGGCTGCCTGCAGGGGATGAAACCGCAACAGTGAAGGAAGCGAATCTATGATACCTGACTACATGCCATTACGTGTGGGGGTGTATATCTGTCACTGCGGCGTGAATATCGCCGGCAAAGTGGATGTGGGGCATGTCAGTGAGTGGGCCGGATCCCTGCCTCATGTGATCGTATCCAAAGACTACAAATTCATGTGTTCCGAGCCGGGACAGGCCATGATCGAAACAGACATCAAAGCATATGGTCTAAACCGGGTGGTGGTGGCGTCCTGTTCCCCACGGCTTCACGGCAAAACCTTCATGGAAACCTGCCGCCGTGCCGGTATCAATCCGTATTATTTTAACATGGCATCTGTGCGGGAACAGGTATCCTGGGTGACCAAAGACCCCGGCCGTGCCACGCGAAAGGCCCGGCGCCTGGTGGCTGCAGCCGTGAACCGCGTGACCTGTCATCAACCTTTGACGGCAGGCCTGTCCGAGGTTCACCCGGATGTGGCGGTCATCGGCGGGGGCATTGCCGGCATGCAGGCAGCCATAGATATCGGTAACGCCGGACTGAGGGTGCATCTCATTGAAAAAGACAGCACCATCGGGGGCCATATGCTTCAGTTTGACAAGACCTTTCCCACCCTGGACTGTGCGGCCTGTATCGGTACACCCAAGATGGTGGAGGTGGCTCAGAATTCAAATATCGATCTGCATACCTTCAGCCGGGTAAGGTGAGCGATACCGGCATCGGGATCAAAAAAGAATCCCGGGACCGCCTGTTTGAGCCGTTTTTCACCACCAAGGAAGTGGGAAAGGGCACCGGCCTGGGCCTGTCCATCTCCTACGGTATCATCAAGGATTGCAACGGCGATATCCAGGTGGGCCAGAGCCGGACTGGCGGCGCAGAATTCACCCTGGTTTTTCCGGTGCCGGAAAACACGGGCCATGATATTGAATATGCCTGAAAGGAGGCGTTCTTGGACAAGTCACAGTTCACCATTCTGGTCGTGGACGATGAAGTGGATATCAGAGAGGTGCTCGAGATCGCGCTCATTGATATGGGACACCAGGTGCTTCTGGCTCCGGACGGCAAAAAAGCACTGGAACTGTTTGAAGATCAGCACCCGTCCATTGTGATCACTGACATTAAAATGCTGGTCATGGGCGGCATTGAACTGCTCAAAAAGGTGAAACGCCGGTCTCCCGACACCCAGGTCATCATGATCACCGGACACGGGGACATGGATCTCACCATTGACAGTCTCAAATTCGGTGCCACGGATTTCATTACCAAACCGGTGAATGTGGACATCCTGGAACTGGCCGTGACCAAGGCGATGGATCAACTCATCGCCCAGCAGAAACTGGTGGAGTATACCCAGAAACTGGAACTGCTGGTACTTGAGAAATCCAAACTCACTGATCATTTATCATCGCTGGGCCTGATGCTGGGCACGGTCTCCCACAACATCAAGGGCCTGCTCACCAATCTGGACGGCGGCCTGTTCATCGCCCGTTCCGGGCTGAAAAAAAAGAATTTCGATGATGTCTCGGAAGGCCTGGATCTGCTGTCCCATGCCGTGGAAAAATGCAAGCAGCTGATCATGGATATTCTGCTGTATTCCAAGGAACGGTCCATGTATATTCAGTCCGTGCCCCTGGATCAGTTTGTCAAAGATATCCGGGGAACCATGAAAATGAAACTCGCCAGCCATTCCATCGACTTTCAGGTGGCATCAGAGAGCGCCCCAAAAACCCTTAACCTGGACCCGTCTTCCATGATGTCTGCGTTGGTGAACATTCTGGACAATGCCGTGGACGCCTGTGTGGAGGACAAGGAAAAGGAAGATCATTACATTCGCCTGACCATTGAGGGAAAAAAAGACCGCCTGGTGATCAAGGTTCAGGATGACGGGTGCGGCATGGATGTGGAGACCAAGGCGAAAATCTTTGATCTGTTTTTTTCTTCCAAGCAGGTCAAAGGCACGGGATTCGGTCTGTTCATTGCACGGAACATTATCGCACAGCACCAGGGAACCATCAACGTGGAGTCGGTGAAGCGCCGGGGATCGACGTTTACAGTTTTTCTGCCGCTGAATCTGTGAAAACACCTGAAGAACGGTCAATCAAATGCCTTGACTGTTCAGGAACCCGTCCTGAAAAGGGTATCAGCCGAAAGGAAAGAGCAAATAGTATCATCTGGGTACACTATATACCTTGTTATTTCGGAATAGATATCCTATATTGCAAGGTATGATTTCTCGATGCATTACAGATGAAATAAAAAGGAAAATTGAACAGGTACCTGCGGTTGCATTGCTTGGTGCCCGCCAGGTGGGAAAAACCACCCTTGCCAAAACCATAGCAAAAGGGATGGATTCCACCTACCTCGATCTGGAAGCACCCGAAGATCTGCTCAAGCTGAGTGATCCGGTCGCTTTTTTAACCCGCCACAATGATAAACTGGTGATCCTGGATGAGATACAACGTGTCCCGGAACTGTTCCCCGTGTTACGGGGTCTCATTGATAAAAACAGGGAGCAGGGGCGAAAATCCGGGCAATTTCTTTTTCTTGGTTCCGCTTCCATGGATTTGATGCGTCAATCGTCTGAAAGTCTTGCGGGTCGGATCAGTTACTTATACATGAGCGGATTGAATGTCATTGAAACAGGCAGCGACAGCAAAACGATACATAAACTTTGGTTCAGGGGCGGTTTTCCAGAGAGCTATCTTTCGGTAGACGACACCATCGCTATGGACTGGCTTGAGGACTTGATCCGAACCTATCTTGAAAGGGATCTTCCACAGTTGGGTTTTCATGTGCCGGCAACCCGGATGCGTCGCCTCTGGACCATGCTGGCTCATTTACAGGGTGAACCGGTGAACTATTCAAAGCTGGGAGCAAATCTTGAAATTGATGGCAAAACAGTGAGCCATTATATCGGTATCCTTTCGGATCTTTTACTGGTCAGACGTTTGGAACCATGGCATGCCAATGTCAAAAAACGGCTGATCAAAACGCCTCGGTACTACGTCCGGGACAGCGGCATTTTACACCGGCTGCTTGGGATAAACCATTATGGTGCACTGCTCTCCAATCCGATACTTGGGAAAAGCTGGGAGGGCTTTGTGATGGAAAATATTCATTCAGTATTGCCCCTTCGTGCTGAAACATATTTTTACCGCACCGTTGCAGGGGCGGAAATTGACATGATCATCCGGATGCCGTCATCAAAAATCTGGGCGGTGGAAATAAAATATGGCAGCGCTCCCAAACTGGGCAGGCATTACAGTGCAATCTGCGATGATGTGGGCGCCACCCGGAAATACGTGATTTACGGCGGCAATGACGAATTCCCCGTCAGCAGCGATGTAACCGTCATCTCGTTACCACGGTTCATTAAAAAGCTTGGATCGTGTTGAAAACATACCCGGAACTCGCTTATAACCTCATCCTCCAGATGGTCGATGTGCTTGAGTTTTCATTGGATTCATGTTAGGTGCAGTATTTTATGAAACAAAATCCCACTTGTGAAGAACGGAGCCGGTGAAAATCAATATGGATATTATCGAAAAGATTGACAGCCACGGCCTGCTGCTGGACGGCGCCATGGGATCGATGCTGATCAGCCATGGACTGGCGGGAAATGACTCAGCAGAATCCTGGAACATCAAGCATCCGGAGATCATTGCGAAGATTCACCAGGAATATTTTGATGCCGGGCTGTGTGCGGTTCAAGCCATTCAGTCGGTTTCAAGAAAACCGGTTTTCTGCACCCTGACCTTTAAGGAAACCCCGAAAGGATTTTTCACCATTTTTGGAAATGCGCCGGAAAACAGCATGAAAGCCCTGGCAGATCACGGGGCGGCGGCACCACCCCGGAAACCATCAAAAAATGTATCTTGCCATCCAACAGCCGTTCAGAAGCCAGGAGCCAGGAGCCTGATGGCGGGTCAATGGTTTGTCCAGTGAAGCCCGTACAGCGCACCGAAACACCGCATGCCGTGCTCATCAACACGGCCCACATTGAAAATTTCAGCGTGCGGCACCTGGGCGCATACCTGACATCCCGGGGATACCGGGTATCGATCCTCCATTATGAAGGCCGGAAAGAAGGGGTGTTTGAGCCGATGCCGCCAGCGGCCCTCGATGTTCTGGCAAAATACTGCAAAGACTGCGACCTGGTGGGTGTCACTCTTTTGACCACCCATCTGCTGCCCCGGTGCCGTCAGATCACCCGGTATCTGAAGAAGCGGATTGCAGCGCCTGTCATCTGGGGCGGTCCCCCGGTGATTGCCGATCCGGTGGAGTTTCTTGACGATACAGACCTGGTGTGTGCCGGAGAAGGGGAAACCGTCATGGAACAGCTTCTGGAAAGGGTCCCGGTTGATCAGATACCGGGCCTGGGGTTTCTGGCACGTGACGGTCATCCCGTGGTCAATGATCTGCCGCCCATGCTGGATGTCAATGATCTGCCCATCCCCCGGCTGGACCTGGAAAACGGGTTTGTGCTCACGCAAACGGGGCTGGTGCCCATGAAAGAGCAGATTCCTCCCTCTTTGTCGACCTACAGTGTACTGCTGGTCAGGGGATGCCCCTACAGCTGTGCCTACTGCCTGAACAGCCGGTTGAAAACCGTTTTTGAACGCATGGGCTCCTATGTCCGCAAAATCGATGTGAACCGGGTCATCGAAGAATTGGCATGGGCAAGGGATCATATTCCCCATCTGAAGCGGATCATTATCGATGATGATGATTTTTTCCTCAATTCAGAAAAACGGATGAACACGTTTCTGACCCGGTACATGGCGGAAATCCGCCTGCCGGTGTTCTATATTCAGGCCAACACCCGGCAGATCACTGAAAAGAAGCTGGATATTCTGGTGAACAGCGGCCTGGATCTGCGGTATCTGAAAATCGGACTTCAGTCCGGCAGCCCACGGGTCAGCCGGGAGATTTTCAACCGTCCCCTGGACCGGCAGGCCTATCTGAAAAAGCTGGAAATGGTCATGTCCCGTGGGATTCGGGTGATGATTGACGTGATTTCAGACATTCCCTATGACACTTTGGCGGACAAATACGCGGTGCTGCGGTTCTACCTGGAGATTCTCAGGCGGATCCCGGACCATCCCATCGACCGGCCTGTGAAAATCTATGATCATAAACTGATGTATTATCCAGGCACCCCGCTGTATGAAAAGGTTCTCAAGGATAGGCATATCAGGGCCGATTACGTGGACCGTGTTCTGTTGAAACGCAGCACCCTCCGCCATCATGAAGAAGACAGGGACCATGATGCGTTGATGGTGTCTCTGTTCAATACCGTGGCCAACCGGAACCCGTTTCACCGCACGGCCCATGGGCTGCTTAAAGTTCTGGCTGTCCCGCCGGTGTTCAGAATCGCGGTCCGGTGCCAACTGGCCCGAATACTGAACCGGGTGCCACAGATCCCAGGGGTGACGGATTTTCTGAACAGATAACGGATCAAACAGATAACCGATCAGATTTTGAGGAGAAAATACCATGAATGAGAGCGGTTTTTCCGATTACAGCGCCCTGGACCATCCCGGGGTTCTGGCGTATATCTTTCATCCCAGACCTTCGGCCCGGCCGGCAGGGCCCAATGACATTCTCATTGAGGTGGCAGAGGATGTCCACATCGGGGCCTGCTTTCACCTGGCAGGTAAAGCAGCCCCCACGATTCTGTTTTTCCACGGCAACGGGGAGATCGTTTCGGATTATGATGATCTGGGCCCTGTTTACACCCGCCTGGGCATCAATTTTTTTGTGGTGGATTACCGGGGATACGGCTGGTCTACCGGATCGCCCAGCGTGTCCGCCATGATGGCGGACAGCCACCGGATCCTGGATTTTGTAAAACAGTGGTGCCGGGAGCAGGGGTTTACCGGCCCCCTGACGGTGATGGGCCGGTCCCTGGGCAGCGCTCCGGCCATCGAGCTTGCGACGGCCCGGCCGGGTGAAGTGGAAACCCTGATTGTGGAAAGCGGGTTTGCCAGTACCGAAAGCCTGCTCAGAGTGCTGGGGATCGATCCGGCAGCCCGGGGAATACGAATGCCGGCAGAACTGGACAACCGGGAAAAGATCCGGCAGTGGACCGGCCCGGCATTGTTCATCCATGGCGAACAGGATCAGCTGATTCCTTTTTCCCATGGACAGACCCTGTTTTCCGCCTGCCCGTCATCTGAAAAAAAACTGGTGAAAATTGCGCATGCCGGGCACAATGATATATTTCTGCGCGGCCTGGAGCCGTATCTGTCAGCCGTGAAATCATTGGTTCAGCCGGGAACCTGACAGTGCCATACCTGCCGAAATAATCAATCAATTTCAGGGATATGGTTGACATTTTGGCCTGCAGATGGTTATACAGTACAGGATTATTCCGGCCGGACCCGCCGGTATCGGAAAACAACACAAAAAAACATAGAGGATACGGCATGATTCAATCGATTCTGATGATGGGGGGACTGGGAGTCGTCATCGGCACGGCTCTGGTGATCGCGTCCAAGGCGTTTTATGTTTATGAGGACCCCAAGGTTCTGGCTATTGATGATGTACTGCCCGGTGCCAACTGTGGCGGATGCGGGATGCCCGGGTGCACGGCCAATGCCCAGGCCATTGTGGAGGGAAAAGCCAGTGTCAATTCCTGTGTGGCCGCCGGGGATGATGTGGCCCAGGCCATCGCCGCCGTCATGGGGGTTTCGGTGACCGACACGGAACCGGAGTTTGCAGCCCCGGGGTGTTATTACGGCAATGCCAAAGCCGATCTTAATTATGATTATCAGGGAATCAGGGACTGCCGGGCGGCTGCCATGCTCCTGGGAGGCATGAAAGTCTGTCATATCGGATGCCTGGGGCTGGGAACCTGTGTGACAGCCTGTCTGTTCAACGCCCTTTCCATGGGGCCGGACGGGTTGCCGGTGGTGGACCAGGAAAAATGTACCGGGTGCGGGGCCTGTGAAAAAATTTGTCCCAAAAACATCATTCGGCTCACATCGGTGACCCGGCGCATCATTCGTGAATACACGGTCCAGGACTGCACCACACCCTGCCAGAGAGCCTGCCCTTCAGGGCTTGATATCAGAAAATATGTCGGATTGATCCAGGAAGGGGACTATGCCGGATCCCTGGCAGTGATCAAGGAAAGAATGCCGTTTCCCACGGTCATTTCCCGGATTTGCCCCCAGCTGTGTGAATTTGACTGCCGCCGCCTTCTCCAGGATGAAACGGTTGCCATCAATGATCTGAAACGGTTTGTCTGTGACTATGAAAGAAAGCAGCCCGAAAGGATTCAGCCCTATAAAGCCCCGGCCACGGACAAGAAAGTGGCGGTGATCGGCGGTGGTGTGGAAGGATTGTCTGCGGCGTATTTCACGGCCCGTCTAGGCCATGCCCCCACGGTTTTCGAGAAAACCGAAGTGCTGGGAGGGATCCTGCGCACCGCGATTTCCAGAGACCGCCTGACCATGGACCTGCTGGACTGGGATATCCAGGGCATTGAGAATCTTGGGGTCACCATTAAGACCGGGGTATCCGTAGGAACCGACATTACCATCCCTCAGCTTCTGAAGAGTGAAGGGTTTGATGCCGTGTTCATTGCCACGGGCGGGTGGGATTCCCGCATGGCCAGAAACGAAGGGGACAACCCCACACCGCTGTTCCCCGGCGCCTGCCTGCTCATCGATCTGGTGCGCAGCGGAAAAGACAAAAAAATAGATGTGACATGCGGGAGGCGGGCGGTGATCGCCGGAGGCGGTAGATATCTGGCAGCCGCAGTGAAGACGCTTTTGGAAAAAGGCGTTGAATCGGTCACCATCGTATCCAGGAAAACACAGGATGACCCGGATGTGGATCTGTCGAGCCTGGATTCTGAAGCGGCCCAGGCCGTGACCGTGATTTACCATGCCGGTATCACCAGGGTGATGGGTCAGGAAGAGACCCTGACCGGGGTTGAAGCGGTGGATCTTGTTTCCGGTGAAAAACAAGAGATTGCGGCGGACACACTGATCATCGGGGCCGGGCGGTTTCCTGAACTGGTGTTTGTGCCGGTGAAAGAAACCGATGAAAACGGTGAAATCATTACTGAAGCCCCGGACACCCTGACCTGGGAAGGACTCGAACTGCCCAAAAAACCGGATGAATCGTCTCAGATCGGTCTGTTGTCAAAACAGGATGTGATTTCTGAATATCCGTCCGCCGTATCTGCCATCAATGGAGGCCGAAAAGCGGCAGCCGCGGTGCATCATTTCATGTATGGGCTGGAATTTCAGGATCCTGACCTGATGATCACCCAACACACCCGGATCCAGAATGTCTCAGAAATCAACCATGTGGAAATCACCCCTAAAACCACCTGGGATGATCTGGCCCGGCCCATGGCGGCCGCCACCGGATTTTCTGAGGCCAATGCCCGCAAGGAATCGGATCGCTGCCTGCAGTGCGGTCTGATCTGTTATGAAAAACAAAAGGCAGGTTGATGCCATGTGACCGGTATTAAAAACCGTTCAACAATAAAGGGGCCGTCATCGGAAGGATTCTGATGACGGCCCCCTTGTTTTTCAGGCCTGTTGTATGGTTGCCGGAATCAGCTGAACGCTTTTTCCAGATCCGGTACAATCTGTTTTTTCCGGCTCATGATGCCGGGCAGCCAGGCTTTGCCGTCTTTGGGCGCCACGCCGAACGCTTTTTCAACCACAGACTCGTCATCTGAGGCCACCAGCAGCTCGGTGCCTTCCTTCATGATGTCGGTGAGCATCAGCAGAACGGAATGATGGCCTTTTTCCGCCTTCAGGGCCTGAATGTCCTTTTCCAGGTCTGCCTTGATGCCGTCCACGATGGACAGGTCCACCAGTTCCAGCTGGCCCACGCCCACGCCCTTGCCGCTCATGTTGAAGTCCTTGTAATCCCGGAACACCAGTTCCCGGATGGGAGTGCCTTCCACAGCGGATTTCACCTTGAACATCTCGATGCCCAAAGCTTCCAGGTTGGATTCACCGCAGAGTTCAGACAGTTCCGCGCACACCGCCTTGTCCTCGTCCGTGCAGGTGGCGGATTTGAAGATCACGGTGTCGGACAGGATGGCGCACAGCATGATGCCGGCAATATCCTTGGGAATTTCCACGCCCAGGTATTTGTACATGCGGGAGATGACGGTGCAGGTGCATCCCACCGGCCAGATCCAGCATTCCAGGGGCTGACCCGTGGTCACATCCCCGAGTTTGTGATGGTCCACGATTCCCAGAATATTGGCCTGCTTCAGATCGTCCGGGCTCTGGGCCAGGTCGGAATGGTCCACCAGGTAGACATCCTTGCCCGCATAGCTGGTCACCACGGCCGGGGCGGAGACGCCGAATTTATCCAGGACGAACCTGGATTCCGGGTTGAGTTCTCCCTGAACCGCCGGGGCGATATCCTCACCCAGTTTTTTCTTGAGATCTGCCAGTGCAATGGCGGCACAGACAGAATCTGTATCTGGATTTTTGTGGCCAAATACCAAAGTTGTCATAAAACCTCCTAACTGATTAATGTCATGGTTATACAAAGAGATGATGCGGCTTGTCGCCCATCATCATACGGTTTCACAGTTGCATCTCTCCGGTGTCCCGTGCAATTCGTATTGCGGAAAAATGGACAGATCCTGTTAAAATCAGAGTATCTTATAAAATTAATCGGCAATATACACAAGGAAAATTTTAAAAATCACCCCCGGCTTTTTCTGCGGTCTGTTCAAACATTCAGACCTGTGATATATAAACGATTTTTAAATGAATTCAGGATAAAAGGACGGATAAGGATGGCAATGCAGTTGACCGGGAGCCAGCGCAAATATCTGCGTGGCCTGGCCCATCATTTGAACCCCGGGGCGTATGTGGGTGCCAAAGGGGTGACACAGGCCCTGATGGATGAGATCGAGACCGCACTGGACGGAGCGGAACTGATCAAACTCAAGTTTGTGGACCACAAGGACAAAGAGATCAAAAACGGACTGCTCGAAGAAATTTCCCGGCATACGGGCGCGGCGATTGCCGGTATGGTAGGGCATGTGGCCGTGCTCTACCGGCCCCACAGCAACCCGGAAAAAAGACGGATTCATCTGCCCTGAACCGTTTCTGCGGGGAAGGGGTTTAAATTTAAACAATCAAGGGAATACCCAACGCTATGAAAGTCGGCATTATCGGCCTGCCCCAGACAGGCAAGAAAACGCTGTTTCAGATATTGACAGGAAATGCGGCACTGGACGCGTCAAAGACGACCAAACCGGTGCCTGGTGCCGCAGATATACTGGACTCCCGGTTCAATACCCTGGTGGATATGTATCAGCCCAAAAAACAGGTCCGGGCACGGCTGGATCTGGTGCTGCTGCCCAAACTCGAAGCCGAGACCATTTCGGGCGGTGAGATCTTCAGGGATATCGCCGATATGGACGCTATTTGTCATGTCATCCGGGCCTTTGAAGATGATGCGGTGTATCATGCGGCCGGATCAGTGAATCCCTGGCGGGATTTTGAAAGTGTGAATGCCGAGCTGCTGATGCATGATCAGATTTTTGCGGAAAAACGGATTCAGCGGCTGACCGATGAGGTGAAAAAAATCAAGGACGAGGCCCGGCAGAAAGAACTGGCGTTGATGCAGCGCATTCAGCAGCACCTGGAGCAGGAAATCCCGTTGCGGTTGATGGAACTGACTCCGGATGAAGAAAAGATGATCCGCAGCTATCCGTTCATCACACGGAAAAAAATGGTGATTGCCGTGAACGTGGCTGAAGATGACCTGGGTAACCAGGAGCTGCTGTCCCGGTTTGAACCGGCATGCCAGGCACAGGCCATCGAAGCGATGCTGGTATCCGCCAAGGTGGAAGCGGAGATAGCGTTGCTGGACACCGCATCAGAAAAACAGGAATTTCTGGATGCACTGGGTATCCAGGAAACCGCGCTTGAAATGCTCACCCGTCTGTGTCTGAGATCTCTGAACCTGATTTCTTTTTTCACTGTGGGCAAAGACGAGGTGCGTCAATGGCTGGTTCGGCAGGGAAGCACGGCCCCCCAGGCAGCCGGTGTCATTCATTCGGATCTGGAAAGAGGGTTTATCAGGGCGGAGGTGTTTTCCTATGACGACCTGATATCCGCAGGCGCTGAAGCAGAGTTAAAAAAAACCGGACGGTTTTTTGTGGAAGGCAAAACATATCCGGTCAAAGACGGGGATATTCTGAACATCCGGTTTTCAGTGTAATTGCTGAAACACGTTTCCATTTATTTGCCGGGACGGTTTTCAAAAGAAACCGTCCCGGGGACAGTCCGGTTATTCCGGTGCGTTGTCGTGGGCTTCAGTGAGACGCTGTTTCAGGTATTCCAGATCAGACGGATCATATTCATCCAGATCAAAACAATACCCGTCCTCCCCCAGGAGACCCTCGGGAATCAGGTCCCCTTTTTCCTCCGGATCCGTGATCATTTCCCCGTAAAAGCATACCGAGAGCCACCGGTTGTCCGGATCATCATCGATGACATCCACCATGGCGTATAATGCCCGCTTCTTCTGGAGATCATGCCTGGGGCGGACCGAATAACTGACCGTGGGCCTTGCCACGAATTCCAGCCGGGTCCGGTCCAGGGTTTCCAAATGGGTCAGCAGTTCTTCAAATGCCTGTTTGATCCGGGTATCGTTGTCTTTCCATTCTGAAATGAACTGGGCCAGTTCTGTTGTCATTATTTTTCCCTCATATGTTTGAGCAAGTGTCCGATTTCCGGAAAAATCAATGCATTGCAGGCCAGTTTGCAGGCTTTGAGACTGCCGGGAATGCAGAACACCAGCACATTTCTGATAATACCGGCCATGGCCCTTGAACCGATGGCGGCGGCATCGATTTCCTCAAAAGAGAGCTGCGCAAACACCGGGCCGAAGGCGGTCAGGGTCTTGTCGAAAAACGGCTGCACCGCTTCTATGGTGACATCTTTGGGGCTGAGGCCGGTGCCGCCGGTCATGATCACGGCATGGGGCGCGATTTTTTCCACCACATGGGTCAACAGATTCTGGATGCCGGTAATGTCATCATCGACAACCTGGTGAATTACGACTTCATGCCCTTCTTTCTGGGCCTGTTTTTTGATCCAGGCGCCGCTTTTGTCATCCGGCAGCTTCCGGGTGGTGGATATGCTGATGACCGCGATCCGTATATGCTGGACCGCGTTTTTCCTGTGTTCTTGAGTGCTCATGCATTGATTTCCCTGAATACCAGATCCTGATTGTCATGCTCGGACACATGGACCTGGATGGTATCCTGGTGATCCGTGTCCACGAAAATGCCTTTGTAATCCGCCTGAATGGGCAGTTCACGGTGTCCCCGGTCCACAAGTATGGCCAGTTCGATGCGGGCGGGACGGCCGAAATCCATGAGCGCTTCCATGGCGGCCCGGATGGTTCTTCCGGTGTACAGCACGTCATCCACCAGAACAATGTTGGTGTCGTCCACGCTGAAGGGGATATCCGAAGGCCGGACAACCGGCTGATGGCTGATTTTTGTCCAGTCATCCCGGTACATGTTGATATCCATACTGCCCACGGGCACAGTGACCTCCTCAATTTTTTGAATCCGGTCTGCCAGGCGATGGGCCAGAAAATCCCCCCGGGTCTGAATTCCCACCAGGGCCAGATTCTGGGCGCCCTGATGTTTTTCAATGATTTCATGGGCGATTCGGGACAGAATGCGTTTGAAATCCGGGGCATTGAGGATGGGTCGCGTCTGTTTCATGCACTGCCTTTCAAAACAAAGGGGTTAATACCAAAAAAAATGTACCACCTTTTGCGTCATGGAGCAATACCTTGATTTTCAGGGGAAGTCGGATATAATGCACCCGCATGGATGATCATTGCCAAGGACAACTGCCGATGAAACTGGACTGCACAGGGGTGATTCTGGCCGGTGGAAAAAACAGCCGGCTTCCCGGGAAAAAAAAGACCTTTCACCGGGTTGGAGAGATGAGCATACTGGAAAGACTGTGTGGGATTTTCTCAAAACTGTTCAAAGAAACCATCATTGTGGTGAATGAACCCAAAGAATTCATGGGTCTGGACATGATGGTGGTCACCGACATCATTCCAGCCCGGTGTGTGCTGGCAGGGCTGCATGCCGGACTGTTCTATGCCTCACATCCTTACGCCTATGTGACTGCCTGTGACATTCCCTTTGCCAGTGAGGCAGTGATCCGGCATCTGCTGGACCGGGTCAGACCCGGCGATCATGTGGTCATTCCCCGCACGGATGACGGGCTCGAGCCTCTGTCCGCAGTGTATTCCAGGGAGTGCATTCCTCTGATCGAAGAAAACCTGAAAAACAATATACTCATGATCAAGAAATTTTACAAAAAAAAGCATGTCAGGGAAGTGCCGATGTCCGTGTTGAGACGGCTGGATCCGGACATGGACTTTATTTTCAATGTGAACACGCCGGCCGATCTTGAAAAAGCCAGGCAGATGGCTGTAACAAAATAGGGCGCAGGGTGGAAGTCAGGCAAACCTCCGACGGATGACCCCGCAAACGCAAAACAAATGAAAGGACAGATGGATGGTTGAAAAAATCAGTAGTCGTGAAGACACACCCTTGACCCTGGCGGACATGGTGGCAAACATCAAAGCCCACCCCCGGTTTTCCGAAGCCGGAATGATTCTGGCCCATAACGGGGTGGTCAGGGAAACCTCCAGGGAAGGCCGGGGTGTCACCGGACTTGAGATTGCGGTGAATCATGCCCGGCTTGAACAGATTCTGGAAAAGGAGCGGGCACGTCCCGGTATCCTGGATATCCAGGTGCATATCAGGGAAAAAAAACCGCTCAAGGTGGGGGATGATGTGATGTTTCTGGTGGTGGCCGGCAATATCCGGGAAAATGTGATTGCGGCCCTGACCGACACCCTCAACCAGATCAAGGCGGAGGCGACCCGCAAAACGCAGTTTTTTGAATCATGAACCTGTTTACAAGGAATACCCATGACTGAATTTACCCACCTGGACAACCGGGGCCGTGTGCGCATGGTGGATGTGGGGGACAAAAATGAAACCCGGAGAACCGCGGTGGCGGAAGGGATTGTTGTCATGCAGCCGGACACGCTTGCCCGGATCATGGATGAAAAGGTGAAAAAAGGCAATGTCCTGGAAACCGCACGGATTGCCGGGATCATGGCTGCCAAGAAAACGGCGGAACTTGTCCCCATGTGTCACCCTCTGAACATCACCCACGCAGGGGTCGATTTTTTTTTCAAACCGGATACGCACAGTATCAGAATCCAGGCCACCGTGTCTTTGACCGGCCGGACCGGTGTGGAGATGGAGGCGTTGACTGCGGTTTCCGTTGCCGGGCTCACCATCTATGATATGTGCAAATCCTATGATAAAGCGATGGTGATATCAATGGTACGCCTGATTTCCAAATCCGGGGGAAAAAGCGGTACATGGCAGGCCGAAGAGATTCCGGACACCCAGACGTCACCGGTGTGATGACATGTTAATTTCCCTGGAGAATCTGGGGTTTCTGGGGGCGGGTTTTGTCCTGGGGGGGGTGGTGTGTGCCGTCCTGGTCCGGATCAGCACAACCCTTGCCGCCACCCGCATGAAAGAGGTGTCGGATCAGGCGTTGTATCAGCATGCCAACCGTTTCATGGAGATGGCGGACCGCTATTTCAAAGGGTATGTCCGGGAGGCGAAAAAGGACTTCTCCATCCAGGGGGAGGCGCTCCGCCAGACCATGGATCCGATGCGTCAGGCACTGGACCAGTATGAAACCCGGTTGCAGGCCATGGAAGCATCCAGAGAACGGGCCAATGGCGTCATTTTTGAGCAACTGGCCCAGATGGGACGGGTCCAGCATCAGCTGCATCTGGAAACCGGAAATCTGGTCAAGGCCCTTCGTCTGCCCCATGTACGGGGCCGGTGGGGGGAAATCACCCTGAGAAAGGTGGCGGAGCTGGCAGGTATGGCCCGGTATTGCGATTTCCAGGAACAGCCGGTCCAGGGATCGGGAAAAGGGTCTCTGAGGCCGGACATGGTGGTGACCCTGCCGTCGAACCGCAAAATCGTGGTGGATGCCAAGGTGCCGCTCATGGCTTATCTGGACGCGCTGGAGGCGGATAATGAAGAGGAAAAGCAGTCCCGGATGGCGGACCATGCCCGTCAGGTGGCGGCCCATATCCAACAGCTGGCAGCCAAAAATTATGCGGCCGCGTTTTCACCGACCCCGGAATTTGTGGTGCTGTTTATTCCGGGAGAAAACTTTTTCTCTGCCGCCTTGAGCCGGCAGCCGGATCTCATCGAACAGGGGGTGGAAAAAGGGGTGATCCTGGCGACCCCCACCACGTTGATCGCCCTGTTGAAATCGGTGGCCTATGCCTGGCAGCAGAAGGAAGGCATTGAGAATGCAGAAAAGATCCGCACGTCAGGAATGACCCTGTACCGTCGGCTGTGTGCCATGGCTGAGAGCATGAACCGCCTTGGAAAAGACATTGACACCTGTGTCCGAAGTTTCAACCGCACCGTGACCGTCATGGAAAAAAAGGTGGTGCCGCCGGCCCGGGACCTGGAATGTCTGGGAGTGGCTTCCAGGAAAATGCCGGACATCGTTTCCATTGATCCGCCGGATACCGGCGTACGTCTGTTCAAAGAAAGGTCTGATCGTGAAGAATAAAATATGGAGCCCATCCGGCCGGATTCGGAGACGGTACCGAAAGTTATGGAAAATCATTCTGGCGGCACTGCTGATAAACCTGGCCGGATGCGGGGTGTTGACCGACAGGGAACAGGTCGAAACCCGAAAACCAGCCCTGGAAAAGCTGAAAAAAGACCGATATCCTGATTTTTCGGACAGTCTTGATTTTTCAGGATTTGTCCCGGCATTGGCCGAAAGCCTGGTCTATTTCAGCCGGTTGCCGGGTGACCGCATCGTGGAGTTCGGCCCGGACCAGTACACGGTCACCCATATGATTGCGTCGCTGAAAGTTCTCCAGGCGTTTCTGGAGACCCGTCCGCCGGCAGCTGACGTGAACCGGTTTATCCGGGAGAGGTTCCATGTCTATGCCAGCACGGCCAATGACACATCCCAGGTGCTGTTTACCGGATATTTTGAACCCACTTACAACGGCAGTCTGTATGTAAACGAGCGGTTTCAATATCCGCTTTATCCGGTTCCCGCAGATCTTGTGGAAATTAATCTGGCAAGGTTTTCCAGTCAATACCAGGGGCATGACCGGCTTCGGGGAAGGGTAAAAGGAAATCAGGTGGTGCCGTATTTTTCCAGAAAAGAGATCAATCAAATGACCGATTTTCACCTGCAGGCCCCTCCCGTGGCCTGGCTGGAAAACCGGGTGGACCGGTTTTTTCTGGAAATTCAGGGATCCGGGCGGATCCGGACGCCGGAAAACGAGATCGTTCGGATCCAGTATGCCGGCACCAACGGCAACCCGTATCGTTCCATCGGCCGGTATCTGATCGACAACCAGGAGATCGATCGTGAAAAGATGTCCATGCAGGCCATCCGGCAATGGCTGGAGACCCATCCTCATCGAGTGGATGAGGTCCTTCATTACAATGACAGTGTCGTGTTTTTCAAGATCGGTACCGGCGGTCCTTACGGCAATATCAACGTGGCATTGACCCCGTTGCGCTCCATGGCCACAGATTCTCGAATATTCCCCAAAGGGGCGCTTTGTTTTGTTGAAACCCGGTTGCCGGAGATTCCTTTCAACCACTTGACCGGAACCGGGGACGCCGGGAATCCTGAATCCTGGCCTGCTGTTTCCCTGTTTGTCATGAATCAGGATACCGGCGGCGCCATCCGGGGGCCGGCCCGGGCGGACCTGTTCTGCGGCAGTGATGCATATGCCCGCTTTACTGCCGGACATATGAATGTGAGAGGCAACATGTATTTTCTGGTGATGAAAGAACAGGCCGAAAAATAAACACGGGGACCGCATGAGGAGGACTCAATGCCAGAAGATGTCTCTGGAAGAAAACACCAGAGAGACAGGGGTGCCCGGCTGAAGATTCAGCCGGGCCGCCTGGCCGGGGGGGACGCCCAGCATGAATGAGATACCGCCGGCATCGATGGTGGTCATGATATCCCGGTGCTGACCGGTCATGTACATGGACTGCACCTGACCACGGATCTGGTTGTCCGCGGTTGAATCCACATGTTCAGGGTGGGTCAGCCGGATATGTGCTCGCTTGATCACGGCGGTTTTTTCAAAAGAAGCCGCTGCCGGCAACTGGATGATCTGACCGTCATCCAGTTGCCGGATCCATGTCCGGCCGGTTGCGTTTTCAGGGACAAATGGACCGGGGATGATGATTTCCCGACCCGTCGCAAAAAGGGTGCCATTGTTGATAGACAGCTGGGTGTCAGTGCACGTGAACAGCCATGGCAGATCATGGCTGGTGATGATCAGGGTGGTACCCCGGTTCCGGCGCGCGGCCAGAGACGCATTGCGGATCAGGACGGCGCTTCGGGTATCCACACTGGCAACCGGTTCATCCAGCAGCAGCACTTCGGGCCGGAGAATGAGACGCGCGGCCAGGGCAACCCGCTGGGCTTCCCCCCCGGACAGTTCATGCCGCTGGCGGTAAGCGAACCGATCAAAATCCAGGCCCACATCTGTCATGGCGCGGCGGACCCGCTGTTTCAGATCCCGGGGAGTCTGCCGTATTTTCAAACCATAGGCGATGTTATCGAATACGGATCGTTTCAGCAGGTAGGGCTTCTGGGTGACCAGGGAGACTTTGCCTTGAATTTCCGGAGAAAACGGATATTGCGGCCTGCCGTTGAACCAGACGCGGCCCTTGGAGGGTCGCATGGCAAAGGCCAGAATTTTGAGCAGGGTGCTTTTCCCGGATCCGTTAGGGCCCATCAGTCCGGTGATGGAACCTTTGGGTATTTCCAGGCGTGCCATGTCCAGCACCTTTTTGTCTCCGTAAGAATGGGTCACCTGGTCCAGCATGTATATGGGGGGTGCCAGGGTCATTGTTTCCTCAGAAAAGACAGGCAGATATTGACACACAGGGCAATGGAAAGGAGAACGATTCCCAAAGCGATGCCGTCGGCAAACTGTCCTTTGCTGGTTTCCAGGGCAATGGCGGTGGTCATCGTGCGGGTATGATATTTGATATTGCCCCCCACCATCATGGCAATGCCCACTTCTGTAAGAACCCGGCCGTAGGCGGTGACCACGCCGGCCAGAATCCCGTACCGCACTTCCCACAGGCAGGTTCGCAGAATGTGGTGTCTTCGGGCTCCCAGAGACACCAGGGTCAATTTCAGGTCGGGATCGATATTCTCCACAGTGGCGGCGGTGATGGCGATGACAATGGGTAGCGCCAGCACGGTCAGACCCATGGCAATCCCGGTGAGGGTGAACAGCAGGTTCCAATCCCCGAGAGGCCCCTGGCTGGAAATCAGGGCATAAACGATCAGGCCGATGCAAACCGTTGGCAGTGCCAGGAGGGTGTCCACCAGTGTTTTGATGTGGCGCTTACCGGGAAAATCAAAAGATCCCAGAACAAATCCCAATGGCAGTCCAATGGCCAGGCTGATGATCATGGCGATGGTAGACACCTTGAGTGTGGCGGTGATGGCGGATATGGTGGCCGGATCCAGATGAATCAGTAGAAAAACCGCCTTGATGAATCCGTCAAAAAGATAGTCCATCAGCAGCCGTCATCGTCAAGGAATGACCGTAAATTACGCAGGGTCATGATCTGAATCTCCCCGCCCGGTCATCGGTCTTTCAAAAAAAGTTCATGATATTCATTTTCAGAGATGTACTGTTTGAGAAACGCATGGATGCACTGATAGATTTTTTCCAGTTCATCGTCTGACAGCCGGGGGATGAAGGCTTTCATGAACGTGTCTTCGGAGAATTTCTGCAGATAGAACATGATGGTCTGTTCATCGGTTTCTCTGTCCATGCCAAAGGCCCCAAGTCCCTTGTAGGTGTGAATGAATTCATGGGTGTCTTTTTTCATGACATTTCCTGAGTCTCTTTTTTTTCAGTTTATCCTGACCGTTTATAACCTTAAATGACCGGCGATGCAAGTCTTGACAAACATATTGCATCTGATTTAATGATTGGGTAACAATGTCCTAATATGATTCTAGCAAAAAAAAGATAAAAAGACAATTCCGGCGGGAACACGCAGTGACGGCAATTGGGCCGGTACACCCTTTTCCGCAGCACGTATTTTCATCGTATTCAAGGAGGCAGCATGGCAATCCATTTGCATCGGGCAATGGACAAAATCAAAAGAGAGATTCTCGCGCTGGGTGCACTGGTGGAGGACCGGTTCAGAAAATCCATTCAAGCGGTCCGCACCAAAGACCTGGATCTGGCACAATGGGTCATTGATTCTGATTATGAAGTGGATGAACGGGAAATCGAAGTGGAAGAAGAGTGTCTCAAGATACTGGCCCTGTATCAGCCGGTGGCCACGGATCTGCGGCTGATAGTGGCGGTGATCAAGATCAACAATGACCTGGAACGGATTGCTGATTATGCGGGGAATATTGCCCGGCGGTTCATCACTTCGGCCGATGATCCAGGCAAATTCAAATATGACTACACAGCCATGGCGGAGCAGGCGGTCAATATGCTGAAACTGAGCCTGGACGCCCTGGTGGGCATGGATGTAGCCACAGCCTATCATGTGCTGGAAATGGACGAAGAGGTCAATGCCATGCGGGATGATGCCTATCGGACCATGAAGGCGGATATTCGGGCCCATCCGAACATGGTGGCTGAAATTATCAATATGTACCTGATTTCCCGGCATATCGAACGGATCGGAGACCATACCACCAACATTGCCGAAGAAGTGATCTACCTGATTGAAGGAGATATTGTCCGCCATACCTGATCCGTCCATGGCGTTTGAACAACCGCACTGAACAGGAAAAGAAAACAGATGCCCAGGGAAACCATTTTGATCGTCGATGATGAAGAAGATATCATCGAGCTCATTAAATACAATCTGAAAACCGAAGGGTATATCATCCTTTCGGCGGGTACCGGAGAGCAGGCCATCAAGACGGCCAAACAGTCTTTACCGGATCTGATCGTTCTGGATCTGATGCTGCCGGGCATTGACGGTCTGGAAGTCACCCGTTACCTGAAAAACCATGAACGGACCGCGGATATTCCTATTGTCATGGTCACGGCCAAGGGAGAGGAATCCGATGTTGTCACAGGGCTGGAACTCGGGGCCAATGATTATATTTCAAAACCGTTCAGTCCCCGGGAGCTGGTGGCCCGGATTCGTGCCATTCTGCGGCGCCGGAGAAAACCCGGTGCAACCGAAAGTGCATCCGGTATCCGTCAGGTGGGGGACATGGTGATCGACCGGGCCAGGCATGTGGTGACCATCCACGGGGAGCCGGTGGACCTGACCCTGTCTGAGTTTGAACTGCTGTCTTTTCTGGCGGACAAGAAGGGCTGGGTGTTCACCCGGGGACAGATCATGGATGCCATACATGGAGAGAACTATGCAGTGACGGAACGAAGCATTGATGTCATCATTGTCGGATTGAGGAAAAAATTGAAAACCCATGCCGCCAGTATAGAAACCGTCCGGGGGGTTGGATACCGGTTCAAAGAATCATTATGAGAAAACAAAAACTGATCTGGCAGATATTTCCCTTTTTTCTGGTCATCATCATCGTTTCCCTGTCCCTGGAAGCCTGGTATTTCAACCGCCATTCCCGGCGGTTTTTTCTGGAAAACACGGAAAAGGAATTGATTGTAAGGGCCCGGCTGATAGAATTCAAGATGGCTGAAATCCTGTCCGAAAAACCGGTCCAAAATCAGAAGCTCAATGACCTTTGCAAAAATCTTGGAGAATCCATTCAGACCCGGGTGACCGTTATCGCCCCTTCAGGCGAGGTGATCGCAGATTCTTTTGCCCGGACGGCGACCATGGAAAACCACAGGAACCGGCCGGAAATTCAAACAGCACTTAACGGAAAAAAAGGCGTGGCTATACGGCACAGCAGTACACTGGATCAGAACATGATGTATATCGCGTTACCCGTGCAGGGAGACACCGGTATTACCGCCGTGATTCGAACCGCCCTCCCACTTACGGCCATAGAAAAAAACATCCGGTCAACCCGAAACAAGGTGTTCGGTTTTCTGATATTCACGGTGATTGCCGCCGCCGGTGTTTCCTGGTATGTGACCCGGAAAATCATTCATCCATTGGAAGAGATCAAAAAAGGGGCCCAGGCCTTTGCCAGGGGCGATTTGAGCAATCGGCTGCCTGTGCCGGATACGGAAGAGCTGTCGGAACTGGCCAGATCCATGAACCAGATGGCTGAAAATCTGACGAACCGGATCCAGGAGGCACTGAACCGGCAGCGGGAACTGGAAGCGGTCCATTGCAGCATGCAGGAGGGTGTGATTGCCATTGACAACCAGGAAAGAATCATCACGATCAATGAAGCGGCGGCCCGGATTTTCAATTTTCCCGCACCTGAACTGAAAAACAAGAATATTCTGGAAGTGGCCAGAAATTTTGAACTTCAAAGCTTCATTCAGTCCGCACTTTCCACCCATGAACCGGTAGAGGATGACATCCTGGTTCATCGGGACACGGACCATATTCTCAATATCCATTCCAGCGCACTTTGGGACAGCCGGGATCACCGGATGGGCACGCTGATCATTTTTCATGACATCACCCGGATTCGACGGCTGGAAAAGATGCATAAAGAGTTTGCCGCCAATGTGTCCCATGAACTCAAAACCCCGCTGACTGCCATCAAGGGATTCATCGAGACCCTACAGGAAATGCCGGACGGTCCATCGGATGACCGGTCGGGATTCCTGAAAATTCTGGAAAAAAATGTCAACCGGATGATTGAACTGATCAATGATCTTTTATCCCTGTCCCGTCTTGAGCGGCTGGAAGGAACCGGGGTCCGGTTTGCTGAAAACCAGTTGTCCGTCCTTATTCAGGGGGCTGTGAGGGTCTGTGATCCTCTGGCAGAAAATAAACAGATTCAGATTCAAATGACCTGTCCGGAAGATCTGATGGTCCGGGTGGATCCTGTTTTGATGGAACAGGCCATCGTCAATCTGGTGGAAAATGCCGTGAAATACAGTCCTGAAAACGCACGGGTGGACATCATCGCCCGCAGCTCAGGCAAAGATATCGAGATCGATGTCAAAGATGCCGGTGTCGGTATTGCAAAAGAGCATCTGCCCAAAATATTCAACCGGTTCTACCGGGTGGACAAGGGTCGGAGCCGTCAGGAAGGGGGTACCGGACTCGGTCTTGCCATCGTGAAGCACATCATACAGTATCATAATGGCCAGATCACGGTGTCTTCAGTCAAGGGAAAAGGCACCACCTTTCATATCCGTCTGCCGTTTCAGGCATAGAACAGGACGGCATTTTCTCCTAAAATGGCCTGTTTCTCATTTGTTTTCAGGCCGGATGCATCCAGATCCCGGTAGTACCGGTCCGGGGACAGCAATGGAAAATCGGTTCCCAGCAGCACCTTGTCCAGAACCCCCGCCTGCACCGCCATGTCATAGACCGCCGGGTCATACAGGAAGGGTGAGGCGGCCGTGTCATACCAGATGTTTTTCAGGGTCTGCTTGAGCTGTTTTTTCATAATGTGGTAAAAGAAGATACCCCCGCCCCAGTGGGCCAGGATGATCCGATTGTCAGGAAAGGCGGCAGCCAGGTTCTGAATCTGTTCCAGCGTGACCGGCGTTTTCCCGGGATAGGCGTGGCCCACCGGTTCATTGGTGTGGATCATGCACGGCAGGTTCCCTTTTTCACGGAGTACCGCCATGATATCGGTCAGCATGTCCAGGGCGGTGTCATCAATACCTGACAGGTAGAAGGCCAGTTCCCCCACACCGGACAGGCCGGCATCGATACATCGCACCGCTTCATCCGCAGCACCCTTCCAGGCCGCGTCAAAACAGGCCAGCCCCCGGATCTGATCCGGCCACCGGTTGACACACTCAATAATATAATCATTGTTTTTTCTGGCATGATCCGGGTTCCGCCAGGGAAACCCGCTGGCGCAGGCTATATCCACCCCATGGCGCTCCATGGTTTCGATCAACTGGTCTCCGGTGGCCATCAGAGATTTGGGATTTTCATACAGCAGTGTAAATTCAGGCTCACCGGCAAAAAGCATTGACCGGTCCTGTATGAACGAATCCGGGAACAGGTGGGTATGGGTATCAATAATCATGGTCTTTCCTTCATGAATTGGTATTGAAAAAAAAGTCCTGTCAATATATAGTATCTGATTTACACACACAAGGGGTGAATCCTGGGAAAAAGATGAAATATTATCCGATTTTTCTCAATGTCAAAAACCGGCCGTGCCTCGTGGCAGGGGGTGGCCGGGTCGGGGCCAGAAAAGCGGAAACCCTTTTGTCGGCCGGGGCGGCAGTGACCGTTGTATCCCCTGAATTCTGTGATCAGCTGGCCGGGATGCCAGGGGTTCAAAAAAAAAAGTGTTTTTTTGAACCCGGAGACCTTGACGGGGTGTTTCTGGTGTTTGCCGCGACGTCAGATGCCGCAGTGAACCGGTGGATTCTGGCTGAGGCCGGAAAAGCCGGGGTGTTGTGTAACAGCGCGGATGCGCCGGACCAGGGTGATTTTATCCTGCCTGCGGTCATGAACCGGGGAGACCTGATCTGTGCGGTGTCCACCAGCGGTGCCAGCCCGGCACTGGCCAGAAAAATCCGTATGGAGCTGGATCAGACCTATGGTCCGGAATATTCGGCATTTCTGGTGCTCATGAGAGCGGTCCGTGAAAAAATGCTGGCATCCGGCCATGATCCGGATGGCCATCGACAGGTTTTCAAAGAGATGCTGGAAAAAAACCTGCCGGGTCTGCTGGCGGCAAATGATATTTCCGCCGTTGATGCGATTCTTTTTGAACTGCTTGGCAGCGGATTCAAAACAAAAGATCTGATCCCGCAATAATCAGGAGCCGTTTATGGGAATACAAACCGGAAATACCCTGCTGCAGATCGCATTTCTGCTGTATGTCTCAAGCCTGACCGGATACCTGTTTTTTCTGGTTCGTCAGAAAGAATGGATCCAGAAGATATCGTTTTACCTGATTGCCACCGGTGTCGGGGTTCATTTCGCCGGTATGGTGGTTTTGGGGCTGACAATCGACAGCCTGCCGGTTCACAACCTGGTTCAAAGTCTTTCCATGGCGGCCCTTGCTTTCGGAGCCATGTTTTTATGTGTCCGTTTTAAATTCAATCTCAAAATGCTGGGACTGTTCACGGCCATGGTCTTATCTGTCATCATGCTGGCGGTACTGCTGCTGCCGGATACCCAGACACCCCCCAATGATGCCTTCAAAGGAATCTGGTTCTATTGTCACATTATTTTGATTTTTGCCGGTGATGCCACGTTAGGGCTGGCCTGCGGTGCCGGTATTCTGTATCTGCTTCAGGAACAGGGCATCAAGGCCAGGAATCCGGGGTTCTTTTTCAAGCGACTGCCGTCACTGGACTTTCTGGATGATGTCAGTCATGCCTGTATCACCACGGGGTTCTTTCTGCTGACCTTAGGCCTTGTGACCGGGTTCGTGTATGCAAAGGTGTTGTGGGGAAGGTTCTGGAGCTGGGACTTCAAGGAACTGTTTTCCATGGGGGCCTGGCTTGTCTATGCGGTGCTGCTTCATCTCCGGCTTTATGCCGGTTGGCGGGGAAGAAAATCCGCCATTATGACCATTGTGGGATTCGGCATTATTGTTTTCACCTTTCTGGGAGTCAATTTGTTTCTGGGCGGACATCACCAGGAATTTACCAAATAGCGGGAAACCCATGCCTAATATCATACTGATCGGTATCAACCATAAAACCGCGCCGGTGGCGCTTCGGGAAAAACTCTCTTTTTCCGAAGAGGAAATCCTGACGGCCCTGGAAACCCTGAAGCAGCATCCGGGGATCAAAGAGGCGTTGATTTTTTCCACCTGCAACCGGACGGAAATTCTGTGTGCCGTCACCCAAAGCGGTATGGTGGACATGTTGATCACCTTCCTTTCAGGCTGCAAACAGATTTCACCCTCTGAATTTGTACCGGCCCTGTATATCCTCCGCGGGGATGAAGCGGTCCGGCACCTTTTTCGTGTCGCCTCCAGCCTGGATTCCATGGTGGTGGGGGAGCCCCAGATTCTGGGACAGATCAAGCAGGCCTATCGAACCGCGGTGAAAGCCGGCACGTCCAGGGTGCTGCTCAACCGGATGATGCACAAGTCTTTCTCCGTCGCCAAAAAGGTCCGCAAGGAAACCGGAATCGGGGACAATGCCGTGTCCATCAGTTATGCGGCGATAGAACTGGCTAACAAGATTTTCAGCGATCTGTCCACCAAAACCGTGATGCTGCTGGGGGCCGGAGAGATGGCGGAGCTGGCGGTGGAACATCTGATTTCTCATGATGTCAGGCAGATCAGGGTGTCCAACCGGACATTTGAAAATGCCGTTTCCCTGGCCGAGCGGTTCAACGGCCGGGCATTGGGGTTTGAAGAAAGAATCGATGCGTTGACCGAAGTGGATATCATCATCTCCTCCACGGGCGCTGCCGACTATGTCATCACGGCAGATCAGGTTAAAAAAGCCATGAAAAAAAGAAAGTACCGGACCCTTTTTTTTATCGATATTGCCGTGCCCAGAGACATCGAACCGAAAATCAATCAATTGTCCAATGTGTATGTATATGACATCGATGATCTCACAACCGTCGTGACCTCCAATATCCGGCAGCGGGAGCAGGAAACCGTCAAAGCGGAACGGTTTGTTTCCGAGGCGGTGATCAAGTTCAGGCAATGGCTGGACAGCCTGGCCATCGTGCCCACGATCAAGGCACTCAACGACAAAATGACAGCCATCGTGGATATGGAATGTGACAAAACCCTGCCGCACCTGTCCCATCTGCCGGAAACAGACAGGGATGCCATTCGACGGATGACCCGGGCGATCGCTTCCCGGGCGATTCACGATCCCATCATGTTTTTGAAACATACCGGCGGTCACCGGGACGATTCGCTGTATCTGAATGTGGCCAGACAGCTGTTCAATCTGGATATGCTGGAAAACCAATAAAATATTTACAAGTGAGCGGATCCTGATATAATAATGAATTTGATGTTCCTGGACCTTTGACCCATTATTTAAGGATGGACACCATGAAACAAGAAGATCTGGAATATTTTCGTATCCTGCTGAGCGAACGGCTCAATGAACTGCTGAAGCATGCCGACAGCACGGTGACAGGCATGACTCAACCCAAGGAAAATTTTGCCGATCCCACGGACCGGGCATCCCATGAAGCGGAACGAAGCTTTGAGCTGCGTATTCGTGATCGGGAACATAAATTGATCAAAAAAATTAAAAAAGCCCTGGAACGGATTGAAAACGGGACATTCGGGCGGTGTGAAACCTGCGAGGAAGAGATTTCCATCGAACGGTTGAAAGCCCGGCCGGTGACCACCCAGTGCATTGAATGCAAAACCCGGGAAGAAGACATGGAAAATGCCCTCGGGCTTTGACCGGAAAAACCATTGATTGATCTTCACATACACTCCACCGCTTCGGATGGGTCCCTGTCGCCGTATGAGCTTCTGGGGCTTGCCCGGGATTCCGGTGTCCGGGCGATTTCACTGACCGATCATGATACCATTGACGGTATTCATGACATTCTGGATCATCTGCATGCCTTTCCAGTGGAGTTCATCACCGGGGTGGAGATTTCCTGTGAACCGCCAAAAGAGTTTGACGGGGTCGGGAGTGTTCATCTGCTGGGTTACGGCTTTTCCCTGTATGACCGGCAGTTGAACCAGGTTCTGGCAACAGCGAAAACCGCCCGGAAACAACGCAATCCAAAAATTATTCAGCAACTGCAGCAATTGGGGCTGGATATCACCATGGATGAGTTGACGGCGCATTTCAAGACCCGTCAGATCGGCCGACCCCATATTGCCGAAATGATGGTGAAAAAAGGAATGGTTTCATCATTCAGTGACGCGTTTGATCAATTTCTGGGGAACGGATGCCCCGCGTATGTGAAAAAACACAAAATACCTTGTGACACAGCCATCCAGACGATTCTGGATGCCGGAGGGGTTCCGGTGCTGGCCCACCCCGGGCTGCTGTCATTCAAAGCCACCGGAGACCTGGAACGGTTTGTGGATACTTTAGTGGGACATGGGCTTCAGGGGATCGAGGTCTTCTATACCGACCATGACTCCCGGAAAACCACATATTTCAAGGCCCTGGCCCGGAAAAAGAAATTACTGGTCACCGGGGGATCGGACTTCCACGGTAGTTTCAACCCAGGGGTGCGTCTGGGCCGGGGGAAAGACAACATCCGGGTTCCTTTTACCTGTTTCAAGGCATTGACCGACCGGGTGATTGCCATGCGCAATCTTCATGACCGGCTGGATATTCTGGAAACCAATCTGTGCCATCGGTTCCTGGACCGGTCCCTGCTTCAGACAGCGCTGTGCCACCGGTCCTTTTTGAACGAGAATCAGACGGTGTGCAATTCAGACAACGAACGGCTTGAGTTTCTGGGAGACGCGGTCCTGGGTCTGTGTGTGGGCCATATTCTCATGCAGCGAAGTCCAGCCAGAAAGGAAGGAGAATTGTCCCGGCTCCGTTCGACCCTGGTGAGTGAACCCTCTCTGGCGGATATGGCCCGATCCATTGATCTGGGCCGGTTTATCCGGTTGGGAAAGGGAGAAGCCGGTTCCGGCGGTGCGGACAAAAATTCCATTCTTTCCGATACATTTGAAGCAGTGGTGGCAGCCATATTCCTGGATGCCGGGTTCGATATCACCTGCGATCTGGTTCAGAACCTGTTTGAAGACGTGGTGGATCAGGTCCTGTCCAGAGATCATACTGTGGATTACAAGAGCAGTATCCAGGAGTATGCCCAGGAAGTGTTTTCCCAGGCCCCGGTGTATACGGTGACCCGGGAATTCGGCCCGGATCATGACAAAACCTTTGAAATCTGCCTGGAACTGGCCCATATACATACTCAGGGGTTTGGCAAATCCAAAAAAGCAGCGGAACAGGATGCCGCAGGGAAAGCCTTGAAGCTGCTGAAAAAATGTTGAGCTGATGACCGATTCTCCTCTGGTCATTCCGGTATTCATTCCTCACTCAGGATGCCCTCACCGATGTGTGTTCTGCAACCAGAAGGCCATTACCGGAGAACAGTCATTGCTGCCGGATGCCAGGCGGGTGGCTGAGATCATCCAGACTTACCTGACCCTTTCGAAGCCGCGATCCCGGGTGGAAGTGGCATTTTTCGGCGGCAATTTCCTGGGACTGGCACCCGGACATATCACGGATCTGCTGGAAAGCGTCCGGCCGTTTGTCGACATCGGGGCCGTCCAGGGCATCCGGTTTTCAACACGCCCGGATACCGTGACCAGCGATCGGCTGGAACAGATCGGGGCATATCCGGTCAACCTGGTTGAACTGGGGGTTCAATCCATGGATGATCAAGTACTGGCAAGGGTGAAAAGGGGCCATACCCGGAATGATACCTGCCGGGCCATGGGCCTGCTCAACGTATTTGGAATGAACGCCGGGGTACAGATCATGGCGGGGCTTCCGGGAGATACCCGGGAAGGCGCGATTCAGACCGCACGTGTTCTTGCGGAAATGAATCCATCAACAGCCCGGATCTATCCGGTCCTGGTGTTGAAAAATACCCGGCTGGCCCGATGGTATCGTGACGGGACCTATCACCCTCTGACCGTGGATCAGGCGGTTGATGTCACCGGCCGGGCATATCGTATTTTTACCCAGGCCGGTGTGAAAGTGATCCGCATGGGGGTTCAGATGTCGGATCCGGGGATGGGGTCGGTTCTGGCCGGACCCTGCCATCCGGCTTTCGGGCATCTGGTTCTTTCCAAAATTTTTTACCAGCATACTGTTCAAAAAATCCAGGCGCTCGGGACGGCCCGCTGTTCCGGAAAGGTACACCTGCAGGTTCATCCTTCCAGGGAATCCCGGTTGCGGGGGGACAGGAACCGCAATCTGATCCGGTTGAAACAACAATTTCCAGAAATTGATTTTCACATCCGGGTTGATCCGGCCATGGAGACCGACGGGGTGAACGTCGTTAAATCCCCTGTTTGAAGAGATCGTCCGTGTTGATGATTGTGTCCGGTCTGGACGTGTATTCGGTGGGAATCGTACCTTCCTTGAAACATTCGAAAAAGGTTTTCTTCGATTCCTTGATGGGCAGCAATCCGGTTTCAGCATCGATTTTGGCAAATACCACTCCGTCCGGCACAGTAAAGGTTCTGACAGGCTTTCCTTCCAGGACCTGCTGCATGTAATCCAGCCATATGGGGCTGGCGGTTCTGGAACCGGTTTCCCCTTTTCCCAGCGAGCCTCCCTGATCCAGCCCCACCCAGACGCCGGTGGTGTATCTCGGAGTATATCCAAGAAACCAGGCATCATAGAGGTTGTTGGTAGTGCCGGTCTTTCCGGCAACCGGCCGTTTCAGCGCCCTGACCCGCTGACCGGTGCCGGATTTGACGACACTTTCCATAAGATGGGTCATGATGAAAGCGGTACTCATGTCAATGACTTTTTTCCGCACCAGCTGTGAGCTTTCCAGCAGATTGCCGTGGCGGTCAAAAATTTCGGTAATAAACACAGGTTCAATAAAGTATCCGAGATTGGAAAACACGGCATAGGCATTGACCATTTCAAGCAGGGAAACACCGGAAGATCCAAGCGCGATGGAAAGATCCTGGCTGATATCCGATGTGATCCCCAGTTTTCTGGCATAATCGGTCACATAGGAAATGCCGATATCCTGAAGAATTTTGATGGTGACCACATTCCGGGAATGCACCAGGGCTTCTCTGAACAGGGTGGGGCCATAAAATGTTTCTGCGTAATTCTGGGGTTTCCAGATGAAATCTCTTTCAGCATCCTCGTATACCACCGGCGAATCCATGATCACGGTTGCAGGGGTATATCCCTTGTCCAGCGCAGCGGCATAAATGATGGGCTTGAACGCGGACCCGGGCTGCCGCAGCGATTGATAAGCCCGGTTGAACTGGCTGTCCCGGTAATCTCTTCCGCCGATCATGGCTTTGACATGGCCGGTTTCCGCCTCGATACTCAACAGCGCGGCCTGGGCAACGGGTTCCTGGTATAGAGTGAATTCATAATCAGCCCCGCTTTCCGACAAGGCGTTGACTTTGACCTGGATGATATCTCCAGGTTCCAAAACATGAGACGGGGCCGTTACCCTGGATTCATAATAGGCGATTTTCGGATCCGGCCGGCGCGCCCAGATCATGGTTTTAAGCCGGATGATGCCTTCAAAACTGCCCACACGGACAACGGTCATTTCTTTCTGATCATCGACTTTCAGGACCACACCGGTATAAACATCCCCCTGGTTCAGGAGGCTTTCCTGAATTTTTTCCGCTTCAACGGCGCAGAACGGTTCGATTTGGGAGAGGGGAATCTGTCCGGACGGCCCCCGGTATCCCATGCGATGGTCATGATCCATCAAGCCTTGATTGACAGCATTCCGACCCATTTTCTGGAATTCAATGTTCACGGCCGTATGGATCTGGAGCCCCTGATTGTAAAGGACATCCGCACCGTATTTTTTTTCTACGTAGCGCCGGACATGCTCTGTATAAAAAGGAACCCGTTCGATGAACCAGTTCTTGCGCGGCTTGATATCCAGCGGCATATCAATGGCTTCGGTGACCTCCATATTGGAGATCATGCCTTCTTCCTTCATGCGGTTCAAGGTATAGATCTGCCGTTGTTTGGCCCGGTCTGGAAATTGAAACGGGGAATACCGGCTGGGAGCCTGGGGGAGGCCCGCCAGCATGGCGCATTCAGCCAGATTCAGATCTCTGGCGTGTTTGCCGAAATAATTTTCCGCAGCCGATTCAACCCCGTAAGCCCCGTGGCCCAGATAGATCTGATTCAGATACAGGTACAAAATCTGGTCCTTGGTGAATTTTTTTTCTATGCGGTAGGCCAGGATCGCTTCTTTAAGTTTTCGTGTATAGGTCCGTTCCGGTGTCAGAAGAAAGGATTTGGTGACCTGCTGGGTGATGGTGCTGCCACCCTGGGTGATGGTGCCGGCCTGAAAATTTTTAATAAACGCCCGCAAAATGGATTGAACGTCAATTCCCGGATGTTCCCGGAACCGGGAATCTTCCGCGGCAACAAATGCGTTGATCAGATGACCTGGCATGTCTGACAAAGGGATGACAATCCGGCGTTCGTTGTAGAACTCACCGATTTTTCTGCCGTCATCGGAAAATACATAGGAAACCGTGGACGGCTGATAATCTTCCAACGAGTTGATTTCAGGCAGACTGCGGCTCAGATAGACATAAAGTCCGACCAGTCCACCCGCAGTCAGGAGCATGAATGTAAAAATAGAAACAATGCCCCATTTGAAAACAGAGAGCATTCGGCGGGTTTCTTTTTTTTTTCGTTTTTTCAAAATTTCGGATCTGGTTTTCCTGCTGACCATAATTGTATGAAAACCTGTTTCAAAGTGTTCGTAAGTTTTCGGTTTCCGGCAGACCCCCTCCCTGTGAGGACGATCACGCAAACCGTGAATTCAGTGTGCGATCATACCGTTTTTTTTGCATAACATCAACCAGGACGATTATACCTTTGTCCAGATACCCGCCCTGCAAAAATCAGGATGGTTTATAAATTGACTTTTTATGGAATTTTGGTTAAATTATTAAGTTTGGGTTAACATGATAAAAAAAAGGAAATAAATCGACCCATGTTTCAGCTTGATTTTGAAAAATCAGGGGGACTGATTCCTGCCATTGTTCAAGATGCCGCCACCGGTCAGATATTGATGCTGGCCTATATGAACCATGCTGCGTTTGAAAAAACCCTTGAGACAAAAAAAGCCACCTATTTCAGTCGTTCGCGCAATGAATTATGGACAAAAGGAGAGTCATCGGGTCATGTGCAGCATGTCAAGGAGATCCGGGTGGACTGCGATCTGGATACTGTGGTGTTAAAAGTGGAACAGGCCGGGCGCGGGGCTTGTCACAAGGGATATAAAAGCTGTTTTTACCGGGCCGTGGATGGAAATGAACTCAAGATTGTCGAACACAAGTCGTTTGATCCCGAAAAGGTGTATAAATAATGGAAAAAATATTAAAACTGGGCATTCCCAAGGGAAGCCTTCAAAATGCGACCATTGACCTGTTCAGACGTTCCGGATGGAAAATCAATGTAGAAGGCAGAAGTTATTTTCCCGACATTGATGACGACACCATCGAATGTGCATTGTGCCGGGCCCAGGAAATGTCCATTAACGTGGAGACCGGTGTCATCGATGCCGGTCTCACCGGTCTGGACTGGGTGGCGGAACATGAGTCTGATGTCCATGTGGTGACGGACCTGGTTTATTCCAAGGTCAGCGCCCGTCCGGCCCGGTGGGTGGTGGCGGTCGCCAACGACTCCCCGATTCAAACGCTGAAGGATCTGGAAGGCAAAACCATTTCCACGGAACTGGTGAAGTTCACCCAGCGGTTTTTCAAGGAACGCAATATCGATGTCACGGTGAAGTTCTCCTGGGGCGCCACTGAAGCAAAGATCGTGTCCGGCCTGGCCGATGCCATCGTGGAGATCACAGAAACCGAAAGTACGATTCGAGCCCACAACCTGCGCGTGATTCATGAGGTCATGGAAACCAACACGCAGCTTATCGCCAACAAAACAGCCTGGCAGAATCCCGTCAAAAAGGAAAAAATAGAACAGATTGCCCAGCTGCTCCAGGGCGCTCTGGTGGCGGACAGGATGGTTGGGATAAAAATGAATGTGCCGGAAAAGAAAATCGCTAAAATTGTCTCTCTGCTGCCCAGCCTGAACGCCCCCACGATTGCATCTCTGTACCAGTCCGACTGGTTTTCGGTAGAGAGCATCATTGATACCAGATATGTCAGGGACCTGATCCCCCAGCTGCTCAAGCAGGGAGCTGAAGGCATTATTGAATATCCCTTGAACAAGGTACTGTAAAATGAAACCTGCCACACGGTGTGAACAGATCAAACCATTTATTGTCATGGATGTGATGGAGAAGATCCATCAGATGGAGGCGGCCGGGATTGATGTGATTCACATGGAAATCGGAGAACCGGATTTTGATGTGCCCGAATGTGTGAACCAGGCGACCCGGGCGGCCCTGGACTGCCATGCCACCAGCTACACTCACAGCCTCGGGGATATCCGGCTGCGGGAAGCCATTGCCCAGTATCACAAAGACACTTACGGCACATCGGTGGATCCGGGACAGATCCTGGTGACGTCCGGGACATCGCCGGCCATGCTGCTGCTGTTTTCCGCGCTGGTGAACCCCGGGGATGAAGTCATTGTGTCTGATCCGCATTATGCCTGTTACGCCAATTTCATCCATTATGTCCAGGGCGTGCCGGTGTTTGTCCCGGTATTTGAGGATGAAGGATTCGTGTTCACCCCGGAAACCATCGAGTCAAAGATCACAGCGAAAACCAAAGCGATTTTCATCAATTCCCCGTCCAATCCCACCGGAAACGTGATTCCTGATGACCGGATGAAGGAAATTGTGGCTGTTGCGGAAAAACACGGCGTATACATCATTTCCGATGAAATCTACCATGGCCTGGTCTATGAAGGCCGGGAACATTCCATTCTGGAGTATACACCCCATGCGTTTGTGCTCAATGGATTTTCTAAACTCTTTGCCATGACCGGCCTGCGCCTGGGATATCTGATCGCACCGCTTGAATTTGTCCGGGCGCTTCAGGTGCTACAGCAGAATTTTTTCATCTGTGCCAATTCCGTGACGCAACTGGCCGGGGTGGCGGCCCTTAAAGAGGCCCACAAAGACACTCAGCAGATGAAAGAAGTTTACAACCGGCGTCGGCTTTACATGCTTCAGCGGCTCAATGACATGGGGCTTGCGGTCAAGGTGCCTCCTACGGGTGCGTTTTATATCTTTGTCAATGTGAAACATATATCCACGGATTCCTATGGCCTGGCATTTGATATTCTGGAGAAAGCCCATATCGGGGTGACACCGGGCATCGATTTCGGGGCCAACGGGGAAGGATATCTCAGATTTTCCTACGCCAATTCCCTGGAAAACCTGACCCGGGGCATGGACCGGATGGCCGGTTATCTTGCGACGGTATCATGAAGATCCGTGATGTCCAATTTGTGAAAAGCGCGGTAAAACCAGATCAGTTTCCGGATTACACGGTGCCTGAAATCGCATTTGCCGGCCGGTCCAATGTGGGGAAAAGTTCAATGATCAATACCCTGATCCAACGGAAAGATCTGGTGAAGACCAGTTCCAGGCCGGGGTGTACACAGCTGATCAATTTTTTTCTCATCAATGATGCCGTGTCTTTCGTGGACCTGCCCGGATACGGCTATGCCAAGGTATCCAAAAAGATCCGGGCCGCCTGGCAGCCCATGGTGGAAAGGTATCTGACTCATCGAACCAATCTTCTGGGGCTGGTTTTGATCATCGACATTCGCCGGGATCCCCGGGAAGAAGAGCGCAATCTGGCCCATTGGCTGATATCCCATGACATGCCGTATCTGGTGGTACTCACCAAAACGGACAAACTGTCCAGGACGCAGCAGCAGAAAAGGGCGGCGGCCATCAGTTCTCAAATGAACCGAAGTGCCGGTGAGGTTATCCTGTTTTCCGCCAAGACCCGTGTGGGAAGGGAAACCATACTGGATGAAATCAATCATCTGATCGCATGGCATGAAGGCCAAGGGGAGGAAACAGACTGATGCAGAAAAATTTCAGATCCGGTTTTGCAGCCATTATCGGGGCTCCCAATGCCGGGAAATCCACGCTCCTGAATCAGGTGCTGGGGCAGAAAATTTCCATCACCTCCAAAAAACCCCAGACCACAAGGGACCGGATCCTGGGTATCGTCAACCGGTCCGGATCCCAGATTGTGTTTGTGGATACCCCCGGCATCCATAAGAGCGGCACCCTTCTCAATAAACGGATTGTGGATCAGGCCCTGCAGGCTGTGGAGGATGTGGATCTGGTATTGTTTATACTGGATACGGTTTCCTGCAACCATGCATCGGAAAATATGATTCTGGCCCGGCTGAAGCAGGCGGGCAAACCAGTGATTCTGGTGCTGAACAAGATTGATCTGGCGGGGAAGCAAACTGTGTTTGAACGGGCAAAAGCGCTGTCCCCGGTGTTTGAATTCGCGGCGGTGGTTCCCATATCCGCCAGGCAGAACATTCAGGTGGACCGACTCATGGATGAAGTGGAAACCCACCTGCCGGAAGGCCCCCGCCTGTATCCGGAAGACACCTTTACCGATGTCTCCGAGAAATTTCTGGTCAAAGAGATTATCCGGGAGAAGGTGTTTCGCCTCACCGGCATGGAAATTCCCTATTCATCAGCAGTGACGGTGGATGCCTTTGAGGTGGAAAAAAACTGCATTGTGATTCATGCCAGTATTCATGTGGTAAGGGATTCCCAGAAAGGCATCATCATCGGAAAAAAAGGGGCTATGCTGTCTGCCATCGGCACCCGGGCGAGATTGGATATGGAAAAAATGCTGGGAAGAAAAGTGCTGCTCAAGCTGTTTGTGAAGGTCACCAGAGACTGGGTGAGTAATCAGCGGATACTCAACGAATTCGGGTATTGAGGGCAGTGATGGAACCGGATTTTTTCGTGGACGACGCGGTTTTGAAAAAAGAACGGGCCAAAGCCAGAAAACTGAGACACAGTCAGTGGTGGAAGCGCAAATGTGCTAGAGGCATCTGTCATTATTGCGGTCAACAGTTTCTGGCGTCAGAGTTGACCATGGACCACCTGATACCGCTGATTCGGGGGGGGCGGTCGGAAAAATTCAATCTGGTGCCCTGCTGTAAAGACTGTAACTCAAAAAAAAAGCAGATGCTGCCATGGGAATGGGATGTCTATCTGGACCGGCTCACGCCGAATCCGTAAAAAACAACGCAAGGCATCGAACCCGGTAAACCTCGATTCGCTGCCTTGCGGTTGGGTATGGACCGGATTATTTCCTGCTGCACAACCGGTGAATGGTCTGTGCGTGCCATTCTCCCCGGCCTGAGAATGTGGGCTGGCCTAAATCCACCAGGTGTTTGGCGATTTGATCGTAGGTTGCCCCCTCATTTCTCATGGTCTGGATGATGTTCAAGATTTCTTCCCGGGGAAGCAGTGACGCGGTGTCTGTGGCAGCCGCTGTGGCCGTCTTTTCCTCTGCGGTTTTTCTGCGTTTTCTGATCACCCGGCGTTTGGTTTTCATGTCCGGGTGATGTGGGCCGGGCGCAGCGGTTTCAGGAAATTGAGGCGAAATGCTGCCCGCCTGGGAGGGCATGGCATCCATGGGTTTCTCCGGGGATGTTTCCTGCTCCTCTTCAGATTCCTGTATTGCATCATAACGCATTTCCGGGGGCATGTCAGCTGACTGCGGGGGGTCTTGATCCAGGCGCAGGTGCCTTACGATATGTTCGATGGCAAATGCCTGGCGTTCGATCACATCAGCGGTGCGCTCCTGAATGCTGGACATGTATTCCTGGTTTTTGATCAAAATTTCTACGTGGTGCGTCAGGTTTTCAATGGCATCCGCAAGCAGAGTGATGCCGGGATCTTCAGGCGGGAGCTGATTTCCCATGGGTCCGGGAGGAATGGGCTGCCGCTTGATATTGGGATTTCTGGGGTTTTGATACCCGTTGCTGTAAGAATGGTACCTGGGCGCGGTGTTATATTGATATGAATTGTCATGGCTTTTACGTGTCTTGGGAGCACGCTGTTTTTCCGCCTGTCCATTACGCAGGCTGTGTAAAAAATCATTCATTTAGTTCATGTTCTCCTTGAAACGTTTTTCTTTCCGTGAAAATGGCCTGATTTTCGCAAGTAAAAATCTTATTTGGTTTTTTAGAAAGTGACCCGGAATTTTTTCCGAATATGGCATTTATTTAAAATGCTATAAATATATATCCTGTTTTTTTGTTTCTTTGTCAAGGTCTTTTTGCGATTTTCAGCAGCGATAAATCAGATTTCGTTTAAATGAACGGGATTTACAAACTGAGGCGATATTCATAATCTTGGATCAGTTCAATGGCTTGATTCGTGAAAGAGATCCGGGACAGCGATTTTCGAATTTCAGTGCATCCGGGCATTCCTTTGACAAACCAGGGCAGCCGTCCCCGGAGCAGCCGGCATGCGGTGGTCTCCCCGAAATAGTCGACATACAACCGGGTGAGCCGTTCCATTTTCCTGAAGATGTCTGCTGCGGTGACAGGAGGGCTGACACCATGAGCAATGAGGGTTTCCACCTGCCAGGGAAGAAAGGGATTGGTCATGGCGCCCCGGCCGATCATCACCGCATCGCAACCGGTCTGTTTCAGCATTGTCAATGCATCGGACGGCGTGAGAATATCGCCGTTCCCGATCACCGGCAGGCCGGTTTGGTGTTTCAACCGTTGAATCAGGTTCCAGTCCGCATGGCCTTTGAAGCCCTGTGTGGCGGTGCGCGGATGAAAAATAACCGCATCTACGCCTTCTTCTTCAGCCATGGCAGCCAGGGCAAACGCCTGAAAACCGGAGGGATCCCACCCGGATCGCATTTTGATGGTCATTGGCAGGGGGGTCGCCTGCCGGACCGCCTGGATGATGTTTCGACTCAAGGTGAGATCATTCATCAGGGCGGCACCGGCCCCCTGCCTGAGTACCTTTTTAACGCTGCACCCGAAATTGATATCAAGGATATCTGCGGTCCCCATGGTAGTGATTTCTGCGGCGGCCCGGGCCATGATATCGGGTTCTGCACCAAAGATCTGAACGGACACGGGGCGTTCTTCCGGACAGGATGACAGAAGGAACCGGGTTTTCTCCGAATTGTAAAAAAGCCCTTTGGCACTGATCATCTCCGAACATACAACCGCAGCGCCACACTCTTTGACCAGGTGTCGAAACGGCAGATTGGTGATACCGGCCAGAGGTGCCAGAAAGGTTTTTCCATGGATGCACAAAGATCCGATTTTCCACGTCTGGATATCAGCCTGGGAAAAACCGGAGCAAGGTTCCGTCCGGGACTTGTTCATGATTTTTTTTTCTTCAGATCCGCCAGAGAGATAATGTTGTCGGTTTTTTTCTGTGACCGGGAAGTGGCCTTTGCCGAAGGAGCTGTTTTTTGATCATCTGAATCCGGGTCCTGGTTGAAAAAAGGGGTTTCCTTTGGGGCATGAATGGTTTCCAGGCGCATCTGCTTCCCGTTCATCTGGAATTCCTCTCCGTTGATGTACGCATCTTTCAATATCCATGTGACGGTCTGCAACGGGATCTGAAGCATGAGCAGTTTAATCTGGAACCAGCCTTTTTTCGGATCCGGAACAATACTTTCAATCCGTGCAAAGGATATGGGTGCATCTTCCATGTAGATCAATACCACATCATTGATGGTTGTCATGAAGCTCCTTTTCTATTGTCTTGTTATTGGAGGCAATATACCATATTCTGTGACAAATCAAAACAATGGAGTGAGAGGAGCATGGGAATCGGGAGTAAAAAATGGCAGGTGTTCATACTGGTGGGAATTTCCATTTTCATGTCTACGCTGGACTCAAGTATCGTCAATGTGGCACTGCCCTATATTATGGAAGATCTGAATTCCGATGTGGGAACAGTCAAATGGGTGATGGTGGTATACCTGCTCACTGTGTCTTCGCTGCTGCTGACATTCGGGAGGCTGTCGGACATTCGCGGCCGCAGACAGATTTATGTGATTGGATTTCTGGTATTCACCGGGGGATCTTTTTTATGCGGTCAGGCCTGGACATCCTGGATGCTGGTGGGCGCAAGGGCACTGCAGGGAATCGGCGCATCCATGCTCATGGCCTGTTCCCCGGCGATGGTGGTGGATGCGTTCCCGCAGACGGAACGGGGCAAGGCCCTGGGCATGATGGGGGCAGTGGTCGCAATGGGGTTGACGTTGGGACCCCTGGCCGGAGGAATGATTCTGGCATATTTCTCCTGGCGTCTGATTTTTTATATCAATATCCCCATCGGCATAATGGCGGTGGCGGCCGGCATGCTCGTGCTCAGGGATCTGCCGGGCGGTAACGGGAGCCGGGAACCTCTGGATAAAGCAGGCAGCCTTCTGCTGATCGTTTTTTTGTGCAGCCTGATCATTACGCTGACAAGGATTCCGGACTGGGGGATGATTTCTCTGAAAACCGGGCTGGGGCTTGCGACGGCCATCATCAGCGGCCTTGGGTTTGTGAAGAATGAAACGCACAGTCCCCATCCGCTGCTGGACCTGGGATTGATGAAAATCCGGCTGTTCATTCTGCCGTTGATATCAACGGGCATTCTTTTTGCCAGTCTGTTTCTCCTGGTTTTCATGATGCCTTTCTATCTCACTTACCCGGGAGGATTTTCCGCATCCATCACCGGACTTATCATGATTGTACCGTTTCTGTTTCTGCTGATTATTTCACCGGTTTCCGGAATGCTGGCGGACCGCCTGGGATCCAGGTTGCTGTGTACCCTGGGTATGACCTTCATGTGTGTGTCTTTGGTTGTTCTGATTTTTTTGTCTCCGGAACCCGTCATTTCCGCCATTGTATGGCGCATGGCTCTGGCGGGTATCGGCACGGCCTTGTTTGTCTCTCCCAACAATACCACTATCATGGGTGCAGTGGCTGTCCATCAGCGGGGCATCGCATCCGGTTCGATTGCTACTGCCCGAACCGTGGGTATGGTCTTCGGTGTGGCGCTGGCTGGAACGATTTTTTCTGCGTTTCTGTCACTTCAAGGGGAAGGTATGGACAGGTATGTCCCTGAAATGACTCCGGCATTCATGGCCGGATTCAGGCATGTGATGGCAGCCGGAACGGGTCTGGCTGCCATCGGAATTGCAGTGACATTTTCGCGGGGAAGTGAGAAAAGAAATACGACACGTGAGATCTGAGGTTATTCCCTGTCACGTGGAACCACGAACACGGGAACCGAGGACCGTTTCAATACTTTGCGGACCAGTTTGTCACCCATGGCTTTTGCCACCAGTCCCTGTTGTCTGCAACCCATGACGATGAACGCACAGTCTTCTTCCACGGCGGTGGATACAATTTCATCCGCGATGGAATGGCTTTCAGCCACAAGGATTTTCTTGATGGGGGACTCTGCATCGGCCGGGGTTTTTTCACGGTCTTCAAAAAAGCCGGCAATGGCCTGACGGATTTTCACTGCATCCACATTTTTGCCGATGAGCAGATCCTGAGCGCCGGTTTTGTGTTTGGCCCTGATTTCTTTGTAAAGGTTTTCACCAAATGCCATTTTCACCTGTCTTTGAGCAGACGGGCTGGCTTCTTCCATCACATGAAGAACAATCAGATTGGCGCCGGTGTAAGTGGCCATGGTAACGGCCTGTTCGAAAACCGGCTTAATGTCCACAGACAGGTCAGAGGCAAAAAGAATATTCTGAATTTTTTTGTTCATTGGAACTCTCCCATTAGAATGTTAGGGGTACAAATGATAATATATCCGTCAAATCAGCCTCTATCATATACATAAATAATTGTTTTGCAAGCTAATTTGCTGTCAGGATCGTTTTGCAGACATGGACGGCGCCCGGCTGTCCCGAAGGTTAACCGGCTCATGAAAACCCTTTAGGGGCATCTGCCGCGCAGGTACCCATGCTTTTGCCCATAAAGCTTACCGCACTCATTTTTTTTGTGACATCCCGGCTTCTACATTCCGGACAGGTGATATCAGGTGTATCGCCCGCAAACACCAGTTTTTCAAATTCATGTTTGCAGGTACTGCACTGGTATTCATAAATCGGCATTGTACATCTCCATTCAATGGTTCCAACAAAAAAATCAAAATGAGGAAATGCTAAACATATAAAAACAAAACTATTCATTGCGCCGTTCCTGTCAATAGGCCGAACATGTTTTTAATGATGATTCCAGGCAGCCTGAACCGTTTTTTAAAGATAAGGGATATGATGACCATGGGTTGAATCCAGTCTGGTTTGTGATTAATATATAGATGTATACATTATATTTAACAGGAGGGCTTATGAAGGAAATGCTTTGGATCATCGGGTTCGTGGGAATTTATCTGCTGCTGCAGATTTATATTCTGCCAAAAATGGGAATTTCCACCTGAATGCGCGATGCCTGTCAGGTGACAGGCAAGAAATCTGAAACAGAACAGACCACAACCATCATGGATCACCGCCCGCCGTCGGCAACTGACAAAAAAGGATGACAGTCTTTTATAAAGGGTGTTTGACCCGATCCACCAGGGATTTGTTGCAGGCGCCTCCCGGGTGTGGGCGGCAGCGATTCAGGGGGTAAATTGCGGGTCGGCACCGAAAAAATCGGCCACATGACCGGAATAGGCCTCAACAGAAGGGGATCTCAGAATTTTTTTTAAAGCCTGGTGGTGATTTTTGAATGAAGGACCCAGATAATGCCAGAATCCTTTCATTCTGCCGATCAGATGGCCGGGACCGGAAAACCGGTCCGCATATGCGGCCATCAGATCGTCGTGAAAGCATTGAAGCCTTGACAGGCGGCAGTCCGGGTTCGATGACATCTTTTTGATCTCCTCGGGCAGAAACGGATTGGCCAGAATTCCCCGGCCGATCATGAACCGGCGGATATCGGGAAATCGGCGCCTCACCCGTGAAAATGACGTCGTATCCGTAATATCTCCGTTGTACACAAACGGGTGCACACAGGCGTCCATGGCCGCCTCGAACGCATCAAGATCCGCCTCTCCCCGGTACATCTGAATCCCGGTGCGGGGATGCAGGATCACATGGTCCAGCGGGTGGCGGTTCAATACCTGGATCAGGTCATGGCCCTCTTCTTTATCCTTCCGGCCCAGGCGGATTTTCACGGACAGCGGCACCGGGATCTGTGAGACAATTTTTTCCAGCAGTGCATCGATCTTTTCCGGAAACATCAGCAGGCCGGATCCGCGCATTTTTTTGGCAATCTTGGAGTGGGGGCATCCCAGGTTCCAGTTAACCCGTGTATGCCCCATGTCGGCAAGGTGCCGGGCCAGAAAGATAAACTCCTCTGCCGTATTGCCCAGAATCTGCGGGGTGACCGGCAGGGCCTGGTTGTACTGCAAGGCCACATCCCTGAGACGGGACGGTTTGAGGCGCTGTTGTCCCATGGTGGAGATGAACGGGGCCAGGGCTTCATCCACACCCGCAAAATGCCTGGCATACACATTTCTGAACGTGACATCCGTGAATCCCTGGAGGGGGGCCATGATCAGGGTGAAATCGCTGGTTGCCACAGGATGCCGTTCCTTTCGCATAATTTTGTTATAAGTTGTAGCAAAGCCTTGACAAGGGTCGTGGCCATGTGCGATGAAGCAGTCTGTTTCGGTCTGATGCTATATATAACATTTATATGGATTGCAAGGAGTGTTTACCGGTATGAAAGAACTTTATCAGGAATTGATACGCATCAACCAGATGGCGGATGATTCCCGGAAAGAAGACAGGGCAAGGACTTTTTTCACCACGTTGAACCAGATGCCGATTCCGGATCATTTCAACTGGGTGGGACAGATTTTTGAAGCGTTTCATATCAATGAACATCCTGATAAAACCGCGTTGATCTGGCATGATATCCATACCGGCGACACCCGGTCATTCTCCTATCTGGAGATGATACAGAAAGCCAATCAGCTGGTGAATTTTCTGGCGGAAAACGGGGTGGGTCACAAACAGAACATGTATATGATGGCCCCTGTTGTCCCTGAAATGTGGTTTTCCAGCCTTGCCTGCATCAAAGCCGGTATCGTGGCGGTGCCTACGGCCACGACCATGACCCCAAGGGAAATGGAATACCGGTTTGAAACCTATCCGCCGGATGTGGTGCTGGCGGATGAAGCCAGTGCCGCTTTTATCGATCAGGCAGCCGAACAGACCGGTATCCATCCCAAAATCAAGCTGGTACTCGGTACCAGAGAGGGCTGGACCGGATTTGATGAGATCTCCAGTCAATCCATGGAAGCTCCGACCGCACCCACCCGGTCGGATGACATCCTGTTCTGCTTTTTCACTTCCGGCACCACCGGACTTCCCAAACGCGTAGGACACACCGCGGTGTCATATCCCCTGGGTCATTTGTCCACCAGCGTCATCACAGGTGTCAGACCCGACGATATCCATCATAATCTGAGTGCTCCCGGCTGGGCCAAATGGTCCTGGTCCTCTTTTTTCGTGCCGTTCAATGTGGGCGCGACCGTTACCGCGTTTTCCTTTACTGCGCTGGATCCGGGGCTGTATCTCAACGCCCTGGAAAAACACCAGGTCACCACGTTCTGTGCCCCGCCAACAGCCTGGCGGATGTTTGTGAATTCGGATCTGTCCGGCATCCGGTTGGCCGGACTGCGCCAGTCCGTATCAGCGGGCGAGCCGTTGAACCCGGACGTGATCAACCGGTGGGAAAAACATACCGGCACCCGGATCCGGGACTTCTACGGGCAGACCGAATCCACCGCCATGATCGGCAATCCGCCCTGGATGGCCGACAAGATGCGGTCCGGGTCATTCGGTATCCCGTCATTCATGTATGATGTGGCATTGGCCGATGATGAAGGCAATGAGATCACCACCCCGGATACGGTGGGGCATATTGTGGTCAAGCTGGACCGATGGCGGGGCATCGGCCTGTTTTCCGAGTATATCGGTAATCCGGAGAAAATGAGTTCCGTTTTTGTGGATCATTTTTATTATACCGGGGACCGGGCGTCGTTTGACAAAGATGGATACTGGTGGTTTGTGGGAAGGGCCGATGACGTCATCAAGTCCTCGGATTTCCGTATCGGTCCCTTTGAAGTGGAAAGTGCCCTGATCGAGCATCCGGCGGTGGCCGAGACTGCGGTGGTGGGGGCGCCGGATCCCCACCGGTACCAGCTGGTGAAGGCCTATGTCATCCTGAGTCCCGGATTTGAAGGCAACCGTGACATGGCACTGGAACTGTTCAAACACACCACCAATATTCTGGCAAAATTCAAGATTCCCAGAATCATTGAGTTCGTGACCGAAGTGCCCAAGACCATTTCCGGCAAGATCCGGCGCATCGAACTGCGGGAAATGACGGCGACCAAATCGGATCCGACCGGATCGGGCCATTTCCAGGAATACTTTTACTGGGATTTTCCGGAATTGAGTTCCAAAAACAGGAAATAGACACCCCGATCACTCAAAGGGCATTTCCACTTCGATCTCTCCACTGCCGGAGCGGATGAATTTGGCGTTTGGATACCGTTTCTGGAACACTTTGAGCATTTTACGGTTTTCCGCCAGTACCGTGGCGATGAATCGGGTGTAATTGTTTTCCTTTGCGATCTCTTCCAGGGTTTTGAGCAGAAAAGAGCCGATGCCCATGCCGTGGAGGTTTTCCTTTACCAGGAAAGCCACCTCCGCAGCATTTTCCGTGGCTTCGGCATAGGAACCGATGGCGACGATCTGTTTGCGCTGACCTGCCTGCATGACCCCGATCAAGGTCATGTTCCTCCGGTAATCCACCTCAGCCCATTGCTGCTGGAGCATCTCCCTGGAAAACACCTTGCGCTTGTTGAAAAACCGGTAGTAGATGGAATCTTCCTGGAGTGAATAGTAAAAATGCCGGGATTCGAATTCATCAGACGGCAGCAAGGGACGGAAATGAATGTCTTTGCCGTTTTCCAGTTTCAGGGAATAATGGTAGGAATCCAGAAACATCAGGTCCTGGCTGGTGGGCGGCACCTGATCCGGAAAAATATAATGGCGTTTTTTGGCCTCTTCGATCAATTCTTTCCGGAATTTGGGATGGGCGATCTGGGCCAGCTCCATGACCCGCTGGTAAATGCTTTTGCGCCGCATTTCCGCAATCCCGTATTCCGTGACAATGATGTCGATGTCGCCCCGGGTAGTGGCCACCCCGGCCCCTTCACTCAAGTGGGGGACAATACGGGATACGGTGTCGTTCTGGGCCGTGGACGGGATGATGATAATGGAAAACCCCCCATCGGACATGGCAGACCCCCGGATGAAATCCACCTGATCTCCGATGCCGCTGTAGAACAGATATCCCTTGGAATCGGTGCAGACCTGACCGGTCAGATCCACCTCCAGGGCGGAACTGATGGAGATCAGCCGGTCGTTCTTGGCAATGACATTGGGATCATTGACAAATTCCGATGATTTGAAATAGAACATGGGGTTGTTGTCCACAAAGTCATACAACGCTCTGGAACCCATGCACAAAGAAGCAACGACCCGGTCCGGCAGATAGTTTTTTTTCCGGTTGGTGATCACTTTTTTATGAAACAGCGGCAGCAGGCCGTCCGTGATGACCTGGGTGTGAATACCCAGGTCTTTTTTGTCATCCAGGTAAGGCATGACCGCGTCTGGCAGATGCCCGAATCCGATCTGAAGCGTGGCGCCGTCATCCACCAGCATATTGACGTAATGCCCGATACGCTCGATGACTTTCTGGTTTTTCTGGCTGGGAAGGGACTCCAGTAAGGGCTCGTCATATTCCACCAGAAAATCAATTTCATCGATGTGCACCACGGAATCCCCCCAGGTCCTGGGCATCTGCGGGTTGACTTGGGCGATGACCATATCCGCGTTCTTCAAGCCTGACAAGGTGATATCCACGGAAATCCCTAAAGAGCAGTATCCGTGTTTGTCCGGCGGACAGATCTGGATCAGCGCGACATCCAGGCCGATTTCCCTGTGTTCGAAAATTTTGGGAATCTGGGACAGATACACCGGGATATAATCGATCTTTCCTTCAAAAGCGGATTGCCGCATGAGCACGGAAATGAAAAACAGTTTGATGGAAAACCGGGATAAAAATTTTTCATCATGAATATATTTCGACAGAGAGGATGACAGCATCTGGTACACGATAATATCCTGAGCGCTCTGGTTTTCCACCATGGCTTTGATCAGTCTCTGGGGTTCGCCACAGCCTGTACCGATAAATACCCGGCTCCCGTTTTTTATTTTTTTGACACTCTGTTCCGGTGTGAGGAGTTTTTCCGGGCAGACATCCCTGAGATCCATAAATTTTTCTCTCCTGTTAAAAGAAGTTGGATTTGATGCCTGTCATTATGAAATACTTTTGTGGCAAAGTACAGAAAAAATGCGGCTCTCTGTGGAATCACCATAATGGTATTGCTGTTTTTCAAATCATCCGGAACTGACGGAATGCTGGCCCGGTTCAGTGGTCTGATCGATCCAGTCAAGAAATGCGGGCAGACCCCGGGAAATCGGTACCTGCAGAATCTGGGGAACCTCATAATTGTGTTGTTCCTGAATAAATGATTCCAGCGCCTTGTACAGATCTGTCCGGGTCTTGATCACAAGCCGCGTCTCTGTTTCAGTCTGTACCTCTCCCTTCCAGGTGTAGACACTGATCACCGGATTCATCTGAACACAGGCCGCCAGTTTTTTGTGAACGATTTTTGAAGCCATGGAACGGGCTTCGGTGTCATTTTTACAGGTGACAAAGACCATGCAATACGTCATGAGGCCTCCTTGTTTTATTGCCGAAACAAAGTGCCGGTCACAATGCCGGTAAGACCCGGGGCTCAAAATCCAGGGTGGCAAAATAATCGGCCATGGTTTCAGCCCGGCGGATCAGGGCCACACTGCCGTCTTTTTTCAGCAGCAGTTCTTTGGGTCGTAAATGGCCGTTGTAATTGAATCCCATGGACTGGCCGTGAGCACCGGTGTCATGAATGATCAGAAAATCACCTTCACGGGTTTCAGGCAACGCCCGCTGAATGGCGAATTTGTCGTTGTTCTCACACAATCCACCCACCACATCCACCGGTCCGGCGGATGGCAGATGTTCTTTCCCATGGATATGGATATGATGATAAGACCCGTAAAGTCCCGGCCGCATCAGTGCGGACATGGACGCATCCACGCCCACATAATTACGGTAAATCTGCTTGTGATTGATGACGGTGGTGACCAGAGCGCCATGGGGTCCGGTGATATACCGCCCGCTTTCCATATACAGTCTGGGAGCCCAGCCGCTGGTTTGTCTGAACGCTTTTAAGGACCGTGTGATGCCCTGTGCCATGCCGGAGAGATCAAACGGAGTGTCATCGGGCGAATAGGGGATACCCAACCCTCCCCCGATGTTGATGAATTCAAATTGAATCGACAATTTCCGGTGAAGTTCGGCGATGATATTTAAAAGCATGTCCGCGGTCTCCACCATATAGGTATAATTCAGTTCATTGGATGCCAGCATGGTATGAATCCCGAATCGTTTGACGCCCATCTGAATCACGGTCTCATAGGCGGTGTGAAGCTGTCCCCGCGTGAGTCCGTATTTGGCTTCCACCGGGTTGCCTATAATATGATTGCCGGATCTCTCACGGCCGGGATTATACCGGAAACAGATCTGTTCCGGGACTTCGGGCAGCTTCCGGATCAGTGACAGATCATCCAGATTCAGAATTGATCCCCCATGATCCAGGGCGGCCTGGAACTGGTCCATCCGGGTGTTGTTGGAAGTGAACATGATATCGTCCCCGCTGGACCCGATTTTTCTGGCCAGCACCAGTTCCGGAACGGAACTGCAGTCAAAGCCGAACCCCTTTTGTCTGAGCAGGGTCATGACCGCCGGGTTCGGCAGGGCCTTGACTGCAAAATATTCCCTGAACCCTTCCAGGGAGGCAAATGCAGTATTCAGGAAGTCACAGGTATCGCAGATTCCTGCTTCATCATAAATATGGAACGGTGTGCCGAACGTGTCGACAACCTCCGGCAGTATACGGGACAATCTTTGTTTAAAAGCGGCGGACATGGGCATGGTCGGTTTCCTTGAATCACTTAATCTTTGGTAAAATCAGGACACTGAAGAATTTAATCAGTTCCGGGACATCATGAAAGGGGGTTGATGACAATTTTTGTGCTTTCCTTGAAAGTGGACAGAGCAATATGGGTCCGGGTGGCAGATACGTCATGGATATTGTTTATACGCCTTAAAAGAAGGGATTCCAGTTCCTTGTTGTCTTTCGCCCGGAGCTTGATTATGAGACAGTCCTGCCCGGCCAGGTAGTGAACCTCCTGGACTTGATCGATGGCGGATAGCGCCCGGCCGATTTCAGGAAAACGGGACGGATCTGACACCTTGACTTCGACAAAAGCCACCAGGGCACATTGAAACATATCCGGGTTGAGTCGAACCTCATATCCCTGGATTACCCCGGATGCTTCCAGTTTTTTGATACGCTCCAGAACGGCTGAAGGGGCCATGCCAATGGTTCTGGCAACTTCGACATTGGGAATCCGTGCTTTTTTCTGTAATATTTCCAGAATCTGTATATCAATTTTATCCATGGGCGTTGGTCTGTTATGAGTGAATAGTTTTTAATAGATATAAAAATATTATTTCGTTTTTATGCCCATGTCAAGAACAAATGATTTTTTTATTGTTCATTTTTAGAACGATATTCATATTACGTAAATTGAAAATCAGTTTTGTTTGGGGTTGATTAAATGACTGCTTTCCTATACAGATTGACAGCAGTTTGAAGCGGCATCCCGAAAATTTCTCTGCAGACAGGTATGGGGTATGACAATGACGGACCAATCCATAAAAATTTTGGTAGTGGATGATGAAGAGGGTATTCGTGACGTAACCGAAGGATATTTCACGAGAAAGGGCTATGAAGTCTATACGGCCGAAAACGGGGCCCAGGCACTGGATATCATAAATGAGGAGCCGCAACTCTCCTGTATTTTTACAGATATCAATATGCCGTTGATGGATGGCCTTGAGCTGGCTGAAAAAATCAGGCAGATAGAAAATACGCTTCCGGTTGTGGTGATGACCGGGTATCCGTCTCTGGAAAATACCATTCAGACACTCAAAAACGGGGTGGTGGACTATCTGATCAAACCGGTGAATCTTGAACAGATGGAATTGACCCTTCGCCGGATTCTCCGGGAGCGGGAACTGTTTGTTGAAAACCTGATTCTCAAGGAAGAGGTGGCCCGTCAGGTTCGTCTCAAGGAATTGAACAACCAGCTGGTGGAACGGGTGAAAGAGGTCAATACCCTGAACCGGGTCATGGAGGATTTTTCATCGACCGATTCCAGCCATGGTGTTTTCAACAAGGTCGTAGAGCTTGGTGTGGAAGAGCTTCATGCAGACAAGGTTTTCTGTCATATTTTTTCAGAAAGGACACGTGATCTGATCCAGGTGGCCAGTGCCTGTCCCCGGGACGGGGATTATCAGTTACCTGATGGATTCGTTTCTGACATTCCGGATCGCATCAAATCCTATATCAAGGAACGGGCGGTACAGGGGTCATTCCCCTGCCTGATGCCGGATGCCGCTGAAAACAGTTGTATGGATACGTCGGTCCAGTCATTCATGATGGTGCCGTTGAGGATTCGGGAAAATGTATTTGGTGTGGCCTCTGCATTTATTTTTGAAAAAGACCGGATTTTCAATGAAAAAGATATTTACTATATGAATTTCATTACCCGGAAAGCGGCCGCAGCCATTGAGAACATCGCATTGTATGAAAATATTTATGACAATCTGTTCGCTACCCTGTTTGCATTTGTTGCGGCCCTGGAGGTCCGGGATTTTTATACCCGCCGGCATTCCACCCGGGTGGCCAGGTATGCCCACAAAATTGCAAAGGAGATGGAATGTTCTCAGGAAGAACTGGATGTGATCAATTTTGCCGGCATGCTGCATGATATCGGCAAAATCGGTATTCGGGACGATATTCTACTCAAACCCGGGCCATTGACTGATGAAGAGTACGAAAAGATCAAGGAACATCCGGCCATCGGGGCGGATATCATCAGCAAACTGGGATTGTGGGATCGGGAGGTGGATATTATCCGGCACCACCATGAACGGTTTGACGGCAAAGGATACCCGGATGGCCTTGCAGGAGAAACCATTCCCAGGCTGGCCAGGATCATGTCCGTGGCGGATTGTTTTGATGCCATGGCATCGAACCGGCCATATCGGGAGCGGATGGAAAAAAGCCTGGTGCTCAAGATCATCCGTGAGAATTCAGGCACCCAGTTTGACCCAAATGTTGTGGCGGCATTTTTCCGGATTGTTCATCAGATTGATGAAACCGAATAATTTGAAAAACCAAAAAAAAAGAGTTGACAATAATTGGAAAAACATATAAATTCGCCTTTGTTTTTTGGGAGTGCCCTCGGGCCGTTAACTCAGTTGGCAGAGTATCTGCCTTTTAAGCAGAGAGTCGCTGGTTCGAGCCCAGCACGGCCCACCACTGATGTACACCAAAGAACAAAAGACCTTATGCGTCCCCATCGTCTAGCCCGGTCCAGGACACCGGCCTTTCACGCCGGCGACAGGGGTTCGAATCCCCTTGGGGACGCCACTTGGATAATCAAGGCTTTCAGCGTTTGCTGGAGGCCTTTTTTTGTTTGGAAAAACAGGCCCGGACAGCAAACGCGGACAGCAAATCAGTTTTGGACACATCCACAGCTGTTTTCCAGGCCAGATTAATAACGCTGCCTGGATACTCACTCACTGAAAACATTCTTTAGACTCCCGCGTATAAATCCAGCGCCTATGCTTTTAAGATACAGGTTTGTGGTCGTAGGAGATTTATGCCTCAGCAGAACCTGAATTACACTGACAGGCCCCCCCAAGTGATAGAAAAATTGCAAATTCTGTAACACTACCTCGCATCGATTTGCTAAATTCGGGTCCTTTAATTACAGGGATTTTTCACCGATTTAAATAATTTTCCGGTCAAACTTCAGTTAAAGATTTTATTGACAGACCACACACTATGAATGCAATATTAAATTGACATCTGGTTTGTTGAAAAAATACGGGTTTTATTTCAGGTTTTAGAAGGTATCAGGTCATTTGCCCTTATGTTTAAAAAATTATTTTTATAGTAATTGTTTTGAATATTCAGCACAAATACTGATGTGTTTTTTTAACCGCAACCCTCTGGCATGATAGAAGGGAAAGGTATGACTGAGTATCAAAAACCATCTCTGCTTGACAAAGAAAGATGGTATGGAAGACTTCTTAAAGCAATGAATGAGGGGTTCTCCGTAAGGGATGAAAATTCTTACCTCATTTATGTGAATGATAAATTTTGTGAAATGCTCGGATACGAACGAGATGAATTTGTCGGTCGAAAAATCGATGAATTTATAGATCCGTCATGCCTTAATATATTAGAAAATCAACTTGCAAAAAGGAAAAAGGGTCAAAAATCAACCTATGAACTTACCTGGTTAAAAAAAAACGGTGATAAGCTCTACACAATAATGTCAGCGGCACCTCTCCAAGACGATTGTGGTAATTTTAGAGGGGGATTTGGTGTAATGACCGACATTACGATCAGAAAAACAACTGAAGAAAAACTTTTGGTTTATCAGTCCAAGCTGAAAACCCTGTCATCCGAATTGTCATTGGCCGAAGAACGCGAGCGAAGGAGAATATCGTCCGAACTCCATGATCGAATCGGGCAGACACTTGCAATAACCAGAATTCGGTTGGGGAAATTAATAGAATCAGTATCATCGGATATTTTTAAAAAGAATTAGAAGAAATCAGAAACTTAGTTAAGCAGACGATACACCATACAAGATCATTAACCGTAGAAATCAGCCCCCCTATTCTCTATGAGTTAGGCTTTGTCGCGGCTGTGGAATGGTATGTTGAGCAAATCCAGCAACAGTCTGCCTACAAGATCCAATTCGAGGATGACAACCTGCCAAAACCTCTGGATGAAGATGTTATGGTGTTTCTTTTCAAGGCAATTCAGGAACTGTTGTTTAATATTGAAAAGCACGCGTATGCAAACAAAGTAAAAGTAACTTTAAAAGTAGAAGAAGACCGGATACTTATCCTTGTTGAAGATGATGGTGTGGGATTGGGATTTAAGGACCGTCGCAGCCAACCTCAAAAAAGTAAAAAAATGACTTTTGGATTATTTAATATTAGAGAA
>JAVVEQ010000089.1:0-6742 GCA_032250905.1 Desulfotignum sp. | reverse complement strand
GGCGCTCACCTTTCAACGGATGAAGTCGCAATCCCGGCAAATCCATATCTTCAGGTCCCTTACTTGCATCGAGACGGGCCAGAATTATCCAAATGCATGAAAATCCATAGCCCTGCAAAACAATGGGCAGCATTTCAATACTTGATCTCAGAATATGCTCGTTAAGATAGCGGCCGAAACCGGTTACTTATACAATGCCGCCAGCCTGTCCGCCGGAACCCCCAGATGATACAACAGCCGGATCAGCCAGTTGCGTAAAGTACAGGCAGCGATACCTTCTTTTTTCCACCGCCGGGAGGAAGTGATTGATCTCTGTTTCAGGATATGGATTTTGCCGCCTTTTTTTCTGATCCGGGTCATCAGCTCCAGGTCCTCCATGATGGGGATCTCCTTGAATCCACCCAACCGGTCAAAATACACTTTTCTCAAAAAAATGCTCTGATCGCCGTAAGGCGAGCTGGTCAGGCGGGACCTTAGATTCGCGGAAAATTCGATGATTTTCAAAGGCACCCGGTTGTCGTCAATACCTAAAGAAAAAGCGCCTCCCACCAGGTCCGGGTCTCTGGAGAGCAGGTGGGTCATCAAATCCGGGGCATTCCGGGGCAGCAACGTATCAGCATGCAGGAACAGGAGAATATCCCCTCTGGCCATGGCAGCGCCCCGGTTCATCTGCCTTGCTCGTCCTTTGTCGGACCCGGCTGTTCTGACCTGTGGCAGATGCACCGCCGCGAGGGTGTCTTTTTCAGGGCTGCCGTCCACCATGATAATTTCATGGCGAGGTGAGGGAAAAACTCTCTGCACGGTCTCAAGGAAATGGTTAATGGTTTTTGCTTCCCTGAATACCGGCACAATGACAGAAATACTCACCTCATTGATTGCCCGGTTTTTTTTCATTGGCTATACACCGCAAAAATCAGCCCGGTTTCCGCTGACACGGCTTGCAGGTCCTCCAGGGTATCGATGTCCCTGAGAGGCTTTAGCAGGAAGAGGCGTCGCTGTCCAGCCGCCAGCTTCTTCAGGGTGATATCCAGCACATCCGCCGTGCTCCAGGGAATATCATCAAACATGCCGGGATAAAACCGGTCCTTTTCCATGGCCACCAGGTAATACCCCCCGTCCAGGGCCGGCCCGATCACCACATCACACGCCCCGGTCTTTTGTGCCGCCTCCTCAATGACGGCACCCGGCAGATGGGGCAGATCGCTGCCGGTCAGGATGACCCGGTCATATCCGAGGGCAAAGCCCTGTTCAAAGGCATCCCGCATTTTATGACCCAGATCCGGTCCCTTTTGAACCATGTACTGAAACCCGTTGCCGAGCCATTCCCGAAAATCGGAAACCGGATGGTCCGGATGACAGCTGAGCACTACGTCAAACCCGGTTGCCCGGCAGGTTTCCAAAAGCATTTGAATAAATTCCCGGTACAGTTCCGCAGCGTTTTTCATGCCGATCTGACGGCCCAGCCGGGTTTTGACCGACCCGGCTTGTGGGAACTTGATCATGACAATAACGGCGGATTCTTTATCCATTGTCCGTTACCAGGGTATCCGGCAGACCGGTTCCATTCAGATTTCGACACTGTTTTGTCATGGCTTATCCATAAACCGTCCGCCTGTCCCTGTCAAGCCGTGTCTTGGATTGACTTTATCGATACGACATCCTCTCCAGCATTCAAATTTGAAATTGGACAACCCATCCGTTTCTGGTATAGTTCAATCGATTATGACAGCTAAAGACGCCATTCTTTTCAGGAAAAGACTATGATTTCTATCGACATTCCCGGTACAGAAAAAAAAGAAATTCATCACCTGGTATTTGATTATAACGGCACCATTGCCATCGACGGAGTCCTGATCCCGGGGGTCAAAGAGGCGATCCAGGCATTGACCGGCAGGGTGGCCTGCCATGTCATCACGGCGGACACCTTCGGGTTTGTCACCGAACAGTTAGCAGATATCGATTGTGAGGTAGTGATCATCCCCGCAGGGAACCAGGCCCGGCAAAAGCAGCAGTTCATTTATTCACTCGGGGCACAGAACACCCTTTGCGTGGGCAACGGTGCCAATGACGAACTGATGCTCAAGCATGCCGCCGTCGGGATCGCCGTTCTGCAGGAGGAAGGCCTGGCCTCCGCTGCCCTTTTTGCTGCAGACCTGGTGGTGAATAACATCCTGGACGTATTCGGGCTGCTCAACACACCGGAACGGATCATGGCCACCTTGAGGATTTGATCAGGACACGCAGAATCAGGGGCTGTTGCTGATATGGTTTTCGATTGGTCAAATGGTCAATATCATACCTGCCTGAATTCACGGGCTTTCAGTTTCAGTGCCGTGTCGGCAATGCGGGACACCTGTTCCAGGTAATGGGATACCACGATCAGGGTACATCGTTCTTTGAGACTGACCAGCAGGTCTTCAATCACGGAGGCGGCCCCGGTATCCAAAGATGAGGTGGGCTCATCCAGAAGAAGGATTTCAGGCTGCGAAACCAGAGCTCTGGCAATGCACAGCCGCTGCTGCTGTCCTCCGGAAAGGCCTAAAGCACTGTCGTTCAAACGATCCTTGACCTCGTCCCATAAAAACGCCTGCTCGAGTGCTCGGGTGATTTTGGCCTCCACCAGGGCCTTGTCCGCCATGCCGGTCAGCTTCAACGGAAATGCCATGTTTTTATAGATACTCATGGGCAAAGGATTGGGGGTCTGGAACACCATGCCCACTTTTCTTCTCAGGTCCGGTTTGCTAAGGGTTCTGCTATAGATATCTATCCACTGACCATCCAGGTAGATCCAGACCTTTCCCTGCATCCTCGCAACGGGCTGGGATTCCCACAACCTGTTTAAAATGGATAAAAATGTGGATTTTCCTCTGCCCGAGGGACCGGTGATGGCCGTGATGGTTTGGGCCTCAAAATCCAGACTGACATTTTCGAAAATCGGTGTCTTGTGATATGAAAAAGTCAGGTTTTCCACCCTGATTTTGATCGGGTTATACATAGAACCGCCCCGGTTCCGGTCCGGCAGGACCGGCCAGTTGTCTTTTGATGATAAATGCCAGGAGAAACAGAATGGCACACACGCCCAGCAGAATGATCGCGGCCCCATATCCGGACATCAGTTCCGCAGAATCCGTGTACTGGGATGAAATGTAATAGATATAAAACGGCAGGGCCTCATAGCTTCCCAGAAGGGATCCGGGAATACCGGCGGTGGCTACCACCCCTGTGAGCATGATGACCGCCGTATCTTCTGCGCAGCGGCCGATGGCCAGAATGATTCCGGACAGGATGCCTGAAAACGATTGCGGCAGAAGGACATAAAAAATATTCTGCACCCGTGTCGCCCCCAGGGCCAGGGCCGCCTGCCGGATCTGGATCGAAAGCCCCTGTAACGAAGCCTGGGTGGTGCGCGTGATGTATGGCAGCACCAGAAACGCCAGTGCCACCACAGACACGGCCATGCACGGCCTGAAATCATTGGAGACATACTTGTGAATGAAAATGGCGCCGGAAAACCCGAACAGCCCGATCACAATGGACGGGATGCCTGCCAGAATGTCAAACATCAGTCCGAACACCCGCTGTTGAAGGACCGTGGCAAACTCGCTCATGTAAATGCCGGCGCAGACCCCGACGGGTATGGCAAGTCCCACGGACAGGAGCACCACACTCAGGGTACCGGCGATCGCCGGAAACAGCCCGTCAAACACCCGCTTTCTCAGCAGCACCGCATCCAGGACATCCACCTGCCCGAAGATGAGTTCCCGTCCCAGAGACGGCACCCCCTTTACCAACAGATATCCCAGCAGCACCAGGACGGAACCGGTCAGCAGCAGCACCGCCCCCCAGGAAAACATCCGCAGGCACCCGCCCAGAATCCGGATCTTCATCAGACCGGCCCTCTTTTTCTGCCCAGCCGCCTCACCGCGATCACAGCCAGGGCATTCAACACATACAGGGTCAGGCCGCAGGCGAAAATGGATTTAAACGCCAGGCTTTCGTAATCCGATGCCGATACCAGCGCAATATGAGCCGTCAGAGTCCGGGTTGAGTCCAGAATCGATCCGGGCACATGCACCGCATTTCCGGCGATCATCAACGCGATCAGGGTATCGCCCATGGCACGGCCCAGCCCCATGATCACCCCGGTGACAATGCCCGGCCATGCTCCCGGCAGGATCACATAGATCAGCCGCTGCACGTTGTCGGCACCCAGGGCATCGGCTGCCTGGATATAGCGAAAATCCACCGAATCAAACCCGTCCTTGAAAAAAATGATCATCGTCGGGCTGACAAGCAAAGAGAGCATCAGGGAGGCGGACAGAATGCACATGCCGGACCCGGCGGAAGTAAAAAGGGTTCTCACAAAAGGCACCAGCAGAAAAATACCCAGAAATCCATAAATCACCGTGGGAATGCCGGTCATGAACCGGACAAACCCGTCAAGAAGACGACTGATCCAGGCAGGCCCCAGTCCGCCCATGAAACACACAGTGCCCAGGCTCAAAGGAAAAGCGAACACAATGCTCAGAACCGAGATGGCCGCCGTTCCCGTGATCATGGGCAGAAAACCGTACAGCCCCTGTCCCGGGGACCAGCGTCGGGTCAACAGAGAGAAAAACTCCCCCCCGCCGATCAACGGAAACCCGAACACCAGAAGAAAGCCAAACACCAGTGCCGCAGCCATGGCACTAGCTGCGGCACTGAAGAAAAAAACGATCCGGGCCGCCTTTTGAGTTATGCGGGTCAATTTACCGGCACAAATCCTTTCTGCACCACGATCTGCTGCCCTTCAGGGCTCAGCAGATACTCGATGAACAGTTTGGTCAATCCGGAAGGATCGCCTTTGGTGTTGCTGTAAAGCCCCCGCGCCACCGTGTATTCACCGGACTTGACCGTATCGATGGTGGGGGAAACCCCGTCCAGGGCCACACCGGCCACACTGGCATCCATGTGCCCCACAGACACATACCCGATGGCATTGGGATCATTGGCAATGGCGGTTTTCATGGCACCATTGGATACCACAAAATTGGCACTGGAAACAATATCTCCTTTGTCCAGGGCTTTTTTCCAGAAAACCTCCCGGGTCCCGCTGGATTCATCCCGGGTGTAGACTGTGATGGGCGCCTCTTTTCCGCCAAGTCCTTTCCAGTCGGTGATTTTCCCGCTGTAAATATCCTTGAGCTGGGCTTTGGTCAGGGAGGTGACCGGGTTGTCCGGATTCACGGCGACTCCAACCCCGTCAATGGCCCATTTGAACAGCTTGAGGCCATATTTTTCCTTTTCTGCATCCGAAGGGGCCCGGCCTGAATTGCCGATATCCACAATCCCTTCTCCCACCTGCTTGATCCCCACGCCGGAACCGCCGCCGGCAATGCTGATGGAAATCTCGGGATTGGCGCTCATGATCTGTTTGGCCGCTTCCTTCATGACCGGAATATGGGCGGTCCCGCCGGAGATCCGGATCTCCCCCGACAGGCCGCTGAACGGGTCGATCGTTCCGGCCTGAGCCGGCACCTGGAAAAATGTGACCGCCACCACCAAAACAACCATCATGATATTTTTTTTACAAGACATCTCTTCCTCCTTTTTCTCGATTTACGAGACAGATCGATCAGTTGACCGGTCCTTTCATTTTTTTGTACCACCACCGCCGACAATTATTTTACCAATAGATGTCCATTTTTTATATTTGATAAAAGGATATGTAAAATTGATTCTATAAATGAAATCCGCTGCAGCCTATTGAGTTATCCAATACTTTCATCCGGATCAGTGATGTCCGGTTAGTTTTTTGCTTATAATCACAACCCAATTTTTTTCAAAAAATCCATTTTTTCTATTGACAAATCAAAAAAAAATTTTCGCGCCTTGAAATTATTATTTACTATAATTTCAAGGAGTTACAAATTGATCAAAATTTCGATCCCAAAACAAAAAATTACATCCTCGACCTTTGACATTTTCATTGCCCCGCTGTTAAGATTGTTGCCGCTTGTCCCGTTATTATCCTCAAGAGGAGATCGTCCGTTGAAAATGAATTTTGAACAACAATTAAGAGCCCTGGTGTACTTTCATCTCCAGGAACATGATTCTGCCCGACATCTTCTTCAGGACATGAAAGAAAATGAGTTTGCAAAGCAGAATATAGCCCCGGAGGGCGGTATCAGCAGAAGCAGTTTTTCAGAAATCATTAACGGGCGCGGCCTTGAACAATTGCAGTTCATGTTTGAAAACCTTTACAAACAGGCTGCAAACTCACTTCCAAAACAATTTCAAGAGCTGGGAGAACTTATATCCATTGATGGGAGCCTTATCAGTGCCGTTCTTTCAATGTACTGGGCCGATTACAGAAAAGGGTCCAAAAAGGCAAAAGCACACTGTGGATTTGACATCAACCGTGGCATCCCCAGCAAAATCTTTCTGACCGATGGTAACGGTGGAGAACGCCCCTTTGTAAGCAAGATCCTCTCAAAAGGCCAAACCGGCGTTATGGACAGGGGTTATCAATCTCATAATGATTTTGATCTGCTTCAGGAAGAGGGCAAACATTTTGTCTGCCGCATCAAAACCAAAACAACGAGAACCGTTCTCAAAGAAAATGCCGTGGAAGCTGGAAGCCATATTTTCTATGATTCCGTAGTTCTTCTCGGGACTCCCGGTCAAAATCAGACTACCAAACCGGTCCGGGTTGTAGGGTACCAGATAGCCGGGGTCAAGTATTACGTAGCTACCGATAGGC
>JAVVEQ010000088.1:0-7259 GCA_032250905.1 Desulfotignum sp. | reverse complement strand
GAGTATCTGCCCTGGATCATGGCAGGTGCCGCATTGCTGATAGCCCTTTGCGCATGGCTGGTGATACGCCAGATGCGTAAGAATTCAGCACAGATTCAGGATGTCCTTTCCAACGAACATTTAAAAAATCGAAATGTGGAAATCAGTTTCATGGGAGGACTGGCATCTTTTAAAATCCAGTCCAACGAAACGGATTCCGGCCGGCTTCTGTCAAATAACGGACCAGACAGCCTTCCACCGGACACCCGCCTGATCGAAACGGATACAGACAGAACCCATCGAAAAATGGCCCAGTTGAACGCATTATACAAAAAAGAGCTGATCAGCAAAGAGGAATTTGACAAAGCAAGACAATCCATAATCGAGGGATAAGGACACGCTTATGAAAAAAATCAGACTCGCCCTTCTGGCCGGGGGTGTCTCTTCGGAAAGATCGGTTTCGTTGAACAGCGGCAACCAGGTATTTGATGCCCTTGATAAGCACACATACGACATCGTGCGCTATGATCCCAAAACCGATCTAAAGAAGCTGGTCATGGACGCAGCCGAAATCGATGCGGCACTGATCATTCTCCACGGCCCCTACGGAGAGGACGGCACCGTCCAGGGGTTGCTGGATCTGCTGGACATACCCTATCAGGGGGCCGGCGTCTTGGGTTCGGCCGTGGCCATGAACAAACTGCTGTCCAAGCGCCTGTATGACGCAGCAGATATTCCTACGCCGGCTTACCGATCGGTCACGGCAAACGGCGATATCGATATCCCCGGCCTGATCCGGGAAATTGGCCTGCCCCTGGTGGTCAAACCGGCCTGTGCCGGATCCAGCGTGGGCATGACCATCGTCAAGGAAGCATCAGCCATGGATCAGGCCATTGGAGAAGGGTTTGCCCATGATGACACCCTGATTGTGGAAGCCTATGTCAAGGGCCTCGAATTGACCTGTGGCGTTCTGGGAAACGAAGACCTGACAGCCCTGCCGGTCATTGAGATCATTCCAGGACAGGGACACGAATATTTTGATTTCAACGCCAAATATGTGGCCGGCGAGACCGAAGAAATCTGTCCGGCCCGCATCAATGACGATCTCACCCGCCGGGTACAGGAACTGGCGGTCCAATCCCATCAGACCCTTTTCCTCAAAGGCTATTCCCGCACCGATATGATCCTTGACGGCAATGACCTTTTTGTCCTGGAAACCAACACCATTCCCGGCATGACCGCCACCAGCCTGTATCCCCAGTCAGCGGCGGTTGCAGGATATTCCTTTTCCCAACTGCTGGACACACTGATTCAACTGGCCATAGAAGAACACAAAAATAAAACCAAAAGGAGAAATCAATGAGAATCCTTGTTGTAGGCGGCGGCGGCCGCGAACACACCCTGGTATGGAAAATCAGCCAGAGCCCCATGGTTGAAAAAATTTTTTGTGCACCCGGCAATGCCGGCACCCGGGATCTGGCGGAGCCGGTCCCCATTGATGCCGAAGATATCCAGGCCCTGGCAGACTTTGCCGGAAAAAATGATATCGATCTGACGGTGGTGGGCCCGGAAGGCCCCCTGGTGAAAGGAATTGTCGACGAGTTCGAGGCCCGGGGCCTGGCCGTGTTCGGACCCAGCAAAGCCGCAGCCCGACTGGAGGGCAGCAAGGTGTTTTCCAAAACCCATATGGAGAAATACAACATCCCCTGCGCCAGAGGAAAAGCGTTCACTGTTCCATCCAAGGCCAAAGCCTATGCCCGGTTTCTGGGAGCTCCCTGTGTGGTCAAGGCCGATGGCCTGGCCGCCGGTAAGGGAGTAATCATCTGCAGTACCCTGGAGCAGGCGGACCAGGCCATTGAAGACATGATCACCGGCAAACAGTTCGGGGATGCCGGTGCCACCGTGGTGGTGGAAGAGTGCTTGACGGGTGAAGAAGCCTCGTTCATCGCCTTTACCGACGGCAAGACCGTGCTGCCTCTGCCCGAATCCCAGGACCACAAGCGGGCCCTGGACAATGACGAAGGGCTGAACACCGGCGGTATGGGGGCCTATTCCCCGGCCCCGGTTCTGGATCACATGCTGCGCACCAAAGCCATGAACGAAGTCATGATTCCGGCAGTTCAGGGCATGGCAATCGAAGGCACCCCGTTCAAGGGGGTCCTCTATGCCGGGCTCATGGTGAACAAGGACAAGATCAAGGTCCTGGAGTTCAACACCCGCCTGGGAGACCCCGAAGCGCAGCCCATTCTTATGCGCCTGAAAAATGACATTGTCCCTTTGATGGAAGCCTGCTGCAATGGAACCCTGCACCAGCACACCATCCAGATCGACCCCCGGGCCGCCGTGTGTGTGGTGGTGGCTTCCGGAGGATACCCCGGCTCCTATGAGAAAGGTCATGCCATCAACGGGCTTACTGCAGCCGGTGAGGTGAAAGACACCATGGTATTTCATGCCGGCACCGCCATGGATGATGGCACCGTGGTCACCTCAGGGGGCCGGGTTCTGGGGGTTACCAGTCTGGGAGACTCAGTGCAGCAGGCCATTGATACCGCGTATTCAGCCTGTGAAAAAATTTCCTTCACCGGTCATTTCTATCGAAAAGATATCGGGGCCAAGGCTGTGAAGCGCCTGTCCGTTCCCCCCAAAGTCGGGGTGATCATGGGCTCGGATTCCGATTTTCCGGTCATGGAAAAAGCCCTGGCCATATTGCAACAGTTTGACATCCCCTATTACGTGACCGTGGCGTCGGCCCACCGGACCCCGGACCAGGCAGCCCGGCTGGCTTCCACCGCCAGAGAAAACGGCATCCAGGTGCTGATCTGCGGGGCCGGTCATGCAGCCCACCTGGCCGGCGTGATCGCTGCCCACACAACCCTGCCGGTGCTGGGAGTTCCCATTGATTCCTCCGCCCTCCAGGGGCTGGATGCGTTGCTGGCAACGGTGCAGATGCCGCCGGGTATCCCAGTGTCCACCATGGCCATCGGCAAATCCGGGGCCCATAATGCCGGTATCTTTGCAGCCCAGATCATCGGGCTGTCCGATCCGGCTGTGGCTGAAAAACTGGCTGCGTTCAAAAAGGACATGGCTGCCAAAGTAAAGAAAAAGGCGGCATCCTTTGCCTGAAAACCGATCGGTGAATAACCGCCGGATGATCCGGGTCCATCCGGATCATCCGGCACCCGGCGATATCCGCCGGGCCGCGGCCGTCATCGGCAATCAGGGGGTCGTGGTCTTTCCCACCCGGTGCCTGTACGGCCTGGCCGCTGACGCCTGTGATCCTGCAGCCATAAAAAAGATATTTCAAATCAAACATCGACCTGGAACCAATCCTCTCCTGATCCTGTTCCACAACCATTCAGATCTGGAAAATTTCGTGACACACATTCCGGCCCCAGCCCAAAAGCTGATGCAGGTCATCTGGCCCGGGGGCCTGACCCTGGTATTCGAGGCCAAACCCGGTGTCTGCAGTCTTCTCACCGCCGGAACCGGCAGAATCGGGGTACGGATACCCTCCCATCCCGTGGCCCGAGCCCTGGTCAAGGCGGTCGGCCGTCCCATCACCGGGACGAGTGCCAATATGTCCGGTGAACCCGGCTGCAGCTGCATCCCGGACCTGCCCCATGCGCTGATCCAGGCTGTGGACCTGGTGCTGGATGCCGGGCCCTTGAAAGGCGGCACCGGCTCCACTGTTCTTGACATCACCTCTCATCCTTTCCAGGTATTGAGACCCGGCGCAGTTTCCATTGAAATGGTTCAACAGGCAATTGGAAATTCAAACGTAAAAATGGGGACCCCTTGACACGGTTCCTACAAAATTCATTGACAAATCAGAGATTTTTGATTAATAAGGAAAATTCTTGTGCCGGAGTGGTGGAATTGGTAGACGCAGAGGACTCAAAATCCTCCGCCCGAAAGGGTGTGCGAGTTCAAGTCTCGCCTCCGGCACCACAATAAAATCAAGGCTTTCAGCGTTTTCGGCTGGAGGCCTTTTTCGCTTCTGTGGCCAAAATTGTGCCCATCGATTTCTTCCGAAAATCAATCTTTTTGAATAGTTGATTCTATGATATGAATCTTTCTGATATTATTGTGGAAATGAATTGGATGACAGTTGATCCACATCTCGGAAAACGTTTTAAAAAATGAATGAATCTGTATATAAGGAAGACAAGAAAAGCTACGCTGAATTGCTTGAGGAGAACGCCCAGCTTAAATGTCGGATAAGAGAATTGGAGCATTGTCTGGGAAAGGCGGATACCTCAGAAAAATCAAGGTACGTCGAAGCATCAACGCATTTGTTCGAAAGCCAAGATTATCTTGATGACTCTGTGAGAAATCGGGCAAGTCAAACCAGGGCGGAGCCCATACATCTGATTGATCATCAGTCTGATAAAAATAGTAAAATTGATCTGTTTATGTCGCTGTTCAGAGGGCGCAGCGATGTATACGCCAAACGTTGGAACAGCAAGAAAGGAAAATCAGGATACAGTCCATGCTGTTGCAACGAATGGAAGCCCGGGGTTTGTTTCAAGCCAAAGGTAAAATGCTCTTCATGTGATCAAAGATCCTATTCAGAACTGACACAGGAGGTTATTGAACTCCATCTCCGGGGAAGTCTCGTCGTGGGCATATATCCTTTACTGCCCGATGAGACCTGCTTCTTTCTCGCCATGGATTTTGACAAAGAAGGGTGGGGGGAAAATATTTCTGCCGTCAGGGAGACTTGCTTTGAATTGAATATTCCTGTTGCCGTTGAACGTTCACAATCAGGAAATGGCGGACATGTCTGGTTCTTCTTCGATACTGCAATTTCAGCTTCTATAGCACGAAGGTTCGGGATGGCTCTCCTGACAAAGGCAATGGAAAAGCGTCATGAATTGTCATTTCGATCGTATGACAGGCTGTTCCCAAATCAGGATACGATGCCGAAAGGTGGTTTTGGAAATCTGATAGCCCTTCCACTTCAGAAGTCAGCGCGGGAAAACGGAAATACTGTTTTTGTAGACGAAAAGTTTCAGGCCTGTGAAGATCAGTGGGCCTTTTTAAGCAGTGTCGAACGGCTGGCAGAAGCCGATGTGATTTCACTGATAAATGAAATCAGCAACGGCAATGAACTTGGTCAGTTGAAAACTGATCCTTCGGGAGATCAAAGCCCGTGGGAAAAGAAAACTATTGTAGTAAACAGGAAAGACTTCCCCGGCGCCGTTGAGATTGCCAGGGCGGGGATGCTTTACATTAAAACAAACGGTTTCAAGCAGACGGTTTTGAATCGGTTAAAACGGTTTGCCGCATTTAAAAATCCTGAATTTTACAAAAAGCAGGCCATGCGCTATAGCACCTATGGTTTTCCACCTGTTATTTCCTGTTCTGATGATATCGATGGTTATCTTGTCCTGCCCCGTGGATGTGAAGTTGATGTAACCAGCTATTTGAGTGAGTATGGTGTGGGGATAAGCTGGATTGATCAATATTATGAGGGGAGATCGATTCGTGTTGAATTCAATGGCGTCTTGAGGCCGGAGCAGGAGAGTGCAGTAAAAGCGGTTACCGCTTATAATAATGGTGTGCTTTGTGCATCGACTGCATTCGGGAAAACAGTTGTCGGGGCTGCCATGATTGCTGCTGTCAAAGTGAATACACTTGTCCTGGTTCATCGACGGCAGTTAATGGTTCAATGGCAGGAAAGGCTGTCCCAGTTTCTGGTTATTCATGAAAAACTTCAGGAACTACCGAAAAAAAGGGGTAGAAAGAGAACATCGTATCTTATTGGTCAGTATGGCGGCGGAAAAGACCAGAGATCATCCATTGTTGATATCGCTGTCATGCAATCGTTGATCAATAAAGATGACATTAAAGAATGGGTTAATGATTACGGGATGATTATTGTTGATGAGTGTCACCATGGTTCCGCTGTCAGCTTCGAGAAGATATTGAGATCGTCCAAAGCCAGATATATGTATGGCTTGACCGCGACACCAGCAAGACGGGATGGCCATCATCCGATTATCTTTTTTCATTGCGGCCCGATACGATTCAAGGTTGACGATAAGCAACAGGCTGAAGAAAGACCGTTTGATCACTACCTTGTTCCCCGTTTTACACAATTCAGGGAAGGCTATGATGATGACGGGAATGCCCTGACTATTCAAGCGATATATTCGAGGTTGATGGAGGATGACATCCGCAATCAGATGATTGTCGATGACATTGTGGAATGTTATAAAAGCGGCAGGAACGGTCTTGTGGTAACCGGGCGGGTTGCTCATGCACAAACGTTGGAAAAGGAGCTTCTGAAATTGATCCCTGATGTAATCCTCCTAACAGGAGGGATGGGATCAAAAAAAACTAAAGAGAGATTAGAAATGCTGGGTGCCATATCCTCTAAGAATAGTTTTGTAATCGTTTCTACCGGAAGTTTCATTGGTGAAGGGTTCGATGAGCCGCGTCTGGATACACTTTTCCTTGCCATGCCGGTTTCCTGGAGAGGCACACTTCAGCAATATGCCGGGAGATTGCACCGGCTGCATAAAGGCAAACGGGATGTTCAGATTTTTGACTATGCGGATGTTCATGTGAAAATGCTGGACTCCATGTACGGTAAGAGACTTAAAGGGTATGCCTCCATCGGGTACAAAGCAAGGGTGGATACCGTTGCCGGCTCTTCTGTAGATTTTATATTCAACAAAAATAATTTTTTTCCGGTATATTTGAGTGATATCACAAACTCTCGTGAGGGGATTCTGATCGTTAGTCCGTTTCTAACTATAAAACGTGTTCAGCAAATGATGGAGTATTTTAAGGAAAAATTAAATGATAACGTCAACATAACCATCTTGACAAGGCCCGCCGATGAATTTAATGAAAAGAAACGGTTTGATATAAATAGGGTCTTTACCCTTTTGCGGAATAATGGTGTTCGATTAATACTGAAGCCTCAGATTCACCAGAAGTTTGCAGTCATAGATCATAAAATCGTCTGGTTTGGAAGCATTAATCTGCTCAGTTTTGGTTATTCAGAAGAAAGTATTATACGTCTGATCAGCAGGAGTATTTCTGCGGAACTGTCAAGGGGCATCGCCCCTGATTACAATCAATGATAAGTAATAGATATGACCGAGGTTTGAGGTGAAACATGACGCTGGCTGATAGTCTAAATCAGAATGAGGGTAAAACACTTGAGTTCAAAAGAGATTTATCATCACCAAAGTAAATATTCGGGTTAGTGATTCAAAAATTTTTCAACAAATCTTTGAATCTTTTGTCTAGAGGATATACCCATACAT
>JAVVEQ010000087.1:0-7278 GCA_032250905.1 Desulfotignum sp. | reverse complement strand
CTGGTATCGGTTCAGCTGGATCTGTCCTCGATTCCATATCCCCAGGCCGGAGATCTCATTTTCACCAACAAAGGTCCGCTGGCTGAGCAGTTTGTCGGCCAGCAGATCCGTGCGGCCCAGTCACCGTTAACAGATCCGGCCCTGTTCTACTGGCAGCGCACCGGGGGCCGGCAGGGAGAAATCGATTACATCATCCAGCATCAAAACCGGATCGTGCCGGTGGAAATCAAATCCGGAAAAGCCGGCAGCATGAAATCCCTGCACCAGTTCATGCACGACAAACACCTGGACCTGGCCGTCCGGATCAATGCAAATCTACCTGAAGTGAAACAGATCCGTGTCAAGACCACCAAAGGCGATCCGGTTGCCTACACCCTTGTTTCCATTCCCCTGTACCTGGCACCGCAGATTGATACCCTGATCTGCGGCATCACAAAAGAGGGACTTGCATCTTGACACCACCAGTGCCAGGAGCTATGTATACATCTAAACCTGATGTATGCATCCCGGTATCATTGACAACGTGTTTTTAAAAAAAGGAATTCATTACGAATGAAAGTGCTTGTCTTAGGCGGATGCGGCATTCAGGGCCGCACCGCGCTGAACGATCTGGCGTCGGACGCACAGGTCACGGAAGTGATCTGTGCGGATGCGCAGTTTGATGCGCTGTCTAAAATCCAACCCTTCACACCCATGGAAAAAATCACCCGGACCGCCATTGACGCGAAAAACCCCGCGGACCTGGTGAATGTGATAAAACAGGCGGATGTGGTCATCGATCTGCTGCCAAAGGAATTTGCCGACCCGGTCAACGAGGCGGCCCTGGCGGCCAAGGTGTCGGTGGTCAACACCAATTACATGTATGATCCCGGCGACATGCAGGACAAGGCAAAAGCCGCCGGTATCGCCATCATGCCGGAGTGCGGCCTGGACCCGGGCATTGACCTGGTGCTTTACGGCAGCGCGTTGCGGCGGTTTGACACTCTGACCGGCATCAGATCCTACTGCGGCGGATTCCCGGAAAAAAGCGCGTGCACCAACCCCTTGAATTACAAAACCTCCTGGATCTGGCGCGGCGTGCTCAGCTCCACGAAACGGGATTCCACGTTTATCGTTGACGGCCGGCGGGTGGACATCCCCGGAGCGCGCCAGCATGACGAAGCCAACATCCATTCCGTGGCGTTTCCCGGCCTGGGCACCCTGGAGGCGATTCCCAACGGCAATGCCGCGTTTTTCACCGACCGCATGGGCCTTTCCGACACCATTGTGACCACCGGCCGCTATTCGCTGCGCTGGCCGGGGTGGGCCGCGATATGGCGCCCCCTCAAGGACCTGGGTTTCCTGGACGAGACCCCGGTGCCCGGCCTGGGGAACGGCACCATCTCCCCCATGGATTTCATGGACAAGTTCCTGGCACCCCGCCTGGTCTACCAGGACAATGAAAAAGACCTGGTGGCCATGCTGAATATCTTCGAGGGCACCATGTCAGGCAAAAAAATGCGGCTCACCTCGACCCTGTTCATCGAACGCGACCTGGACACCGGCCTGATGGCCATGAGCAAAGGCGTGGCGTATTCAGCGGTGATCGCAGCCAAAATGATCGCCAGGAAACAGATCACCGACACCGGGGTCCTGTCCCCCATGTTCCATATCCCTGAAACCGCTTTTCTGGAAAGCCTGAAAAAAAGAGGCATCGCCGTGACGGAAACCCTGGAGGAACTCCAGGCGTGATGTAAGGAAGAGTGCGGTATCGTACCGCTGATTTTATACCAACCCGAAAAAAGGAGACTCAACCATGCGTCAGAAAAAACTACTTTCACTGGTTCTGGCACTGACCGCTGTCCTGTGCTTCAGCGCCATTACTTTTGCCGGCACGCTTACAGAGATTGTCAAGCGCGGGGAACTGCGGGTGGCGGTGCAATCCGGTGCCGCTCCCTATGCGTTTATTGACAAGCACGGCGAGCATGCCGGTTCCATGATCGATTTCACCAAAGGCATGGCCGAAGCCATGGGTGTCAAGCTGGTGGTCCTGGATTTTGACTGGGACGGCCTGATCCCTGCGCTGCTCTCCGGCAAGGCGGATGTCCTGGCCGCCGACATGACCCCCACCCTGAAACGGGCGTTGAAAATCACCTTCACCGACCCCTGGATCGAGGTGCAGCCCTGTATCTTCACCCGCACCGATACCGACTTCCAGACCCTTGAAGACGTGAACAAGGAAGGGGTCACCGTGGGTGTGCTCCTGGGGTCCACCGGTGAAACCATTGCCAAGCAGTACCTGCCCAATGCCGAGATCAAATCCTACAAGGGCGGCGGCCGCATGGTGGTCCAGGCCCTGATCGCAGGGCACGTGGATGCCGGGGTCAACGATGACCTGGCCGTGCTCACGGTACTGCCGGATTTTCCGCCCAATTCCGTCCGCCTGCTGGACAAGCGCCTGGGACAGGGCAAAGACCCCCTGGCATTTGCCGTGCGCCACGAATCCGTCAACCTGTGGCAGTGGATCAACCTGTATTTCGAGACCATCCGCGCCAATGGGACCTATGATAAAAATATCGCCTACTGGATGGAAGGATCCGACTGGAAAAAAGACCATTGATCCGTTGACCAGCCATACCTGACTACCATAGCGGTAATGAGTTATCAAAAACGGGGCATGTCCGGGGTTTTTTTCGGACATGCCCTTTGGCAAAAGGGATGCGCTTATGCTGGCTGACTTTAACTTCAGAATTATCTTTGAATACCTGCCCCTGTTCCTCACCGGGCTCAGGTCCACCTTTTTTATCTCTGCTGTATCCATTTTCCTGGCCCTGATCACCGGGACCATTGCCTGTGCCTGCCGGATCTCCTCCATCAAGCTGCTCAGGTATCCGGCCATCGCATATATCGAGCTCATCCGGTCCACCCCGCTTCTGGTTCAGATCTATTTTCTGTATTTCGGTTTGCCCACCTTGGGCATCCGGGTGCCGGAGATCCAGACCGGGATCATCGCGCTGATGCTCAACTCCGGGGCCTATATCGCTGAAATCATCCGGGCCGGCATCACCTCGGTGGATGACGGACAGATCGAGGCCGGCGTGGCCTCAGGGCTCAACTATTTTCAGCGCATGCGCTTCATCATCCTGCCCCAGGCCCTGGGAGCCACGGTTCCCCCGCTGCTGGGCCAGTCCATCGTTCTGGTCAAGGATTCCGCGCTGCTGTCCCTGATCTCGGTCATGGAGTTGACCCGGGTCGGCCAGACCATGACCTCGGAACGGTTCATGCCCACGGAAGCCTTTTTAACGGTGGCGTTCTTTTACATGTGCATCTATTTCTGCCTCAAGGCCCTGGCGGACTGGTCCCAGAAAAAACTGATATACAGGGAGGCATACTGATCATGATGGCATTTTACTTTTCCCGGCTGGTGGAAATTTTTCCGTTTTTCCTCAAAGGATTGTGGATGACCTCCCAGATCGCCTTTATCAGCCTGTTCACCTGCACGGTCCTGGGGTTTGTCTTAGGGATACTGCGTTCAGGCAAAAACAGGATCCTCAGGTGGATCATCGGCGTGTATGTCTCTTTTGTCCGGGGGACCCCGTTCGTGGTCCAGATATTTATCGTGTTCTTCATCCTGCCGGAATGGGGGATCCAGCTCAAGGCCTTTCAGGCGGCCCTGCTGGCCATGGCCATCATGGGGTCGGCCTTTATCTGCGAGATCGTGGCCGGCGGCATCAATGCCATCTCCAGGGGCCAATGGGAGGCCGGCACCGCATCCGGCCTGACCCTGATCCAGCAGCTGCGCCTGGTGATCATCCCCCAGGCCATGAAAGTGATCCTGCCGCCCCTGGTGGGCCAGTATGTGCTCCTGATCAAGGACACCTCCGTGGTATCGGTCATCGGCGTGATGGAGCTGACCCGGGTGGGCTGGGTCACGGTGGTGAGAATCCCGGAGGGCCTGATGGTGTTTTCTCTGGTGGGGGCCCTGTATTTTGTGATTTCATACCCGTTGATCCTGCTGTCCAATTACCTGGAGCGCCGGATGGCGGTCTAACGATTTTAAGGATACAAGATGATTGAATTCAAGCAAGTGAACAAATGGTTCGGCAAACTCCATGTGCTCAATGACATCAACCTGGACATCGACCCGGGGGAAGTGCTGGTGATCTGCGGCCCCAGCGGATCAGGAAAATCCACCCTGATCCGGTGCATCAACCGCCTGGAGCCGATCCAGGAAGGCCAGATCATCGTGGACGGCGTACCCGTGCACGACAAGGCCACCAACCTGACCAAACTGCGGGCCGACATCGGTTTTGTATTCCAGCAGTTTCATCTGTATCCCCACATGACAGTGCTCCAGAATGTCATGCTGGCACCGGTCAACGTTCGAAAAATGTCCACCGCCGATGCCGAAAAGATCGCCAGAGAAAAACTCACCCAGGTGGGACTCACCGACAAAGCCGGGGCGTATCCGGCCCAGCTGTCCGGGGGTCAGCAGCAGCGGGTGGCCATTGCCCGGGGCCTGGCCATGACACCCAAAATCATGCTGTTTGACGAACCCACCTCCGCCCTGGACCCGGAAATGATCGGCGAAGTCCTCGATGTCATGGTCAACCTGGTGTCCGAAGGCATGACCATGTGCGTGGTCACGCACGAAATGGGCTTTGCCAGAAAAGTGGCGGACCGGGTCCTGTTCATGGACAATGGCAAAATCGTTGAAACCGGCAAACCCGATGAGTTTTTCGACAACCCCCAGACCCACCGGGCCGCCGATTTCATCAGCAAGATTTTGACCCATTGATAAGGAATTATATTTCCCAAGGATTGATAATTCGTAATTCATCAATGCTGAAAAAATCTTTGACATTGCGTGTGGCCAGCGTCAGATCGGCAGTCAGAGCAATAGCCGCAATTTGAGCGTCTTCTACACTTATCGGTCGCCCTTTTCGATTCCTTTGAGAAACAATCAGTGCATAAGCATCGGCTGCTTCGCAATCGAAAGGAAGGCAGCGCATGGCAAAATCATTCTCAAACATCTGGGATGCAGCCCCCACCAATGCCCATTTCCTTTTTCCATCCGGCAAAAGCGCAAGGCCTGATAATATTTCACTTAAAGTGACCGCACTGATCCAAATGTCGGTTTCCGGCTGCTCATCAAGCCAACAAACCACTTTGAGATTGGGCTTAGGCCTCATCAATTCAGATATGATATTCGTATCCAAAAGGATCACAATGCATTTTCCAATTCAGAAAATGTTGTACCACGAGGATAAGATCTTTGTGATGGCGGTAATTCAATACCACCCAATTCAGAAAATCGTTTGGAAATACGTGTGCCTATGCCTTTTGCACAACGCTCTTCCAATAAATGTTTCTTGAGAATCTGTCTTGCTTCTTCTTCCATTGAACGGTTATTTGCGGCAGCCATAATGCGTAATTTTACCTTAAGAGATTCATCTATGTTTCTTAACGTCAAACTCGCCATTTTTGAAATACCTCCCGGTTTGCAGTTAAATTAAAAAATAATCATGCATGCATTGTAATCAATGCATGATGAATCTGTCAATTAAAAACTGGGGCAATTGACCTTACTGCGCAGCCATATTGAAGCGATGGATGTAAAAAAAGTAATTAAGTATCGTGTTCCCGGAATTGCAGTGTTGGAAATTCCAGCCAGAACCATTGAAGAGCCCAGATTCCTGGTTATCGGCAAAATAGTTGATGAAGGTAAAAGCGTATTCAAACATTTAGATCTTACAAAAGCAAAACGGCCCAATCAGGAACAAAAAAGGGTTAATAAAGACGCTGTCTGTATTGTGGGGTGGCCCTTGCCTTTTGGAGAGTAAGCCGTTGATATGAACGTTTATCATTGAAAATTCGGATTGACACTCCTGATTTTCAATGATAAATAGAGGCATGATACCCCGCAAATCATATGAATCTGTTCTGGAAAAGGCCCTGACCCGTTCTCCGGTCGTCTCGCTGCTCGGCCCTCGGCAATGCGGCAAGACCACGCTGGCCAGAATGGTTGAAAAAAAACACGGGGCCCTATTTTTTGATCTCGAATCTCCCCGGGACAGGTTGCGGCTGCAAAACCCCCAGATGGCTTTGGAAATCCTCAAAGGCCTTGTGATTATCGATGAGGTACAGGGGATGCCGGAGCTGTTCGAGATTCTGCGGGTACTGGTAGACAGACCAGACAATCTGGCAACATTCCTTTTGCTGGGCAGTGCATCCCCCCATATCCTTAAAAATGTGTCAGAAACCCTTGCCGGCAGGACAGAACTGATTGAGATGTCCGGGTTTGATTTCCTGGAAAGCGGAGAAGACAACCTGCATGAGCTCTGGTTGAGAGGGGGGTTCCCCCGCTCATTTCTTTCCCGGTCGCTTGAAGACAGTATTGCATGGCGGGAAGGCTTTGTCCGGACCTTTCTGGAACGGGACATTCCTCAGCTTGGTATAAACATTTCCGCCATTGCCATGCGGCGCTTCTGGACCATGCTTGCCCACTGCCACGGACAGACCCTGAATGCATCCCAGCTTGGCAGATCCCTGGGGGTGACCGATAAAACCATCCGTTCCTATCTGGATATCCTGACCGGCACGTATATGATGCGTCAGGTCCAGCCCTGGCATGAAAATATCGGCAAACGTCAGGTCAAGGCACCCAAAATTTATTTTCGGGATTCCGGAATATTGCATCACCTGCTGGCCATCACCGATATGGAAAGCCTTATGACCAACCCCCGGCTGGGAGCCTCCTGGGAGGGCTTTGCCATAGAGCAGATTATCCGTATATTACCGCTGCAGGATGTATACTTCTGGTCAACTTACAGCGGTGCGGAACTGGACCTGCTTTTTTTTCATGACAGTAAAAGATACGGCATTGAAATCAAATTCAGTGAAGCCCCGAAAATCACCAAATCCATGCACATTGCCATACAGGATCTTGATCTGGAACATCTGTGGGTCGTATATTCCGGTCACCATATCGTTCCTCTGGAAAAAAAGATCACGCTGGTGCCATTGACCCATATAAAGGCGATGGTTTAAAAAGACATCACTGACCTTCAAAAATTTGCAACATTACAACACGCTCAAACGTTTTTTCTTTCAATGCCTGCGTCAATGAATCCCGTGATGTCACCCCGGGATCGGACAGGCAATCCATCACCTGAATGGCGAAATGGGGGATCCAGCTCAAGGCCTTTCAGGCGGCCCTGCTGGCCATGAAAGTGATCCTGCCGCCCCTGGTGGGCCAGTATGTGCTCCTGATCAAGGACACCTCCGTGGTATCGGTCA
>JAVVEQ010000086.1:0-7550 GCA_032250905.1 Desulfotignum sp. | reverse complement strand
TTTTACACTGTTTTTGCCGCTCATTTTTTAATAATATTCTGAATTTATTGAGGATTTGAAAATTACAGACCTCCAGTGTCCTGTTTTTTTATAACCTTTTGAATTTGTGGCTTTTTTCGGCAGATTCAATGGCAGCCCATCAAATCTGCCGGAGGTCTATCATTTTCATGACAAGTTGTCAAAGAACGCTTACAGTTTTAGTGGGCGGTAAGAAGTTTCTTTGCCCAGCAGAAAATCGGCAAAGAACCTCACCTGGGCCTGGATCGAATTTCTATGACCAACCGGACCCTCCATGATCTGTTCGTAAGCCGCCAGAAAGGTTTTGTATAAATGAGGTTTCATTTCCACCGGGCGATTTGATGCCATCTCCTTTTCATCGGTAAAGACCTTGTGACCAGGTTTGCGGTAAACAAAATCCTCAGGCTTGATCATTTTCCGGTTTAACAGCTGCAATACAAAACGGTCTCCCACGGGGGTACGATATTCTTCCACCAGATCACAGGCCAAGGATGGCCGGCCATAGCTGATTTCATGGAGCGCCCCGAGGTAGGGATCGAGTCCACATGTTTTGATGGCAGATATCACCTCGTTTGTCAACAGGGTATAGACAAAAGAAAGCAGGGCATTGACCGGATCTTTGGGCGGACGGCGGTTCCGGCCGTTGAAGAAGAACGCGTCGTTGCGGATCAGCAGTGGAAACACACTGAAGTAAATCCGGGAACCAGCCCCTTCAATGCCCCGGACAATAGATTTTTCTTTGGCCCCTTTCAGGGATGACGTCAGGGATGTCAGGGCTGCAGCCCCGGCTTTCAGCTTTGATTCATTGTAATCCCGGCCCCGGCGCAGCAGAAATCCAGACATGTTTTCCAGTTTGCCCTGAACAATGACTTTCATGACTTTCAGACCGTCATCCGGTGCGGACAACCGCTCATACTGGGCCTTTCGCAGCGCCACATGCTTGTGCTCATCAATCATGAGCCTTGCCCGGAACCGGCCGGTGGGCGTGAGAAACACGGTTTCGACCCGGTGCCTGATCAGATAATCCATCACCGGACCCGTGAGAGACACTTGCCCGGTAAGGACCAGTTTGTTCAGGTCTTTTGCCGGTACGGTATCCAGAACTGTGCCCTGCTTCACGATTTTCAGGGTGTCTCCGCTTTTGGCCAGAAAACTGCCTTGTTCCACGACATACAGGTTTTCCATAACATTGTTTCCTATGCCAGAAACCGTTCCACCTGGCGGATGGCGATTTTAAGGTTTTCAACAGCCTGTGCCAGGTTCTGGATTTTGCCGGAAACCGGCGTTTTTTTTTCATCCATTTTCTGCCAGGCCTCGACCTGTATCAGCGGGTGGATATATCCGGTATGGTCCGGCTGGATGTCACAGAAATCCACAGCCGCCGCAGTCAGGGAATGGATCCGTTTGCATCCCAACGGCGTACCCCGCAATCGGCTGAGTTTGTAATCCACCATATGGGGGTTGTATTCAGGGTCATGCTGGAACAGATAATGAAGGATTTTTTTGCCATCCGGCAGAAACCCCAGGGTCTGAAACAGGATTTTTTCCTCCCTCACCCGCAGCCCCCGGCCTTCCCTGGCCAGAGCGATCAACTGTCCCAGAGGCGGGCATCCGCGCTGGAGTTCAAATAGCCCGGGATATTCCCTTGAGAGCGCTTCCAGGTTCGGATGGGTAACCAATTTGGAAATGGCGGCAGTTTTCGGACAGTAAGCAAACTTCCGGGAGTCTGCTTTATCAATTTTTTCCAGAAACGCCAGCTGCAACGGGATCTCTTTTTTGACGCATTCCGGAAAATAGGACCGTTTTCCGGACAGCCGGTGGATTCCCAGGGGCAGTTTCACCAGATTGCCGAAGCCCTTGCCGCTCAAATGGTCCTGCTTGGGAAACACTTCCAGTTCAAAACAGGACAGGTCTTTTTTCAGCGGGTCCACCAGCCCGGTCAGGGCCGTCCGCATCACAGAGGCCGCCACAGGCCGGTCCGCAAAATACCAGAAATGAAACCCCTTGCCGCCGCTCACTTCCACCAGCGGTGTCAACCCCAGTGCCTGGGAGGATTCCCTGATCCGGGTGATCATGTATACCTGCTCCTTTTTGATCCGGGCCTGATCCGCGGGTTTCCGGGGGGTGGCTCGCAGCGGTTTCACCAGGTCCGCATCAATGATGCCGCAGCGGACCGTGGCATCCGGCGCCATCAGGTAGATGCCATAGGTTTTCAATCCCTTGAGATGATCTTCCAGATCGGCTTTGTCCATGGGCCGTCGCATCGGCACGTAACCGGATTTTCCCTCATTTTTATCCGCCCATTGCCGGGCGAACACATCATCACGGCCGGCAAACAGATCCATGAACCGATCCAGCAGGGCCTGCCAGGCATGCATCCGGGAAAAGGGGTCTTCTGCTGCGGTCAGATCCGGGTCCACCCGACGGTCACTGTCTGTTGATTCCGGTTTTCCAGATATCCAGGTCGCGATCTGTTCTTTGGTCAGATACCGGCCGGCCATGGCAACGGCCGAAGACAGCCGCTGCCGGTAATCCAGGATATCCAGCAGTCGGATATAGGGTTCCCAGATCCCGGCATTGTCCGGATCATTATCTGTCAGGAACGCATAGATCTCCAGAGCCGTGTCCGGCAATCCCGCAATCTGGGCCAGAGACGCCCATTCCAAGGCCTGGAGGATCGGCAGTTTCTGCCAGACGGTTTGCCTGGCCAGCACCTCCCGGACCCTGGTATTTTCCGGATTTTCCAAAACCGCTTTTTCCAGGCGCCGCACCAGAAGGGTGTAATCGGTTCCCGGAGCGGCAGTGGCTTCGGAAAGCGCCGGTGTTGTCTCAGATGGTTTCATGGTGTCCTATCCCCGGACCATGGCAGCCAGCCGGTCCAGTTTGGGAAAATTCGGGCATACCCGCTCCAGCTCCGCCACCAGGGTCTCGGCCTGTTGTTTCCGGCCGGCCTTGCACACACACAATGCCTGCCAGAAAACGCCTTCATAAAAAAGATTGCCCCATTTTTCATTGAAAAAATCAACGGCCCGGTCGGCATGCTCGGCTCCGGATTCGAACTGTTCCCGGCTGTAGCAGATTTTTGCCAGGCGCACCAGCGCCACATGTTTCGACCGGCTGTCCCGGTCCGCGGTCTCCGTGAGCACCTGCACGGCCCGGTCAAACCGGCCGGCCGCGCACAGGACATCCGCCTCGGTCCATCGGAAGTAAGGCCGCCGCATCTTGACCGGGACCTGCTCGATGGTGTCCCTGGCCTGATCGATCAGGCCCTGGGCCAGACAGGTACGGGCCAGAAGTTCATGCACAAAATCCACCGGCTGGTTTTTCTCGCGACTCTGAAGGGCGAAACGCAATGCTTCCGCGGCCCGGCTGTATTCTTCCCGGCAGAACTGGATTTTGCCCAAAGCGAAAAATTTGAAGCACACAGATACGTGATGGGAAGATTCATCCTGTTTCAGACACGTCTGAATCCGTTCCAGAGCCCTCGTTGCCTCGCCGTTTGCCAGAAGAACACTCGCACTGCGGTACAGGGATTTGACATAGTTTTTCTTTTCCTGGTGCCGCCGGGACTGTTCTTCTTCAGACAGGTTTTCCCAGTTGGCAATGGCCTTGTTGAGCAGATGCAGGGCCGGTTTGGGCTTGTTCTGGATCTGAAGGAAGAGCATGGCGTGACGGTAACTATTGGTCACCCCGTCCGGCCGCAGTTCCCTGGCCCGGGTGAAGTTTTCGTGGGCCAGCTCAATTCGTCTGGCCCGGGGAGCCCCGGCCAGGAAAATTTCCCGGTTTTTGGCGGCAAACAGGGATGAGTAGGCGGTATATGCCAGGGATGACCGGGTATAGAAATTGTCTGGATCTTCTCGAATGCAGGCCTGGAGCAGAGCGATGGCATCGTCGAACTGTTTCAGGTGTCCCATGGCGAACGCAATTTTTTCTTTCACCATGTTGGCCATGCCCGCCTCATCAAGCTCCGGCAGTTTTTCTTCCACCGGGTGATACAGGCTGACGATATCCTGCCACCGGCAATTGCCGGACAAAGACTCGATGTCCGCCAATACTCTGGCCCGGGCTTTTTTGATGTACAGGCCTTTTTTGACCCCGAACAGTTCTTCCTGGGTGAACAGATCGGTCTGAGTTTCGGTTTCCGGTTCCCGGGAAGCCGGGGCCGCCGGATCGGAAGGGGTTTCAGGCCGGTGAATGATTCTTGCTGTGGATTCCAGTGTTGCCATAATCGCCTCCTTTGGGTTTCTGACAGGTATTACGGCACTGGATGCGAAAAATTAAAAAAAACCTGAAAAATCGTAGAACTTGACCATCAAACTTGACCCTGCTAAAAGATCTGAATGATAAAAAACAAGACCATCTTGCTCGCCACACTCGGCACCACCTGGGCAGTGGTCCCGGAATTGATCGGGTTCACAAATCCCGGGGATTTTGATCTTTACCAGTGCCATCCGGAAAAAACGGAAATTGATGCAACTCGCAGAGAATTTTCAGTTCCAAGGGTGACCGACATCTGGGTGGTGACCACGGCGGCCATGGATGCCTCCGTTCAGGCCCTGGAAGCCTGGCACAGGCAAATCCTTCCGAACATCGGTTTGTCGGTTATTCCCTGCATCGGGGTGGATGACCTGACATCTGCTGACGACTGCAAACTAATGGCGGATCTGATTTTCCGGGCTGTACTGCATGCATCCCGGCAGGCGGACAACCTCCTGATCTCCCTGGCCGGCGGTCGAAAAACCATGAGCGCAGACATGCAGCGGGCCGCGTTTTTCTTCGGATGTCAATCGTTGCTTCATGTGATTGACCGGAACAATGCGGTTCCCCGCCTGAAAGGATTTGACTTTACCACCCCGTTCAATGCAGAACAAGCCAACTGCATCATGCCCCTGGTGCTTCAGCAGCAGATTCCCCCCGCCCGGCTGGCCACAATTCCCGATCCGTTTGATGTCCGGCGATTTCCGTTGTCGACTGATAACCACGAGCATGAACTGCTGACGGAAATCAACAGCAGGCAAGCCACTGCTTCTGATATATTTCATAATTTTGCCACCCGGATACTGGCGGGAGAACAGACCAATTTCCGAAGACTTTATGCCTTGTCTCCAGAGCTGATCCGGCAGCTCAAGAATCGGCATATCGGAACAGATCCGAAGATGGCACCACAGGAGCTGGCATGGCTTCAGGCCCTGCCCAAAGCAGATCTGCACTGTCATTTCGGCGGCATATTAAGCGTTGAGGAAATGATTGAAGCAGCCGGGGCTGAAGCAGAAAACATTGATGCTTACTGTCGAACCCACCCTGAATTTCGTGTCTGGAACGATCAGATAAAAACTGCCGTTAAACATCATGACACATCTTTTCTGGCAGAGCAGATGGACGGTTCTGGTAAAGCACTGCGAAATAGATTCCTTCAGATACCGGAACCCTTGACAGTGTGTGCATTCCTTCTGGCTTTTGAAAACAGACACGCCCTGCTGGATGAACTGATTTTTGGTGACCTTCGCGATCCCAAAGCTTTTTTTGCCATCGGTATCGACCGGTATGAAACCCTGGGAGATCTTCAGGGGTCCGGGCTGATGCAGACCGAAGCTGTGATCCGTGCTGCCTGCCGGATACTCAAACGCCAGGTGCGACATCATCATATCACGTATCTGGAGCTTCGCTGTTCGCCTTTGAACTGCACCCGGGCCGGATTGACCGGCAAACAGGTGGTCAACATATTGCTCGATGAGCTGGCGGGATATGAATTCTGCCGGTTCCAGCTGATTTTCATTGCCAGCCGTCACGGGACCATGGAGAAAATCCAGCAGCACATAAACCTGGCAATCTCCCTGGCACAGGACAATTCAGTGTTCAAGGACCATTTTTCCGGGTTTGATCTGGCAGGGGCCGAGTCCGCCAAAAAACCGGAGGATCTGAGGCAGGCCTTTCTTCCATTGATGGAGCAATGTGTTCAATTCACCATTCATGCCGGTGAAGACGAGCCCGTGGAAAATATCTGGCAGGCAGTATATCACCTGAGCGCCGACCGCATCGGACACGGCCTGTCACTTCTGGAAAAACCGGATCTGATGACCCGGTTCATCGATCGCAAAATCGTTCTGGAACTGTGTCCCTCCAGCAATTTTCAGATCGTGGGCTTTCAGGATCCTTCCCTGGGCCAGCTCGGAGACGTCTATCCCCTGAAAGAATATCTGACAGCAGGGGTAAAAGTGACCGTGAACACCGACGACCCAGGCATATCCCGGACCCATCTGAGTTTTGAATATCTCAAGGCGGCCCGCATGACGGAAAACGGGCTGTCTTTCTGGGAAATCCTCCAGCTGATCCGTAACAGTTTCCGTGCTGCCTTTGCACCCCACAAGGTCAAAAGAGACTGCCTGATCCATGCGGAAAACAGGATCATGGAGCTGATTTCCCGCGAGAAACACAGGATATAAAAAAAGTTCAACTCAGGTCCATTAAGCCACTGGTCCGGAAAAATCATCATCAGACGGCTCCTGCTTTTTTCGATATACTAATGAGATGTTCGGTAAAAGATGTGCTTCAAAGTCGGATCGACAGAATTCCCTCCGCAGGGTTTCAATGGAAACCAGATAAATCTGCAAGATGAATTCAAAAAAATCCAAATGTGTCGGAATGACTTGAAAAGGGTCATGAAAAATTTCCATCTGATCCAACAGTTTTCTTGAGCTGATTCCGGGCTGTGGCAGTTGCGTAGGTAGAATCAGTTCAAAGTCCGTTTGGCAGGCATAGCTGCGAAGATGCCAATCTTCTTTATCATCCTCATCATATGGTGGGGCACATCTGTCCTCGTCGTTCATGCTGGCATCGAGAAACCGGTCAGATTCGTAATCATCATAGCTGTCAGTCCAGTCTTCCGACAGATCCGTATCATAGCCCTCATATTCGTAAGTCTCATCAACGTGATCCTCAAAAGAATCATAACGGTCATAAATGAATGTGTCGTTGATTTCTTCGGGAGTCATGGGATGGGTATAAATCCTGAAAAAAAGCCGTTGATTATCTTCTGGATGGCTTTTGATTTTAAACAGCAGCAGATTTTCTACATAAAAGTGAAATTTTTTGACAACAGATTGCTTGTTTGACGGTTCCACTGCCATATCAAAATGAATTTGCCGCACATTTTCCATCCGGGGTAGGACTGGTGAGGATCCAATAAAATTCGACCATTCTTCATCTGAGCTTTCCGATGAGACATCAGACGTTTCGATTACAAAAGAAAAATTGATGATTTCGTCTTGTCCGTCTGTTGAAAACAGCCGCTGAAAATCTTTTCTGCGGCCGGGTTGATTCTCACGAATCAATTTTTCCAGATAATGAACAGTGTCGGTTGGAGTCAGGTTTCCTTCAAAGCACTCAACTGTGATCGTTTTTAGGTTCATGGCGAAATTTTCCTTTCAATCTTCCGGAGTTTGATCATAGTCAGAATTTATATGAAACACCGTCATCTTTAAGGACACACTTCACCACTGGCTTTGTTTGTCTGCAAAGTCCATGATGAAAAC
>JAVVEQ010000085.1:0-8035 GCA_032250905.1 Desulfotignum sp. | reverse complement strand
TAGTGCCATAGCAAGCGTTTAAAAAATGGAATATGCTGTATTTATGGATAAATTTAATGCCTAATCGAAAAGATGGGCTAACCGTTGCGACAACCATTTTGGATCCCGGCGGCAGTCAAGTATTGCTCGGACGCGGGCAACACCATCTTCAATGCGATAGTACACTGCATAAGGAAATCGTTTGGAAAGGAGGCGGTAATAGCCGTTGTGGATGGCGTGAATGCCCCCATGTATGCGCAACGAGTGAATGTCTGACCACAGAGAATCAAGGAAATATTCGCCAAGTCCGTCGGCCTGTCGTTCATAGAAACGAAAACCGTCCGCTAAATCTACAGTTGCCTCATCAAGGACTTGAACCCTCACTTGAGTTGTTCTCTCACAGCTTTTTTGGCTTCCGCTATATCGAGAAAATGTGATCTCCCTTTAGAGATGCGCTTTTCTCGAGCGCGTAAAACATCTCCATGCCAGGATGGAGAGGGTATATTCTCTGGTGTACCGGCAAGGTCTGCCCAAATTTCTTCGATCGCCTTTAGTTTGTCCTCGACGCTCATTTGTTCCAATGGAATGCTAAAGTGCATGATAATTCTCCAACTATGTTCAAAAGATATTCGAGCTATTTATAAAAACCACCTTCAATTATGGTGCTTTATTGCTTGGATTGCAAAAGTTTTTTTTCGATGATGACACAGGTGACATGCAGATGGCTTTTTGTCACATCCAATCCTTCCCAAGTTTATGGAAATCTGACATGCCGGCATAATACGCCCGGCACAAGGTATTTATCAATCCCATCTGTTCGACGGTATTGCAGGCGGTTTCCAGCAGCCGGGGGTTGGCAATGAGAATCGCCAGGCTTCTGGCCCGGGACAGGGCCACGTTGAGTCTTTTTTGGCTGAACAGGAAATCCATGTGCCGGGGCAGGTATTCCTGGCTGGAGGTAGTCATGGAAACAATGACAATCTCGGCTTCCTGTCCCTGGAATTTGTCCACGGTGCCGATCCTGGCGCCGGGGAACAATTCTTTCTGGAGCAGGTTCACCTGCATGTTGTAGGGTGCTACGATGAGAATGTCATCCAGGGTCACCGGCTGGATATCGCCTGTTTTGGTGCGGTAGGACTGTTTTCTCAGCCATGAGATCAGTTGCCGGATCAGTTCGGTTTCCTTGATACTGGACTGGGCGCAGGCATCATGTAGGCAGGGAATGAACCGGATCCCGGTTTCAGGGAGATTGAAATCATTGGTGCCATGGAACACCAGGCCCTGGCCGGCACTGTGTGTTTCAGCCGCCAGGCGGCCATTATAGGATACCTCGGAAATAAACCGGGTGATGTCCGGGTGCATCCGAAAGGTTTTGGTCAGGAAAATCCCTCGGTTTTCCGGGACGGTTGAATACCCGTCCATCAAAAAATCCAGGACCGATTCACCCGAGTCTTCCGGGTGCCGGCCCTGGATGGGCTGGCCCAGCTGCATCTGGTCCCCGAGCAGCACGATGTTTTTGGCACTCACGCCCATGGCAACCAGGTTGGCTAAAGAGACCTGGCCGGCTTCATCCACAAACAGGTAGTCAAACCGCTGGTCATTGCGCTCGTCTGCAAAGAACCAGGCCGTGCCGCCCACCAGATCCGCTGCGTCATCCATGGCTTCCTCGTTGTTGGTCACATCCGAGATGATGGAGCCGTCCAGACAGGAGTCTTTGCTGGTATGGCTGCATTTTTTGATGCCGGTAAAAGTGACACCCTGTTTGTGTGCATATTTTTCAACGCCGGAAAGCAGGTTGTTGATGGCTTTGTGGCTGTTGGATGAAACCCCGATCTTTTTGCCGTGAGACAAAAGGGCCAGGATGATATGTGCGGCCGTGAAGGTTTTGCCGGCGCCGGGCGGTCCCTGGATGGATAGACAGCTGTGATCCAGATGTTTAACTGCATGGATGGATTCCTGGATCAGGTCTTTGCCGGGATCGATGATTTTTTCTTTGGAAGGGATATGCCGGAAGATTGGGTATGCTTTTTTGAGAACCTGTTCAACGGCCTGGTACTGCCGGGTGCCGTCCACCAGGCTTTGGGCAAAGCGGAACAGGGCCTGTTTCAGCACGCTGTTTTTAATGGGCGGTCCAGGGCCGATGGACAGCCTTTGCGGCGGCTGGGGACGGGTCATCCCGATTTTCAGGACCATCCGGTTTTCCAGGGTGTCGAGCTGCTGGATATCGGAAAGGGGCATGCCCGTATCGGTCTGTGTACACTTCTGCCCTTTCTTGAGTTTGTATTCCTGGGCCGGGAAGGCGTATGTGTAGACATAGGATCTTTTGACCCTGTGGGGCGGGTGGCACAGGGTCATGCCGCCGATGCACTCAGGATCATCGATCAGTTCCTGTTCATTCATTTCCATGCGGGAAAAAATGGCCCACCAGCCGGGCTTGTCCGCCCTGCGGTAAAAGTCCAGCAAAAGGCCGGTGAGGTGGAACAGGGCATCGTCTGGAGACCAGTCTTCCCTGTTTTCCGGCAGGTTTTGGCTCAGGGCATCCCTCATTTGCGCCAGGACCTGTTCATATTCCGTGATGGCGCTGTCCGGTGGGGTGTCCTCGACCGATTCGGCCGGCTGCTCAAAAAAACAGGCGGCTGATGCCGGTTTTATAGACAAAAGCCAGGTGTGCAGCAGAGATGTGGATCGGCAGTCATCTTCATTGTAAAGCCGGATGGAATCCAATATGGCCGGGTCCCGGGTGAGTTTCCAGTTTTCATAAAAAATCACACTTTCAACGGCACTGACCACCTCGGCATCCCGTTTTTCCATATAGAAGTTTTCCACCTGTTTCAGGGAATAGCTGGATTCGGAGATTCTCAGACCCTGCCGCACCACCTTGTACAGGTCCACCAGTTTATGGTTCCTGAGCAGCTGGTCCACCTGGAATTCTCGGGTGCCGTGCTCGGACATCAGGTTTTTCAGGGCGGTTTCTTCATAATGGCCATAATGGTAGATGTGGGCGGCAGGATGTTTTTTCAGGTGGGTCCACACAAAATCGATAAATGCTTCAAACGCTGTCTTTTCCTGTTTTTTGTCATGGGCCCAGAAATCTTTGAACACCGGGTGCCCATTGTCATGAAAATAGATGCCGAACAGGTATTCCAGCCCGTCATCCTCCAGGGGATTGCCCTCCATGTCAAAGTACAGATCTGCGGGACAGGGTGCCGGCAGCCTGTTGAATCCCCGCATGGTTTCCGGTTCAACCGGGAGCAGTTGATAGATGTTCTCACCGGTTTCCCTTTTTTTCAGCTGGAGGGCAGCCTGATCCCGAAATGTCTGCAAGGTCAGCGCGTGCATGCCGGGAATGCGGGTTGTTTCCGGCAGGGTTCCCAGTTCGGCCAGGGTCCTGATGCCGGCCTGTTCCAGTTTTCGGACCTGGATGTTCCTGATATTGGCCACCTGTGACAGGTGGTCATCCTGTGTCCACCTGTCTGTGCACAGCTGCTGCCAGGAACAGTAGCCGCAGTGGCTGCACGGGATGGGATAATGGACGGGAGTTTCAGATAAAAACCGTTCATACCGGGACCTGACGATTTTGTAATAGGCGTAATAATCCTGGAGATAAAACGATTCCCGCCGGCCGTCCCCGAGCTTGAGGTGGACATATTCCGGCAGGGACCCCTGGAAATGTTCAAGCAGCTCAGAGTAAAAACACAACTGGATCACATGTTTGGGTGCCGCTTTTCTGGACAGCTTTGTGTCGGTGACTTCATAAGCATGCCGGCCTAAGCGGGAAGGGTTGTCCACTTTTTCCAGGAAATCGATGTGGCCGATCCGGTTTTCCACATGCAGGCATGCCTGGAAAACGACATCAGCCCCATTGGACATAGCGGAAACTGTATTCTCAACCAGCTCCGGAATCGTTCCATCGGCCATGGCAGTGATATCCACCACCGTGCGGCCGGTTTTTTTCAGCCGGTCCAGGTACCGGGTTTCGTGGGCGATCCCTTTTTCCTGCAGAATTTGTGCATAAGGATCCTCTTTTGCCTTTTCCAGGGGTGTCTCCAGGTGCTGGAGATCATACAGGGTAATGGAGGGGCACAACGTAAAATTGACCAAGTCTGATGCCGAGTAGATCAACCGGTTGTTTTTGTCTTTCTGCATGGGCCTCCGTTAAATTGTTGTCTTATCCTGATTTTTTTTAATAACACAAGGGTGTGACAGATCCGGTCACACCGTTTCATTCTTTTTTAGCCTTGTCATTTATCGATCACTTCGGTACAATCTTACATGTAAGAATCAATAATCAGGGAGGCACACTATGGCAGATATTTCTACCACAAAAATGTCCTCAAAAGGGCAAGTCGTTATTCCAGAAAATATCCGAAAAAAAATGAACCTGAAACCTGGCGCTCAGTTTGTCGTTGTCGGTGACAAGGATGTTGTCATTTTAAAAAACATTTCTCCCCCATCCCTTGAAGATTTCGACGCACTTATTTCCAAAGCACGTGAAGACGGAAAAAAGGCCGGATTGAAAAAAGAGGATGTCGCGGAGGCAATAAAAAAAGCCCGGAATAGCCAATGAGAATTGTCTTGGATACAAATGTTTTTATTTCTGGGATTTTCTTAGGTGGACCACCATCAAAAATTCTTGAACTTTGGAGGCAATCCCATATTCGGATTATTCTTACCAAAGAAATAGTCCAGGAATATCAACGCGTCGGAGAAGAACTTTCCGCCAAATATACTCAAATCAACATTGAACCGATTATAGATCTATTTACCATTTTCGGAGAGTTTGTCGAGACAAAGGGCTTTTCTGAAAATATTTGCATTGATCCTGATGACAACAAATTTATTGAATGTGCTGCTGCCAGCCAAAGCAAGATAATTGTCAGTGGTGATAAGCATTTATTGGATATCTCTGGTTACAAAGGCATTGAAGTCATCAAACCACGAAAATTCATAGATCATTACATAAATGGCCAATGAACTGACAAGATAATTGGCAAAGGCAAATCAGCAATAAGATGTCATCCAGTGTCACCGGCAGGATATCCCCTGTTTTGGTTATGTTTGGGCACCTTTCTGCTTCAGGTTGACATAAAAAATTCAGACAGCACGGTGCGGATATGTTTTCTGGTTGTGTTGTCTGGTGAATTCGCCGAATCCGGCCGGAGACAGAATGCACCGACACCTTCAAAAATCGAGTCCAGGCCGTTTTTGGGATAGATAATGGACGTGGAACCCGGAAATAAAACAAAACTGCCGACAACACCGCTTATGGCCTCCCGATAGGTGTGCATTTTATTGATATCTTCGGGCTTCCAGGTCCAGACACTGCCTTGGTCATCCCCGCCATAAAACCCGCCACTGCCTTTTATCCCTTTATACTTGGCGTCGAAAATAAGTTTTTTCCCCGCTTTTTCCACAACAATATCCGGGATGAATGTCTGGGAATAACTAGTCCCGGGCTGGTATGACGGCATGGCGGCATCCGGGTCTTCCACACCGGGAGAACCGCCATATACCTTGTTGAAAAACAGCTTGATACCGTCCTGGTATGTGATGCACAAGCCGGTGGTCAGTTTATGTTCGATCGGGTCTTCAGAAATGAGACGATCAATTGCTGTCGGTGCGGAAAAGGTATCGATGATCGATTTGATCTGGAAAAAGCACCAGTATTCATACAGCGTCGGCACATTTTTAATCTCGACCAGATTCTTGAAATCGGTTTGGAGAAAATCACACCGGGTTGCCAGCTGCAAAAGGGAATACAGTGAAAACAACTGGCGGTATCCCTCTTTTTTTTGAAGGACCTGGGAATTGACCGGAACAAACTGCATGGTCCCTACATCCTGCCACATATTATGGGACAGAAAATGATGGATGCTGTTTTCCAGGGACTTGAGGCAATCGCTGATGTCCGGATTGAAGTAACTGGATGTGTCCGGGTCCAGCGCTGTTGAAATGGCCTCGATTTTCCACAGCAGTTCCTGGAGAAAAAATTTGATGAAACGGTTTTCATGGGTGTTAAAGGTCTGGAATCTGGATTCCCTTGCCGCGGATTGGGGATACAGGGCTTTCTTTGTTTTCTGCATGAGGATCCGGGCCAGGGCGGTTGCCTGCAGCGGGTGCGGCTGATGCAGTTTTGCCATAGGCCCGTTCAGGATCATGCCTGCAATGACGGCATTCACAGCCGTGCATTCCTGGATGCCGCATGGCTGGAACTGTTTTTCAATTTTCCGGTGGGGGTCGTGGCAGAAAATATCAGAAATGGCATCGATGTCCGGAGAACCGTCAACCAGGTATTTTTTTAAAAAAAGGTGTTGGATGAATGCCGGATCCCGGCCTGTGCCTGATTTTGAATAGTGCTGGGCAGCCGGGGAGCTGAAACTGAATACCAGGGCCGCATATTGGTCTGCCAGTTCATCGAGCATGGCTGTGTAGAGGCTGTTTGAAATTTTCCGATTTTGAATATCGATGTGCAGGGACCCGATCCGGGAAAGGCCGACAAAATTATTGAAACCCAGTTCCCAGATACCCCCGTGGAACTGCCGCTTACAAAAAGGGGCTGTGTCAAAAAAACCGGGAACATCGGTAGAATAAAACTTGATGAAATAATTTTTGCCTTCATCAACGGCAATGGGACCGGTATCTGTATCACATACAGGCAGTGCATCTTTTTCCGGAAAAAAAGGGGAATCTCCCAATGCCAGGTCAAAAACGGAATCATAGGCAAACATGGGCTTCTTACTCTATGAAGCTTGCGTATCCCTGGATGGACAGCTGATCCAGGATCCGGGAAATTTTTTGTGCAGACCGGGGAAACCGTGCGCCGCCCTGGTTGCAAAATGACAGCAGGTCGGTCAAAGGCTGCTCCAGCCTGGCCCGGGTGCCGTGCATTTTGGGCAGGATTTTCTGGAGAATCTGGACATCCAGAGATGTGTGCAGGTCAAACTGCTGCACCTCACTGCGGCACAGGTTGACAAACCGGCTGATCTCATTGATGACCCGGTAGCCAAAATGCATGTTGTATTTTTGAAGTATTTCCAGCAGCTCTCCCAAAATTTCGCTGCCATGGTTGATTTGATTGAATGTGTCAAAATCAGTTTTAGAACAAAAGGATGCCTGGGTATCCAGGGCATCACGGACATTTTCATCAGCCAGGATCATATGGGAGGTCCGGGAAGATGCAGCACCCCCGGCGTACTGTTTCAAATCCACATCATTGAATTCAATCACATTGGCCCGGTCCAGCACTTTGGGGCTGAACATATAGGTGGATTCATCCACGTTGACCGTGCCGGTAAAGAACACATTGGAGGGGATATGGAGGCTGCCCGGGACCTCTTTTCCATCCGGTGTTTCCTTTTTTTCAAAGGCATGGAGAACCATGGACATGCCCCGGGGATTGTCGGGTGTCCGGCTTTCCAGGATGCTCAGAAAATCGGAAAAATAATGCTCTACTTTGGCCAGGTTCATTTCATCAAGGATAATGAAATATGGTTTTTCCGGGTGTTGCGCTGCCGCCAGGATCAAGTCCAGAACTTGAGTGGTGTGATAGGTTTCATCCAGAATATTGTAGTAGCCCAGGATGCCCTTGTTGTCCATCCAGTCGGGACGAACCGGAACAAACGCAATCCTGTCCCCTTTGTCTTCATCGCTGTCATCTTGGCATACATATTCAGCAAATACCTGGGCGATTTTGGTTTTTCCCGTCCCTGAAATGCCGGTCAGGATAACGAACGGCTTTGTTTTCAAAGACAGGTAATACCGGGTCAGAATCTCCTTTGAAAAAAAGAACTGTTTGTCCCTGAAATAATCATACATATTGTTTGGATCCATCACCGGTTTCCATACGCCTCCATTCTGTGTAAATGACAAGTTGCCTCCTGAAAAAAAGAATTCAGCTGCTCCAGTTTTTCATATTTTCTTCCGTGATCATGCGCCAATTCGGCTTCAGCGCCATTCCTCTGGATGTCACATTTTTCTCTATCCTGTCAAGGACCTGCCCGGTCCGGGCCTGCACATTCTCGTCACTCAGCTGGCGGATGGCCGCTTCGCAGTCCTC
>JAVVEQ010000084.1:0-8550 GCA_032250905.1 Desulfotignum sp. | reverse complement strand
TCACCCGTGCGCCACTCTACTCAAGATTGCAAGCAATCTTTTTCTCGTTCGACTTGCATGTGTTAAGCACGCCGCCAGCGTTCATTCTGAGCCAGGATCAAACTCTCCAGTTAAATCCTTTAACTTCAAACTCTAAAGGTCTTTTCAGACCCGCTCCAAACTTTATCACTGACCAATTTTCAAAGATCAAAAAAAAACTCCCCGAGGACACCCAAACCGTCTCTCGAGAAGACCGGCGTAATATGCCTGAAAATTTTATCCGTGTCAATTCTTTTTTTTATTTTTTTTACAATATTATTTCATCCATACTTTCTGATTATCCATCCCATTGATTTTCATGGCATTTCAAACCCAGATGCCCGATAACAGGTTTTGACAATTGCTTTGAACTTGTGTACAAGTAACCACGCAAAGATGAGGGCATCCCGGGGAGCACGCATGCCATCTCCGGAAACGAACCGATGACACCGCCTGCAAGGATACGTCCATGGATACCGATATCAGCCTGAACAATATTTCATTTGCCTATCGACACATACCCATTCTTGAACACGTATCCCTGACCGTCCCGAAAAAAGAGTTTGCCTGTATTGTCGGACCCAACGGTGGCGGCAAAACCACCCTTCTCAAGCTGGTTCTGGGGCTGATCCAGCCAGATGACGGCCGGATACAGGTTCTGGGCACCACCCCGGAAAAAGCCCGGAACCGTATGGGGTACATGCCCCAGTATGCCCATCTGGACATGAATTTTCCTGCCACGGTTCTGGATGTCGTGCTCATGGGCCGCCTGAAAAAGACAAATTTCTGGTTTTCCGCTAAAGACCGGTCCCGGGCCATGGCTGCCATCGATACCGTGGGAATGACCCCTTTTGCCCATGTTGGATTCAATGCCCTGTCCGGGGGACAGAGGCAGCGGGTTCTCATTGCCAGAGCATTGTGCAGCCAGCCGGACATCCTGCTGCTGGATGAACCCACCGCCAATGTGGATCATGAAACCGAGGAAAATCTGTTCTCGATACTCAAGACGCTCAACCAGGATATGACCATTCTGGTGGTCTCCCATGACCTGGGTTTTGTGTCCAAATACGTCAAAACCGTCATCTGTGTCAACCGCCGGGTGGTCATTCACCCCACCACCGTCATTGACGGTACCATGATCAAGGACATCTATTACGGGGATCTGAAAATGGTCCGCCATGACCACCGGTGCAGCCAAGAGGGCCATTGTCGTGATTGAATTTTTTCAGGCCGTCATGGATCCGGACAATCAGTTTCTGGCGTATGCCTTAGGCATGGGCGGACTGGCTTCCATTGCCTTTGGCATCATCGGCACCTTTGTCACTATCAAACGCATCAGTTACCTGGCCGGGGCCATTTCCCATTCGGTTTTCGGTGGCATCGGCCTGGCGCTGTATCTTCAGGTGGGGCAGGGGATCACCTGGTTCGATCCCATCCTGGGCGCAGTGCTGGCGGCTGTAATAGCAGCCGTGGTGGTGGGGCTGGTGAGCATTCATGCCAAGGAACGCGAAGATACCATTATCGGCACACTCTGGGCCGTGGGCATGGCCTGCGGGATCCTGTTCATCGACCGAACCCCGGGATATTTCAGTCTCAGTTCCTATTTGTTCGGGGATATTCTGCTCATATCACAAAAAGATCTGTGGTTTGTGATCGGTCTGGATCTGGTGATCGTGGGAGTGGTGGCCCTGTTTTTCAATCATTTTTTCGGGGTCTGTTTCGACACCGAATTTACGCTGCTGCGCGGCATCAACACCACGTTTTTCTACCTGTTTCTCCTGATACTCACGGCTTTGACCGTTGTGCTGCTGGTGCGGATCGTGGGCATTGTTCTGGTGATCGCCCTGCTGACCATTCCCCCGGCCATTGCCGGATTTTATGCCCGAAGGCTGTGGGAGATGATGCTGTACTCCGTGCTTTTATGTGCGGCGTTCACCTGGGCCGGTCTTGGCATCAGCTACCAGCTGAGCCTGTCATCCGGGCCCACCATTATCGTGTTGTGCGGCATCACTTACCTGCTGCTCCTGGCGCTGAACCGACTGGTGTTTAAGCTCAGACACTGATCCTTTGAAACCGGATCCAACGGTAAAAATCAGCTGCGTGATCCGGGGCTGTGCGACAACTTCCTGAAATCGCTGCAATGATCCACAAAACAGCGTGCCACTGACGGGCTGGCACCGAAATGCACGTGCAGATACGACCCCAGGGTCCGGTATTTCAGGTATCCGGTCACCTGCACATCCTGGCCGGCCCGGGTGGTGACCTGAAATACATGGTCACAGGTTTCCTTATCGGCCGTAACGGACGAATAATGGAATTCATGCCCCCGGAGGCGGTCTCCTTTTGCACCAATCACCGTGTCCCGGGTCAAGGTCACTTCCCGATATCCCAGAGACCTGAGCCGCCTGGACATGCCGACTTCCAGGTCAAAACAACCCGCCATGGGTATCGGCTGGCTCGAATCCGCAGGCCAGAGTTTTCGGCAAAGAAACATGAACCCCCCGCACTCGGCAAAAATGGGCATTCTATTTTGACTGTGGGATTTAATTTCAGACAAAAGAAGTGCTTTCTTTGACAGTATGTCAGCAAACAGCTCGGGATATCCTCCCCCTAAATAAATGCCGTCGATCTCCTCAGGCAGACGGTCATCTGCCAGCGGTGAAAAAAAGACCAGCCTGGCACCGGCATGTTCCAGCATGGCCAGGTTGTCTGGATAATAGAAACAGAAGGCTTTATCCCGGGCCACGGCAATCCGGGGCAGGCTGCGGTAACAAGACGTTTCGCTGCGCGGGTGGACCGTGGCTGTCTCATTGGTTTTCCACGGCAGTTTTACTGGATCCCGGGGCTCCGTGAACATTTCTGCATCCGGCAGGTGTTGAATCAGCTGCGACATGTCCAGGTGATCATCCACCATGGCAACCAGGGTGTCAATCGTGGCCTGAGAAAGGATATGTTCATCTGCCGTGGTCAGACCCAGGTGACGTTCCGGCATGATCAGGGCGTCGTTCTGCGGCAGGTGCCCCAGGCAGGGAGTACTGCAGTTCTGCGCCACCGCATCTTTGAGATACGCATAATGCCGGGCGCTGCCGGTAGACGTGAACACGACCCCGGCCAGTGCCAGGCCCGGGTCAAAGGTTTCAAATCCCTTGACCACGGCGGCCGCACTTCTGGCCTTGCCTTTGGCGGACACGACCAGCAGAACCGGCAGCCCCAGCCATTTGGCCATCTGGGCCGTGGAACCGGTTTCCGTTGTCGCGTCATACCCGTCAAACAACCCCATGACCCCTTCCACCACTGCCAGGTCCGCGCCCCTGGACTGTGCCTGAAACAACCGGCGGTTGTATTCCCTGGAAAGCATCCAGGAGTCCAGATTGTAACTGGTCCGGCCGGCAACGCGGGCGTGGTGCCCCGGATCGATGAAATCCGGCCCCACTTTGAACGGCGCCACGTTCAGCCCCTTGGCACGCAGCCAGGCCAGAATGGCCAGGGTCAGGGTGGTCTTACCTGCGCCGCTGCCCGTGGCGGCGATGACGATGCCTTTAATGTTGCACCTCCTCCTGGCTTTTTGCATCTGTCGTGACATTTGAAAGAGTCACAGTACCATTTTTTTTTTCGGGTTTCACCCCAAATTCTCTACACGCCAGTATAAAACCCTTGCCTTGTGCCTTCACCCGGGTATAAAACGGGATCAGACGTGCCAAAATGAGCCGGCACGACAGCAACCCGGAATTTCAAAACAGGATTCATACCATGTATCATCATATATTTGGACCGGTTCCCTCAAGGCGCCTGGGCATTTCTTTGGGGGTCGACCTGGTCCCCCGGAAAGTGTGCTCCCTGGACTGTGTGTATTGCGAAGTCGGCCGCACCAACCGGCTGACCCTGGACCGCAGGGAATACGTCCCCCTGGACCGTATCAAACAGGAGCTTGACCATTATTTCTTCCATAACCCGGATCCGGATTACATCACATTTTCAGGATCCGGTGAACCGACGTTGAACACCTGCCTCGGTGATGTGCTGGCATTCATTAAACAGCAGCGTCCCCAGATTCCGGTGGCAGTCCTCACCAACGGCACCCTTTTGAACGATCCGGACGTCAGAGAGGCTTTGATGAGGGCCGACGTGGTGCTCCCCTCTCTGGACGCGGCAACGGAAACTGTTTTCAAAAAAATCAACCGCCCCCATGACAATTTGACTCTGGATGCGCATCTGGCCGGATTGGCGACATTCAGAAACATGTTCAAGGGCCGGTTTCGCCTGGAAGTGTTCATCCTGCCCGGGTACAATGACCACGAAGCTGAACTGAAAGCCCTGAAAGGCGTCATTGGTGAACTCAAACCGGAATGCATTCAACTCAACACCCTGGACCGGCCCGGCACTGTCACGGATCTGGCCAGCGCATCTTTCAAAGATCTGGAACGAATTGCACACTACCTGGATCCAAAAGCCACAGAAATCATTGCTGCCGCACCAAAACGCAAACAGGTGGCCGCCTATCGGCAGGACATGGAGGCCGCCATCATGGAAACCATTGCCCGGCGGCCCTGTACCCTGGATGATCTGTCCACCATCCTGGGCCTTCACGTGAGTGAAATTAACAAATACCTGGATGTCATGACCGCTGACAACAAAATTACTGCCGTCCATCAGAACAGGGGGATTTTTTACCAGGCAGTTGAATAACACGGCGCCATTTTTTTCCGATGTCGTGATTACCAAATAGAAAAGGCAGCGACTTTCAAGGTCACTGCCTTTTGCTTCAAACCGGCCTGTTGGTGTATTATCTATCCGGCCACATCAATTCCGAGATCACAGCCAAGATGTTTGTCCGGAGTGTCACATTCAAAATTTTTCTGCCGGGTGTCTACATGTCCTTCTTCACTTTCCCTGTCACTCTCAATGTAGTTTTCATATCTGGAATCCGTCATGTTATCACCTCATCCGCTTGATGGTTTGTTTTTTAACAGGTTTTCTTGAACCGTGAGATTAAGTTAGCCACAAAGAACAATTTGTCAATAAAATTATTTTTTCTTCATATGCCTGTAAAGCAGAAAAATAAACCCAAAAAAAATTGCGGCCCGCTTCAATTGGTTGCAAAAACCCGACATGTTCGCCGGGGCGTTGACGTGGTCCGTCAAATGAATTATAGGATCCTTTGTCGGGTTTGTTTTAAACCACACTATATAGCCTGGAAGAAACAGTATGATAATTCAAGGCATTGCCGGACTGATCGTTTTTGTCGGGCTGGCATGGATGATCAGTGAAAACCGGGGGCGGGTAAAAATCAAAACCATTGCCATCGGCCTGGGCATGCAGTGGGTGATGGCCCTTTTGTTTCTCAATGTCCCGCTGCTGAGCGAGGGGTTTGCTTTGCTCAATCAGGTGGTCCTGGCCCTGGAACAGGCTACACGGGCCGGCACTTCCATGGTGTTCGGCTACCTGGGTGGCGGAACGCTGCCTTTTGAAGAGACCGTTTCCGGTGCATCCTTTATTCTGGCGTTTCAGGCCCTGCCCCTGGTACTGCTCATGAGTGCGTTGTCATCCCTGTTGTTTTACTGGGGGGTTCTTCCCCGGGTGGTCAAAACGTTTTCCCGGATCCTGGATTGGCTGTTCGGCCTGGGTGGTGCTGAAGGATTAGGCGTATCCGCCAATATTTTTGTAGGCATGGTGGAATCCCCCCTGTTTATAAGACCCTATGTCAGTTGCCTGACCCGCAGTGAGCTGTTCACGCTGATGACCGCGGGCATGGCGACCATCGCCGGCACCATGATGGTGCTGTATGCCAATATCCTTGGAGATGTCATTCCCAACGTGCTGGGCCACATCCTGGCCGCCTCCATTATCAGCGCGCCGGCCGCCATCACCGTGGCCAAAATCATGATCCCGGAAACCCGACCTGTCACCTCCGGAGATCTGACTGAACCGGACCCGGCCGCCAGTTCCATGGATGCCGTTACCCGGGGTACCCTTCAGGGAGTGGAACTGCTCATCAACATCATTGCCATGCTCATCGTTCTGGTGGCACTGGTTCACCTTGCCGACACCCTGCTCACCCTGTTTCCGGATGTGGGGAACAGCCCCCTGACCCTGCAGAGACTTCTGGGCTGGGTCATGTCACCCGTGGTATGGCTCATGGGAGTTCCCTGGACTGAAGCCGTTATCGCCGGAAGTCTGATGGGAACCAAAACCATTGTCAACGAATTTGTGGCCTACCTGAACCTGGCCGGACTGCCAACAGACAGCTTGGGACCGGAAAGCCGCCTGATCATGCTCTATGCCATGTGCGGATTTGCCAATCCCGGCAGCCTGGGTATTATGATCGGGGGGTTGGGCACCATGGCTCCGGACCGCCGGGGAGAGATCGTGTCTTTAGGCCTGAAATCCATTGTCGCCGGCACCATCGCCACCTGCATGACCGGTGCCATTGTGGGACTAATCGGCTGACAGGCGATCCTGAATGGCCGAATACACCGACAGAAAATCGGTAACCAGTTGCAGATCAAACCATTCATTTTGCGGGTCAGTCCCGAATAAAATTTTGCCGTTTCTCCCGCTCTGGTAAATCACACCCGGCCACTGGATATGGGTGCCGACATACAAACCGGCCGTCAGGATTATCCTGGTGGCCACAAAAAAATGGTCATAATCCAATTTCAGGTCATGATTGCATGTGTGGGCGATTTTGCCACTGAAAAAGCCGCCGATACCACCGGTGCCGTAAATACAGACCGTGTTTAATTTCTTTGTGTTATTCATGTCCGGTTTCTCTGTAAAGCAAATCCATCATTTTCCATTGTTTTTCCACTTTCAGAGAGTTGATTTTTTTAAAAGGCTTTGGCGGAACAAAGGACATGGCCCTTTCAGAGAGGGCCGTAATGGACAATGCCGGGTTCACCCCGAGGTTGGCCGGGATCATGGACCCGTCCGCCACCCACATGTTCTTGTACCCCATGACCCGGTTTCTGTCATCGATCACCCCTTTTTGCGGATCTTTGTGCGCACTGCATCCCCCCATGATATGGGCTGTGATCGGGGCATTCATATAGACTTCTGAAAAAATGCTGACCGGAATACCATCCACCCGGCGGGCCAGACGCCGGACAAAGTCATTGGCAATGGGGATATAGACCGGATTTTTTCTGTCGCTGGCCTGGCTGGATCCCAGGGTTTTGACAAACGGCCAGATCCACCGGTGTTTCCGGGAGACATTCAGATAGTTGTCATGGGTCTGCATCACCAGGACGATCAGGTTTCTGCAGGCAAATCCAAACGGATTCAGCAATCGCAAGAACGACACCGGATGCCTGACCACATTGCCGATATACCGGCATATCCGGGGAATCCGACCCCCGCCGTCGGTCATCAACACCGCCAAAAGCCCCAGAAAATCATTGCCTTTGGCATACCGGACCGGCTCCATGTGGGTATGGTCATCCGGATGCACACTGGAAGTGATGGCCACCCCTTTTGAAAAATCAACACCACTCGAGTTGGCCCTGACCGACAGTATGGCTTCACTGTTGGTTCGGACTCGCTGTCCCACCTGATCCGACAGATTGGGCAGCCGCCCGGTTTCCTTCAGGGTCAGCAGCAGGGACAGGGTTCCCAAAACCCCGGCGGACAGTACGATCCCTTTGGTGTGACAGACCATTTTAGATCTCAGGATTCCCGTGGTTTTCACCGCCGTGAGCCGGTATCCTTCAGACCCGTCATCTGACAGCGGAAAGATATCTGTCACCCGATGTTCAGCAATGATCTGTGCGCCGAATTTTTCTGCAAAAAACAGATAATTTTTGTCCAGCGTGTTTTTGGCATCTTTCCGGCACCCGGTCATGCACGCCCCGCAAAGTTCACACCCCACCCGGTCCGGCCCTTCCCCCAAAAAATAAGGATCTTTGACTTTTTTTCCCTGCTCTCCGAAATACACCCCTACCCGGGTTGTGTGAAACGTGTGTTCCCGCCCGTATTCCGCGGCCGTCTGCCGCATCAGCTGGTCCGCCTCTCCCAGATAAGGATTTTCTGTAGCCCCCAGCATTTTCCGGGCCAGCTCATAATAGGACATCAACTCGGATTTCCCGCCCATCCGCTGGATAATCTCATGGTCAAAAAAAGAATCCGGCGGCACATACAGGGTATTGGCATAGTTCAGACTGCCCCCGCCTACGCCGGCACCGCTGAGAATGAAAATATCATCGAGCAGGTTCATCCGCTGAATGCCATACAAAAACAGATTGGGCATCCACAGGTATTTTCGCAGGTTCCAGTTGGTTTTCGCAAAATCGTCACCGGCCCAGCGTTTTCCCGACTCGATGACCCCCACCTTGTAGCCTTTCTGGGAAAGCCTCATGGCAGACACACTGCCACCAAAACCGGATCCGATGACGAGATAATCAAAATCAAATTGCTGGCCGGTCATCAGGACACCATTCCCCATGAAATAATATTCTCTTTGGCCAGGATGCCGGACACCCGGGCCGCCCGCACCGGCCACAGAAAAAACTCGGACAGCGGTTTGTGTCCGACCCCCAC
>JAVVEQ010000083.1:0-8601 GCA_032250905.1 Desulfotignum sp. | reverse complement strand
TATTATCAAAAAAATTTATGGTGCCATAAAAAATATCAAAAATATTCAATTTGTTTTCGATTTTTCGAAAAGATGGGCTAAGACCCGGTTTCTATGTTGAATTCGTTTGCAGCCAGTTCGATATTTCTAAACCATCTATGCGATCAAAATGCCGGGTATTGTCTGTGACCACTACCAGGTCATTTGTCATCGCAGTAGCGGCAATAAGTATGTCGGCGTCTTCAACCAGATTTCCTTTCTTCCTCAAAGCATCATAAATTTCAGCCGCTTTTTCGGCTGTCAGGGAATCAAGATCCAATATTTCGCAGGCAGACATAAAGGTTTTAAATGCTTGAAGTTTATTGATGTTGGAAATCGCTTTTAGACCTCGTATTATTTCGTAATAGGTGATAACGCTGACTGATAACGTTTTATGGAAGTGCAGGTATTTTCCAACTTTTTGAATCACAGACGGATTTCCGCGCATGAAGGCAGAAATGATATTGGTATCAACAAGGGCTTTTTTCATAGGGTAAGTTCACGTCCACCAAATAAATTCCGCCTATTTGTTATATGGGTGAATAACGCTGTTTCTTCGTCAGTCAGATCGCTCAGCATGCCGGCATAATTCAATATGTTTATTTTTTCATCGGTTTCTTTTTTGGAAGCTGTGAAAAATTCGTTTTTCATGAAATGGATCATTCTGAGAATCTTTTCTATATCGTCCTGATTCAGTCCTTTAATTTCCTGAAGCAGTTGTTGTTCATATTCTTTATCTTTGATCATGGAAATCCCCTTTTTTCTGCAACACATGCAATAGATGCGACGCGTCGGACAGTTTCTATCTCAAAAGTCTATATATATACTTTATCACAGGTTCAGTCAATTTCAATCCCTGCCCACTTTTTTGAAACGCTTTCCGCAAAAGAAGTCAGACAGATTTTTAACTTTTGAACGGTATCGGTTTTTGCCCGGGACCCTGGGGCTTTCCATGTAAATAGCGGAATTCGCAATGATTCTGACCGGATTCGAAAAGAGGGATCATTAAATAGCTTTTTCAAGGGTTGAAAGAAATTGCGGCAGATTGAAGTCGTATTTTTTTGCCACATCCCGGATCGTCATGAACAGAGAGGTACAGCAGATACATTCGCCGGCCTGTTCATCAAAGGATTTGAACACGGCAATCGTGTTCTGATGGGTGGATACGATATCCAAAATGGTCATATCCGGATGGATGTGTATGTCTGTTTTTTCGGTCATGATATCTCCTTTGCGGCGAATATGGCGAAAAATTTTTATATCATCTCGATGAACGCCTGAATCCGGACCCGGAGCTGCTCGGTGTCTGATTCGGAATAATCGGTTTCGATGTGCAGGAACGGCAGGTTGAAGTCCTCCTGAACCAGGCGGGATATATGAACCGATTCAATATTGTAAGTGTGGCAGGCCTGCCAGGTCAGGTCCACCACGCCGTCAACGGAAAACGCCGGGATCATTTCCTTGAGCATTTCCATACGCCCCGGGTTGGGACTCATGACGGAACAGGGAATGGCCAGATACTGCTCGGCCAGGGCTGTGACCGGGTCGATGGTGTCATTCACCTGAAAAGCCTGCTTGTATCCGCTGCAGTTTTCAAGGGCCACGACATTGGCGCCGCACTGTTCCAGGATTTTCACCACCTTGTCCGACCCGAGACCCACGGGTACACCGGTCAGCAGAATCCGGGGAGTGGTGTTTGTGTAGGGACTCTGGTTTTGTTCAATCAGTGTTAGACAGACATCTGAAATTTCATTCATCAGGGCGATCCCTTTTTCCTTGTCGGCGAAGAATCCGGTTTTGAAAAGGATTTCAACCAGTTCCATGCCGGTCAACGGAGAAGGTTTGGCTCTGGTGATATCCATGAGCCGCTTTTTTGCCTGTCGTTCCCGGTTCATCAGGTAGATGGCGGCGGTGATCTTTTCCGGCGTGATTTGACGGCCGGTCCGGTTTTCAAGTACCGTGATCAGGGTATCGATTTCCGATTTCCAGGGTCCAAGGGACAGGGCAGGAACCTGATTTTGCGGCAGCTGTAACACGTGGACCGGTTTGAGATCGGACATGATTTCGAACATCTTTTTTTTCCCGTCACACGTGGTATCCGCCACAATCATGTCCGAAAACCTGAAAAAAGGGCAGGTGTCTGTGGCGGCAAATCCATAGCTGCTTTTGATCAGCGGACACAGGTTTCTGGGCAAAACTTCTTCAGCCGCATCGATGGGGTCCTGGCGGGTGCCGCACAACGGCAGCGGAATAGCATCCGCCGCCACGGCCAGCTCAGTGGGGCCGTAAAGGCAGTAAAATCCAATGACATGGTTGCCTTTCTCCTTATGGGCTTCGATGTCCATCAGGTTTTGTTCCGTGATCTGCTGAATTTTTTTGAACAGGGCCTGTTTCATTCTCAGAGTTCCTTGGGATATCCGGCGGGTGAAAGGTCTTGAACAGCAATGGCGGCAATATCGTCGTGGGTCTTGAACCTGGGAAATCGGCGGCATTCCGGGTCGGTTTTTTCAATCTGCCGGATCCGGTGTTTCAGGCCTGCCAGACCCAGGTCCCGGTACAGGGTGACCAAAGGCGTGAAATTTTTCTTTTTTGCCGGTTTTTCTGATGGAATGGACAGGCCGTCCGTGAACAGCAGCACGGTGTTGACCTGATCTAAAGATTTGCGGCCGTGGTGGAGAAAATCCATGGCATGGGACTCCCCGTTCAACACCCCATAGGTCAGGTTCATCTCAGCCCGTTTTTTTCGGATCTGTTGGGAAATCCTTGTGTCCGTGCCGGATGGACCGGTTTTTCCCCGGGCCGGCCACAGGCACAGGGTGTCGTAATCATGATCTTCCCGGTCCACCAGCACTTCGTGGGTGTTGTCGTGATAAATCAGAATGATCTGGGCATCGCCGGTCTGGACCCATTCCAGGGTATTGTCCTGAATCCGGACCACAGCCGCGCTGGTGCTCCACAGGTTTTCTTTCCGGGTAAAATCCACGCCATGGCGGACCATATGTTGGTGAATGGATTGGTTCGCCGTGTGTGCCAGTGCCTTCAGGGGAAAATGGTTGGTGGCAAAAACGGACCGGGCCGCGGAGGACGCGATAAATCCCCCGGTTTTTTCTTTTTCAAACACGGTTTTGTTCAGGCTGGTGGCCCCGTCAAACACACCGAAGATGTTGCCCTGAGCCACCAGGGTGTCTTCATTCAGACGGGCTGATCCTTTTTCAAGGATGGTTTCAATTTTCATGGAACGTCTACTATTCAATGGTTTCTGAATTTGCATGAAATTTAAAATAGCCAGTGGGAGCGCCTTTGTCTAATTCGTAATTTGGATGAAGCTTCGGGATTCTTATTGAAAGGATCAATACCAGACCAGGAAATGGAAAAAGGGGTGCATGTATCGAAAAAACCGATGATCAGGGTAAAATTGATTCGGATAATCAATTTTACAGATAGAATTCGCAAATGTATAAGTACTGATTCAAACTCAATTAAAAAAATAAAAGGAGATACCATGACGACTGATTATACATCCATGTGGCAGGATCTGGGGCTTGACCTGGCCGGCCATGATGCCCTGCTCAATGTCCTGGGAACGGCTTACACCGATATTTATCTGTCCCAGAAGAACCGCCCCGAAGGCATGGGCTATTTTGATTTTGTGATGAGCGAGGTCCATGGGCTGCGCATCAAAGAACTGCTGGACGAAAAAGCCGCCGGAAGAAAAATCATCGGTTCCTATTGCGTGTTTGTGCCTGAAGAGATTGTCCTGGCGGCCAATGCCACCCTGGTGGGGCTGTGCTCAGGGGCGGACTTTGCCATGGAAAAAGTGGAGCAGCTTTTGCCCAGAAACACCTGTGCGCTGATCAAATCCTCATTTGGATTTAAAATCGGCAAAGTGTGCCCGTACCTGGAAAGCGCTGACATGATCGTGGGGGAAAACACCTGTGACGGCAAGAAAAAAGCCTATGAAACCCTGGGTGCCCTGGTGGACAACCTGTATGTCATGGACCTGCCCCAGACCAAGACGGATCAGACCAAAGCGCTTCTCAAGGCGGAATACATGAAGTTCAAGACGGCCGTGGAAGAATTGACGGGTGTCACGGTCACGGCGGAGTCCCTGAAAGCCGCCATTGATGTGGTCAATGCCAAGCGGGCCGCCATTCACCGGCTGTCGGCATTGAGAAAGGTCGACCCCGCCCCCACTTCCGGCCTGGATGCCCTGCTGGCCAACCAGGTGTTCTTTTATGACAACCCGGCCCGGTTCACGGAATCGGTCAACAAGATCTGTGATGAACTGGAAACCCGGATCCAGGAAAAAATCGGGGCATTCCCTGCCGGCGCGCCCCGCATCCTGGTGTCGGGATGTCCCCAGGCCGTTCCCAACTGGAAACTGCATATGATTGTTGAAACGGCAGGGGCCGTGATCGTGGGCGAGGAATCCTGTGTGGGGGAACGGGGCACCCGGAACCTCACCGCCGATACGGGCACCACGGTGGATGAGATGATGGATGCCATCGTGGACCGGTATTTTCAGGTGGACTGTGCCATATTCACCCCCAATCCCCAGCGCCTGGAACATATCCAGGAGATGGTCACCGCATACAATGCACAGGGCGTGATCCATTACGGCTTGCAGTTCTGCCAGCCCTATCTCATGGAATCCATTCCCGTGGAAAAGGCCCTGGAGGAAAAAAACATTCCCTGCCTGCGGGTGGAAACCGATTACGGCATGGAAGATGCCGGTCAGCTCAAAACCCGGGTGGAAGCTTTTATCGAGCAGCTCAGGTAAGCAGGATCATGACCACAGACACAACAACGATGCGGTATGCCGGTATCGATATCGGCTCCCGCACCATCAAACTGGTGGTGGTAGACGGGACCGGTGCCATTCGGGAAACGTTCCGGGCGGACACGGGATTCGATCCCATGAACACTGCCAACGCACTCATTGAAAAAGTATCTTTTGACAGGATCATGGCCACAGGATACGGTCGGAACCTGTTTGAACTGTCCTTTGACGCGTCGACCGTCACGGAGATCAAGGCCCATGCCTGGGGCGCCTGGACGGAATTCCCTGATGCCCGAACGGTTCTGGATATCGGGGGGCAGGACAGCAAGGCCATTGCCCTGTTTGACACGGGCAAAGTGAAAAAATTTGAAATGAACGACCGTTGTGCCGCAGGCACGGGCAAGTTCCTGGAGATCATGGCCGCCACCCTGGGATTTGACCTGGAAAATTTTGGGACCCAGGCCCTGGCGGCGGAAAAAGACCTGCTGATTTCCAGCATGTGTACGGTGTTTGCCGAATCTGAAGTGACCTCCCTGATTGCCAGGGGCGAAGACCGCCGGGAAATTGCCCGGGGGCTGCACACCAGCGTGATCCGGAGGGCTGCCGGCATGATCAACCGGGTCTCTTCGGACGGCCCTATTGTATTTACGGGCGGAGTGGCCAAAAACCCCTGCATGGTGCAGCTGCTGGCCGGGAAACTGGATCGTGAAATCCGGATTCCGTCCGATCCCCAGCTGGCCGGGGCCTATGGGGCCGCTCTTCTGGCGGCTGAACAGACGGAGAAAAAGGAATAAACGACAGGTCTGAAATCCCCGGTTTTCCAGAAAGACCTGAGGCGAGTTTTCAAAGACCTGGTCAACATCCTTCATGTGTCGCGCTTCAGAAATCAGATAATATGGTTTGCTTTGGGTCCAGGTTTTGATGTAAACCTGACAAAAAACAACGCTGATCTGAGGCCAAAAGAATGCAGGGGAAACAATACCGGTTGGGTGACCAGATTATTACCGGGTATGATGATTTTTTTTATACCTGGGAGATGAATATGGCCATGGGTGAACACCGGATCGGGAATTGTTTTGTTATTGGAGACATCCTTGTTTTTGAACCATTGACACAGCAGAAAGAGGGGTGTCTTCAATTGGAATTTTATGAACGATTGAAAAAACTGCCGACATGGGACATCACGCATTACTTTTGTGCCAGCGCAAATTTGCGGGATGCTGGAACGGGGCGGCCGCTGACTCATTTTTTTAACAACAGACAACTGAGGGGGAACCAGACATATACGGGCCTAAGCCAGACAGGCGAACATGGGATTTTTCGTTTAGGCAGGAATAAAGTCAGTATTGAAAAAACAGGGGCAGTTTCATGGCGGAGGTATAAGAGACCAAACTGTATCAAGGGCGGGAGCGGTTTCATAAAGTCCGGCATTCTGTTTTTAGGGCCTGGAGAATATGATGTTCATGAAAGTATGAACAAGAAGAGGTGGCATGAAAACCTTGGCGTATTGCCAGAATGGGATAAAACCTTTGCCTGGAGCCATCATAACTTTTTGCATTGCGTTGCTCCGCAAGTAAATCCAAAATTATCCTTCTGGCAGGTGAATTTAAAAAAAAAGGGGGAAAAACAATCCATTCAGTCTCCAAAACAGCGGCATCATGCAGAACCTGATGAGCGGAAAACGGTATTTTATGATACCGGGCAACAGAAAAAACCATGGCGGCGTCAGCGATCTATCCGGTGGAAACAAGGTTTCAAGCGAATTTTGCCCTTACTGATGGGCAGTTTTCGTATGACATGTTATATTATTTTTTTTATACTGAAAAAAGCAGTTGATTTGCTGGGCTTTTTAATGAATTTTTTCAATAAAATGATCTGGAAAAGAGGAAAACGGGTATGAATAGATTAAAATACAACATCCTTGCCGGGGTTATGTTTTTACTTTTTTCTGCCGGTGCTGGCTTTGCTGATGATGATGAGCATGACAAGGACCATGGCAAACATCACAACAATGAAAAAAGGCAATCAGTATCTGTGAACAATGACACCTATGCGCAGGAATGCGGAGTCTGCCATTTTGCGTATCAGCCGTGGCTGCTGCCGTCCGGTTCCTGGAAAAAGATTCTTGGTGAACTGCCATCCCACTTTGGTGAAGAGATCCCGATCGATGAAGAAACCCAGAACACCATTGATCAATACCTTGCAGCCAATGCGGCGGATCGTGTGTCTGTCAAAAGGTCCCGAAAAATCATGAAAAGCCTGAGGGGTAACACACCCGTCAGGGTGACGGAGATACCCCATATCCTGGAAAAGCACCATGACCTGGATCCGGCAATTCTGGACAGGCCATCGATCGGTTCCCTGGGGAACTGTATCGCCTGCCACACGACTGCGGATCAGGGCGACTATGATGATGACTCTGTGACCATTCCACGGTAATGCCTGATATGGATCGAGATAGAAAAATACGCAAGGTGACGTGGATCGGTCTGTGGATAAATGTTGCTCTTTCGGCTCTAAAAATTTCCGCCGGTGTGTTTGGACACAGTCAGGCAGTCCTGGCTGACGGTATTCACAGTATTTCAGATACGGTGACCGATTTTGCAGTTATCATCGGGTCCTACTATTGGTCAAGGCCCCCGGACAGCTGTCACCCCTATGGTCACAGAAGGTATGAAACTCTGGTCACAATGTTTATCGGTGTCATTCTTCTCGTTGCCGGGGCTGCCATTGGATGGGAAGCGATTATTACGATAAGGGAAAAACACGCGCAGCCGCCATCAATGATAGCGCTGTGGGCAGCGGTGATTTCGATTATAATTAAAGAGTTTCTTTATCAGTGGACGGCAAGGGTCGGCAAAAAAATCAAAAGCATGTCACTGGTGGCCAATGCATGGCACCATCGACTGGATTCCTTTAGTTCCATACCTGTTTTCATCGCTGTTGGCGCTTCAATTGTTTTTCCGGGATGGACGTTTCTGGATCATGTCGGGGCGATTTTTGTTACCGCATTTATTTTTCATGCCGCCGTTAAAATAATTTTTGGCGGTATCAAGGAATTTGTTGATATCGGCGCTTCTGAAGAGGTTCTAAAGCAGATCAAATCACTTGCAGAGAGCCATCCTTCCGTCCTTCAGGCCCATGGCATTCGAACAAGATATACCGGTAGTAATCTCCAGGTAAATCTTCACGTGGTTCTGGAAAGTCACATGACGGTTTTTGACGGTCATGAGGTTGCGGAAGCGGTTAAAAAACAGATTCTTGAAAACGGTCCCGAAGTAATCGATGTGGAAATTCATATTGAACCATCTGAATCTAAAATCACTGAAGAATAGTTTTATCGGGTTCCTTTCAGTCGTTATGGCACTTCAGGCATCCGGTAAAGTCTGGGTGGGGGGCAGGAGGACCCTGGGCATGGTCCGGGTGATGGCATTCAAGGCATTGAACATCCCGGGTCATGCCGGCATGAATGTCGGGAAAGGCTTTGACGGATTTCCCATGGAATCCCAGGTACGCGGTGTGGGCGCATCCGGCAATAAGCATGGCCCCAGCAATTGCCAATAAAAATTTAACCGGTTGTTTCATGGTTTTCTTCCTTTGCTTTTCCATCCATCAGACGGATGGTCCGGTCTGAAAGCCGGATGATGTCGTTGTCATGGGTTGAAACAATAATGGTAACCCCGAGTGCCCTGCCGGTATCTGCCATGAGCCGGATCAGGTTCAATGCAGTGGCGCTGTCCAGGCTGGCCGTAGGTTCATCTGCCAGCAGCAGTGCCGGCACATGAGAAACGGCACGGGCAAAC
>JAVVEQ010000082.1:0-8689 GCA_032250905.1 Desulfotignum sp. | reverse complement strand
GGAGTTGTGTCATGAGGGCGTTCGTTCCCATCCTGCTGTCGATTCTGATCGCACTGGGCGGCAGCTACTTTCTGTACAACTGGTTGAACAAACAGCGGGCATCGGAAAAAACGGTTAGCGTCAAGGAAACCCGGGCAGTCCAGGTGGTGGTGGCCAATGTCGATCTGACCTGGGGCACAAGAATCAACCCGGAAACCCTGAGCACCAAACCGTATTTTGAAGAAAGCCTGCCCCCCGGATACCATTCCAAAATAGAGGACCTTACCGGCAGAATCCTGGTGGCAAATCTGGTCGCCGGAGAACCGGTTCTGGAAAGCAAGCTGGCCCCGACCACCCTCCAGCAGGGGGGTATCCCGGCGGTGTTGAAACCCGGTACACGGGCCATCTCCGTCCAGGGCAACAAGGTGCTGGGGGTCGCCGGATTCATCCGGCCGGGCAACCGGGTGGATGTCCTGCTGACACTCAACCACCCGGATACCGGTGAAGAGTTCACCAAAACCATCCTTGAAAACATGTTGGTGCTGGCATCCGGAACACAGATTGTGGAAAGCAGCGACGCAAAGACGTCCCCAGTGGATGTGTATACCCTGGAGGTTACGCCTGACCAGGGGGAAAGGCTGACCCTGGCCTCCAATCAAGGCCGGCTGAAATTCGCCCTGCGCGGTGCGGTGGATGATGAAGTTGTCCTGACCCGCGGTGTGACGGTTCCTGAAATACTGGCGGCATCTAGCCTGGCACAGATCCAGGGCCGGCAGATATCGTCCGGTGTTGCCCAGGCACCCAAACCGGCAGCTACGAAAACCACCAGATACGCAGCCCCCAAAAAAGAAAAAAAGACAACCATTGAAGTGATTAAAGGTCTTTCGTTGTCCAAAACCGAAGTGCCGCTATGACGTGCCAACTGATATACAGCAGGAGATGATATTCATGCGTTTAATCTTTGCCCCGAAAAAAATGATGGTTCTGTTTCTGGCTGTGCTGTTTTTTCTGCCTGTAACGAGTCCGGCAGCCGGCTTGCTTGAATCGGCCGGCATGGAAACAGAAAAGATCGAACTCATTGTCGGCAAATCCCTGATATTGAAACTGGGAACCCCTTTCAAGGAAAAGGACCGAATATCCATCGGCTCCCCTGAAATTGCAAACTTCGAAATCCTTTCCACCAGCGAAATTTACATCAAAGGGCTCTCCGTCGGCACGACCAACCTGATCCTCTGGCAGGGGCAAAAGGACAGACCGCTGGCCATCTATGATGTGGAAGTGTCCTATGATGTGTCCCGGCTTAAGGAAAAACTGTACCAGGCACTGCCCGACGAAACTGATATCCAGGTATTTTCCACCAATAAAACCGTCACGCTGCTGGGGAAGGTGTCCAACAACACCAACCTGTCCCGGGCCCTGGTGCTGGCCAAAGCCTATGCCGCGGAAGGCGCGGTGAACAACCTCCTGGAAGTGGGCGGTACCCACCAGATCATGCTGGAGGTCACGGTTGCGGAGATGAGCCGAAGCTTAGGGAAAGACTTGGGCATCGATGTCAGTTTTTTTAATGAAAGCGGTGATTTGGGGGTCATCAATTTGGGTCAGCTCGGGGTCAATGTCGGAGCCTCCAGCATCTCCGGTGCGGTCACCTCCTTTTTCCAGTTTTCCAAGGGCAGCGCCACCTGGACCGGATTTATCCAGGCCCTGCAGGAAGACGGCCTGGTGAAAATTCTGTCCGAACCCAACCTCATCGCCCTGAGCGGTCAGTCCGCCAGTTTTCTGGCCGGTGGCGAATACCCCATCCCAGTGCCATCAGGTCTCGGGGAAACTTCCATCGAATTCAAGGAATACGGAGTGGGCCTCAATTTTACGCCCTTTGTCCTGAGTCCGGACCGGATCAGCATCAAAGTAGACACGGAAGTGTCTGAACTGGATTTTTCAACCGCTGTGCAGTTCGGCGGATTCGTGGTTCCGGGCGTCAAGACACGCCGGGCGGCCACCACCATCGACCTGGCGGACGGAGAGAGCTTTGCCCTGGCCGGACTCTTGTCGGAAAATGTCCGGGAAAATGTCAAAAAATTTCCTTTTTTAGGCGATATTCCGATCCTGGGCACCCTGTTCAAAAGCACCGCATTCCAGAAAAATGAAACCGAGCTGGTGATCATTGCCACCCCCCGGTTCATTAAGCCGATGGACCACAGAAACATAACGCTGCCGTCCGATGCCTATGAAGAACCGGACAATGCTGAAATTTATCTGAATATCAATAAGGAATATTTACAGCCGTCCAGCGATCTATCAAGTGAAGGCACACTGGATGGCGATTTTGGCCATACCTTCGGGCCGGAAGACTGATAACAAACCAGGGAGGAATAAACCTTGAATACACGCATGATAACCGCGGCATTACTGACCGGAACGCTTTTGCTCTGCGCCTGCGCCAATCCCAGGTATGTACAGCTTGACAATGACCGAGGCCGTTCATATGAAATCGCCCGATTCAACATGATCATCGATCCTGAGGCCGGCCTCAGTGCCATGCCGATGGAAGGCATCGACGGACAGGCCGGGGAAAAGACGTATAAAAAATACCAGGCTGGTTTCACAGAGAAAGCACCCGAGACAAAGATCTTCAACCTGAACCTGGGACCGGGGGGCAGCTAAACCCATGCTGTTGATGTCACAGCATACGAATCAGAAAGGGACCGCAGCCGTGGAGTTTGCCATTGTGCTGCCACTGCTGGTCCTTATTCTGTTTGGCATCCTTGACTTTGCCTTGCTCTTCTACAACAAGCAGGTACTGACCAACGCCAGCAGGGAAGGGGCTCGGGCAGCTATTGTGGTTGACAACCGCACAACTCCGACTACGATTGACGGCGATGAATTAACTTTTCTGCAGGATATCATTAAGAACTATTGTAAAGATCGGCTGATCAACCTTAATGGAAACGACGACTTGGTGAATGCCCCAGTGTTTTCAATAAATACTGGGACCGGCCACATAACCGCCACGGTTACTTATGATTATGACCACTTGTTTTCCGGTATCACCGGCTTCAGCAGCACCACCCTGACCGGTCGGACCGTGATGAGGAGCGAGTGATGAATGCCAGGTTATTAAATCCTGCCGGCAATGAAAAAGGCGCCACTGCAGTTGAATTTGCAATTGTGCTGCCGCTGCTGCTCCTGGTTGTCTTTGGTGTGATTGAATGGGGCTTGTACATGTATAACCGACAAGTCATTACCAACGCGGCAAGGGAAGGGGCCAGGTACGGGGTGCTTATGCGAAAGGCTCCCAGAGAAGTTACCAATACAGATGAAGATCTGGCAATCAAGGCCAGAGTGCTTGAATTTGCCGAAACCTATCTGGTCACCTTCGGTACCGATAAATTAGAGGAAGCCGATGTGATTATAACTCGAACTGATGAAGTTGGAAATAAGCTTTCTGAGGATGACGCAGGCTATCTCCTTGAGGACTGGTTTGAATTTGGAAGTGAGCTAACAATTGAGTTTGATTATGAATACAAATTTCTATATCTTTCAACCTTTATCGGAAAGCTCACAATCACAGGCGCATCAACAATGAGAATGGAGTAAGCCATGAAATACAAAAAATACAACCCGTTTTCACGGATATTGAACAACCGGAAAGGGGTGTCCGCCATCCTGATTGCCATTATCCTGCCGGTGCTTATCGGATTTGCGGCCCTGGCCATCGATGTGGGATATATGTATACCACGAAAAATGAACTGCAGAACATTGCGGATGCCGCTGCCCTGGCAGGTGCCGGCGAGCTGGGAAAGATTTATTTAAACGAAGTAGAACAAGAAAATCACTCCACCCACACCCTCACTGAAATTCAAGAAGGTCAAATCCAAGCCGCCGTCACATTTGTCGCTGATTTGAATGAAGATGGTTTCTCCATAGAGGATAGTGATATATCGATTGGTGTTTGGGACTGGAACTTAAAACAATTGGATCCACCAGATCCAGAAAACGGAAATGCAGCAGATGCCGTCCAGGTCATTGCCAGAAGAGATAACAATGCCAATAATCCGGTCACCACTTTTTTTGCCCGCATTTTTTCCATTTTCGGCGGAAATCATGATACGTTTCAAGTTGTCACCATAGCCACGGCTGCCTTAAGCGGTATAGGAAAAGTTGATCCCGGAGTAATAAAAGCCCCTTTTGGAATTTCTGAAAATCATCTTTGTAATGCAGGTTCATTACAACTCAGTCCAACACAAACAAGCTGTATGGGTTGGCATAATTATATCGATCCAATGAATGCCAGCAACCTTTCAAATAAAATGTTTGAAGTTATTTTAGGAACGGATGTAGATCCAGACGATCTCGTGGTCGATGGAGAAGTATGGTTGGAAACCCATTTCGAAGCGTTTTACACCAGCAACTGGTTTCAAAATCAAATCGATACGGGTATCAGCATCCCGCCATTAAAAGTCGGAGATGCCATTGAAGTCCAAGGAGGAGTAAGCAGCACCCTGTTAGGTGGAGATTACTACAATACTTGGGTTGATATCGGTGACCCCCAAGATCCTTCCCAAGCACTCGATCTGATGACCGGGCCGGTTCCATTTTTAACATTATTTGATTATTTCCGATTTCGTGACGGTGACGAGCTAGGTGATGATTTAAATGCAGACGGGACTATAACACTATGCGATGGCAATAACTATTACCCTGATGAAATTTGGACTACAGTCCTTCCAATTTTTAAAGAAACCGTTGAGATAGGGTGCAGCAATCCTACCAATGCAACCGCTCGGACAATTGAAGGTTTTGCATATGTACAGATTATTGTCCCAGACCGGAGCGATCCCGGCCAGTTAAAAATATGTTATGACTGCGACTGGGTTGTTGAGCATGGCCGCGGGTCCGGAGTCAATTTGAGCAACGTCAAAGGCTCCATCCCCAGTCTGGTCGAATAACATGAACTATAACAAAACAGATTCGGAAGATTCATGCCGATAAAAATATTTCAAGTTGTGTTGAACCTCCAGACCCGGGAACTTGCCGAAACCTTTGTGAAAGCCATGAAAGGGGATGACCGGTTTGCCGTATTGTCCGGAAAAAAAGAAACGGAACCGGACCTGCTCATTCATGAACTGTCGGAAAACTGGGAACAGGATCTGGAGCGGATACGGACGTATCTTGAGTCTACAGAAAATACCGATGTGTTTATTGTATCGGAAAACTCAGACCCACAGTTGCTGCTGCAGGCCCTTAGGGTCGGGGTCAAGGAATTCCTCCCCGCTCCGTTGCAGATAAAAGCGGTGACCGAAGCCTTGGAACGGTACAAGGACCGGCATGAAAAAAAAATGCAGAAGGCCCAAGGATACCTGGGCAAAATCATCAGCGTGATCGGCAGCAAAGGCGGGGTGGGAACCACCACCGTTGCTGTGAACCTGGCCGATGCCCTGGCAAGAAAATCGATCACTCCGGCTGTGGCGGTCATCGACATGAACATGGTATTCGGCGATATCCCCATGTTTCTGGACATCTCTCCCAAGCACAGCTGGGGGGATATCAGCAAAAGCATCGAACGCCTGGATGAATTTTTCCTGGCCAATGTCATGTCCAAAAGCGCCGGGGGTCTTGATGTGCTGGCGTCGCCCAGATACCTGGATGACAATCCCGCTTCCACCCCCGGGATGATGGAAACCCTGCTGGCCCTGATGACCCAGAAATATGATTATATTATCATCGACCTGGGGCAGTCCATCAATGATACGGCTTTCAAAACGATCCGGCTCTCGACCCTGGTTCAAATTGTCACCATTCAGTCCCTGCCGTGCCTGTCCAATGCCAACCGGCTGGTCCAGTCGCTTTTAAAACGCAGTTACACGAACCAGGAAAACCTGAACATGGTTATGAACCGGTATATCAAAAGAGGGATGGTCACCCTGGAAACGGCGGAAGAAGGACTCGGACAAAAAATCGGCTGGATTCTTCCCAACGATTATGACACTTCCATGGCGGCCATCAACTCCGGTAAAACCATTTTTGAAACCGCACCCAAATCAAAGCTTGCAAAAAGTTTTATCAGTTATTCCGACAGCCTTTTACAGGAAAACAGCGACAAGAAAAAAAAGAAAGGATGGTTTTTTTAAATGGCAATGTTTCCTCCGCTCAATAACGACAAAACGGCGACCAGGGAAAAAAAATATGTTCCTGATGAGTATTTTGTATTCAAGGCCAAAATCCATGATCGGCTTCTGGAAATGGTGGATCTGTCCATCATCGAAACCATGGACAAGGAGGACCTGGTCAGACAAATCAAGCTAGTGATCGAAAAGATACTGATCAAGGAATCTGAAAACATGCCGCTCAATTTTTCCGAACGGGAAAAAATCGTTGCGGAAATCATTGATGAGGTGCTGGGACTGGGCCCACTGGAGCCCTTTCTTAAAGATCCCACCGTGTCAGATGTTCTGGTCAACTCCTATAAACAGATCTATGTGGAGCGTTTTGGAAAGCTTGAAGCCACCGACGCCCGGTTCCTGAACGACACCCATCTGATGAAGATCATCGACCGGATCGTATCCACGGTTGGGCGGCGCATCGATGAGTCCACCCCCATGGTGGATGCCCGGCTTATGGACGGTTCCCGGGTGAACGTGGTGATTCCGCCCCTGGCACTGGACGGCCCTTTGGTCTCCATAAGAAAATTTGCGGTGATACCCCTGGAGCTCGATGACCTGGTGGAAAAACAGACCCTGGTGCCGGAATTCAAGGAAATTCTCCAGGGACTGGTCAAAGCCCGGCTCAACATCCTTATTTCCGGCGGGACCGGCAGCGGTAAAACCACCCTGCTCAATGTGCTGTCCCGGTTCATCCCGGAGGAAGAACGGATCGTCACCATCGAAGATGCGGCGGAACTGCAGCTCAAGCAGGAGCACATCGCCCGCATGGAAACCCGGCCCCCCAATATCGAGGGCAAAGGCGAGGTGATCCAGCGGGACCTGGTACGAAACAGCCTGCGGATGCGGCCGGACCGGATCATCCTGGGTGAGGTGCGCGGACCGGAATCCTTTGACATGCTCCAGGCCATGAATACTGGCCATGACGGATCATTGACCACCATTCATGCCAATACACCCAGGGATGCCCTGATGCGGCTGGAAACCATGGTGGCCATGGCCAATTTCGACATCCCCACGGAATTTATCCGGAAATTCATCAGCTCCGCCATCCATATCGTGATTCAGGTATCCCGGATGATGGACGGCCGCCGGAAGCTGGTGAGTCTCCAGGAAATCACGGGCATGGAGGGCAACATGATCACCATGCAGGAAATTTTCAGTTTCGAACGGACCCGGGTGGATGAGAACGGCAATGTGCGGGGAACGTTTAAATTCAACGGGATCCGTCCCAAATTCATTGAACGATTCAAAGTGTCGGGTATTGACTTCAAACAGGACATATTCGACCGGTCATTCCGCTTTGATGTCTGAAACAAAAGGGGGTTGTCCATGGATTTTATGATCATCAGCGCCATCATATTCATCATCTCCCTGTTTATCATCGAACTGAGCCTGTATGCCTTCCGGAATTTGCGGGCCACCCAGCGGGCCAGATTAAAAAAGCGGCTCAGAAAATACACCTTTACCGAAACCGATGCCGGGGACATAATTAAAAACAGAAGACTCAGCGACATCGACACTCTGAACAGAATTCTGAACGCATCCGCTACCATCCGGGCACTGGATCGGCTGCTCATCCAGGCCAACGTGAAATATTCCTTGAGTGTGTATATCCTGTCCGCCTTTTTTCTGGCAGCCTTCAGCGGCATGATCACGCAGATATTGACCAGCAAGGGACTGGTTGCGGGAGGAGTGGGTTTTATTGCCTTTTTTCTTCCCTATCTGTATCTGGTGCACCTGAAAAACCGGCGGGCCAAAAAATTCCAAAGCCAGCTTCACGAGGCTCTGGATCTGATTGCCAGAGCGCTCCGGGCCGGCCACTCTTTTACCAGCGCCCTGCAGGTGGCCAGCGATGAGTTTGATGATCCTTTAGGAACCGAATTTGAAGAAACCATCGATGAAATCAATTTCGGCGTGAGTGTGCCCAATGCCTTGAAAAACCTTTTAACCCGTGTGGACTGCAAGGAACTCCGGTTTTTTGTGATGTCCGTTCTGATCCAGCGGGAGACAGGCGGCAACCTGTCTGCACTGATCGAAAGCCTGGCCCATATTGTGCGCGAAAGGTTCCGGTTTGAAGGGAATGTAAGGACCTTGTCCGCCGAAGGCAGACTGTCTGCAGTCATCCTGATCATGATTCCCTTTCTTGTCGGACTCTTCCTCTTTGCAACTTCACCCGGATTTATCCGGCCCCTGATTGACGAACCCATCGGCCGGATCCTGATAGGTGCTGCAGCCGTCGGTATCATTTTCGGTTCGCTGGTCATGAAAAAAATGGTTGCCATTGAAGTCTAACCCAAAGGATATAGAGCCATGAATGCTATTTTGAACCGGGAACTGCTCATGTTGCTTTTCCCGCTTTTTTTTCTGATTATTTTCTTATTCAGCATGGGGGTGGTGCTGTTTTTGCGGAAACGAGCCAAAACCCAGGCACTGGTCAAAAAAATTCAGACCAGCGGATTCGGGGAAGCGTCGACTTTACAACCGGATCGATCACAGAAACGCGACCTGGCCGGCAAAAAGGTGAAAAAAAATCCCTTGGTATCGTTTT
>JAVVEQ010000081.1:0-8714 GCA_032250905.1 Desulfotignum sp. | reverse complement strand
ATAATAAACGCTTTAATATTGTTATAAATTTCTAAGAATTTATTCTTTGGTATAACTGGTGAATCACCACCACAATTTTGTATAAGTGTTATATTTTCAGCAATATTATTTCTCCGGATGTTGAAAATCTTCCCTCTTTAACTTTGTTTACCTCAGACCAGATACTTCTTGCCAGGCTTTTAGCTGATAGACAAGCATGTTATTTTCATTCATCCGCCATTGTCATTAATGGTCAAGGATTCGTTTTTGTAGGGCATTCCGAAGCTGGAAAGTCTACTCTGATGGAGATCCTTAGAGGGCACGGAGAAATCCTTGGAGATGACAGGAATATCGTGAGAAAGTGGCCGGATGGGTTTCGGGTTCATGGCACATGGAGCCATGGTGAACTGCCGGATGCATCGCCTTCCGATGCACCGTTACGAGCACTGTTTTTTATAGAACAGGCCGACATTAATGAAGTCACTCCTATCACCGACAGGCAAGAGAAATTAGGTAAGATACTTTCACATATCATTAAGGCGCTGGTCACAAAAGACTGGTGGGATAAGGTTCTTACTTTAGGAGGGCAGATTGCTGAAGAAGTACCCGCCTATCGCTTGAAATTCGATAAAAGTGGCAAAGTCATCGATGTGATTAAACCATTTTATGAGAATTAATTTAACAAGTATAATTATGATTTTCAATCATGATTCAGATGTTCATTGAATGAGTTTATATTATGACAGATAAAGGTTTTGTGGTTAGAAAAACCTTTGAAAGTGCCAGGCTGTTCGAAGGAAACCCTCCGTTATTGCCACATATAGATATAGAATTGACCGAGCGATGCAATAATTCATGTATACATTGCTATATTAATTTACCTGAGAACGATTCCAATGCGAAAAATCGCGAACTATCAACGGATCAACTTAAGGATATTCTTGATCAATCAGCAGCACTAGGCGCATTATCGGTTCGCTTCAGCGGGGGTGAACCACTGTTAAGAAAAGATTTTTCTGAGATATACCTTCATGCACGCAGGCTGGGCATGAAGGTCAAATTATTTACCAATGCAAGATTAATAACGGATGAGTTGGCTGATTTATTTGGTACATTTCGATTGTTGAATAAAATTGAGATCAGTGTTTATGGTATGCATAAGGATTCTTACGAGGCTGTTACGCGTGTGAAGGGTTCTTATGACGAGTTTCGCAAGGGAGTGGATCGATTATTGGATAGGGAAATCCCGATAATTTTAAAATTTGTCCCGCTTCCTCCCAACAGAAATGATAGAGAAGAATTTGTTGAATGGATAGCGGATCTTCCCGGAAAAAACAAACCGACATATATGAGTTTCCTGATGCTAAGAACTCGCAGGGACTCTGAAGATAAGAACAAATTGATAAAAAGATTACGGTCCTCAATAGAGGAACAAGTCGCATTTTTTGTAAAACACAAAACAGAATATTGTAACAATATGCCCCAATATGCGGAGAAATTTTTTTATCTTAAAGGAAGCAAGCTTTTTAAACATTGCGGAGCTGGTGAAACAGTAACCATAGATGCTTATGGACAATGTCAAATGTGCATGCTGCTCCGACATCCTGAGATGTCCTTCGATGCAACAAAAAACACCTTAAGAGATATAATTACAAAGGTATTTCCTCGTCTTCGTGAGACAGAGGCATATAACCAAAACTACTTGAGGCGGTGTGCCAAATGTTTCCTTTTAGGATTCTGTGATCAATGCCCTGGTTATTCCTGGTCGGAGCACGGTACGCTGGACACACCGGTTGAGTACCTTTGCCAGGTGACCCATGCACATATGAGATTATTAGGGTTGTTAAAAGAAGGAGAATCTGCATGGGAAGTTGCTGATTGGAAAGAAAGAGTTGACAATCTGGTCAATCAGTTGCCGACAGCATAGTTGAGTTATCCAGTTAAATTAAAATAATTGACATTAAGGAGTAGCCAATAATGGAAAACATACATCTTGAAACCATTTATAAAATTTCCGATGACATCGTCGCAAGAGAGATCGAAGACGAATTGATAATTGTTCCACTGGTAGCCGGGATCGGTGACCTTGAAGACGAGCTTTTTACGCTTAATGACACAGGCAAAGCTATCTGGAAACAGTTTGATGGTAAAAACAGCTTGCGTGAGATCGTAACAAATCTAAGTCAAGAATATGCGGCTGATCATGATGAGATGATAAATGATGTGCTTGGTCTGGTGGGCGAATTGGCCCGGCGGCGTATGGTGATTGCTGTTGTCGATGATTGAGATACCTCATCAGTTTGCTTCTGCCGGGGGGGATGAATTGCAGCTGTCCGGCAAGGCTTTGCTTGATCTTACGGGTGCCGTGTTGTCGAAGGGCATGTCCATTCGATTCAAAGCAAGAGGCTGGAGTATGTCACCTTTCATCCTCGATGGAGATGTCGTTACGGTTGCAAAGTACAAAAACTGTAAGCCTCGCATGGGAGATGTGGTTGCCTTTAAAAGGCCGGGAGACGGGCATCTGGTCATGCACCGAATCGTTGCCAGATATGGTAATAAATACCTTATTGTCGGCGATAACATATCTAATAAACCCGATGGGGCCATCTCATTGGAAGATATGCTGGGTCGTATTGTATCTGTTCACAGGGCTTCTCGACCCATCTGGCTGGGACTCGGACCGGAACGTTTCTTAATTGCCTGGCTTTCTAAAAGGAATCTGCTGATACCTGTTCTCAACCTGATCAGTTCTTTTCGAGGCCAGTTCCTTGGTGTAAGGTTAAAATAATCTGCATTAGATCCCCCATCCGGAAATCAAACCCGTTGCGCCTGATAGATCGACCAGACAGTTTGTTTTCAGCGACAATTTTCTTGGCACCTTTCGGGGGTGTGCTCACCCCAGTCCCCCGGGATAGAATGGTATTTATTGAAGGATAATTGATTATGGGTTCATACACCACTCATTGTGACTTGGCCGACTTCGCCTTATGGAATAAGATTGCTGATCAAAACAGGCCCTTGGATTTTTATTTAGAGGTTACCGCCCGCTGTAATAATAATTGCAGACATTGTTATATCAATCTGCCGGCAGGAGACCGGACAGCCAGAAAAAGAGAACTTTCAGTTGCTGAAATTGGTAATATTGCTGACCAGGCGGTTGATTTAGGCGCATTGTGGTGTTTGCTCACCGGCGGTGAACCCCTGCTGAGAGAGGATTTTTTTGAAATCTATCTGCTTTTAAAAAAGAAGGGCCTCCTTATTTCATTATTTACCAACGCCTGTCTAATCACTGAAGAACACATCTCTTTTTTTAGAAAATATCCTCCACGGGATATTGAAGTGTCTGTCTATGGGATCAGTAAAAAGATCTATGAGTCGGTATCCCGAAAACCTGGGTCATATAATGCTTTTCGGCGTGGCCTTGATCTATTATTGGAAAGCGGTATCAAAGTCCGCCTCAAAACGATGGCAATAAAATCCAATGTTGAAGAATTCCTGGATATTGCGACTTTTTGCCGCAATCATTCCAGTGAACCTTTTCGCTTTGATCCATTTTTAAATTTACGTTACGATCAAGATCCAGTCAGGAATTCGGAAATCAGGCAGGAACGTCTTCCCCCGGAAAAAATTGTCGCCATCGAACAGGCGGATAATGAGCGCTCAGGAGCATTGTTAAAGAATTGTGAAAAATTGATTTTTAAAAATCTTAACCGCGATCAATGCAATCATCTTTTTCTCTGCGGTGCGGGAAAAGGCAGCTTTACAGTCAGCAGTGAGGGTATTTTCCGTCTTTGCTCTTCCCTCTGGCACCCCGATTGCGTCTATGATCTGCGTAAAGGCTCTTTAGCAGAGGCCTGGAATGAACTTGTGCCTCGTGTCCGTGATATACGGTCACAAAACTCACCTTTTTTTGATCGATGTCGTAACTGCCAGATCGTAAATTTGTGTTCTAACTGCCCGGCCCATGCCCATCTTGAAATAGGTGAGATGGATCAAATCGTTCCCTATTTCTGCGAAGTTGCCCATGCCAGGTTCGCAGCGTTAGAAGCGGCGCTCAACCCCCTTCGGGAGGAACTGTAATGTTTGTTCATGAAACAGCGATTGTCGACGAAGGTGCTGTCATCGGTGCAGGGACCCGGGTGTGGCACTGGGTGCATATCTGCGGCGGGGCTGTGATCGGGGAGAACTGTTCCTTTGGCCAGAATGTCTTTGTGGGCAGCAAGGTGAAGATCGGCAGCAATGTCAAGGTGCAGAACAATGTGTCGGTGTATGACAATGTGGTGCTGGAAGATGATGTGTTCTGCGGGCCGTCCATGGTGTTCACCAATGTATACAATCCCCGGTCCGCTGTTTCCCGCAAGGATGAATACCGCACCACCCGGGTGGGAAAGGGGGCCACGCTGGGTGCCAACTGCACCGTTGTGTGCGGCAATGATATCGGCGAATACGCGTTTGTGGGGGCCGGGGCCGTGGTAAACCGCCCGGTGAAGGCCTATGCACTGGTGGTGGGGGTGCCGGCCCGTCAGGTGGGGTGGATGAGCCGGTTCGGCGAACAGCTGGACCTGCCCCTGACCGGTAAGGGTGAGGCGGTGTGCCCCCACACCGGGGACCGATACGTCCTGGAACCTGAGGGGTCGGGTCAGACGTTCCGGCTGACTGTTACAGAGGGTCAAACGCCGGCGGACCGGGTCTGACCCCGGAACCGGAAAGAAGTTCCTGGAGAAAACCCCCCACTGGGAGATACTTTACATGGAGTTTATTGATCTGGCCGAACAGCAGAAGCGGATTCTGCCGGGTATTGAAAAGCGGATTGCACGGGTCCTGGCCCATGGCAAATACATCATGGGGCCGGAAGTGTTTGATCTGGAGGCCCGGCTGGCCGCTTACAGCGGGGTCCGGCATGCGGTCTCCTGCGCCAGCGGCACAGATGCGCTGCTCATGGTGCTCATGGCCCTGGATATCGGGCCCGGGGATGCGGTGTTTACCACGCCGTTCACTTTTGTGGCCACGGCAGAGGTGATCTGCCTTTTGGGCGCCACGCCGGTGTTTGTGGATGTGGACCCGGATACCTGGAACATGGATCCGGCGGCCCTGGACAAAGCCGTCCGGGAAGTAAAGGCGTCGCCCCTGGTTCCCAGGTGCGTGATCCCGGTGGATATTTTCGGGCTGCCGGCAGATTATGATGCCGTCAATGCCGTGGCCGGCCGGTACGGGTTGTTTGTGCTCGAAGATGCGGCCCAGAGTTTTGGGGCCGGTTACCGGGGCAAAAAAGCAGGCAGTCTGGGCCATGCCGCAGCCACCAGTTTTTTTCCTGCCAAGCCCCTGGGGTGTTATGGCGACGGCGGCGCGGTCTTCACAGATGATGACAGCCTGGCAGAGAAACTGGTGTCGATCCGGGTTCACGGCAAAGGCACCCATAAATACGACAATGTGCGCATCGGCATCAACGGTCGTCTGGATACTATCCAGGCAGCGGTTTTGCTTGAAAAACTACGCATTTTCGACATCGAGCTGGCCGCCCGGAACCAGGTTGCGGACCTGTACCGCCGGATGCTGAAAGACCGGGTGGTGTACCAGGCCGTGCCCCGGGGGGTCACCAGCGCCTGGGCCCAGTTTTCCATCCGTCACCCGGACCGGGACCGGATCATGGCTGAACTCAAGGCGCAGCAGATACCCACGGCGGTCTATTATCCTTCACCACTGCACTGCCAGACCGCTTTTGCCGGACTGGGATACGCACCCGGCGATTTTCCCGTCGCCCTGGCCCTGTCCCAAAACATTTTCAGCCTGCCCATGCATCCCTACCTGGAAGAAGCGGATATTCAAAGGGTCTGTGATGTGATATGCTGATGTTGTTTGGTATGATTTTCGAAGCATTACATTTTTGACATGTTAAACTTTGGGGGCAAATTCTATGTTATCTGATCCCATGACCAGCAAGTACCGTATCAGCGCCACTGATCTGTCCAGGCAATGCAGTGATGATCCCTTTGATTTTGAAACCACAAAAGACCTGGAGCCGCTGGACGGGGTGATCGGCCAGCGCCGGGCCGTGGAGGCCATTCATTTCGGCCTGAACATGAAAGGTTCCGGGTACCATATTTTTATCACGGGGCAGGAAGGGACCGGCAGGAACACCATTTCCCGGGAAATTTTGACGGCGGTCGCCAAAAAACGGGAAACACCGGAAGATGTATGCCTGGTGAACAATTTTGACGATCCGTATTGCCCCAGGATCATGCGGCTCCCGACCGGGTCTGCCGTGTTTTTTTCCAGCAAGATGTCGCGGTTTATCGAAACCCTGAAACTCAAGCTGCCGAAGGCATTTGAAGACAAATTGTTTCTGGAAAAGCAGAAGCGGTTTAAAAAATCTGCGGCATCGGCCCGGGACCGGATCATGTCCAAAGTGACGGCAGATGCTGAAAAAAAAGATATCACCATTGTCCCCAGCGATGAAGGGTATCAGGCCGTGCCGCTCAAAGACGGCAAACCCTTTTCAGAAGAAGAATTTGCACAACTGGATGCCGGGGTGAGGGCCAAAATGGAAAAGGAACTGGCCCGGATCCAGCAGCAGATGAAGGATGCGGTAACACAGATTCAGAAACAGACCCGGAAAATGCAGGAAGACTATCAGGTGCTTGTCACAGAAACCGCCGGCAACCTGTTTTCTCAAGAGATGGATTCCCTGTTTGCTGATTTCAAGGAATGGCCCCGGGCCCGGAACTTTTTGGAGGCAGCCAAAAAAGATTTGACAGATCATCTGCCCACACTGCTCAGTTTTCTGGATCCGGATGCGGAACAGGGACCGGAAACCGCCGGCATGTCGAAATTCCTGGAAAAACGGTACCAGGTGAACGTGCTGGTGGACCGCCGGGGAGAACATGGGGCACCGGTTATTTTCGAACCCGTCCCCACCTTTCAGAACCTGTTTGGCAAGATCGAGAAAACAGCGGTTCAGGGGATGGCTGCAACCGATTTCTCCATGGTGCAGGCAGGGTCTCTTTTGCGGGCGGACAAGGGCTTTCTGGTCCTGGAGATCGATGCGGTACTGCGCCATCCCCAAGTCTGGGAGACCCTGAAAACCACGCTGCAGAACAAAAAACTGCATATCCAGGATCCGCCGGATCAGACAGGTCCGATCATGGCATCCCTGCGGCCCGATCCCATCGATCTGGACCTGAAAGTGATCCTGGTGGGCGGATATGACATTTTTCGAATCCTGCAGGGGGCAGATCCCAAATTCAACAGGATTTTCAAGGTCCGGGCGGATTTTGATTATGAGGTGGATGTCAGCCCAAAGGCACTGAAAGATTACGCCCGGTATATAGCCAAAGCCTGCCAGACAGAAAAATTTTTGCCCTTCACCCCCTGCGGCGTGACCGCGGTGGTGGGATACGCCAACCGGCTGGCGGAAAACCAGCACAAGCTGTCTCTGCGTTTCGGCCGGATCATGGACCTGCTCAAGGAATCCAATTACTGGGCTGCCAGCGAACAGGCGGCCGCCGTGACCCATGAACATGTCCTTCACGCATTGAATGCCTCCCGGTTCCGGCACAACCTGTATGAGGAAAAAGTCCAGGAAAGATTTGACGACCATTCCATTCTCATCGATTTGACCGGATCGGTGGTGGGGCAGGTCAATGCCCTGGCCGTGTATCAGATCGGAGAACTGGCATTCGGCCGGCCCACCCGGATTACGGCCGAGTCCTACATGGGCAAGCCCGGCATCATCAATGTGGAACGCGAGGCAGATATGTCCGGCGAAACCCATGACAAGGGCATGATGATCATTGACGGTTTCATCGGCCGGATGTTTGCCCAGAATTATCCGTTGAGTGTGTCCATCAGCATTACGTTTGAACAGAATTACACCGGTGTGGACGGTGACAGTGCCTCTTCCACGGAATTGTATGCCGTGCTGTCCAGCCTGTCCGGATATCCCATCCGCCAGGGGATTGCGGTCACAGGGTCCGTAAACCAGAAAGGCCAGATCCAGTCCATCGGCGGGGTCAATGAAAAAATCGAAGGGTTTTTCGATGTCTGCACCGGCCGGGGCCTGACCGGGGACCAGGGCGTCATGATTCCTTCGGCCAATGTCAACAACCTGATGCTCAGGAAAGATGTGGTGGAAGCGGTGGAACAGGGGCGGTTCCATATCTGGCAGGTGTCGACCATCGAGCAGGGTATCGAGGTGTTGACCGGGGTGCCGGCCGGCCAGGCAAACAACAATTTCAATTATCCACCCGACACCGTATTTGGTGCGGTTCAGGCCAAGCTCAAAAAATTTCACGACCGGTCGGTTCTGAAAAACCGTCCGGTCATGAACTGATCTGGTGCACTGCCTGCGGGTGCCGGTTATTCAACCATGGGCACGGTCAGGCCGCCGTCCATGAGAAACAGGACCGAAGCGTTCTCCCCCTTTTGCTCAAGGGCCTGATCCAGGGCGGTCTGCAGGTCGGAAAACGGTGTGATGAACAACGGCGCGATCACTTCAGGCGCCACGTCGGTGACAGCCCACATCTGGGCCCACAGACCGATTTCCGCCATTTTGGCGGCCTTGTGATAGCCTAAGACATAGCCCTGCTCAATTTTTTCCAGGGCCGCTTTGGGGGTGTCGCAGGATCCCAGCAGGTCGGCGAACGCCTTGCCCCCTAAGCCGCAGCGGCACTTGGCCACCAGGATCAGGATCCCGTTTTCCTTCAGGGCCAGTTTGGCATTGTCAATGCCTTTCTGGG
>JAVVEQ010000080.1:0-8806 GCA_032250905.1 Desulfotignum sp. | reverse complement strand
ACGCCAAGTTGTATGAGCGCGCCATTTTCCAATCCATGAAGGAAGATGTGAATGCCTATCAGGTCTGCCAGGTCTGCGGCTATGTAACAGATAAAAAAACACCCAGAAAATGCCCGGTATGCGGTGCCCCACAGGAAAAATTCAAAACAATTGCACCGGAATCTGAATGTTAGTCGGCAACTACCTGTCTGCTGTTGATGTCATGAATTGTTTTTAAAATACAGCCTCTTTCAAAGCTTCAAAAAAGCCTCTCTGTTTCAGCTGAAAGATTGACAAATTTGACCGGACTGATACAACATAAAGAAAAAATGGAGGAATATAATGCCACATCCAACCCAAGGGAATTCCCCCACTAATAGCCTGCTGCGAATGAGATCCGATCAACCAGAAGAAAAAGTAGAGCTGGCAAAAAAACTGCTGGATCCCAATTATATCCTCAGAACCCTCCGACAGTCACCAGGCAAAAACCAGCTTGACCGGCAACTGCAGCAGGCCCTGAAAACCACCCGTCCAAAATCGCCATTGGTTCCATGTCCTGCTCTGCATCCCAGACATCCGGAACCAGCAGTAAAGCCCGGAAGCGGCGGCGACCTGCTGGAAGCCCTCATGTCTGTTCCCACTCTGAAAAGTGGGATTGACAAGCTCAAAGCGGCAGTAATTGCTAAACCAAAACAAGACTGGAACCGTCTTTCCTCCGGCGGAAAAGCCGCAGTGATAAGTCAGGCCGTATTGATGGGAGGCGGCGCACTGACAGCTGTGCTATCCTCGAAACAGGATCGTCAATCCCTTTACAACATGTTAAAAGACCGTGAGATTCCGATTCCAGTTCCCGGTGTGCCAGGGCTTGAGGTCCAGCTTAAAACGGGGAAAGAACACAAGGCCATGCTTTTGTTTGACCTCACCAAGTTCTGGAAGTCAAAGTAGCAACCTCAGAAAGGTTTGCAAGAACGCCCTTCCAAAAATCCGTATCCAAAACTTTTAGTAAAGGAACCATATGACAGAAGACATGAACACCAACGAATGTGCTGACCCGACCCAGAATTTTACAGTTGAACTGCCTTGCCGGATGATTGAACGGATTGAACGGTATGCCAAAGAAAAGGGCACATCGGTTGACAATGTTACGATTGAAGCGCTGGATACTTTATTCAGAAGACTGGATTAAATGGTTTTTGAATATGAGAACATGAAATGATCGTACAGATTCCAAACCGCAACCTATTCTCTGAGCCAGCACTCGCGCGCTGGGACAAGATACCCACTCTGCAATAATTTCCATGTTTCCTGGGAGCGGGTCTTCAATCCATAAATGGAGCAAAAGTATGGGTAATGACAATGTTATTGTCGATCGCATGAACCGTATCAAAAGAAGCGTCAATCTGGAAAAACAGGACCGGGTGCCTGTCGTTTTGGAATATGCCGGTTTTGCCGCGAATATTACCCAGACCCTTATGAGCGACTTTGTCAGATCCCCCCGGCACGCTACAGATACTATGATTCAGGCGTATCAGATGATTGGAGAGGGGGATGGCATTAATTACGGGTCTTTTTCCCCGTATGGGCTTTGTGAGCTTTTTGGGGCAAAAGTGAGGGTTCCCGGAATTGATCTGCCTGACAATGAGATGTGGCAGGTGGTTGAAACACCTTTGATGACCTTGCAAGATTATGATGCCATTTTGAATATTGGCTGGGAAGCATTTTTCAAAGCGTTCCTCACAGAAAAAATCCTGGAAGGAATAGAACACGTACCGGGGTCTGTAAGCGACAAACCATTCAATGCCAGAAAAGAGTGGGAAAAAATTCATGTTCCAGTGCTGTCCGGGGGAGATATTCCCATGCCATTTGACCTGTTATGCGGGGCCAGATCCCTGGAAAACTTTTTCATGGATCTGGTCAGGATTCCGGATAAAATTTCATCGGTCATGGACGCCATTGTGCCCACGCTGGCAGCTTCCAGATGCCGGCAGGCAAAAACCAACGGGTATCCCATGATATGGGTCGGTGGCTGGCGCACCGCACCCTGCATGATTTCTCCACAGATGTGGGACCGGTTTGTCTGGCCCTATTTCATCCGAATTGTCAATGAAGTCGTCGACGCCGATCTTATCGCCCTGTTGCATCTGGATGGTGATTGGACAAGGGAATTACAGCGCTTCAGGCAGCTTCCCGAAAGAAAAATCATATTGGCCCTTGATGGGGATACAGATATTTTTCAGGCAAAAAAGATTGTGGGGGATCATGCCTGTATTATGGGGGATGTCCCGGCCGCATTGATGGCTTTTGGAACCCATAAAGAGGTGACGGCTTATTGCCGGAAACTGCTCGAAAAAATTGGCCCTGAGGGGTTTATTCTCCATTCCGGCTGCGATATACCCACAAACGCAACGCTGGAAAATGTCCGGGCGATGGTGGCCGCAGCCATGGAAATGCGGTTTTAATACATCCCTGCCCTGCCCGATGGGTTTATTTCATATGTGACGGCAGCCACAGAGCAAGATCCTGGAACATAAACACAAGAACAAGACCGATGAACAAAATGGCCACAAAAGGGACAACGCTTTTTATGATAAAGGAAAGCGATTCATCCACGATTCCTTTTACAGTAAAGATATTCAGCCCCACCGGTGGTGTCAGCAGGGCTGTTTCAATGAGAATCATGAGCATGACGCCGAATGCAATGGTGTCAATCCCCAGGGCAGGCAGCATGGGGGCAATGACGGGGACAGTGAGAACCGTCATGGAACCGCCGTCCAGGAACATGCCCAGGAAAAGATAAAGTATCATGATCAGGAGAATAATCCCCCAGATGGGTATACCGGATGAAAAAATGGATTCCGTCAGGTTCGCAGGAATCTGGAGCAGGGTGATTACATTGGACATCACAAGCGCACCGATCATGATCATGATGACCATGGTTGACAGCACAGCACTGTCAATCAGGCATTGTATCAGGCTTTTCCAGGTGATCCGGCGATAGACAAGCGCGCACAGGAGGCTGTAAATAACCAGCAGTGCACCTGCTTCAGTGGGCGTTGCAACCCCGGTATAAATGCTTCCCAGCACAAACACCGGACCCAGGATGACCATGAATGATTTTTGCAGAGAAATCAGGCGATCTTTCCAGGCGAATGACACGGTTTCATATTTGCCGCTGATCGTGCAGTGAATGACAATGTAGATGCTGAATAACACTATGAGCATTATTCCCGGAATTACCCCTGCCATAAAAAGATCCCCCACAGAGGTGTCTGTGAGGAATCCATAGACAATAAACCCGACACTGGGAGGAATAATCAGCCCCAGGCTGCTGCCGGTCACTGTACCGATTACCAGCTTTTTGTCATATCCCCTGTCCAGCAGCGGTTTCATGGCAACAAGGGTGATGATGGCTGTGACAGCCGTGCTGGAGCCGATCATCGCCGCCAGGATGCCTCCGGTAATGCAGGTTCCCACACCCAGTCCTCCCGGCATCCACCCAAGCCATTTGCTGCTTAAATCATATATCTGTTCACCCAATCCGCTTCGGGATAAAATCAGGCCCCCGAGAGTAAACAGGGGAATTGCCAGTAAAATAAAATTTGTGGCCGCATGCTCCGCAACAATGGGCAGGGTGTTCAATCCACCCAGGCTGCCGTGGAAAAAAACAAGCCCGGCAAGACCCACCAGACCCAGGGAAAATGCAATGGGCATTCCCCAGAACAACAGGACTAAGCCGAAAATGAGAATGCCCAGCGACTGGCTGAAAAAATATACCATGATCCCTGTGGCAGCCGATAAAAGGAAGAAAAAAACCATGACAAGGGGCGGCACAGAGCCGGCAAAGGATTTAGCGGCTGTACCGGATGCACCTGACGGGAGCGACGCGCTGTCAGGCGATTGTGTTATCCGGAATATCCGGATCTGTATTTGCCGGATGGTTTGAACGACAGCCAGTGCCATTCCAACGGGGATGGAAAGAAACACCAGCCACATGGGATAGCGGAATAACCCGTCACTCATGGCATGGTATGCAATGGCTTCCTGAAAATGGATGAACCCGAATATGCCCAGCGCACCGATAAAAATCAGAGATGCCAGGTCCGTTGCAACGCCGACACTGTGCCGGGTCCGGTCGGGTAGCTGAGTGATAAAAACATCACAGGACACATGTTTATCAGATTTTATTCCATAGGAAACCGACAGAAATGTAAACCATATGAATATCAGGGTTGACAGGGCCAGAACCCAGGAAGTGGGCTGATCCAGAAAATGGCGCGAGAATGCCTCAAACGACATGAACAATGCCACAGAGAGCATCATGAGACCTGCTGTCAGGGCAAAAACAAAGGAGATGCCGTCAATTACCTTTCCAGTTTTTCCAGATCCCGGGTTCGGGTTCATCCCTGATTCATTCATGGTTATCCCTTATTTGGATGCCTCCAGCAGGTCCCATAATTCCTGGTATTGATCTCCCAGCTGGGTTTTTGAAAATTCCTTCATTACCGGTTTGACTGTGTTGATCAATCGGGTTCTTTGTTCACTGGAAAGGGCGGTCACAGATTTTGCTTCAGCTTTCAGAAAGGCCAGATCTTCTTCGTGCTCTCTGGCGGCATATTCCCTGGTCCAGGTTTCATACTCTCTGGCGGTGTCAGTGATAATTTTTTGATCTTCCGGAGACAGTTTGTTCCAGGAATTCTGATTGATCACCAGCCACATGCTGAAGTAGGGAATGGTGGGATCGATCGTCAGAAAAGGCGCCACTTCATAAAGTTTACTGCGCCGCCACCGGGAAACCCCGGATCCGGCTGCTTCGATGGTTCCCCGTTGAAGGCCGGTGTATATTTCTTTGGAACTCAGGCTGATGGGCACAACGCCCAGGGCCTCGTACATGGTTGCCATGGCAGCCCCGGATGTCCTCATTTTCAGTCCCTTGAAATCGTCCACCGTCTCAATGGCCCTGTCTCTGCACCCTATAAGACTGGTGCCAAAAGACCAGGCAGCCAGCAGGCGCGCATTGAAAAATTTTTCAAATTCTGCAGAGGCGATTTCTCGCGTTCTCGGGGTGTCAAGGAACCGGTAATAATGGTCATAACTCTCCCAGCACCCCATGGCGCCAAATGATCCCACAAACTCCAGCACAGGAGAGCGGCTGCCCACCAGGGCCACGTGCATCAGGCCGATATCGATCTGGTTTTTTGACATGGCGGTCATAATGGATTTTGCATCGTACAAAGAGCCGGCACCATAATGTTTAATGGCAACCCGGCCGTTTGTTCTGGCGGCCACTGCTTCTACAAATTCCTGGGCTGCAATTTCATGGTTGCTTTTAGGCGGGGTTGTGGTGGCAAAGGTCAGCGGGTTGTCACCGGCAGCGGCAGGACCAGAAATGGCCAGGATCAGGAACACCAGGCCGGACAATAAGAAGGCGGCTTTAAAAAAACGGGGCATGTTCATTTTTTTCTCCCTTCAACAGACAATCCCTGGGATCTGTTGTTTTTATTTTAAAAAAAAGTACGTTCCAGGTTACGCAACGCATCCAGGCCGATCAATTGATTAAACTCATCAAAAGAGACCATCCTGTCTTTAAACCGTGTTGTACTACCGGTTTTGGCAATTTCCATCATCAGATCTCCCACCGCCTTTGCTATGGCATACGTGGCAGCAACCGGGAAAACCACGACACTGTAACCGATTTTTTCCAGCTCAGCAGCGGAAAGCACCGGGGATTGCCCCCCTTCAATATTATTGGCCAGAAGCGGTGCATCAATGTGGGATGTGATCTGCTGCATCTGTTCCACTGTTGTCGGGGCCTCCACAAAGATCAGGTCAGCCCCTGCCTGAGAAAAAAGATTGCCCCTTTCAATGGCATCTTCCAGACCATTGACAGCCAGAGCATCGGTGCGGGCCATGATTACGAAATCATCATCCATCCTGGCATCCACCGCTGCTTTGACCTTGGCGACCATTTCCTGTTTTTCAATCACCTGTTTGTCCTGCATGTGGCCGCATCGTTTGGGAAAGACCTGGTCTTCAATGAACATGCCGGCAGCACCTGATTTTTCAATCGCCTTGACCGTCCGTCGAACATTGAGCACCCCGCCATGACCGGTGTCTCCATCCGTAAAAACCGGTATGTCCACAGCGTCAACAACCCGGCTCACACAATCAACCATTTCGGTCAAAGAGAGAAAAGAGAGATCCGGTTGCCCCAGAAGGGATGCGCTGGCAGCATATCCTCCGATGGTCACTGCTTTGAACCGGCATTGTTCTATGATTTTCGCTGTCAGGGCATCATGGGCACCTGGCATGACCAGTATGTTGTCTTCACCGATATATTTTCGCAGTAACCGTGTTTTCTTCATCAATTTGCTGTCCTTATATTATCTGTGTTTTCTTATAGTAAACAATGATGGCAAAAAAATCACTTTTCCCGCAACGGGTTACAGAACACCACCAGCACCCGGGCCGGTTTCGGACCGATACTCCGGGTCATGTGCGGGCGGTCAGAATCAAAATACAAGGCATCGCCCTCATGGAGGACATAGGTGGTGCCATCGTAATAAAACTCACTGGTCCCTTCGAGCACAAATGCCATTTCCTGGCCTTCATGCATCAACGGCCTGGGGCTGAATTCATTGCTTACTGTAACAATGTATGAATCCATGAACTTATTGGACTTATTAAATGGGAAGGACTCATATATTGAATCGGGGGCCGCGCCGGTATGGGTTATCGGACGGCGGCCTGCAGCTCTGACCAGAGAGAATTTTCTGGGTTCCCGTACCGGTTTTTCACCGGTCATCAGGGAGATGGCATCAATATTCATGCCATAGGCTATCTTAGTCAAAGTCCCTAACGTCGGTGTTTTTTCGCCGTTTTCGATCAGGGATAAATATCCTTTGGAAAGTCCGGTAATTGTGGCCAGTTGATCCAGAGTCCAGTTTAATTCCAGCCGCTTTTTTCTGATGTTATCGGCAATGGTTTTTTCCAAAGCACGTTTTTTTGAATTAATTTGAATCTCATTCATACCCATTTGTTTACTCTGAAAAAACACAGATTGCAAGTTTTTTTGTCAAAAAAACTTGCAAGGATGACCCATGTCCTGGCTTTTGAAGTTGAATGCCTCTATAATAAAGTGTTATAAAGATTCTGCCGACACAGGCCACAACCATTAACCGATCCAGGCGGAATACAACAGGAGATCTATCCCATGGAAAAATCAAATGCACTTATAATTCTCAAAAATGCTTTTTTAATGGAGCGTCAGGGCAAAAGCCTGTATGAGACCGCCCGGGACAATGCGGGTGATAAGGCTGTCAAAGATTTTTTTGACGACCTGGCAAACGAAGAGGCCCAGCACATGAAATTGCTGGAGGCCCAGTTCAAATCCATCATGCAAAGCGGCAAATTTGCAGCCGGCAGGTATGAAGCTGAAGGGACCAAGGACACCCCGCCGGCCATACTCAGTCAGGACCTGGCGAACAAAATCAACGCTGCCGGTTTTGAAGCGACTGCCATCACAGCGGCGGTGGGTTTTGAACAAAAAGCGGTCAAACTTTACGCGGAGCGGGCTGAAACCACCTCGGATCCGGAGGAGAAAAAGCTCTACCGCTGGCTGTCAGCCTGGGAACAGACCCATCTGAAAAAGCTGCTGACCCTCCAGGAGGATCTGAATCAGCGGATCTGGGAAGACAACAATTTCTGGCCGTTTTAATCTGTCAGACGGCTGCATTTCAGGCAACCGCCTGGACGTTGATTTTTCCTTCCCTCAGCATGACCGGCATCCCGGTCTGGATTGTGCCTATATTCAACTGCAGGGTGGCTGGAGTTTTCACTCCAGCCACCGTTTTGCTTCTTTTAAAGATGATGTGTCCTGTCGTTCATGTGAATGATAAAACGAGATTCTTATTCACCAAAGGAGGCGCTCATCATAACCTGGTAAACACAGGTGTTGTCAATGTACTTGCCGTTCCAGCTTTCATCCAGATCATACATGGCTTTGAGATTGGGGTCTCTGCCTTCTACACAGAAATTGAAGGCCTCGCTCCGGGCACCCTTGGCAAAGAGGGGAACCAGGGCGTTGGTATGGTTGCCTGAGTGAAACTTGACTCCAGGTAAATTGTCCATCCCTTTGTCGGTTACATGGGCGTAATCCGTGCCATCATCAAAAATCCCGTTGCCGTTCACATCAAAGAAGGAGCCTTTTCCATCACCCCAGAGGTGGCCGGTTTCATGGTCGGCGGTCACGATCAGGAGAGTGTTTCCCCAGTTGTTGCCGTTGGTGTTGTTGTCCAGGTAGTCGATAACCGCCTGGACAGCGTTGTTGAAATCGGTCTGTTCTTCAATGACACGGTCCAGTTGATTGGCATGCCCTGCCCAGTCAACCGCGCCGCCTTCGATCATGACGGCAAAGCCCTCGGGGTTGTTATCCAGCACGTTCAAGGCTGCCTTGGTCATGGTCTCCAGGGTGGGTACCTTGGTATTCATTGATGCGCCATTCGCACGGCTTTGCTGAAGAGTGCCATTGACCCGGGCCACACCGAGCAGTTTTTCCGGATTGAGGGTGCCATCCGCCACCTTTTCAAAGTCTTCTTTTGATTCGACAAAAGTCCATCCATTGGGCGCATTACCGTCTGTGATATCAGACCAGGCGTCATCGCCACCCACGTACTCGTCTGTTTTGGATTCATCATATTGGCCATTGTCGTTATAGTTGCCGCTGCCGGCTCCCATAAGTACTTTCAGATTGTTGTAGTAGTTCAGGGAATCATAGAGGTCATTGTTGCCGGCGAGGGGATTGTCACGATTGTTGCCGACTGAGCCATCG
>JAVVEQ010000007.1:0-94258 GCA_032250905.1 Desulfotignum sp. | reverse complement strand
TAAAAGTGCCCCCTTCTCCCAGCGTGACCAGATGACCGGCATCAAGAAGGTTCAGCAGGTCGAGGTTGAGCCGAATTTCCGAACCGGGCATGATACGGATATCCAGGTTTTCTTTACGCACCGCTTCGGACAGTTTTTGCCAGGCCAGGCAGATCGTTTCCCTTTCACAGTTATACACTCCGTCACAACTGTGGGGGGTGGCATAAATGACCGTCACGCCCTGGCTGACCGCTTCCTGGACGAATTCCAGGGCTTCAGCCATATCGCCGGCACCATCATCTATACCCGGCAGAATGTGTGAATGCGTATCGATCATCATCGGTCGGTCATCCTTAATTATAGGACTTACCAGTATATAGTTAAAATAATTTACCGTCGGCACTGCCGGAGACCAAATCGGGGGGAGTCTCAGGTTCAGGCGTTTTGCTCCGACAGTTTCAGTAAAGAAGTATTACACAGCCGCGGGTGAAGTGCAATAGCGGATAAAAAAAATTTACCGTTTTTCATTTTAAATGAATCTGTTCTATCCTAGTTGCCCAGATGGTCGTCCACATACCGGGCCAGAATTTCGGCTGCCGCCCGGGGTGGCCGGGTTTCAAAATAATTGTCCACTATGGCATGGGCGCATTCATGGGCAAGCATGCCGTCAAACAGATTCTGCACATTGAGATAGATGGTGTTGAACTCATAAATATACCAGGCACGCAACGAATCGCGTTTTCCATATATCTTGTAGTAGGCCTCGTCCAGGGCTATCTGGTCCGGATAGAGCTGAACATTGACCTTGATGGGCTTGCGCATGTCAAGTATGCGCTGTACTTTTTCGAACAGCCCGTCCACTTTGTCCATCAGCAGTTGTTCAAAGCTTTCCGGCGAATCGGAAGAACGGGATGGGGCGAAAAAAAACCCGAAAAAGCCGCTTTTCCTGCCCCCACTGTACTTGATCTGCCGGTCGAACTGCCGGAGGTCCTCAAGGTCCCTGTAACTGATGACCAGGTACTTGGTCTCAAGAACTTTCCAGGTCTGGGCATCGACCGTTGCCACAGCCAGGATGCAGGAAAGGAGGGAAAGCAGGATGGCCGACCGGACCTTTCGGGCCAGACATCCTGGCAAAAATATTTTAAATTTTTTTGTCACAGCATAAAGCGGGATATAATTTTTCGGTTCAGCTTGTCAAATTCGGCCCGGCAGGACTCCGGCAGGTCCTGATTTTCAGCATTTTCGACCACGTCCTTCTGGATTTCCGTCACTTTCGAATTCAGGCTGTCGATCATGCGGTTGAGCGTTTTTACCGTTTCCTGGAACTGGTCCCCTTTCCGGAGGTTGATATGGTTTTTCAGGTCACCCCCGGCGATGCGTTCGATATCTTTCTCGAACCGGTACATGGGGCCGGCGATCTTGTGGGAAACCAGCAATGTAACGATCGCGATAACAATGCCTACCATCACAATGGTGATCAGTGTCGTCAATACAACGGAAGGCATGATGGCCAGCGGCGTATTCTGAATCAACAGCCTGGAATTCACAAAGGATGTGGTCAGTGTCCCCCGGGTGGTCAACAAGGTCAGACCAATGGATATGACCCCCCCTATCACCAACACCAGAATAAATTTGACAATGAATCGGGTCTGGAAATCTTTTTTAATAAAATACTGTCTGCGTACAATTTTGGCGGGCGGTTTTTCCTGGGCTGTCATTTTCATACCTATATCCGTCAAGGTTGGTTGATCAATTGCGGATCGATGATGATTTCAGCATTCTCTCGAAGCGAATCAGTCCATTTCTCCATTCTGGCCGACAGTTCCCGGGACGTCAATGTCTGAACAATCCGCTCTCTTGCCTCTGCCGGGGGGACACCGTCGAACCGGTCTTTGTTTTCTGCATAGAAAGTATCGATCTCATCTTCGGTTACAAGAATCTTTTTCATGAATTCCTCGGTCTTCAAATCCATCAGGTGCCGAATAAGGGTGGACTCCCAGTAGGTCTGAATGGTGCGGACAAATTCCTCTTTCCGGTCCAGCTTGAGACGTGCTGCTTCCTGGATCATCAGCTCCTTCTGGATGAGATAATCGATGAAGGCGGCCCGGCTGCCCTGCGTCAGATCGATTTCCGGATCCGCATAGACCTCGAACTTGAGCTGTTCATTAAATTCTTCCAGAGAGATCGCCCAGTCATTGACCTGAATCACACTGTCCTGTTCAGTCGAGGGGGGATCTGATCCGCAGCCGATAAAAATCAGTAAAAAAAGGATCAGAACAGCCGCCGCAGAGATCCACACGACGTCACGGACAAAATTCTTGCGGGATTTCATATATATCCTTTCCGGCTTGAAAGTGACAGCACCTCCCGGGCCGTTTCCTCGGGCATGATATGTTTCTTAAATTACACTTGAATGACACATAAAACAAGTATAATTCAACACATGAAGCCTGTCACAGCAGAGAAAATGCATAAACGAAAAATCCGGAAGTGTCCCAGAAACACAAAAAGGGGCAGCGCCGGACGCTGAACCCCTTAGTTTCTTTGGTAGCGGGGGAAGGATTTGAACCAACGACCTTCGGGTTATGAGCCCGACGAGCTACCAGACTGCTCCACCCCGCATCAATTTGTTCAATATAGGGCAATCGTTCTTAACTGTCAAGGATTTTTTTATCCGGGTCCAGGACCGCTTTCAATTCCGCAACCGTGGGGGCGGCCGTGCCCACCTTGCCCACCACGATACCGGCCCCGGCATTGGCCACGGCGGCACTTTCCCGGAACGATGCGCCCGCGGCCAGGCCCAGGCCCAGCAGAGAGATGACCGTATCTCCGGCGCCGGAAACATCAAACACCTGCCGGGCCTTTGACGCAATCACGTGAGGTGCCAGACCGGGTTCAAACAGGACCATGCCGTCTTTACCGCAGGTAATCACCAGTCTGTCCAGGGCCACTGTTTCCAGAAGCATCCGGCCGGCGGCAAACAGGTCCTCCCGGGTGGTGATTTCCATATTGGCCGCCTGGGCCGCTTCTTTCTGGTTGGGCGTGAGCAGGGAAACCCGCGTATATTTATCAAACCGCAGGGCTTTGGGATCGGCCAGGATGAGCACCCCGTGTTTACGGGCCAGATCCACGGTGCAGCGAACCAGCTCCGGTGTCACCAGCCCTTTGTCATAATCGGAAATAATGATCAGGTCCACCTGGTCGATCATGGATGTCATGATCGACACCAGACGCGCCAGGGTGCTGCTGCTGATGGGCCGCTTGACTTCACGGTCGATCCGCAGGACCTGCTGGCTGGACGCAATGACCCGGGTTTTCACGGTTGTGGGGCGATCCGGTTCGCTGATGATGCCATGGGTCTGAACGGACAGCTCCCCAAGTTTTTCCAGGATCATCCGGCCGGCTTTGCCCGTCCCGGCCGTACCGATGGCAGACACTTTCGCACCCATGGCCGTCAGGTTGTTGATCACATTGCCGGCCCCTCCCAGGGTGTGGTTTTCTTTTTCCACTGCCACAACGGGCACCGGTGCTTCGGGCGAAATACGCTCCACCCTGCCCCACAGATATTCATCGATCATCAGGTCCCCGATTACCAGGGCCCGGATCTGCCTGAAACGGTCAATATCGATACTCATAGGTTCAGCAGGCTGCGCAGCATGGCTTTGAGTTCATCATAATCCCAGGTCACCGGAATATCGGGAAACTCTGTAACCACGGTTTCCGGCGGCTTGAAGAAAAACCCCTGGTCCGCCGCCTGAATCATGCCGGTATCATTGTATGAATCACCAAAGGCGGTCACATGATAGTTCAATCCCTGAAACGCCTGAACCGCCTTTTTTTTCTGGTCGCTGATCCGCAGATTGTAGTCTGTGATCCGGCCCTGGGGGTCGATGGTCAGGCTGTGGCACAGGAGCGTGGGAAATCCGAGTTTGGCCATCAATGGCCTGGCAAACTCTTCAAACGTATCTGAAAGGACGATAAACTGTGATTTGGCCCGTATCCAGTCCAGGGCCTCTCTGGCTCCGGGCAGAGGATCCAGGGTGGCAATGACTGCCTGGATGTCCTGGATCTTGAGATGATTTTCCTTTAAAATCGCCAGACGGCGACTCATCAGCACATCATAGTCGCTGATATCCCGGGTGGTGAGCTTCAACTCCTCAATGCCGGTTTTTTCTGCCACGTTAATCCAGATTTCGGGCAGAAACACCCCTTCCAGGTCTGCCATTATCATTTTCATTGGTCTGCCTCATCTTCTATACGGATAACCATGGGTTTTTTCACGACACAATCGGTGACCGCGATCCGGCTCAAGGCGCGCTGTATCCAGGCTTCCTTGGCAATGTGGGTGATCATCACCACCGGCACCCCGCCATTGGTGTTGCGTCCCTGCTGCTGGACAGAGCTGATGCTGATTTTGTTCTCCCCCAGAATACCGGAAATCCGGGACAGCACCCCGGGATGGTCCTGGGCTTCGAACCGCAGGTAATACCGTGTCATCAACTCATTCATGGACAGGATGGGAATATGGCGGATATTTTCCTGCGGATATCCCAGTATGGGCACCCGGCCGGTGGTGCCGCTGATGATATTTCTGGCAATGTCCGCAATATCGCTGAGTACGGCCGATGCCGTGGGCATCATGCCGGCCCCGTGACCGTAGAGCATGGTTTTGCCGGTGGCATCCGCGTCAATTGCAATGGCGTTCATGGAATGATCCACATGGGACAGCGGGTTGGCATTGTCGATCATGGTGGGGTGTACCCGGGCCTCCACAAAATCGCCGTGACGTTTGCCGATGGCCAGCAGTTTGATGGTGTATCCAAAGGATCTGGCAAATTCGATGTCCATGGGGGTAATCTGACGGATACCCTCCACGTGGATATCGGACAGATTGATCTCCATGCCATGGGCCAGGGCATTGAGGATGGCCAGCTTGTGGGCCGTATCGTGGCCGTCGATGTCCAGGGAGGGTTCTGCTTCGGCAAATCCCAGTTCCTGGGCGGTCTTCAATGCTTCTTCAAACGTGGATCCGTCCCGGGAAATCCGGGAGAGAATATAGTTGCAGGTGCCGTTCAGGATGGCGGACATCGATTTGATATCATTGGCCACCAGGGACTCTCTCAGTGTCTTGATAATCGGCATGCACCCGCCGCAGCTGGCTTCAAAAGTCAGATCCACCCGGTTCTTCCGGGCGGCTTCCATCAATTCATTGCCACACGCAGCCAGCAGGGCCTTGTTGGCCGTCACCACATGCTTCCCATTCTGCAGGGCGGTCAGGATGAACTCTTTGGCCGGGCTCTGACCTCCGATCAGTTCCACCACCACATCAATTTCCGGATCCTTCAAGACGGCCATGGCGTCGGTCACCAGGGTCGTTCCCTTCAGATCAATGCCGCGATCGGTGTGGATATCGAGATCTGCAATGGTTTTCAAGTTCAGTCGGGCTCCGATCCGGGATTGCAGCAGGCGGGTTTTCCGGGTCAGCAGGTCAGCGACCCCTGTTCCCACCACCCCCAACCCGAGGATACCCACGCGGATTGTTTTCATGGTGTTCTATTCTCCGAAAATTGATTCATTTTTCTCAATCAGCACATTAAATTTTGATAGATACAATATAACCGCGATCATGTCAAAAAGCTTTTGACTTTTAAAGCCCGTCTGTTTATTATTTCGAGATTAATTTGCAGTCAACCGTCCAGACAAGGTGAGTTTCATGAATGATTCATTGACGTACGCAGATGCCGGTGTTGATATTGATAAAGCCAACCAGCTGGTGGGCCGGATCAAAGATATTGCCAGATCCACCCCCAGAACCGGTGTCATGGGAGAAATCGGCGGCTTCGGGGGACTGTACTCTCTCAACGTATCCAACATGACCAATCCTGTCCTGGTCAGCTCCACAGACGGGGTGGGGACCAAACTGAAAATCGCGTTTCTCATGAACCGGCACGACACCATCGGCATCGATCTGGTGGCCATGTGCGTCAACGATATCATTGTTCAGGGCGCCAAACCGCTTTTTTTCCTGGATTACCTGGCCATGGGCCGCCTGGACAATGCAGTTGCAGAACAGATTATCCGGGGAATCGCCGAAGGCTGTACACAGGCCGGATGTGCCTTGATCGGGGGTGAGACCGCTGAAATGCCTGGGATTTATCAACCCGAAGAATATGATATGTCCGGATTCGCCGTCGGCATTGTCGACAACGACAAAATCATCGACGGGTCCTATGTCCGTCCCGGACACCAGCTGATCGGCCTGGCTTCCAATGGGATTCATTCCAATGGATTTTCCCTGGTCAGAAAAATCTTCTTCGATCATTGCAGGTATGATGTGAGCACACAGATACCCGAACTGGGAACGACACTGGGAGAGGAACTTTTAAGGCCCACCACCATTTATGTGTCCAGTATTCTCAGCCTGATGCGGGATCTGCCCATCCATGGTCTGGCCCATATCACCGGAGGCGGCATCGATGAAAACATCATCCGCGTGATACCGGATGCCTGCAAAATCCTGATCCGTAAAGATGCCTGGGAAAGACCGGTCATCTTTGACCTGCTCCAGAAATCCGGCCATGTGTCAGATATCGAGATGCACCGGACCTTCAACAACGGCATCGGCATGATTCTGGTCATTCCTGAAAAATCCGCCCAGGACGTCATGGACCGACTGACGGCCATGGAGGAACCCGCCTATTTCATCGGTGAAGTCACGGACAGAAAAGAAAACGAGAAACAGGTCCAGTGGATCTGACAGTGTATGGTCGTTCTGGGTATTGAATCCTCGTGTGATGAAACAGCAGCTGCCGTGGTGGAAGGCCCTGACCGGGTCCTGTCCTCTGTGATCGCTTCCCAGGTGGAAGCACACAAACCCTATGGGGGCGTGGTACCGGAACTGGCATCCCGCATGCATGTCGAGGCCATCACCCCGGTGGTGACCCGGGCGATCCAGGAGGCTGGCATTGCCATCGAGGACATTCAGGGCGTGGCCGCCACCCGGGGCCCCGGACTTGTGGGCGCCCTGCTGGTGGGATTTTCCTTTGCCAAGGCCTTTGCCTGGGCCAGGAATTTGCCCCTGGCCGGGGTCAACCACCTGGAGGCCCATATTCATTCGCTGCTTTTATGCCGGCCGGCGCCGGAATTCCCTTTCATCGCCCTGGTGGTTTCGGGCGGGCACACAAATATCTACCATGTCTCTGCAGACAACCGGTTTGAATTGATGGGTCAGACCCGGGACGATGCCGCCGGAGAAGCCTTTGACAAAGTCGCCAAAACCCTGGGCCTGGGATATCCCGGCGGCCCGGTGATCGAGGCGCTGGCAAAGAAAAGCGACCCTGGGGACATTGTGTTTCCAAGGTCTTTGCTGGAAAAAGGCAGTTTTGATTTCAGCTTTTCCGGCCTGAAATCCGCCGTGGCCAGATATGTTCACGAACATCCGCTTCAAGGTGACAATGACAGGGCGCGAGTGGCGGCCGCATTTCAGGCGGCGGTCATCGATGTGGTCTGCGAAAAACTGCTGGCAGTGGCCCAATCCCGAAACTGCCGGCAGATCGGTATCTCCGGCGGGGTTTCCGCCAACCAGACCCTGGTGGCGGCCCTGACCCGCCGTGCCGCACGACAGCAAATCCAGGTCATTGCACCGCCCCTGTCCCTGTGCGGGGACAATGCCGCCATGGTGGCAGCCAGGGGGTCTGTCATGATCCGGGACGGCCTGACCTGCGGCCTGGGCGATGACGTATTTTCCAGGGCATTGAACGTTTCGGCCTGATAGGGACGTTACCCGCCTGAGACGCTTCTTGCGGTAGGGTTCCAGCCCAGGTACCGCCCCTTATACCGGTAGATTCTTTCCTGCGATGCCCCTCCCCTGTCCCATGTTTCCTGATCCGCTTCCAGCCGTCGGACCAGGGCATCAAACGCTTTTTCTATATTGGGACCCGGGTGGCAGATCAGTGCCAGGTCAATCTCCGATGCCAGGATCCGGTCCATACAGGTGTCCATGTCATGGTGGATGGCCTTCATGTCCAGATCGTCCGTCAGCACCAGACCGTTGAACCCCAGATTCTGCCGGATCAGGTCCCGGGCGATGGTCACGGACAGGCTGGCCTGCCATTGGGGGTCCAGTCTCGGGCAGAAAATATGGGAGACCATAATGCCTGTGGTATCCGCACGCACCGCCGCTTCAAAGGGTACCAGGTCCGCCGCCTGAAGATCGGTCAGATCCACATCCAGCACCGGCAGCAGATGGTGGGAATCCAGAACGGTTCGCCCGATGCCGGGAAAATGCTTTGCCACGGCCATGACCCCGCAGGATTGAAGGGTCTGGATCACGGTGATGCCCAGATCCGTCACGGTCCGGGCGTCTCCGGGAAACGCACGGGTTTTCATGATGGAATCACTGTGATCAGACACCACATCCAACACCGGCGCCAGATTCATGTTGATTCCGACATCCTTAAGTTCCCGGGCCGTGACCCGGGCAAAGGCGATCGCCTGTTCCCGGGTATGAATCTGGGGGTTGCCGTCAAACTGGGTAAACGGGGCCGGCAGCCGGGACACAGCCCCGCCTTCCTGATCCACGGCAATGAACAGGGGCGGCTGTCCGCAGGATGCGGCACATGCCTGGGCATCGGCGCACAGCCGGGCCACCTGATCCGGAGAAACGATGTTCCGCCGGAAAAGAATGATGCCGCCGGCCTGGAACCGGTTGATAATGGTTTCCAGGTCCGAATTGAACTGTGTGCCGTCAAATCCCAGCATCAACCGCTGTCCGGCAAGATGCCGGGCAGGGTTATTCATGCAGTTTTTCCTCAGCTTTTTTCAGCTGTTCCGTCACCTTCTCAGACAGGTCCCCGGCCTGTTTCAGGTGGCCGGCAATTTCACCCAGTCCGGCCTGTTCCGCTTTTTTAGCCCAGGAATAAAAATTGTCCTTGTGGCTGTCATTGTGATCGACCCAGTGGGACAGCAACACGCCGATCTTTTCTTTTATGGACATCTCCGGCCCGGTGGCATGGGTATGACTGTGACCGGCGGTGTGCCCGTGGTCATGGGCATGATCATGAGAATGACCGTGGTCATGAGAATGATTATGCGAATGTTCATGATTGTGACTCATAGATTGACTCCGTGTAAAAAAGTTTCCAGCACCTGATCCATTTTCATCCCGTCTCGATCCTGAAAATCCATGACCGTTTGATACCCATGTTTTCCATCATTTAGCAAGTTTTTTTTCCTTGTCTTCCTTTGGGTATTGTAAAAAAATTCCGGGATTGTTATTGAAATGGAAAAACCAACCTGGAGGTAACATGCGTGTATTTACTTTTCTTTCCATAAGCCTGATTCTTGTTTTCAGCGGTATGTCCGCACTTGGGCAGTCCCGTATCGGCTATGTCACAGACAAACTGGTTCTCACCTTCAGACAGGGGCCGGGTTCTTCTTACCAGGTTTTAAAAACCCTGGAAAGTGATACACGGATGACCATTCTGGATGAACAGGAAAACTATTACCAGGTGAGGCTGTCATCCGGAGAAACCGGGTGGGTGGACAAGCAGTTTGTGACATTTGATACGCCCAAAACTGAAATTATAGAAAAACTGAAAGAAGCGCATGCCGCATTGCAAAAACAGTTCAATGAATTGTCAGCCGACCATGAGCAGCTCAAGGAAAAGATGGCGGCAGTGTCGGAAAACTCTGAAGACCTTTACCAGGTCCTGCAGAAAAACAAACGGCTGGCAAACGAAAACGACGCCTTGTCCATGCAGGTCAAAAAAATGAAACAGGAATCTGAACAACTGTTTAAAACCAGCATGATCAAATGGTTTCTGGCCGGTTTCGGGGTCATTCTGTTTGGATGGATCCTGGGCCAGACTGTTTCAGGCAGGAACCGTCGACGAAATTCACTGCTGGATTAATCCGGACGATGCTGTCGGCAGCCCAGGGCGGTTTTCAGCTTTTATTGCCGAATGAAAAACATTGTTTTTTTTTCTTGACACCTGTGTCTTAAAGCGGTTTATTGTACGAATGATTCATCCCTGACAACGGGTTCACCCCCAATGACCGGGATGACTTAACCCTTTTTTGAAAGGAACTGACCTTGGCCGATCAAAGTATGTATGCAAACAAAATCTGGCTGAATGCCTATGAACCGACGATTCAGGGCGCCATTGATTTTGAAGACACCCTGGTCCCGCAATACCTGACACAGTCGGCAGGTCAGTTTCCGGACCACCCGGCGCTCGTTTTCCAGGGATACAGCGTGAGTTTCAGGGAACTGGATGACATGACAGGAAGATTTGCCGCAGCGCTCAAGGATTTCGGAATCAAAAAAGGGGACAGCGTCGCCATTCTTCTGCCCAACGTGATCCCCTGTGTTGTGGCCTATTATGCGATCCTGAGAATCGGCGGCATCGTTGTTTTCAACAACCCGTTATACTCGGACCGGGAACTGGAACACCAGTTTACGGACTCCGGGGCCAAATGTCTCATCACCCTGGACCTGCTGACCGAACGCATGGTGAAACTCCGGGAAAAAACCGATATCAAAACCATTGTCTATACCTCCATCGGAGACTATCTTCCGTTTGTCAAACGGCTGCTGTTTCCGCTGGTGGCAAAGAAAAAAGGCCTGGCAGTGGAGGTATCACCGGCACCGGACCTGCATGCGTTCAAAGATATCATGGACCGGCACACCCCGGATACCTCCCAGGCCGATCTGAGCATGGATGACGTGGCCATGTATCAATACACCGGCGGAACCACCGGTGTTTCCAAAGGCGTCATCCTCACCCACAGAAATATTTCCTACCAGATTCAACAGATTGAAGCCTGGTTTCCCGAATTTGACAAAGGCTCTGAAATCATGCTGGGGGCGTTGCCCTTTTTTCATGTCTTCGGCATGTCGGTATCCATGAACCTGGCCATCCGCCTGGCCTGGGCCAATGTGCTGGTACCCAAGCCCCAGGCCGAACCCCTGCTGGAAGCCATTTCCAAATTCAAGGTTACGTTTGCGCCCCTGGTTCCCACCATGTATATCGGCATACTGGATCACCCGGACCTGGCGCACACGGATCTGACAAGCATCAAGGGCTGCTTTTCCGGGAGTGCGCCTTTGCCCCTGGAAGTGATCAACAAATTCGAGGAAAAAACCGGTTCCGTTATCGTGGAAGGATTCGGTCTCACTGAATCGTCTCCCGTGACCCATGTGAATCCCTTCCGCGGTCAGCGGAAGGTCGGCAGCATCGGGATTCCATTGCCTGAAACCGACTGCAGGATCGTGGATCTCGAAGACCCCGCCAAGGAGGTTCCGGTGGGAGAATCAGGGGAACTGCTCATTCGGGGGCCCCAGATCATGAAAGGATATCTGAACAAACCCGAAGAAACCGCCAAAACCCTTACCAAAGAGGGATTTCTGCGCACCGGTGATGTGGCGAAAATGGACGAGGAAGGATATTTCTACATCGTGGACCGCATCAAGGACATGATCATTTCCGGCGGGTACAATGTCTATCCCAGGGACATCGATGAAGTGCTGTATGAGCACCCCAAAATTCTGGAAGCCTGTGCTGTGGGCATTCCACACCCCAAACGCGGGGAATCCATCAAGGCGTTTGTGGTTCTCAAACAGGGCCAGACCATGACGGAAAAAGAAGTGCTCGACTATTGCGCGGAAAAACTGGCCAGATACAAACTGCCTGTTGCCGTGGAATTCCGGGAGGAACTCCCCAAATCCAATGTCGGAAAAATTCTGCGAAAGGATTTACGCAAACAGCAGTAATATTATGATTGATTCTTGAACTATTGCCGGTTTGATCATATTCCTGGATTCCAAATGTACTGCGCCCTGTCATCCCCGGTTAAATAACGATCGTCATTTCATATATTGAAAAATTGTGTTATACTTATATGATTTGTAATCCAGTAATTAACCAAACGATTTAAGGGAATCCACGTACCATGGAAATCAATCATTATGAATTTGAATACGGTCAATACGGCAACACCACCGGTGTGACCATCAATCTTCGCGGATTTGATATTCTGCGATTCAACAACATCAGCAAAGGCACGGCGTTTTCCATTGAAGAGCGGATCCGTCTCAAGCTGAGCGGTTATCTTCCGTTCCGGGTCAAAACCCTGGAAGAACAGGTGCAGAGCAGCCTGGATATCATTGCAAAAAAAGAAAACGATATCGAAAAATTCATTTATCTGCGCAGTCTCTACGACCGGAATGTGGTCCTGGCCCATGCCGTGATCGCCAGCGATATCACCCAGTTTCTGCCTATCATCTATACCCCCACCGTGGGGCTGGCCTGCCAGCAGTATTCCAGCATGTTCCGCCGGGCCAACGGCATCCACCTGTTTCCGGACAATATTGACTATGCGGAATATATTCTGGCCAACTATACGGATAAGGACATCCGGGTCGCTGTGGTTACGGACAACCAGGGCATCCTGGGTCTCGGGGATCAGGGCGCCGGTGGCATACCTATCTGTCTGGGCAAACTGATGCTGTACACCCAGGGGGCCGGCATCGCTCCCTGGCACTGCCTGCCCATTTCCCTGGATGTAGGAACCAACAATCAGACCCTTCTGGATGATCCCGGGTATCTCGGATGCCGGCACAAACGGCTGACAGGGGAAGCCTATGATCAGTTTATTGAAAAATTTGTCGCCGCCTTTAAAAAAGTGTTTCCCAAAGCCCTGTGCCAGTGGGAAGATTTTTCGAAACAGACCGCTTTTTCCGTTCGGGACAACTATCTGGATCAGGTGATTTCTTTCAATGATGATATCCAGGGCACCGGCTCCATTACTTTGGCCGGCATTCTGGCCGCCATGAAATTCAAAAAGGAAGCGTTCACCAACCAGGTTTTTCTGGTGAACGGGGCCGGCGCCGGGGGCGTGGGGATTGCCGAACAGCTCTGGACCGAACTGGTGGAACAGGGCATGGGTGAATCTGAAGCCGGAAAACGAATTTTCACCATGGATTCCAGGGGGGTCGTAACCACGGACCGTGATCTGGAGCCATACAAGCTCAAATTTGCCAAAGACCCGGCTGAACTGCCCTGGCTGAAATCCCCGGCAGACAACACCCTGAAAAATGCCATCCTCCATGAAAAAATCACGGTGCTCATCGGCACATCCGGCCAGCCCGGGTGTTTTGATCAACCCATTGTGGAAGCGATGATGCAGAATTCAGACCGGCCCGTCATTCTGCCGTTGAGCAACCCCACCACTAACACGGAAGCGCTGCCCAGAGATCTGTACCAGTGGACCGACGGCAAAGCCCTGGTGGCCACGGGATCCCCGTTTGCCCCGGTAATCCATGACAGCAAATCATACCGCATTGGTCAGATGAACAATGCCTTTGTCTTCCCGGGAATCGGTCTGGGAATCATCGCTTCAGGTGCCACCCGGGTGCTGCCGGTCTTTTTTTCCGCCGCCGCCCATGCCGTGGCCCAGTTCATCTCGGATCAGGATCTGGCGGACGGAATTTTATGCCCGCCCCTGGATCAGCTGCGGGAGGTGTCCATTGCCGTTGCCAAGCAAGTGGGGGCCGAAGCCATCAAAGCCGGGGTGACCGGTAATGGGTGCGCATTTTCCCGGTATAAGCACAACAATGATCCGGAAAGGCTGAACACCCTGATTGACAACATGGTCTGGAATCCGGTTTACTTTTAACGCAATGTACGGGTGGACCGGAAACATTGCACTCATTGATCTGACCCGGCAGCAGACCCGCACCCTGACCCTGCCGCCTGAAACCTATGCCGGACACATAGGCGGCAGGGGCCTGGGCGGGTTGTTTGTCCGCCCCGCCGCCACCCGGGCCTGGGATCATGAAGACATGCCGGTCTGCCTGTTTACAGGTCCCCTGACCGCCACCATTGCCCCGACTTCCGGACGCAGCCACATGATGTCCATGTCTCCATTGACCGGACTGGTGGGCGATGCTTCCATGGGAGGAAAAATGGGGGTTCAGCTCAAACGGGCCGGGTGGGACGGCCTGGTTATCACCGGAAAAAGCGATACCCCTGTTGGCATCCACATCCAGGACGACCGGATCACGCTGATCCCGGCCGTAAATTTATGGGGCCTGGATACGGACGCCCTTTACACGGCATTATCTCCGGGAAAGGCGAGCCTGGCATGTATCGGTCCGGCCGGAGAAAACGGGGTACGGTTTGCAGCCGTCATCACCGACCGGTTTCATGCGGCCGGCCGAACCGGTCTGGGGTTGAACCTGGGCGCCAAAAAGGTCAAATACATTCAGGTCTCCGGTACCGGCACTACCCGGGTGAAGTATCCGGACCAGCTCAAACAGGCCCGGGCGGACATCCTTCGCCTCACAGCGGCATCCCCCGCACTTATGGGGCGATTCGGGCTTTCCCGCCTGGGCACCGGTGCCCTGTATGATCTGATGGACAACCGGTGCATGATGCCCACCCGCAATTTTACGGCCACACGGTTTGCCGCAGCGTCCGGTCTGAACGCCCATGCATACGCCAAAACGTATCATCCCAGACAGCACGGCTGCAAAGGATGCCATATCCTGTGCAAAAAAATCGCCACTCAATCCGATCCCGGCGTGCCCATGCCTGAATTTGAAGCCATGTCCCACTTCACGGCACTGGTGGGCCTTCAGGATATTCAAACGGTGACCGCCGCCAACCAGTTGTGCAACCGCCTGGGAATGGACACCATTTCCGCTGCATCCACCCTGGCCTGTTTTCAGGAGATTACCCGCCAGAAATTAACTTCAGAATCCCTGATGGTCCTTCTGGAGGATATAGCCCTGGACCGGGGAAAAGGCGGCGCGCTGAAGCAGGGGGCTGCCCGGTATGCCCGGTCCATGGGAAATCCGGCCGCCGCCATGACGGTCAAGAACCTGGAACTGCCGGCCTATGATCCCCGAGGCGCGTATGGCATGGCGTTAGGCTATGCCATGTCCACCCGGGGCGGCTGCCACCTGCGGGCCTATCCCATTTCCCATGAGATTTTGCGCAAACCCGTGGCCACTGACCGGTTCTCTTTTTCCGGTAAAGCCCGGATCATCAAAATCGCCGAGGATCTCAATGCCGTGGTGGATTCCCTGATCGCCTGCAAATTCATTTTTTTTGCCACCGGTATTGAAGAATATGCCAAGGCCTTTTCCGCGGTCACTGGGACCCGGGTGACGGCCCGGGATCTGCTGGCTGTGGGTGAAAAAATTGTTTACAATGAACGCATTATCAACAGCTTGAACGGAATGGATGCCCGCCAGGATACTCTGCCGGACCGGTTTTTTGAACAGCCCGGTTCAGGATGTGACCGGTTTTCAGTGCCGCCCATAGACCGGGCCGCATTCATGTCAGCCAAATCCGCTTACTATGCGATACGGGATCTGACCACAGACGGCCTGCCAAAACCGGACGTCGCAAAACGATTCGGGATTGACCCGCATGGATGACCTGCTCAAAAAATATGCAGACAAACTGGTCCATGCCGGTCTGGCAACGGCCAAAGGACCGGGCGCGCCGTTGATCGGGGGATTGGATCAGGCATTGACCTGGAACCGCCAGGCACCTGAAATACCCGTTTTAACGCCCATTTTTCAGCATCTGAATATCAATTCCCTGGTTTTTTTAAGGCCCTGTCCACCCCATGACCGGATCATCGGGTTTCTGGCAGACCGGGCGTTGAAAGCATCCGGGCGGATCACACCCGGCGATTGTGAAACCCGTACCTTTCTTCATGACCTGCCTGTCACCGATGGGTTTGATGTCCGGACGGCCATAAATAGCCTTTCTCAGAGAAAAACCGTGATCATCCGGCCCCGGGATTCTGAAAAAGAATCTTTGGGACCTGCCATCATCGCACCGGGCACGGTTTCCCCGGAACAGGGATTTGTTTACATCAGTTCCGTGTGTTTTGCCTGTTTTGTCAAGTTCTTCTCTGACTACCTGTCTGCATTGAAAACCGGGCAGACGGATGCGGAAATGGCTGCCCTGTTTGAAGAGATACGCCCTTTTCTGGAAAATTCAGAACCCGTTGCAACCCGCCTGTTGGCGGGTCCTTTCACCTCTGAAGCCCAGGTGGTCGCCGCCATGTCTCAGGCCGGGAAAAAAGTGGTGACAGACGGACTGGTGGATTCCTATTTCGGCAACATTTCCTATTGCCTGAACGATATCCTTTACATCAGCCAGACCGGTGCCTGCCTGGAAGAACTGGAGGGATGCATCGACCCGGTCCCCCTGGACGGCACCACCTCTTCGGGCATTACCGCCTCCAGCGAGTTGTCCGCCCACATGGAAATCATTGCCCGCACCGGGTGCCGGGCCATTCTGCATGGTCATCCCCGGTTCAGCGTGATCCTGTCCATGGACTGCGACCCGGACCAGAAAGCGGCCTGTCCGTTCAATACCCGATGCCACACCCATTGCCCAATTTCCCGCCATATCGGAAAAACCCCGATTGTTCCCGGTGAAGTGGGCACCGGACCCTACGGGCTGTGTCATACCCTGCCTTTGGCCTGTGAAACGTCTGACACGGTGATTGTCTATGGTCATGGGGTATTCGCCACAGGTGATACCGACTTTATCCAGGCCTTTTCCCACATGACGGCTGTTGAAAATTTCTGTAAACGTCATTATCTTGATAAAATAAATCAGTTAACGCAACGCCATAGAGGGAGCAATCCATCATGATTGACCCCAGAAAAATGTCCGGGCCCCTGACCCCGAAAGCCACCCAGATCATTCTGGAATGCATTTCCGACGGGGTGTTCACCATTGATTACAACTGGGAAATCACCTCATTTAACCGGGCTGCCGAAGAAATTACCGGGATCCGCCGGAAAGACGCCATCGGACGGCACTGCTGGGAAGTGTTCCGGTCCAACATGTGCGAGGCAGAGTGCGCCTTGAAAAAAACCATGGAAGAAGGCAAGCCCTATGTGTCCACTTCCGCGTATATCATTGATTCCAGCCAGAAAAAAATCCCCATTTCCGTATCCACCTCCCTGCTCATCGATAAAAACGGCGAGGTTCTGGGCGGGGTGGAAATCTTCAGGGATCATTCCCTGGTCGAAGAGCTGCGCAGGCAACTGTCCGCCAGCTTTCACGTGGAGGATATTGTCAGCAACAGCAATGCCATGAAAAAAATTTTCAACATCCTCCCCCAGATATCCCAGTCCGACGCCACGGTACTCATCGAGGGAGAAACCGGGACCGGCAAGGAACTGATGGCCAGGGCCATCCACAACATGGGTCCCAGGAAGAACCAGCCTTTTATGGCCATCAACTGCGGAGCTCTGCCCGACACACTGCTGGAATCCGAACTGTTTGGATACAAAAAAGGGGCGTTCACCCATGCAGTAAAGGACAAGCCCGGCAAATTCGCCCTGGCCCGGGGCGGCACGGTGTTTCTGGATGAAATCGGGGACACCAGCCCGGCGTTTCAGGTCAGTCTGCTCAGGGTCCTCCAGGAGCATGAATTCACCCCGTTGGGCGGCCTGGAAAAAGAACAGACCGATGTACGGATCATTGCCGCCACAAACAGGGATCTGTCGGAATTGATGGAAACCGAACAGTTCCGGCAGGATCTGTATTACCGGGTCAATGTGGTCAAGCTGTTTCTACCCCCGCTTCGCCAGCGGATGGAAGACGTTCCCCTGCTGGTGGAACGCTTCATCTCCAAGATGAATCTGCGCCAGGGAAAACTCATCCAGGGAATCGACCAGGCAGTCCTGGCATCCCTCATGTCCCACGCTTTTCCCGGTAACATCCGGGAACTGGAAAATATTATTGAACATGCCTTTGTGCTCTGCCAGGAAGGGATCATCACCTGTGATCACCTGCCGGGATTTCTGGCTCAGAAACAGATATCCACCCATGAAGCGGTGGATGACCCGGTGAAAGCCGCCCAGATCAACCTGATCTCGGACGCCCTGGCCAGAAACAATTACAATAGAAACGCCGCTGCCAAAGACCTGGGCATCCATAAGAGCACCCTGTTCCGGCGGATAAAAAAACTGGGAATCAAATTATAATTGCAACCCCGGCAGGGAAAAAGTCCTGTTTTTGCGACCCGGGTCATGGTCTTCCCCTGAATTTACGCCAGCAAAACAATACCATTTCCTGCCGGTCATCCTCTCATTTTTACAGTGAGACTGATTTTTTTGAATTCTTTGCGGTCATGACCGATTACGGCACACGCCTTGCATTTATTTTTACAGTCATGAAACAGCACACCAATCCGGTACATGGAGGTTTTTTGTGAAACTGGCTGTTACCGTCTGGGGAAACCGGATATCTCCGGTGTTTGATGCGGCCAGCACATTGCTGGTAGCAGAAATAAAAAACAAAAAGATTGCTGGACAGTATTATACCGCTTTTGACCCGCAATCCCCTGTCGACCTGATTCATACCCTGAAAAAAAACCATGTGGCCATCCTGGTGTGTGGTGCCATATCAAAAACGCCTGCCAGCCTGATCCTGGATCAACAGATTCATCTCATTTCCCTTGTTACAGGCAATGTCCGGCAGTTTCTGGACAGTTTCGCCCTGAAACAGACCGTGGGGAAAAAGTACAGAATGCCGGGATTCCAGCAAACCCATATGAATGTATGTTGACATCACCCTGAAAAAATTATTACAACTTGAAATGGAACGTTTGAACAAGACCGGGAAATTAAGCTGTCTGCCAAACAATTGATACCCTGATGCCGCCGAATTTCAAGGAGATCCCCGACCATGCCACATGAAGCCGGTACGGTGCTTTTTGCCTTTTCCCTTACATTGATGGCCGGCCTGTCCACAGGTATCGGCAGTGCGCTGGCTTTCTTTGCCAAAACCACGAACACCCGATTTTTGACGGCTTCCCTGGGGTTCTCCGCCGGCGTCATGATCTATGTCTCTTTTGTGGAAATATTTGTCAAAGCCAGAGATTCCCTTGAAACAGCCCTGGGCCCCTTTCAGGGCTATCTCATGACCACCCTGGCCTTTTTCGGGGGGATCCTGTTGATTGCAGGAATTGATCTTCTGGTCCCGAGTTTTGAAAATCCTCATGAAATCAGGGAGGTGGAGGATATTCCCGACCATGATTTCAACCTGAACAGGAAAAACCTTCACCGAATGGGAGTTTTTTCGGCCCTTGCCATTGCCATCCATAACTTTCCCGAAGGCATTGCCACGTTTGTGGGGGCACTGGCAGACCCGGCCTTAGGCATGAGCATCGCAGTCGCGATTGCCATCCACAACATTCCGGAAGGGATCGCTGTTTCCGTCCCCATTTTTTACGCCACCGGCAGCCGTAAAAAAGCGTTTGGTCTGTCCTTTTTATCGGGCCTGGCTGAACCGGCGGGCGCCGTGATCGGTTATTTTCTGGTACTGCGTTATTTTACCGACACTTTTTTCGGCCTGATGTTTGCCGCAGTGGCCGGTATTATGGTATTTATATCACTGGATGAACTGCTGCCCACAGCGGAAAAATATGGAGAACACCACATCGCCATGTACGGGGTTGTGGCCGGCATGGCGGTGATGGCAGCCAGCCTGGTATTGTTTGCATAATTTTTTAGGAGCCCCATGACCGACACCGCCTCACAAGCGTCGCTGCTGCAAAAAATCAAAACCCTTGAAGAACAGCTTACCGAGCAGGAATCGCTCTGGGAAAAAGACCGGATTGCCGCCGAATACCATCGCCGGTTTCTTCAATTCATCCCCTATCCGGTGCTGATCCGCAACACCCGGGGCCTGATCTCCTATGCCAACCCGGCATTCACCCAGACCTTCGGCTGGACCCTGGAGGAACTCAAAGGGACCGATGGCAGGCAATATATTCCGGTACACCTGCAATCTGAACTGGCCAGAAAAATCAAGGCATTGCCCCCCAACAGAAATGTGGTCAAACTCACCACCAAACGGCTGACCAAAACCGGACAGGTCCTGGATGTGATTCTCCGTGTGGGGATTGACCGGGATGAAGATTTTCAGCCGGCAAGAATGGTGATGGTATTCAGGGATATCACCAAGGAAAAACGCATCGACCGGAACCAGGGTGCCATCGACCGGATCAGCCAGGCCCTGCCCCAGTATCCGGAACTTCCCCGGTTGCTGGAATATATCAGCAAAGAGATCAAGGACCTGCTGGGAACCCAGGGGGCCAACGTCATGCTGCTGGATGACAAAGCTGAGGAATTCCATGTCCTGAGCATCGCCCATGATGACCCCACCACCCGGGAACGGGTTAAAAAAACCCGTTTCCCTGTGGATGAGCTGCTGTCCGGGCAGGTGGTCAAAAGCGGCAAGCCGTTGATCATGAACTATCTTCCTGAAGAAAGCCAGGACACATTCAAGAACCGGGACGAAAAAATCGGGTACCGTATCAAAAATGTCATGGTTGTGCCGTTGCACACCAACACCCGGATCATAGGGGTCATTTCAGCAGACAACAAAAAAGAAGGCACATTTGATCAAACCGACCTTAAAACCCTGGGCACCATTGCCGCCACCGTGGCCCTGTCCATAGAAAACGCCCGGGTGTCCGAACAACTGAAAAAAGCCTACGCAGAACTCAAAAGCCTGAACGCCGCCAAAGACAAGATGATCAGCCACCTGTCCCATGAACTCAGAACCCCTGTGGCAGTACTGCTCAGTTCCATTAAAGTGTTGTCCAGAAGACTGTCGGACCTGCCTGAAAATACCTGGCAAACCACTTTAGACCGTATGAAGCGGAATCTGAAGCGGCTGATCGACATTGAAGACCAGGTGTATGACATTCTGGAGAAAAAATCGTTTCACCATACCCCGGTCTTCAGCCTGATATTTGATGAATGCGCGGATATGCTCGAAGCGCTGATCGCCGAAGAGACCGGAGAGAGCGGAGAGAGCGGAGAGAGCGGTGTGATCCAGAAAGTGAAAGACACCCTGGACAGAATTTACTCAACCCCGGAACAGGAGCCTGAAGAGGTCTGCCTGGATCAATTCGTAGATGGCCGGGTTCAGGCACTGCGCCCCATGTTCGGCCACCGGCAGGTGAACCTGACAACGCAACTGGACCCGGTGCCTCCCATCCGGATTCCCCTGGACCCGTTGCAGAAAGTGGTGGACGGCCTGATACGAAATGCTGTTGAAAACACACCGGACGGCTGCGGTATCCAGGTGCAGGTCCATGGGACCGGTCGAAAAGTGGAACTGGTGGTCCATGATCAGGGCATCGGGTTGACCGAGGAAGCCCAGAAACGCATTTTCGAGGGGTTTTTCACCACCCAGGAAACCCTTCAGTATTCATCCAGGCAGCCGTTCGATTTTAACGCCGGTGGTAAAGGGGCAGACCTGCTCCGCATGAAAATCTTTTCAGAACGCTACAACTTCAAAATTTCCATGACATCAAAACGGTGCAGCCGTCTTCCGAATGCCACAGATCAATGCGGGGGCAGCCAAACGCATTGTGACAAAGAATCCGGACCCGCATGTGACGGCAATACCCGGGTTTCCGTATTGTTTTCACTGCCCCCCGATCCATGAATGGACGGCCTGCCGTTCACACCGTCTCAGATTTTCTGTTCATGTCGACCAAAACACGGAATACACAGGTCCTTACCGGCGAACCGACGGATCCTGGATTCCATGACTTTTTCCCCGCATTCCCGGCAGATCATGCTCTCGAGGATACGGGCCGGACGGACACCATGTCCGCTTCCGGCCCGAAATTCAGCCGGTTCAGCGCCAGTTCCGCAGCCCGGATACCGATCGCCAGGCCGGGACAGGAATGCCCGTGAAATGCAGATGAGCACCTTCCCCATCCAGGCCCTGGCACAGGCCATACAACAGGCAAAAGAAAACAACCGTGCCTGATGCATGCCGGACTTGTTCAGACCATCGTCTGTTCACTGCCGGATGGCCATGTGCTTTTCAAAGAACGAGATGGTCCGGGACAAAGAAAAGGTCAGGGTGAAATACAGCAGTGTAATGGTAATCCAGATTTCAAAGGTCAGAAATGTGGCCGCCATCAGTTCCATGCCCTGGAATGTGAGTTCCTGGACGGAGATGACCGAGACAATGGCGGAATCCTTGATGGTGGAAATGAACTGGCCGGCCAGGGGAAACGCAGTACGCCGGAACGCCTGGGGAAGTATCACCAGCCGAAACGTCTGGGCCTGGGACAGACCCATGGACCAGGCCGCTTCCCACTGGCCTTTTGAGACCCCATTGATGCCCCCCCTCACAATCTCTGAGATATAGGCCCCTTCATAAATGGCCAGTGCGCAGGCAGCGGAAACAAAGGCATTGATCTGCCCGGCCCCGGCCAGAAAAAAAGCGACACCCCGGGCCGCAGAATCCGGAAGGCGCCGGATCCATTGATCCAGTCCCAGGGCATCCAGAAACTGGGAGGAAACAAAATAATAAAACAGGATCACCAGGACCAGGGAGGGGATATTTCTCACGGTCTCCACATAAAATCGACTGAACATGCGTCCAAAGGTGCCGCCCTTTGCCCCCATGATGCCGGAAAAGGTGCCCAGAATAAACCCCAGGATCATGGACCAGACACTCAGCTTCAGCGTGGTGCCGAATCCCTTGAGCAGCATGTTGGCGGAAAAATGGCCGGTCTCAGGATCTCTGAACAGAAAATAGCCTGGAATGGCCTGCCATTCCCACTGATACTCCAGGACCTGGGTCATGCGTACAAAAAAGAAAATGACCCCGGCAGCCACCGCCGAGATAACGGCCAGGTCCACCAGGGTCCACCGGCTGGCAGGTTTATTTAACAAGGGCTTCCCATTCTCTGGATTCAAACCAAAAGGCTTTTTTCTCCTTTAAAAAACCGCTGGCATGCATATTGATAATCCAGTTGTTGAAATAGTTGAGGGCATCCGGGTCTCCCTTGCGGATGGCAAAGCCAATGGGCTCTTTAGTAAAATTCTCCTTGAGCGGCACAAACAGCTTGTCCGGATATTTCAGTGCATGAAACACCGGCATGGGTGCGGAAGATACCACCGCATGAACCCGGCCCAGGTTCAGCTCCTGCAGGGCCTGGCTTTCGTTTTCAAACAGACGCAGGTTCGCTTTGGGAAAAAACTTTCTGGCTGCCTGTTCCGCGGTGGTGCCCATGCGCACTGCAATGTGAACGTCAGGGTTGTCAAAATCCTTCAGCTCGGAGAATCCCTCCGCTTTTTTCTGATGGGCCACCATGGACATGCCGGAATAATCATAGGGCATGGTGAAATTCACCTTGAGATTCCGTTTCGGGGTTATGCCCATACCGCCGATGATCACATCGAACTTGCCGGTCATCAGGGCCGGAATGATGCCGGACCAGGCCGTAGGCACAAATTCCACCTCCACTCCCATGTCTTCGGCCAGTTGACGGGCCACATCGATTTCAAATCCGATGAGTTTTCCCTGCTTGTCTTTCATGGCCCAGGGCACGAACGTGGACATGCCCACCCGGATCACCTTGTCCCTCTGGATTTTTTCGACAATGCTCTCTTTTGCCAGCTGATCCCCGAGTTCCCCGGCCGAAGCCTGAGAAATCGGGATCAACAGCATCAGGCTCAGAATACAGAAGATGGCGGATTTTTTCATCATTCCTCCTTTCTCTTGAAGGTTATTAATTACTGAACAAACCGTATCCGGCTTTCAATCTTCCGGACAATGAATGACAGCGTGGCGGTCATGCTCAGATAACATAATGCCACCACAAACCAGATTTCAAAAGTCAAAAATGTCTCAGAAACGATTTTCTGGCCCTGCATGGTCAGATCATAAATGGAAATGGTGCTGACCAGGGCCGAATCCTTGATCAGGGAAACGCTCTGGCCGGCCAGCATGGGCAGTGTCTGACGCAGCATCTGGGGGAGTATGACCTTCAGGTAGATCACGGACGTCGGCAGTCCGATACTCTGGGACGCCTCCCATTGTCCTTTGGGTATATTGACAATACCGGACCGGATGATCTCCGAGGAATAGGCCCCTTCAAACAGGCTCAAAGCGATCACCGCCGAGGTGAAAGCAGACAGGTCCAGCACCGGGGAGATCACAAAATACATCACAAAAATCTGAATTAACAGCGGGGTGTTGCGGATGGTTTCCACGTAGCACCAGGCCAGTCCCCGCAGAGACAGATAAGGAGAGAGCCTTGCAAAGGCAGACACCGTGCCGATGATCAAAGACAGGATCAGGGAAATGCCGGAAATTTTCAGTGTAACCCACACTCCCTGCAGCAGGACCCCTGGCATGAACTGCCCCTGTTCAAATGAAAAAAAATAGGGGGCCACCCGGTACCACTGCCAGTTGTAGGACAGATTCCGGTATCCGATCACCACTGTCAGGACCAGCACAACTGTAAAAACAGATGCCGCAATCAAATGTTGTCTGTGTCTCATCACTCTTTGCTCCGGCAGGATTAAATGCAATAAAAGTACCACAATCACAATAAATCTGCCACGTTTATTGCGCCCCGCTTGAATGGGTTCCGGTCTTGTTTTCCGGTGAACTTTTTATTAAACTCCGGGTTAAACATAAAAACAACCTCTGACACAGTAAGGATATACTCCCTGACATGCGTAACTTTCCAGACACCCTGATAACGATCATAAAAAAAAGTGACCTGAATATCAACCAGATCAGCATGATATCCGGTATTTCCAACACCTATCTGACCAAACTGCTCCGGCACCGGATCAACCATCCGGGCAAGGACAAAATCTCGTCGGTGCTTCTGGCCCTGAACTTTACCATCACAGCCATCAACCTGTTTTCCGACTGGCTCAGGGATGAAATGAATCCTAAGCTGGCGCTGCGGTCCTGATTCCGGGCAGGAGATTTCTGCGGCTGATTTTTTTACCACAAAGAACACAAAGGCCACGAAGAAAAAATGGAATTTACAGATATTGAACGATTTCTGGAAGATTTTGAATCGATTGTCAACACGGACTCCGCTTCCGGAAACACCGCCGGCATCCTGACTGTTGCCCGGTTTTTTGAAAAACGGTTTCTGCGCCTGGGAATGGATTGTGAGATCCTGATGCCGGGAAACGGAGAGGTGCCCTGTCTCAAGGCGACGATCGGCATCCCGCCTTACGACGTGATGTGTCTGGGCCACATGGATACGGTTTTTCCCGAAGGAGAGGCGGCCAAACGGCCCTTTGCCCTTCATGACAACCGGGCCTGGGGACCGGGGGTCTGTGATATGAAAGGCGGGCTGCTGGTGGCGCTGCACGCGCTGGAAACAATCAAACGCTCCGGTGATCTTGATGACAAGTCCATCTGTGTGCTGTTCAACGGCGATGAAGAGACCGGATCCGCCCAGTCCCGGCCCCTGATCCTGGAGACAGCGAAAGAATGCCGCCATGTCCTGGTGTTTGAGCCCTGCCGGCCGGATTATCATCTGGTGAGCCAGCGAAAAGGCGGGGGGTGGTTTCATGTCGAGGTCACGGGCAAAGAAGCCCATGCCGGCGCCGATCCCCACAAGGGGGTCAATGCGGTGGTGGAACTGGCACACCTGGTCTCTTTGATCCAGAATCTCAATAACGAGAACACCGGCACATCCGCACAGGTGACCGTGTTCCATGGTGGAGACAAAGTCAATATCATTCCCTCCCGTGCCTCCGCTTCCGTGGACATTCGAATCCTGGTCCCTGAAGAAAAACACCAGGTGGCATTCTTTTTCGCCGGGCTGCACGGAAAAAGGCTGTTTAAAGACGCGCAAATCCGGGTCACCGGGGCCATTGACCGGCCCCCCATGGCGGCCACAGAAAAAAGCCTGGTCCTTCAGGCGCTGATCATACACCAGGCCGGAGAACTGGGCATTGACATGAAAGCCATCAGCACCGGGGGATGTTCTGACGGCAATTTTACGGCTTCAGCAGGCGTTCCCACCATTGACGGGCTGGGTCTGGTGGGTGCCAACTCCCACAGGGTGGATGAATATGTCGAGCTGGCCAGCATTCCGGTCATGGTCAGCCTGATCAGCCGGGTGTGCCGGAAACTGGCTCGAAGAAACGGTTGATCCGGTTATTCGTACAGTGAAATAGCATCCACCCGGAACGGACTGCACTGGATCGCTACGCTCTGTTTCTTCACCCAGATCCGGATCATGCTCACGGACTCACCGTCGATATTCGTCATGCTGGCCAGTTCCTCGGCAAAACCAATGTCCTTGATTTTGAACTCATAGTAAAAAGTGTTGGCCGTGAACGGATCCACAATCAGGATGATCTTTTCAGGATCCCAGGGATGTTTCCGGGGGGAGCCGGAAAAAGGCACATGGCTTTTCTTGTCCATGTCCCCGGATTTCCGGTACGTTTGAATCTCGAATTTTTCGATAGTATCCAAGCTGTTCAAATTCATGAATCCTCTCCTGTAAATGAACCCGATCAAGCATTCATTGGGTGTTCATCAATTCTGTGATGCCATGCGGGCCACGATGTCCGCCACTTTTTCACCACCCGGGGTGGTGGCATCCGGATTGATTTTTACCAGTTCCTTCCAGGCGGCCATGGCGCCGGGCAGGTCATTGAGGTCCGCCATCAGCACCACGCCTTTGTTGAACAGGGCGGTCTCAAACCCGGGAGAAGCCGCGACCGCCTGATCAAAGGCCTGAATCGCTTTGTCCGGTTCACCTCTGCGCCGGTACATCACCCCCATGTCAGTCAACACGGCCGGGTCTCCCGGCGCCAGGGCCAATGATTTTTCATACGCCTGGATTGCTTTGTCCGGCTGGTCCAGATCAAAATACGCATGGCCCAGTTGTGCCCATGCCCGGGCATCCTCAGGATGCTGCTGCACGAGATTTTCGAGTTCCGCAATTCTGGCATCCATGTCCGGGGGAGGTCCCCCTGCTGCCATAGAAGGGTTTTTGGGACCGGGTGCCGGACTGGAATGATCATGGATCGGGGTACCGGAAGATTCCCCGGCCAGTTTAAACGAGGTATAGGCGGCCCCGAGAACAAAGCCGACCGTCAGGGAAATCAGAATGCTCATGTAAAGCGCCTGACGCGAAAATGTACCGGCTCGTTCCGTCGTTTTTGTTTTCATGTGTGGTCTCTCCGTTGAATCTATCCGGCTGCCCGGGCAATGAAAATTGTGATTATGTTAAATCATCCCCCATAAAAGTCAAGCCGGCCTTTATCCTGTATTTTATGAAAACCTGCCTGAAAAAGTCGAACCGGCATTCATTGTGCTCTTGACATACCAAATATAAAATTGTTATCTACTGCAGGCAAACCATATAAATCGTGTGACCGTATGATTGATAAAGAAAGGAAATATTCATGTCAGAAGCGGTGATAAAACTGGGCAAAAAAAAGGCCCGAAGTTTGTTTATTGACAAGGTCAAGGAAATTCTGCCGGAAGGCGGAAACCTCAACGCCTGCCTGACCTGCGGGGCCTGCTCATCAGGATGTCCTGCAACAGGCTTGAGAGACATGGACCCGCGTAAATTTCTGCGCATGGCCGCCCTGGGAATGGACGAGGAAATTGCTGCCTCTGAATGGCCCTGGATGTGCACCATGTGCCAGCGGTGCATCTATGTCTGCCCCATGAAAATAGATATCCCCCAGCTGATTTTCAACGCCCGTGCCCTGCGGCCCAGGGAGCAGCGGCCCAAAGGCATCCTGGCCTCCTGCGACATGGCATTGAAAAACGAGACCCGCTCTGCCATGGGCACCACGGCAGAGGACTTTGAGTTCGTGATCCAGGATGTGCTGGAAGAATACCGGGAAGCCCAGCCGGAATTTGCAGACATGCAGGCCCCTATCGACAAGGAAGGTGCGGAATTCTTCCTGAACCAGAACTCACGGGAACCGGTGACCGAACCGGATGAGCTGGTGCCCCTGTGGAAGATCCTGCACCTGGCCGGTGTGGACTGGACTTACGGCAGCAAAGGATGGGCCGGGGAAAACTACTGCCTGTTCCTGGCCGATAACGATGGATGGAAAACGGTCATCAAAAGCAGTGTGGACCAGGCCAACAAGCTGGGGTGTAAGACGTTCCTCAACACCGAGTGAGGGCACATCACATTCTCAGTCCGGGCCGGACTGAAAAAATTTAACCTGGAACACAACTTTGAAGTAAAAAATATTTACGAATATTATGCCAAATGGATCCGTGAAGGCAAACTCAAGGTCAACTCCGACTGGAACAAAGACCTGAAAATAAAATTCACGGTTCAGGACCCCTGCCAGATCGTGCGCAAAAGCTTTGGAGACCCCATTGCTGAAGACCTGCGGTTCGTCGTCAAATCCGTGGTGGGCGAAGAGAACTTCATCGACATGCAGCCCAACCGCTCCAACAACTACTGCTGCGGCGGCGGCGGCGGATTCCTGCAGTCCGGGTTCAAGGAAGAGCGACTGGCCTACGGCAAAATCAAGGACGAACAGGTCAAAGCTACCGGCGCGTCTTACTGCATCGCAGGGTGCCACAACTGTCACGCTCAGATCCACGAGCTGAGCGAACATTACGGCGGTAACTATCACGTGGTTCACCTGTGGACACTGATCTGTCTGGCGCTGGGTGTTTTAGGACCCAATGAGCGGGAATATCTGGGGGATGATTTAAAAGACGTCAACGTATTTCATCCGGAAAGCGCGATGTAACATTCAACACATCAATCGTATTCCAGGGGCCGACTGCCAATGAATAGCGTCGGCCCTTTTTTTGTCAACCGATTTTGTCAAAAGTTTCCTGATATGAAATTTTCATACACTTTCAGTGAAAAAAAAGATTAAAGTTGACAAGCAGAAAACATTCAGGTAGCCAGAATCCAGGGAACCAAAACAGATCAACCCTTAGTTTTCCAACCACAAAAGCAAATCCGCAAGAAAAGGAGACGTCAGCATGAAAAAAACGGGTGTCAAACACAGCAGTTTAATGACAGGTGCAGCGATTCTGGCTATTTTTGTTCTGGGAAGTCTTCTGCCTGCCTTTGCCGGTACCGTCAAGTTCGGCCATGTGTCCCCGCCGTTCCACGGCCAGGCCAAGGGCGTGGATGCGTTTGCCGGTTATGTGAAAGAAAAAACCGGCGGCGAAATCGACATTGCCACTTTCCCGGCCGGCCAGCTGGGCGGGGAACGTTCCATGGCCGAACAGGTCCAGGCCGGCACCCTGCAGATCGCAGCCCTGACCACAGCCGTGCTCCAGAACTTTGTTCCCCAGTGCGCGATCCTGGACATGCCCTTTATTTTCCCGGACCGTAAAACCGCATACGCCACCCTGGATGACCCGGAAGTCCAGGAAAAGATCTTTTCCTTTTTCCCCAAAAAAGGATTTATCGCCATCGGGTGGACGGAAAACGAGATCCGTGATTTCACCAACAACAAACGCCCTGTGCGCACACCGGAGGACATCAAGGGCCTCAAGGTCCGGGTCATGAATTCTCCGGCCTACCTGGACACCTTCAAGCAGCTGGGGGCGTCGCCGGTGGCCATTCCGTTCCCTGAAACCTACAATGCCCTGCAGACCGGGGTCATCGATGCCCAGGAAAACCCCATCCTCACCTCCATTCTCATGAAATTCACGGAGGTCACCAAATATGTGACCCGGACCCAGCACTGCCTCACCGAATGCATCATTGTGGTGTCTGTGGATTACTGGGAAAGCCTGACCCGGGAACAGCAGCAGATCTTCAGGGAAGCGGCGGAACTGTGCATCGATACCAACCGCACCGTAAACGCGGCCCTGCACGATTCCCTGCCCAAACTAAACATATCCATTGACGAATATGCCAGTGCCAATGACATCGAGATCATTGACCTGACCCCGGAAGAACGCGAAGTGTTCCGTGTGGCCATGACCCCGGTATGGGACAAGTACCGCGAAAAAATCGGTGATGACCTGTTTGACTTTGTGCTGGGAAAAGTCGCGGCATACAAACAATAAGACCGGAGGGTGCCGGCAGTCACAACCCGGCACCCCCGTGTCCGATCCATCGAAAAACTGAGCCGATAAAAACCGTTTTTCTGCGGCTCTTTCAGGAGATCCGGCTGTGGAGCGTTTTTTTTCCGTCATCAACCGTGTAGAAAACATCACCCTGGTGTGGACCATCCTGGCCCTGGCAGCGATCGGGTTTGTCCAGGTGATCGCCCGGTATGTGTTCAATTATTCTTTTACCTGGTTCGAGGAACTGGGCCGGTACATGGGGGTCTTTGTGGCGTTTTTAGGAGCATCCATCGGGGTGCGCACCGGCAGCCATTTTACCATGGATCTGGTGGTATCCCACATGAAACCGCCCTGGCAGGGCCTGGTCCGGGCGCTGACCAATGGTCTGTCTGCGGGATTTTTCTTTATCGTTGCGTATCATTCCTGGAAAATCGTGCTGCGCATGCACGGGTATGAGACCACCTCCCCCACCATGCAGATTCCCATGTATATCGCCTATCTGCCCATCCCGGTATTTTCCATGTTCATCGGGATCCGTTTTCTGATCCAGGCGGCAAGACAGGGCCTGAAAGGAACGACCCCATGATTTTGGTCATCTGCATCTGCTTTGCCGTGCTCCTGTTTTCAGGCGTTCCCATTGCCGTTATCCTGGGGGTAACCACGCTGGTGTCCCTGGTGTTCTTTTCGTCCACACCGTTGACCATTATCACCCAGCAGCTTTTCAACGCCCTGGACCAGTTTGTCCTCCTGGCCATTCCCTTTTTCATCCTGGCCGGGGCGGTCATGACCCGGGGCGGCATTGCCCGGCGGCTCATCAATTTTGTCAACGCCCTGGTGGGATGGTTTCCCGGGGGGCTGGCCATGGCCGGTATCCTGGCCTGCATCTTTTTCGCCGCCATATCCGGGTCTTCACCGGCCACGGTGGTGGCCATCGGATCGATCATGATCCCGGCCCTGATCAAGGCCGGATACGGCGAAAAATTCTCCTTAGGACTGATCACGGTGTCCGGCTCTCTGGGCATTGTGATCCCGCCCTCCATTCCCATGATCCTCTACTGCCTGGTCATGAACGTGTCTGTGGCGGAAATTTTCATGGCCGGGGTGGTGCCGGGGCTGCTCATCGGGTTTTCTTTGATGGTGTACACCTTTTTCGTGGCCAAAAAGCACAACTGGCGCATTGCCCAGAACGCCTCCCTGTCCCGGTTGATCCAGACGGGCAAAGACGGCGTCTGGGCATTGATACTTCCGATCATTGTGCTGGGGGGTATCTATTCAGGGGTGTTCACCCCCACGGAAGCGGCGGCCGTTTCCGTGGTGTATGCCCTGTTTGTGGAAATGGTGATCTACAAAGAGTTCGGCATCAGAGACCTGACCTCCGTGTGCGAGGAAGCAGCCATTTTGTCCGCCTGTCTGCTGTTCATTCTGTCCTGTGCCATGACCTTTATCTGGCTGCTCACGGCCGAACAGATCCCCCACCACCTGGCTGATATCATTGTCGAGCATATTGACAGCCCCTGGATGTTCCTGCTTACCGTCAACCTCCTGTTCCTGGTCCTGGGCTGCTTCATGGATGACGTGTCCGCCATGCTGGTGCTGGCCCCGCTGTTTCTGGAAACCCTGAACCGGTACGGCATCGATCTGGTGCATTTCGGCGTGGTCATGGTGCTCAACATCCAGATGGGCATGCTCACACCGCCCTTCGGCCTGAACCTGTTCGTGGCCTCGGGTATTACCAAGGAACCCATCATCAAAATCGCCCAGGGCGTGGCCCCTTTCCTGGTGATCATGCTGGCCTGCCTGATGCTGGTCACCTATATTCCCTGGATTTCCCTGGCGTTGCCCAACTGGCTGCTGAAATAGAAAGCAGCCGCATAAAGGAGACTGAATTGATATCACCGGAACTGACAAACCAATTTTTAGCCATTGTGGACAAAACCCGGTGGCTGGACCGGAAAGAACAGCTCACCTGCTATGCCTATGACGCGTTTGTGGAAGAGTCCATGCCCGATGCCGTAATTTTCCCGGAAACCACTGAAGAGGTGTCACAGATACTGGCCCTGGCTTCGGTCCACAAACTCCCTGTCACGGGCAGAGGTGCCGGCACATCGGTGTGCGGGGCCCCGGTGCCGGTCCACCACGGCCTGGTGGTCTGCTTTTCAAAGATGGACCGGATCATCGAAATCAACACCCGAGACCGGTACATCATTGTGGAGCCCGGGGTGGTGAATGCCGATGTCCAGGCGGCCCTTGCCCCATACGGTTTTTTCTTTCCCCCGGACCCCGGTTCCATGAACGCATCGACCATCGGCGGCAACATCGCCCAGAACGCCGGCGGTCCCCGGTGCCTGAAATACGGTGTGACCCTGGATTATATCCTGAGCCTGGAGGTGGTGCTGGCCTCGGGCAAGGTCATCACTTTCGGCAGTAAAAACGTGAAGGATGTCACCGGGTACAAGCTGGCCGCCCTGTTCTGCGGATCTGAAGGTACCCTGGGGCTGGTCACCAAAGCAATCCTCAAGGTGGTGCCGGTGCCCGAGACCGTGAAAACCATCATGGCCACCTTCAAAGACCTGGATGATACGGCAACGGCGGTCACGGACATCATCGGGTCCGGGATCCTGCCGGCAGCCATGGAACTGATGGACCAGCTCACCCTGAACGCCATCGAGGACAAGGCCAATCTGGGCCTGGACCGGGACGCAGCCGGCACCCTGCTCATCGAGGTGGACGGGGTGGCCGAAGCCTGCGACAAACAGATAAAGCAGATATCGGAAAAGCTGCATGCCAACCATGCCGTCCACATCCAGGAAGCCGGTTCCGCCGCAGACAGGGAACGGCTGTGGACGGCCCGGCGCTCCGCTTATGGAGTGTTTGCCAAGCTGGCCCCGGACATTATATCCGAAGATGTCACCGTACCCGTAAGCCGGGTACCGGAAATGGTGCGGCGCATCGTGCAGATCGCAGACAAACACAGGCTGCGGGTGGGGGTCCTGGCCCATGCCGGGGACGGCAACATGCACCCCATGATCCCGGCGGACAAAAGCAATGCCGAAGAATGGTCCCGGGTGACGGCGGCATTTGACGAAATCTTCCAGGCCGCCGCCGACCTGGACGGCACCCTGTCCGGAGAACACGGCATCGGCCTGGCCAAATCCAGATACCTGCCCCTGGTTATGGACCCGGGCACCATCGATTTCATGAAAACCATCAAGCAGGCCGTGGATCCGGACGGAATCCTGAACCCGGGAAAATTCGTATGACAGAACAGCCCATCCAGAACTGCGGCAAATGCGGGCTGTGCCTTTCGGTATGCCCGGTCTACCAGGTGCTCAAACAGGAACAGGCCTCCCCCCGGGCACGGCTTCAGCTCATCAAGGCGTTTGAAAAAAACGACCTGTCCGCCTCCCCGCTACTCAAGGACCTTATTTCCCAGTGCCTGATGTGCGGGGCCTGCAAAGTGGCCTGTCCTTCGGGCATCAACCACTATGCCAAATTCATGGAGATGCGTGAACAGCTGGCCAAATCACAGCCCGACCCACCGGCCATAAGAAGCCTGGTGTATCTTCTGGCAAAGGAATACCGCCTGCGCATGGGTGCGGGCCTGGCCAAAATCGGACAGCGCCTCACCCCGGCGGTTCTGGAGAAAACGGCCAGGATCGGCGGCATCCCGGTGAACCGGTTGCCCGAGATGAACCCCCGGCCCTTTCGCAGCACCCGGCCCCGTGTGTCGCCCGCCACCGGTATCTCAACAGCCCGTGCCGGGGGCACACCCCGGGGCCGGGTAATCTATTTCACCGGATGCGCCACCAACTATCTGTTTGACGACACAGGCCGGGCCACCGTGAACATCCTTACCCGTCTGGGGTATGAGGTGGTGATCCCCGATGGCCAGACCTGCTGCGGCATCCCCATGATGTTCCACGGGGCAAAGGACCGGGCCGTCGAAAACATGGCGACCAACCTGACGGCGATCCAGGGGGCCATGCTTGAAAACAGCGGCGATACCATGGATACCCTTTGTGATGCGGCAGCGGCAAACTGTGATGCCGTGATCGTGGACTGCACCACCTGCGGGGCCGCTTTGAAAGATGAATATCCGACATTGATGATGCCCCGGGCCGGCAGCCGCCACAAGGCCCTGACCCAGAAAATCATCCCGGGAATGCCGGACGTCATTGCGGGAAAAACACGGGATATTCTCTCGTTTCTCCATGAGCATGTCGATGAACTGGCCGCTGCCATGACCCCGGACACGCCGAAGCACAAGGTGATCTACCATGCCCCCTGCCACTCCAGAAACAGCTTTAATTCTCTGCCAAAGGTCCTGGATCTGCTCCAGGCCCTGCCCTGTTTTGACTACATCCCGGTGCCGGATGTGGCAGCCTGCTGCGGCGGCGGGGGTACCTTTTTCTATGAATACCCGGATATTTCCAAAAAAATGATGGCTAAAAAACTGGAAAATGCCCGGGCTGCCGGGGCTGATTTCTGGCTCACCGACTGCCCGGTCTGCCGTATCAACCTCCACGGCAGCCTGTCCGGGCCGGAGCACCTTTTCGTGGTTCATCCGGTCACCCTGATCAGCAAAGGACTGGAAACATGAAAATCGATCTGGAAAAAGGCCGCACCCGCGTGAGTGTGGATCTGCCTGACAAAAGTCTTCTGGCCGTGATCCAGGGAAAAGAGGTGCCCCCACTTGCCCTGGACCAGGCCGCCGGCGTCATTCAAAAAGGAATCCAGGACACGGCCCCGCCGGGCATCGCAACACAGAAAGTGGCGGTCATCATTCCGGATGACACCCGGCTGTGGGCCAGAGGCGACCGGTTTGTTCCCACCATTATCCAGGCCCTGACAGATCTGGGTGTGCCCGATGATCAGATCACGGTGATCATCGCCCTGGGCACCCATGCACCGATCCCGGAGCCCCGGTTCACCCTTCTGGCCGGCCCGAGCAGTGTCGACCGGGTGCGCATCTGCAATTCCGCCGGCCTGGACCCCTCCCGCCTGGTGGATATCGGAACCACCTCCCGGGGCACCGGCCTGACCGTGACAAAAGAAGCGGTTGAAGCGGATCACATCATTATTTTCGGCGGGGTCCTTCACCATCTCATTGCCGGGTTCGGCGGGGGCAGAAAATATATCCTGCCCGGTATTGCCGGATATGACAGCATCCAGCAGAACCATTCCCTGGCATTTGATGATACCGGCCGGCCCCATCCTCTGGTACGCCAGGCAGTCACGCACGGCAACCCGGTCCATGAAGACATGATGGAAGGGGCCGACCTGTTCCTGAAAGACAAAACCGTGTGTTACGCCGCCGTGGCCGCCAACGGCTCCGGAGAGATCTTTTATGCGGCCGCCGGGGACCTGCACCCCACCTTTGACCAGGGTTGCGCGGCCCTGGAACGTGCCTGCGGTGTCACGGTCCCTGAAAAAGGCGATTTTGCCCTGGTGTCCGCCGGCGGGTTCCGCACCGACGGCCAGCTGTACCAGGCCACCAAGGCCCTGTTCAACACTGTGGATGTGGTCAGGGACGGGGGCTCTATCCTGTTTGTGGCCGGGTGTGAGGAGGGGGTGGGCAACCCCGAATTTGCAAAGGCCCTGCAAACCTGCCTCACCTGCCCGGAAAAGCTGGGAAAGTCCCTGATCCGGTCCTTTCACATGCCGTCTTACGTGGCATTCCGGCTCATGGAACTGCTGGACCGGTTTGCCGTCTCACTGGTGTCGGATCTGCCCGAAGACATGGTCCGGGCCTCAGGGTTCATCCCGGTCACCGATATCCAGGCCTGGACCGCATCATTGACCGGCACCGGATATGCGATCCCTTTCGGGGAAAACATCTTCCCCCGGGTCACCCCCGGGTCACCCCTTTAGGAGAGGGCATCATGGATGAGCAGATCATATCCCGGAACATCAAAACCCTGCGAACCCGCAAAAAACTCACCCTAGAAGAGCTGGCCCGCCGCACCGGCCTGACCAAAGGATATCTTTCCAAGGTGGAGCGGTCCAAAAAAGCCCCGCCCTACTCCACCCTCACCCGCATCGCCGGTGCACTGGACGTATCGGTCACGGCCATCCTGTCCCACACCGTGGCCCCGCCCGAAGATGTCCGCCTGTTTGTCTCCAGATTCTGCGACCGCACCCTCATCGAAGAGACCCCCCAGTTCGCCGGATATGACTACGAGGTCCTGGCCGGCGGCAAACCCGGAAAAAACATGGAACCCTTCATCATTCACGCCCCTTTTGAGATCCATAAAATGTATTCCCACGAAGGCGAAGAGTGCATGTACATCCTGGACGGCCGTCTGGAATTCATCTACGGCGACCGGACCCTGATCCTGGAACCCGGTGACAATGTCTACTTTGACTCCAATATCCCCCATTCCGGCAGAAGCCTGGGCAAAAAAAAGGCCCGCCTCCTGGTAGTCATCTATTTTTACAAACGCAATCAGGTTTAGATGAGCGGATAATGGGGCAACCCGGGCTATAGTGCCAGACAGGAATGGACAAGAACAAGGAGGCAGATGATCTGCAACCCCCGTTTTCGATTGTCCCGGCAACAAGACTTTTGATGGCGGTTATCACAGCGCCGCAGCCCACCAGGGCCGTTTGAAATGTCTTTGGCGAGACAATGGTGTCAGGGGTCCAAAAGGTCTGCTCTTTGAACCGGGTGACAAGATGGATGATCATCACCAGCCTTTCTTGTGATTCCGGGTGGCCATGGCCTGTATCATGGTCCAGAAACCGCGGGTCAATGACAACTCCATAAAAAAGTGCTGTCAGGTCTTTCGTCTGCCTTGACAGAGTTTTCTGCTCCGGTATGCACGCACCCACTGGAACAATGCCTGCAACAAAAAGAGCACTGACAGAACATGGAATCCGGTAAAACCCCGGGAGGCGCCACCGAATGCCCCCAACACTGCCGGGCCGGAAAAAAACCCGATTCCCCAGAACAGATAGAACGCTCCGGAGATGGTTCCTTTCAACGAATCTCCCACGGAACTGTTCAGCCATGACAGGGCGGATACGCAGAACACGCCGAGCCCGAAACTGGTCACAAAAAGCCATGGATACATCATCCACCCGTCCCTGCCCGGAAACACCCCAAGCCCTGCAGCGATCATTAACAATCCCAGGATCATGGTCTTTGTCCGTCCGTGCCGGTCGGATATGGGACCGGTAATGACCTGGGACAGGCTGATGCCGATATAAAACAGGGTGAAAAACCCGCCGATTTCCACCTGAGCAAAGCCTTTTTCCTGAATCAGAAAACCGGGAAGCACGGTCAGGGAGATGCCGTATCCGGCCCCATAAAGAATGATGCCGGAGAACACGGCCAGCGTGTCCGGATGTGCAACAAGCGTTTTGAAGCCGCCTGTATCCAGGACCGCGTCAACCACATGCCCCTCCCCCCGGGGATCTTTGACCGTCACAAAAATGAGAAAAGCGCCCAGGAGGCCTGAAAAGGCGAACAACACAAAGGGTTCATTTCCCATCCAGACCCCGGCCATCAGAATCCCGAAACCACTTCCGAGGGTTAGACCCAGGTGGAGCGATGCATTGTAGCACCCGATCACCTTTCCTTTTGCACCGGGATAAAGCATGGATAAAAGGGCCGGTGCCAGGGCCCACAACGGGGCTTCACCGATTCCCTGGAGCAGTCTTCCTAAAAAGACCATCCCCTGGGTATGTGAAAAACAGTAAATCAACCCGGAGGCTGAACAGATCAGGTATCCGCCCAGCAGAAAACGCCGGATCCCATATCGGTCAGACAGATGACCTATGGGAAACTGGAGCAGCACAAACGGGACGGCAAATACAGAGGCAAGATAGCCAACGGTTTTTAATGACCCAGTAAAGGTAATGATTTTCTGGGGCAGCAACGGGACGATCATCCCAACCCCGAACATGAACAAAAATACTGACAGATTCAATCCAATGATCGATATCCGTTTTTCCATAATAATTCCGCCTGTGATGGATGCCCCCCGTGATTGCGCAGAAAAGGGCCCCGCACAAATTCACAGTTCCGGTGTCTTCCTGAACACACATCAGGGGGGACCGGTTTAATGATGCCGCATGATTGCCTGACAGCCGATCAGCTGTGACAGGGTGGCGGCGGCGGCAGAATCCGTTGAAAAAACATTCCTGAAATTACTCTGGGTTGATTGACCAAACAACTATACATAACAGCATCCCAGGACATTGTAAATCAATTTCACCTTTACTACGGAGGTTACTGAGTGTGCTGCTGTCAGACAAACGGGTTGGCAATATGCTGCTGTGCGGTTTTATCAATCGTGGCATCAAATGGCCTGCCATAGTAATCGTATACTTGAGCCTCATATTCCACGTTGACCGGCTTTTCCGGATCAAACTCGGGCCCGTTTTCGATATCGGCTTTGCTACGGTAGTGGGATATCAAGCGACTGAAGCTGAACTGGAATGTTCCTCTTTTTTCCAGTCACGCTGCAATCAGGTGAATCCTGTATTTTATGAAATGAATACATGTAGGCAAACCACTGTTTTTTCATCCCTTCCATAAAAAAAATGACGCCTGCCACGCTCTTTGAATCCGGTGAAGAAAAAAATCACTATCATGCTGCCGTTTTATTTTCTGGAGAGGGTCGGCCCCCGGGAAGGCTGGATATGGTTTGCCCTGATGCTGTTTTTATTCACATGGACCGGCGGGGCATGGGTTCTGGGCCTGTCAGCCAGGGATATGCGTGGCTGCCTTTTCTGCTGACAACGTTTTTTCCAGCCACCGGGCCGGCCGCTCCTGAATTAACAGATGCCGCCATCGAAAATGCAGTTGAACAGCAATTACTGGCAGATCAGGTCATCCCGGCCTATCGGATCACCGTCGAAAGTACCAGGGGAGTCGTGCCCTGATTATTACGGAAACCGTCAAAGGAGTGCGGTCCGTCATCAATCTGCTCGAGGTCTCTCCACCTAAGGATAAAAGTGACACCCGCCTGGAGAATGATGCCATGGAAGCATTGCTGATGAATCCGGCCACCAGCCTGTTCGATATCACTGTCAGTGCCGATGAAAAAAGCGTGACTCTCACGGGAACCGTTGATTCGTTCAGGGAAAAGCAACTTGCCGGTACGCTTGTCAAAGGGGTCAGCGGGGTCAAGGATCTTGAAAACAAAATCTCCATCTCCTATGCGGTACAACGGAGGGACCATCGGCAGCGCTGCAGAAAAAACCAGGGTAATATCAGACAGCTGAGTGGCCGGGGTAAAGGCGGTCGACATCACAGGTCTTGATGTGGCCCCCCTGCCCGTGACCATCAACGATGTTGAACTGGAGGAAAACATCAAGGATTCTCTTGAGCGGGATACATTTATCGGTGAATATGATATTGTAGTGAATGTACGCTCGGGTGTGGCAGAACTTTACGGCAAAATGAACACCTATTTTGAAAAAATGCGGGCTGAAGACCTGGCCGCCTCCATTGCCGGCATTTATTTTGTAGACAACAATATCGGGGTAAACAGAGACTGGTCAAGGTATCACTACAGGCCCTATATGGATCTGGACAATTTCTTCTCTGCTGCCCCCGAAAAAGAATTAACGGTCTTCATTTGCAGCGACAGTCATTTTTCGTGACACGTTTGAAACCAATCTGATCGGGGTGACATCCGGTGAGAAAAACGGCGATGTCATCCTGATCAACACGGTATTAAAAACCCCAAAAAATCTGCAGGAGTCATGCAGACCACAAGGAGTGAATTTATGAACCTAACACAAAAAATTAAAGAGAAAAAATCGGAATTCCAGTCTTCAGCTCCCGATGAAATCCAGGAGGTTATGGGCCGCGCCATAAAGCAACTGCAACATTCCAAAATGATGGGCCAAGTACTGAAAAAAGGGGACAAGGCACCGGATTTCACACTGGAAAATACTTCCGGAGATTACATTAATCTCAACGACACCCTTTCATCAGGCCCGGTGGTTGCAGGATTTTACAGAGGAAGGTGGTGACCGTTCTGCAACCTGGAGCTGGAAGCTCTGCAGGAGGCCCAGTCAAAATTCACATCTCTGGGAGCCACCCTTTTGATGATTTCTCCCCAGACCACTGCCCATTCCCGAAGATTTAAGGAAGAAAAAGGGCTTACCATGGAAATTTTGAGCGATAAAGACAACCGTATAGGTGAAAAATTCGGCCTCGTTTATACTTTTACCGAGGAACTCAAGCAGGCTTACCTGCAGCTGGATATCAATCTGGAAGAATACAACAGCGGTGATCCCTGGCGCCTGCCCCTGGTATCCCGTTATATCATAGACCGGGAGGGAATCATTCAATATGCTGTTATCAGTGCGGATCATACGATCAGGGCTGAACCGGCGCATACCCTGAAGGCGCTGGAGGCCCTGGAAAAAAAACAGGCGGGAAGCTGATTTTTTTTATTTCCTTGCAAGAACATCAAATGGGTGTATAATGCTATGTTTTACTGACCCATAAGTTCCTGGTCCCCTCCAATTGACATTAAAATACAGGCTTTGAACGATAGCTCCGGCAAGAATTGGAACCGGTGTGACTGCATAGATATTAAGGAATACCATGCCTCAAAATAAATTACCCGTGACCGGGTTTGAGCAAATGAATCTGAACCCGGTTGTGTTTTCCGCCTTGAAAGACCTGGGATATGACACACCGACGCCGATCCAGTCCCGGACCATTCCCTGTCTGATCGAGGGAAAGGATGTCGTGGGACAGGCACGGACAGGCACCGGAAAAACAGCCGCCTTTGCCCTGCCTGTGCTGTCCCGCATTGATTTGGCAAACAAAAAACCCCAGGTTCTGGTGCTGACGCCTACAAGAGAGCTGGCCATCCAGGTGGCAGACGCATTTAAAGGGTATGGCAGGAACATGCCGGGACTGAACGTTCTGCCGGTCTACGGCGGGCAAAGCTACAGCGTTCAGCTCAACCAGCTGAAGCGCGGCGTCCATGTAGTGGTGGGAACCCCCGGCCGCCTCATGGACCATATGAAAAAAAAGACGGTGTCCTTTTCAGACCTCTTCTGCCTGATCCTGGACGAAGCGGACGAAATGCTGAATATGGGATTTATCGAAGATGTGGAATGGATTCTGGATAAAACACCCCGGAACCGCCAGTCTGCCCTCTTCTCCGCCACCCTGCCCGGACCCGTGCGGAAGATTGCCCAGAAATACATGAACACACCGGAGCAGATCATCCTCCCGCAGGACACGCCGGACTCCGCTGATATTCACCAGCAATACTGCATGATCGATCAACGAAAAAAAACCGGCACCTTGATCCGGATCCTTGAGTCGGTCCATTATGACGGCGTGATTGTCTTTACCAAAACCAGGGCCGCGACCCTTGAAGTGGCAGAAGCCCTCCAGGCCGGCGGATTCAAGGCAGAGGCCCTGAACGGGGAAATGGCCCAGAACGCCAGGGAACAGACCGTGAACCGCCTGAAAAGGGGACTCATCGATATCCTGGCCGCCACGGACGTGGCGGCCAGGGGCCTGGATGTGGAACGGATTTCCCATGTGGTGAATTTCGATATGCCGTCCCGGGTAGCGCCCTATATTCACAGGATCGGCCGAACCGGCCGCGCCGGCCGGACCGGCGAAGCCGTTCTCCTGTTAAACAGAAATGAAAAATGGATGCTCCGGGCCATTGAAAAACAGACCGGTACAAAAATCACAGAAATGGTCATGCCGTCGAGTGCGGACATTAACAAAAAAAGAATATCCACCTTTTACAACGGCATTTCCCGGGTCCTGGCAGCAAAAACAGCAGATACCGGCGTTTTTGAGACCCTTGTCAATGACTATGCCTTACAGGAAAATGTGCCTGTGGCAAAAGTGGCCGCAGTCCTGGCAAAGATAGCCCATGGTGATACCCCGTTCTTTCTGCAGGAGACGCCTGCAAAAGTCTCCCGAACGGCTGCCGGAAAAGCGCCTGAAAAACCGGTGCGCCACAAAAAAGCCACATCTGAAAAACCAGTGCGCCGAGAAAAAATTGCGCCGGTAACATCGGAAGTTTCCCATACACCACCTCTTGAGAAAGGTATGGAGCGCTACAGGATTGAAGTCGGCACCCGCCACGGCCTGCGGCCCAAAGATATCGTGGGGGCCATTTCAAATGAGGCGGGCCTTGACAGCCAGCATATCGGTCAGATTAAGATCGAACCGGAATTTTCCTTTGTGGATCTGCCCTTTGGCATGCCCGGCAATACCTTCCAGCAGTTGAAAAGAACCTGGGTCAGATCACGCCGCATGGCCATTTCAAGATGCGCCTGAATTCTAAAAGTCCGGCGTCACCGTCCGGAAAACGCCAGCCGGGCATACACAAAGACAGGATGACTGGATGCCTTTTTTAATTGATCTTTCCATCATCGGCACCAGCCTCAGTGCCATCGAAACCTTGCTGACATTGACTTCAGAGGACCGGTATGCTTTTGTATACGACGACCCATACGGCCATAAAAAAATGTAATTCTGTTCATGCGTGGTGGATGCCCGGGGCCAGACCCAATCGATTCTGACAGGCCCTTCGACCCTGACACAATCCCTGGTTGCCCGGGGGATTGTTTTGACGGAAGCATCCCGGCTTGACCACCGGCCGGGCGATACTGTCAGGAACGGTGGCAGCCGCTCATCTTTTTGACACCGCCGTTTAAAGCAGTTTAGCGCCGAGCGGCACCGGCTTGTCAGGTACACAAAGCGCCACCTCACCGGAGGCATTGTGGAACCCGGTCACCAGGCATTCCGACATCAATGGGCCGATCTGTTTTTTCGGAAAATTCACCACCGCCACCACCAGCTTGCCCACCAGCTCCTCCGGCTTATAGAGGTGCGTGATCTGAGCACTTGATTTTCTGATCCCCATCTCTTCGCCGAAATCCACCTGTAACACATATGCCGGCTTACGCGCCTCCGGGAACACCTCTGCACTCAGCACCCGGCCGACACGTAATTCAACTTTTGTAAATTCATCCCATGAAATGGTTTCCACTATGAGCTCCCATTACAGTTGACAAGCTGATCTTCTGTCCTGTAAAAATTTATTAAATAATTGTTATGCAGCAAATTTCATACCACCTTTCAGAGGACGAATCAACTGTAATCCCCCCATTGGGGAACATCCTGATGGCACTGATCCTCTGCAAAGATCCAGCACTTCCATGGTGTTTTATATTCCAAACCGACAGGGAATATGATATTTTATCAATTTTAATTGCACACACGTGAAAAAGGCATATGTTCAGACACATGGATACTTCAGATATCAGAATCGGCATGGGCACGGATGTGCATGCCTTTGCCACAGGCAGAAATCTGGTTCTGGGCGGGGTGAAGATCGAGCATGACCAAGGCCTGGCCGGACATTCGGATGCGGATGTGCTGATTCATGCAGTGTGTGACGCCCTCCTGGGTGCGGCCGGGCTGGGGGATATCGGGGATCTGTTTCCGGATACGGATCCGGCATACAAGGACATCGATTCCCGGATTCTGCTGAAAACCTGTGCGCAGAAACTGGCAAAAGCCAAATACCAAATTCTGAACATCGACTGCACCGTGTTTGCCCAGGTACCAAAACTGGGACACAAAAAACAGGAAATGGTCGAGAGCATCGCCCGGACCCTGGCTCTGTCCCCACGGCTTGTGAACGTGAAAGCCTCCACCACCGAACACCTGGGGTTTATCGGCCGAAAAGAGGGGATTGCAGCCCAGGCCGTTGTATTGATTGCCGAGCGGACCCATCCGGACATCACCAAACCATTCATCAGGGAAACATGATATGAGCTTGAAAATATACAATACGCTTACCCGTAAAAAAGAACCCTTTGTTCCCATTGAAAAAGACACGGTCAGGATGTACGTGTGCGGCCCCACGGTCTATGACACCAGCCACATCGGCCATGCCAGGTCTGTGGTGGTATTTGACATGATCTTTCGCTGGCTGACCCGCATCGGGTATGCGGTCACCTATGTGCGGAATTTTACGGATGTGGATGACAAGATCATCAAGAAATCCAACGAAACCGGAGAGGCATGTGCCGCCATCACGGAAAAATACATCGATGAGTTCCACAATGAAATGGATGCGCTGAACGTGCTGCGGCCCACCATGGAACCCAAGGCCACCGAGCATATCGACCCTATCATCGAATTTGTCAAAAAGCTCATTGAGAACGGCAAGGCGTATGCTGTGGATGACGGGAACGTGTATTTTTCCATTGACGCGTTTGAACACTACGGCCGGCTGTCCGGCAGAAATCCCGAAGACATGCGCGCCGGGGCCCGGATTGCGGTGGAGGAGAAAAAGAAAAACCCGCTGGATTTCACCCTGTGGAAACCGGCCAAGGCGGGCGAACCATACTGGGAAAGCCCCTGGGGAAATGGCAGACCGGGCTGGCACATCGAGTGCTCTGCCATGAGCCATGAATACCTGGGGGAAGGATTTGACATCCACGGCGGAGGCAAGGATTTGATCTTTCCCCACCATGAAAACGAGATCGCCCAGAGTGAGGCCCTGTTCGGCACCAAGTTTGTGAAATACTGGATTCACAACGGATTTGTGGATATCAACAGCGAGAAAATGTCCAAATCCCTGGGCAACTTCACCATGATCAAGGATGTGCTGGAAAGGTATTCACCGGAAGTGATACGGATGTTTCTTCTGTCCAAGCACTACCGCAGCCCCATTGACTTCAGCGAACAGTCCATGCACGAGGTGGGAATGGGCCTGGATCGGATCTACGGGTTTCTGGAACGGCTGGAAAATTTAAGTATCCAGGCGGCATCCGATGAAGAGGGCCCCCTGTGGCAGGCGTTTTCCGATGCCATGAATGATGATTTCAACTCAGCCAAAGCCCTGGCCGCCATCTTTGAAATTGTAAAAAAAGGCAACAAGATGCTGGACCAGGCCCCGGACCGGCCCGATGAAGCGATGGTGACCGAACTGACACAGATCCGGACAGACATGAGCGCCATTGCCGGGATCCTGGGAATTTTCCTTGAAACACCCTCTGCCTGGTTTGCCGCCAAAAAGGACAAAGGCATGGCAGACATGACCGTGAAACCGGAACAGGTGGAGGCATTGATCGCGGAACGGACCCAGGCCAGGAAAGACAGAAACTTTGCCCGGGCCGACGAGATCCGGGATCAGCTCCAGGAGATGAACATCATCCTGGAAGATGGTCCCGGCGGCACGGTCTGGCGGTTTGCCTGACACCCGGATCCGGCGGATACCGCTCCAACCGGCACCGTGTTAGCCAGCCGACACCCCCTGATCCGAACGCAATGGAATGACCCTGGATGCATGCCGGGCTGATGCCGACAGATTCACCCCGACCCGGAACGCCTTGAGACCGGTCACATCCGGCAGGTCTTCCAGGTCCAGACGTTCCAGATCGTTTTCCAGCCGGCCCAGGTCCGTCATGAAGCGTATGTGCTGGTGAATCTCTTTTTCTTCACCCGGGTTGGCATACACCACGGCAATGCGGCCCGGCTGGGTGAGGCGCTCCCCGGTTTTCTTGACCAGGGCCTTGTCCAGACGGGATTTAATGATTTCGTGCCTGACATCATAGGCCCCGTCCACATCAAACCGCTTCTCATCGTAGCGGAAGCGGATGGACAGCGGGGTATGATTCACCAGTATGAGATGGCACACATCCAGGGGCACATTGAGGTCCGGCTTGATCTTTTCCGCCTCCCGGGCCATGCTGCAGGCAGTCATGAGCTGCCACAGGGTCATGTCCTTGATGTGAAAGCCGGACAAATTGCCTGATGCCATCATGGAAGCACCGATATACATCATGTAGTCCACCCCGTCGGTCCGGCGTTTCTCAAAGTAGTGGGGAAAAGTTTCCTGGATTCGGGCATTTTCTTTCTCAAGTTCAGCGGAAAGCGCGGTATTGAGGGCAACCACACTGTCTTCATAGGCTTTCCGTTTATGCCGGATCATGCCGCTGACCGGATCCAATTCCTTGAGATATTGATCGATTTTTTCAGCCATGTCCCCCGAAATTTCCCTGAGCGACTCAAAGGTCTGGGCCACCTCGTGGTTGAGCAGCACATACACGCTGTTTTCATCACTGGAGGTCACCCCCTTGGACAGGGTTTCCAGCAGCGTGTCGATGCGGAACATGTATTCCCGGAGCAGCGGCCAGGGGCGCTCTTCTGCCGCCGGTGACAGGATTTCCCGGGCCAGGGTCAGCTGCCGGGCCAGGTCCTGCTGAATACCCTGATTTCTGGCCCGGGAGGACCCTCGGATGTCGGCCTGCCCGTAAAACGGGACCACCTCCTTGAAAACAATGTCTTCCATCCGCTGGGACGGCTTCCCCTGGTGCCTGGCCTCCAGATGGGCCAGGGCCGCCTTTTCAAAACGCCATTCCACGGACGGGTGGACGGCGGTGCATTGCTCTTTGATCACGGTCTGGACCTGTTTGGCCAGATCATCCTGGCCCCGTTTCAGGGCCACGGCGAACAGCGGGGTCAACTGCTCCATGAGAAGGGCTTCAAACGGTCCGAAATCATGGGAATGGGGAGAAAACAGCTCCAGCAGGCCAATTCGTTCTCCCTGATATTGCAATGGAGACAGGAGCATGGAACGGATTCCGGCGCACACCGCTTCAGACTCGGCAGCGATCCGGACCTGTTTTTTTGACAGATCCACCACCCGGAACACACCGTCTCTTTGGGCCGCCGTCATCCATACCGAGCCTTCCAGGTCTTTCAACCGGAAATGATGGGAATTGGAAAACAGGCAGTTTACCTTTGAATGGTGATCATTTTTGGTCACCATGACATGATCTCCCTTGAGGGAAGAAATGGACACCCCCAGATCCGGCCGACGGAACAGGGACTGGAGCCGGGATTCGATCTGCTGGATCCCGGGAGACGAAAAAATGGAGTGGTCATCCACCAGGTCCCGCTCCAGGGCCGACAGAATCGTTTTTTTCGTCACATCCTGGACCCGGATGATCACAAATCCCCTGAATTCAAACCGGGATAGATCAATGAGACGGCTGAGCAGCGACAGATCGCTCAGGTTGTCCAGTATGTGTTCCCGTTCCGGTTCCGAAAGGGGGCGGGGCTCGCCCACCGGGGCCAGCTCGACAAACCGGTAATCAGGAACTTCCTCATAATAGCGTTCCAGTCCGGTATGCTCGTCCATCATGCCCCGGATGTTCAAATGGTTTGAAAACGGTCCGGCAACCCCGTAAATCCGCTCCAGTACCAGGTAATAGGCGCTTAAAAACCGCCGGTCCTGATCGGAATCAAATGCTTCCAGAAGGACGGGTTTCAGCGCGCGGCCGCTGTCTAAAAAAAACTGTTCAAACTTCGGGGTGGCATAAAATGCGTCAAACGAACAGGGGGGGAACACGGCTGTCAATTCTCTGTCAAATGATGCCGGTGGCACCACCGCCGTCATTAATGCATGAAGCGCATCCGAATGTCCTTCCAACTCGGATTCATCCGATAGATCCCCCTGCAGCACTGCGGGTATCTTTGCCATGATATCTGCCAAAACAGGTGCCATATGGGGACATCGGGGGACCAGGTCGTTTTTCCAGAAATCGATCAACGGCGCCAGGCTCAGGATCGTCCGGGCCTGATGGCATTCGCCGCCTGTCAGGGGCAGGGTGTTTTTCATGGATTTCCTCCTCTGTTGAGAACATTTAAAAAACGGTATCATCCTGTGCTGACAGTCAACAAAGCAAAGATCAGTTCAAGAGGTCTGACGCAGGCTGGTGGTTCAGTTTCCTGGCCGTGACATAGGCGTTCAGCGCATCCTCAAGCCCCGGATCGATGGGGGGTTTTTCATAACTTTCCAGCCGGGGGCCTAAAGCATCATACGCCTGATTCTCCACCCGCCTTGCCCCTCCCTTGTGCCATCTTGTATAATCCTTCCGGTTGAACAGGCGGGAAGCGGACAGGTTCCTGAACTTCTGGAACGTGGAGGGATGGGTCAGGTACTGACCCCCGATACCCACCTGGTTCACCAGGTCCGCGTCAATGGTTTCCCCGGCCGGGATTATCGGGGTAAGGATGTTTCTCACCATGCGGCAGATCTCCTCGTCCAGGAGCCATTTTTCATACCCCATGGAGATATAGGATCCCATCTGGCCGCAGGCATGGTAGATGAAATGGGCACCGTTTCGCACAACCGTGGAAAGCATGAGCGTGCCTTCGGCAAGGGCCTGGGCATCGGGCAGGTGGGCATCGGTGAGACTGCCCCCGGCCCGGCAGGGCAGTTTGTAGAACCCTGCCATCTGGGCCGTAGCACTGGCGATCTTGACCGCTTCGGACGTTCCCACGGCCGACACCATGGTGCGCATGTCAATGGGAGCGGAAGAAGAACCATACAGCACAGGGGTGCCCGGGCTCACCAGCTGGGTGAGCACCACGCCGGCCAGCACTTCCGCGTTTTCCAGGGCCAGCAGTTCCGGCAGAGAGACCGGCCCGCTGATCCCGGCCAGGATCATGTTGGAGATCACCACCGGCTGGCGCCATCCGGCCATCTGCAGGATCACATCCCCCTCTTCTTTAGAAAACCGCAGGGGCGACAGGGTATTGGCCACAGCCACCACCGCCGGCATATCCAGCATTTTGTCCCGGCCTCCAAAAACAATGGCCGCCATCTCCAGGGCATCTGCCGCTTCCTGACCACTGCCGGATGCCCCGAAAACGGGTTTATCGCACAGGGTCATGTAAGCCAGCATCATATCCAGATTGGCGGTTTCCCAGGGCAGATCCGTGGGCTGGACCATGAGGTATCCGCCCATATCCACCTGGTCCGAGGTCTGAACCAGTTTGCAGCAGGCCGTAAAATCTGAATGGGTGGCCGGGCGCTGGGTGCCGTCGGTGCCGGCGATACGGGTGGCCCCTCCCGTGGGAACGAACACGAACCCGTTCGGGCCCCCGATGGTCACATTCCGGGCCGGATTTCTGGCATGCAGTGTGAATGAGGGGTGGGTGGTGGCCAGGGCCTTGTAGATATCGGTTTCCTCAAAATAGACCCGGGTCCCGTCGGTTTTAAATCCACAGGCTTTGAAGAGCCCTGCAATGCGCTCATGGTTAAAGTCAATGCCGGTGCGGCGCAGAATGTTCATGGATGCGTCGTGAATCCGGGTCAGGTCTTCAAAAGAGAGCCGCTGCATCCGGTCAATCATTATCTGCCTCCCAACCGTTGTTATCCGGTTTTATTTATTATCGTTGTTTCCCGGTTACCTTGGCCCAGGTGTCCCGCAGGGTTACGGTGCGGTTGAACACCGTGGCCAGTGAGTTGCTGTCTGCGGCATCCAGACAGAAATACCCCAGTCGCTCGAACTGAAACACCTGTCCGGGAAGGGCATCGGCCATATTTTTTTCCAGTTTGCAGTCATCCAGGGTCTCCAGTGAGGCCGGGTTCAGGTTCTGCGTAAAATCCTGCCCCCCTTTTTCCGGGTCTTCATCCATGAACAGCCGGTCATACAGCCGCACCTGAGCATCCAGGCAGTTACCGGCATCCACCCAGTGAATCGTTCCTTTCACCTTTCTGCCGTCCGGAGCGTTGCCGCCTCTTGTTTCCGGATCATAGGTACAGATCAGTGTTGTGACATTTCCCTGATCGTCTTTGACCACCTCTTTGCAGGTCACCAGATACGCACTTCGCAGCCGCACCTCCCTGCCCGGCCCCAGCCGGAAAAATTTCTTTGGCGGATCTTCCATGAAATCCTCCTGCTCCACATAGATCTCTCTGGAAAACGTGATTTCCCGGGTGCCCATCTCCGGTTTCTGGGGATGGACCATGGATGTCAGGGTTTCGGTTTTATCCGCCGGATAGTTTTCAATGATCACCTTCAACGGTCTCAACACCCCCATGGCCCGGGGCGCATTTTCATTGAGATCGTCCCTGAGGCAGGATTCCAGAAGACCGATATCGATGCGGCTTTCCTTTTTGGACACGCCTATGGTGTCGCAGAAATTACGGATGGCCGCAGGCGTATAGCCCCGCCGCCGCATCCCTTCCAGGGTTGGCAGCCGGGGATCGTCCCAGCCCGTCACATGGCCCTGGTCCACCAGCAGTTGGAGCTTGCGTTTGGACAGCACGGTAAAGTTGATATTCATGCGGGCGAACTCGATCTGCCGGGGGTGACAGGGCACGGACAGATTGTCCAGAAACCAGTCATACAGGGGCCGATGGTCCTCGAACTCCAGGCTGCACAACGAATGGGTGATGCCTTCCAAAGCATCGGACACGCAATGGGTGAAATCATACATGGGATAGATGCACCATTTATCCCCGGTTCTGGGATGGGGCGCTTTTTTGACTCGATAAATCACCGGGTCCCGCAGGTTGATGTTGGGGGAGGCCATATCGATTTTCGCCCGCAGGGTATGGGTCCCTTCTTCAAATTCGCCCTGCTTCATGCGCCGGAACAGATCCAGGTTTTCGGTCACGGACCGGTCCCGGAAGGGACTGTTTTTCCCCGGTTCTGTCAAGGTGCCCCGGTAAGCCCGGATCTCCTCAGCCGGCAGGCTGCAGACATAGGCCAGCCCGTTTTCAATGAGTTCTTCGGCAAAGGCATACAATTGGTCAAAATAATCCGACGCAAACAAGGCGTTGCCGTAATCAAACCCCAGCCAGTGCACCGTGGATTCAATGGAATCGATATAGATCTGCTTTTCTTTGGCCGGGTTGGAGTCATCGAACCGCAGGTTGCAGTGACCGGAAAATTTCCGGGCCATGTTAAAGTTCAGGCAGATGGATTTGGCATGACCGATGTGCAGATAACCGTTGGGTTCCGGCGGAAACCGGGTGGCTACCCGGCCGTCGTTTTTGTTGTCTGCCACATCCTGCCGGATGATGGTCTCGATAAAATGGCCTCTGTTTATTGTCTCTTCCATTGTCCCCTCTTTTGTCAGCAGGCCTCTTGCCTGTTATCCCCATACCTTTTTCAGGACCCCATGCCGCAGTGGATGTCACTCTGCATGGCAAAGCATTTAAAACTTTTATAAATACCATATTCCAAATTCAGTTGAAAGAGATAAATTTACGAATGATCGAGATCAGGACATCCCTGCTTTCTTGAACAAAACAGGGACGTCCTGACACTGGGGGGGAAGGATTTACGGCCGGGGAAGGACCCCCGCGCGTTCGGCGATTTCCGGAACTTTGTGCTCCCATTCGATGGCCATGAGGTGGACGCCGGCCACCCCTTCCATGTGTTTGAATTCTTCGATCTGTTCCAAAGCGATTTTGATGCCTTCTTCGGCCTGATCCCGTTTGTCCACCCCTTTGAGGCGTTTGATCAGAGACTCGGGGATATCCATGCCGGGCACGTACCTGGACATGAAGTTGGCCATGCCCGCATTTTTCATGGGCGTGACCCCTGCCAGAATGTAGCAGCGTTCATGGAGACCTTTGTCCACCACCTGTTTCATGAAATCCCGAAATTTGTCCATATTGAAAATGCATTGGGTCTGGATGAAATCCGCCCCTGCCGCAATCTTTGTTGCCAAGCGATGGACCCGGAATTCGTAAGGATCTGCAAAGGGATTACAGGCCGCGCCGATGAACATTTTCGGGGGCACGTCGATCTCCTCGCCGTTCAGAAATTTCCCCTCGTCCCGCATCTTTTTCACCAGGGCGATCAGCTGCATGGAATCGATGTCATGCACGTTTTTGGCTTCCGGATGGTTGCCGAAACTCTGGTGATCCCCGGACAGGCACAGCATGTTTCGTACGCCCAAGGCATAGGCCCCCAGGATGTCAGACATCATGGCCAGACGGTTTCTGTCACGGCACACCATCTGGAAATTGGGTTCCAGGCCCTCAGCTATCATCAGGGCGGACCCGGCCATAGAAGACATGCGCACCACTGCCGTCTGATTGTCGGTCATGTTGACGCAGTCCACATTGCCCTTGAGATATTTAAACTTTTTCTTGAGGTGGTCCGCGTTGGCCCCCTTGGGCGGACCGCACTCTCCGGTGAATGCAAAATGACCGGCCGACAGGACCTTTTCAAGATTGCTGCCTGATTTGTATTCTGTCATGGCATGTGCCTCCTTTTATATATTTCCCTTGACCAGTTCTTCTCTGATACTGCGCCGGGGACCCCCGTCCCGGGCCGTGCGCCAGTCCTTGAACGGCTTGACCGCCACCAGGTCCTCCAGGCGGCCGGTTTCCATTTTCTTTTTCACGATCGCATCCCAGATGCAGGCGGTGTCCTTGTGCACCTCGCAGATACCTTTGGAAGATCCGCCGCAGGGACCGTGGAGCAGGCTCTTGGCGCACCGGGCGATGGGGCACAGGCCGCCGAACAGGTGTATGCCGCAGGCCCCGCACCCGGCGCAGCGCTCCTCCCACACCCCGTGCTGGACCGCACCGCCGAAAAAGGTGGTGTTCACGGCCGGGTAAAACACCTGTTCCGGATACATTTCCGACAGAAACTGGGGACCCACGCCGCAGGCCATGGATACCACGGCCTGGTAGTCAGCGACGCTGTCCGCTAACTGGGCCACATATTCATTGTCACACTGACGTTCCAGGACCCGGTGGTCCACCGCCACCGGGCGGCCTTCTTTTTTTCGGGCGATCTTTACAGAAGCGGCCAGGATCTCCGCCTCCTTGATCCCGCCCACATTACATACCGTCACACATCCTTTACACCCGAGGATGAGGATTTTATCCTTGTCTGCCACCATCCCCAGTATTTCATCCAGAGGCTTGCGATCTGCAACTATCATTTTATCCTCCCTTTCGGGGGTCAGTGCCTGACCCCATACGGTTAACGGACCGGGGTGGGGCCCAGGTCTCTGATCTGCTGCACCATTTCGTTGGCAATTTCGGCGAACCTCGCACCCTGGGCCGAGGACAGGTTGTACATCGCCACCCGTTCAGGTTCGATGCCCAGTTCGGCCAGGGTTTTTTTCACGGATTCCACCTTGCGGCGGGCCTTGTAATTGCCTTCCAGGTAATGGCATTCCCCTTCCAGGCAGCCGGCCACGTACACGCCGTCCGCCCCGTCCTCCAGTGCTTTGAGCAGATGGATGATATCCACCCGGCCGGTGCAGGGCACCTGGATAATCTTGACATCCGCCGGATAGGACAACCTCATGGAACCTGCCAGGTCCCCTGCAGCATACGCTCAGTACTGGCAGCAGAATGCAACGATCCTGGGTTCAAACATCTGGCTGTTCATGGCACTCCTTTCCCGCCCGTGGCTGGTGTTGCCGGCGGCTTGTTGTTCTGTTTTCATGATGCCGCCTCCTCGGTCTCGGGGTGTGTTTCAAACAGGGCATCGGTTTTGGCGATGATCTGCTGGTCGGTGAAATGGTTCAAGGTGATGGCCTTGCCCGGGCATTCCGCCACACAGGCACCGCACCCGTGGCACTCGAACGGCTCGATCTGTGCGTACCCCTCTTCGTGAATATAGGGGATGCCATAGGGGCAGGTGCGTACGCAGGTGAGACACACGGCGCATTTTTCCTTTTCCACCACAGCCACCACGCCCCCCACCATGAGGGCATCCTTTGACAGGATGGCCATGGCCCGGGATACTGCAGCCCTGGCCTGGGCGATGCTCTCTTCCAGGGGCTTGGGATAGTGGGCCAGTCCCGCCACGAACAGGCCGTCCGAGGCAAAGTCCACGGGCCGAAGCTTGGCATGGGCTTCCACCAGGAACCCGTCGCTGTTCACCGGCACCTTGAATTTTTCAAACAGGGCTTTGTTGTCTGCCGGCACCACGCCGGAAGCCAGCACCAACAGATCCGGGGCAATGGTCACGGGCATCTGGAGTACCGGGTCAAACACGGATAATCTCAGACGTCTCTCGCTGTCCTTTTCCACCTCGGGCATGCGCTCAAGATCGTACCGGATGAACAGCACCCCCAGCTCCCGGGCGGTCTGGTAGAGATCCTCCCGGAACCCGTAGGAACGGATATCCCTGTAGATCACGAATACCCGTTTGCGGCGGTCGATTTTTTTCAGGGCAATGGCGGATTTAAGGCTGTGGGTGCAGCACACCCTGGAGCAGAAGGGATGGGCTTCGTTCCTGGAACCTACGCATTGAATGAACACAAAAGATCGGCCTTTTTCAATGCGGGGATCGTTTTCCCGGAATGCCGCATCCATGTCCAGGTGGGTCAGCACATCGGGATGATCCCCATACAGGTATTCATCCGGTTTGTACTCCATGCCGCCGGTGGCGATAACTGCAGCCCCGTGCTCGACAAGGGTTTCTTCGCCCGGATCACGGTCTTCCGGACTGCCTTCAAAAGTCAGGGAGGTGGTAAAATTGCCCTTGGAGCCGGTGGTGCGTGTCACCCGGGCGTTCAGGTGCACGGTGATGCCCGGGTCTTCCTGGACCGATTTCACCAGGGTTTCCAGGTAGGGGGCAACCGCCTCTCCCTGCCAGGTGGTGTTCAGTTGCCGGGCGATCCCGCCCAGCACTCCGGTCTGTTCCACCAGGTGCACGACCACGCCCTGGGCCGATGCCATGCGGGCGGCTTCCATGCCGGCCACGCCCCCGCCCACAACGAGCAGGGATTTTTTGATGGGCAGGCTCACCTGATGCAGCGGTTCCACGAACGCGGCCTTGGCCACAGCCATCCTCACCAGGTCCTTGGCCTTTGCCGTGGCTTTTTCCGGCTGGTTCATGTGTACCCAGGTGTTCTGGTCCCGGATGTTGGCCATCTCGAACAGGTATTTGTTCAGCCCGGCATCCCGGATGGTCTCCTGGAACAGGGGCTCATGGGTCCGTGGGGAACAGGAGGCCACCACCACCCGGTTGATGTTGTTTTCCACGATCACCTGTTTCATATGGTCCTGGGCATCCTGGGAACAGGTGAACAGGTTGTCCTCCACATGCACCACATAGGGCAGGGTCTTTGCGTAATCACGCACCGCCGGCACATCCGCCACTCCGCCGATGTTGATGCCGCAGTTGCACACAAACACCCCGATGCGGGGGATGGCCCCGGCCACATCAGTTTCAGGCGGCAGTTCCCGGGTGCGGGTCAGGGTCCAGCGGTCGTCCGCCATGGCCATGGATGCGGTGGCTGCCGCAGCCGAAGCTTCCATGACAGAAGACGGGATATCCTTGGGTTCCTGAAAGGTGCCGCACACATAGATTCCCTCCCGGGAAGTTCCCACAGGCAACATGTCGGTTGTGGCGGCAAAACCATGCCGGTTCAGGTCGATGCCCAGCCTGCCGGCAAGTTTGGCCGCCTCTTTGTTGGGGGCCAGCCCGATGGACAGCACCACCATGTCGAATATCTCCTCGGCCAGGTTCCCCGCCTCGGTGGCATACACCAGCCGGTAGCGGTCCCCGGGCTCCGGGAACACCGAATGGATACGGGATCTCACATACCGTACCCCGGCATCGTCCTGGGCCCGTATCTGGTACTTGTCAAACTCTTTACCGTGCGTCCGCATATCCATGTAGAAAATGGCGCAGTCCAGGTTCTTACCGGCATGCTCTTTGGCGATCACCGCCTGTTTGGAGGCGTACATGCAGCACACCCCGGAGCAGTAAGAATGATCCCCCTTGTTGATGTCCCGGGAGCCCACACACTGGAGCCAGGCGATCTTTTTCGGTTCCTCTTCATCCGAAGGCCGCACCAGATGCCCGTTATAGGGGCCCGAAGCAGACAGTATCCGTTCGAATTCCAGGGAGGTCATGACATTGGGACTGTGGCCGTAACAGTAGGTGATCATCTCTTTGGGTTCGAACGGGGAAAACCCCGGCGCCAGAATAATGGCTCCCACATGAACGGTGCGGGTTCTGGGTGTCATAAAGTGGTCCACGGCATCAGCCAGGCACGCATCCACGCACTGCATGCACTCAGAGCAGTACCCGCAGTTCAGGCACCGTGCCGCTTCTTTCTGTCCGTCGGCCGGGTCATACCCGAGCTCCACTTCGTCAAAGTTGCCGGCCCGCTTTTCAGGAGGCAGTTCCGGCATCCGGTACCGGGTTTCAGGCTTCATATCCGGGTCCACCGGGCGGTAAACAGGCTCATCAACCATCGGCATGTCCCTGCCATCGGCCATATCCCGGCCGGTGAGATAGCGGAAGATCGATTCCGCCGCCTCCATACCTGCTGCCACCGCTCCGATGGCCACGCCCGGTCCAGTCTGCAGGTCCCCGCCGGCAAACACGCCGGGCCGGTCCGTTGCCAGGGTGACCGAATCCACTTCCATGGTGTTCCACCGGGAAATTTTCACATCCGCCAGGTCCTCCAGTACGGAGATGTCCGGCTGCTGGCCGATGGCACAGATAAGCTGATCAATGGGAAGGTCGTATTCACTGCCGGGCACGGGCACGGGCCGTCGCCGGCCCGAGGCATCCGGTTCCCCCAGTTCCATTTTGATCACCCGCAGACCCGATACCCGGCCGTCTGCCTCAAGCACCTTCTGGGGAGCCGCCAGATAGGTGATGGTCACCCCCTCGTCTTCAGCGGCGCAAATTTCCTCTTCCCAGGCCGGCATCTCCTTTCGGGTCCGTCTGTATATGATGGTGACGGTTTCCGCACCCAGGCGCACCGCGGACCGGGCTACATCAATGGCCACGTTGCCGCCGCCGATGATGCCCACATGTTTCCCCACGGCGGTACTGCCGGTGAGATTCAGTTCCCGCAGAAAATCCACGCCCTGGCGCACGCCTGAAAGATCTTCGCCGGGGATGCCTAAAGACAGCCCTTTGTGGGCTCCCAGGGCAAGAAACACTGCATCGAATCCTTCAGCCACCAGGCTGTCCACAGTGATATCGTGACCCAGTCGCTGATTGCAGTGAATCAGCACCCCTAAGCCGGTGATCACTTCGATGTCTCTGTCCAGCACACCAGGCGGCAGCCGGTGGTCCGGAATCCCCACCCGCAGCATGCCGCCGGGTTTTGGCAGGGCCTCGAAAATCACGGCATCCACCCCTTTTTTTGACAGATGAAATCCGCAGGACAGCCCGGCCGGGCCGGAACCGATAATGGCCACTTTTTTTCCGATTTTCGGATCACAGGGGATCTCTATCTGCCTGGGGTCAAACTGGTCTGCAGCCAGGCGTTTGAGATCCCGGATGGCCACGGGCGCCTCCACCTGACAGCGCCGGCAGGCATCCTCACACTCATGCGGGCATATCCGGCCCAGGACGCCCGGCAGAGGCAGTTGTTCCATGATGATCTCCAGGGCCTGTTTATATTTGCCCTGCTTGACCATCTGCACATACCCCTGAACATTGAGCCCGGCCGGACAGGTGAGGCGGCAGGGAGCTGTATCGGTTTTTTCAATGGCCCAGGCCGAGGGCATGGCCTGTGGATATAGCTTGAATGCGGCCTTGCGCTCTCCCAGATTTTCATCGAACCGGTTGGGCAGGTTCACCGGACACACCTTGCCGCATTCCCCGCAGGCCGTGCATTTGTCCATGTCTATATACCGGGCATGTTCCGTCAGGGTCACCGTAAAATTCCCGGCTTCCCCTTCCACGGATTCAATCTCGCTCAGGGTCAGAAGCTCCACGTTCAGGTGCCGCCCGGCCTCCACCAGTTTGGGGGAGATGATGCACATGGAGCAGTCATTGGTGGGAAAGGTTTTGTCCAGCTGGGCCATGGTACCTCCGATGGCCGAATTCTTGTCCACCAGAAAGACCAGATGTCCGGAATCCGCCAGATCCAGGGATGCCTGGATACCAGCGATACCGGCACCAACCACCATTACCGATCCTTTTTCCATTTCGGTCATGTCATCCCTCCTTGCATTTAGTCCCACTTGGGATCAAAGTCCCACTTCGGCCAGGTCCGGGCCGAGATAGGCGCGTTCGGTGTCCGCCAGAACCCCGAGGGCCAGGCAGATGATGGTCCACAGATGGACCACGTGATAATTGCCGCCGTAGTGGTGGCCGATATCTTCGATCTGGCCGTGGCAATTGTGGCAGGGGGCGATGACGTAGTCAGCACCCGTGGCCATGATCTGGTTGTATTTAATTTTGCCATAGGCCCGCCGCTGATCCGGAAAACCGGCCTGCAGAGCCCCGCCCCCGCCGCCGCAGCAGAAATTGTTCATGCGGCTGGGCACGGTATCGATGAAATTTTCCTCGCCCACCACGGTTTTCACCACAAAGCGCAGATCATCCACGATCTTGTTGGATCCGCTTTTCCTCGCGATATTGCAGGGATCCTGCACGGTAAATCTGGCTTTGATATCTCTGTTCCAGTCGGCATTGACCTTGAGTTTGCCTTCCCGGATCCACTGGGCATACAGCTCGATAATGGTCGTGAGCTGGAACTTGTGGGGAATCTTGTATTTGCGCAATCCTTCCAGGATTGCAAAGTATGAGTGGCCTCACTCGGTATTGACCACCATTGGACTTTTGAGATTGTTGTCCACATGCAGGACAAACTCCTCGATGATATAGCGCCACCCCTCGTCATCGGCCAGGAACATGCAGTAGTTTTCTCCGGCCCACATGACGGACGGATAGGTCCAGTCCGCCCCAACCAGGTGCAGGATCTTCCACAAAGGTCCCATCTCCTCGGGCTCGGTGACCGGCTCCCGGGAATTCTGGTTGAGCACCATCTGGGCCCCAACCCGATCCACAGTCACTTCCAGATCTTCAAATCCGGGATGGCCTTCCCGGATCTCCTCGGCCACATCCAGGACCGTGAACTCAAAATCCTCTTTGGCTGCCCCCATGGCCGATCCGGTGCGGATATGCTGGTCACAGGATCCCAGAATACCCTTGGGCCGCTTTTCCCTGGCCATCTTTGCCCGGATGTTGTAAATCAGTTTGGGAATATTGATGTTCATGGGACATGCCAGCTGGCACCGGCCGCACATGCTGCACACCCATTTCCAGTCCGATTTGAGAATCTCTTCATCCATGCCGAAATTGAGCATGCGGATCAGTTTTCTGGGATCCATGCCGAACTGCTCCGATGCCGGGCACCCGCCTGTGCAGGTGCCGCAGGTCAGGCACAGATCAAAGTTTGCATCCGGCACCTTGTCCAGCACCGCTTCCTTGAGTTCACTATCAAGGGTGTCGATCTTGATTGCCTCTGCCATGGTGCGCCCCCCTGTATATAATTGTGACGTATGTCATCTGATCATGGTTCACCTGAGTTTGGCTGCGTTCAGGTATTGCGCCAGCTTGTCTTCCCCGCCGATGGTGATAATGTGCACCCCCTGACAGATATCCTTGAGGCTTTTGACCGTATCCGCAAACAGTTCGATACTGGCCTTTGTCCTGTCCGGTGCATTGAGCAGCTTCTGGATCACCCATTCCGGAACCAGGCCGGACTTGAAATGACGGTTCAGAAACTTGCCCATACCCGCAGTACGCAGGATCATCACTTCGGCGATCACCGGCACCCGGAACGGGGCCACCTGCTTCATGAACTTTTCAAACTGATCCACGTCAAAAATCGGGGTGGTGAGAAAATAGCCGGTCCCCACATTGAGCATGTCCTCCATCTCCTCCATGCCCCGCTTGGGCATCTGGCTGCCCCACGGGGTTTCCACGCCCGACCCCAGGGTAAACTCCAGATTTTTACCCAGTTCATTGCCTTCAATGGTGACCCCCTGGCGCAAATGATCCAGGACCGATGCCAGTTTGCCAGAATCCACATGAAAAAACATGGATTCCTGGAGACTGTCCCCGGAGATGCGGTAGTCCTCGGTGAACACCAGCAGATTGTCCACGCCCACCTCATGGGCAGAGGTCAGGTCCTTCTGGAGCTGGTACCGGTTCTTGTCCCGGGTGGTGGTCTGGTATATGGCGTTGAACCGGTTTTTAAGCAGCAGGTCACAGGTCCGGATGCTGTCTCCCACCACGCCTTCGAGTTCCACATCGGACACGGAAACGCCGTCCACCCGCCCCCGGACCCTGCTCAGGCTCTGCACCAGTGCTTCAGGTTCGTCATCGCCAAGAGGTGCCTGAACTTCAGAGGTCACAACAAATCTCTTTTTTTCCAAAGATTCTTTTAAATTCATGGTTTGCCTCCTTGTTATTTAAGTTCAAGCAGTTTTGCGACTTCTTCCTTGAGCTGGTGCAGTGGCAAGGGCTTGGAAAAACAGACATCCGCACCGTTTTTCTTCATCCGGGCAAATTTTTCGTCGTCCAGATACGCAGACAAAACAATGATTTTCGTGTGTTTTGTCTCCTCGCTGTCCTTGATTTTCTTGCAGACCTCATATCCTTTGATATCGGGCATCATGATATCCAGGATCAGCAGGTCCGGTTTGAAATGATTGACCTGAAGCCCTGCCTCAAACCCGTCGGATGCCGAGATTACCTCATAGTCGAACTCGTCCTCCTCCAGGGCCTGGACAATAGACTCCACAATGATCATGTCGTCATCCACCACAAGGATTTTTTTCCGGATGCCATCCTCTTTTTCTTCCGGGATGGGAATCCCCTGATTGCGCATAAACGCTTCCAGGTCGGGCTTCTTGATACGGCGATGGCCGCCCACGGTCCGGTACGCCTTGATATGTCCGGCCTCCACCCAGTTGATAATGGTTTTTGACGAAACATTGCAGTACTTGCTGGCCGTGAATACAGTCAATGTGTCTTCCATAATGCCTCCTTTGCATTGATGGTTATAGTTTTTTCTATTATTATAAAAAATATATGTTGTCAACAAAAAAATAATAAATAAAATAAATAAAATAACTATACTATCTCCCTGTTACTAAGCACACTTGTTTTTTTACCACGAAGGGCACGAAGATCACGAAGTATAAAAAAAGGGAGCCGGCAAGGTTTTCACAGGCTGTCTGTTATATTAGACGGACACTGCAAACGACACATCCGGGGGAGATCAGAAAGAAGGGTCAAGCTGATTCGGCACTAAGCCGGAGGCGAAAAAATGCAACATCAGGAAGGGCTGAAAAATCCGGATAACGCCATTGATTCCAGAATTCTTCGTGCCCTTCGTATCCTTCGTGGTTCAACTCATTCAGCCGCGCCTTTTACGCCAGCGGCAGTTTGATGGTAAACCGGGTCCACTGGCCGTATCGGGATTCCACGGTGATATCACCGTCGTGATCCTTGACAAATCCATAACACACCGAAAGGCCCAGACCCACTCCTTTGATACTGTCGGTCTTGGTGGTAAAAAAGGAATCAAACACCTTTTCCAAGTGCTCTGGCTTTATCCCGGTGCCGGTGTCTTCCACGATGATGTAAACCATGTTTCCGTTGGGCCGGGTGGAAAGGGTCAGTGTGCCGCCCTCGGGCATGGCATACATGGCGTTGGAAAACAGATTGATGAACACCTGGCGAAGCTGATCCCGGGAGGCTATGATCCGGCCCGGGTCCGGTGTCAGATCCAGTATGACCTTGATGGAGTTTTCCCTGAACCGTTTGTCGTAGAACACCATAAGCTCCTCGATCACGGTGTTGATGTCCAGCTCGGCACGCTCGGTTTCATCCGGCTTGGAAAAGGAAAGCATTTTTTTGAGCATATCAGCCAGGCGGACGGTTTCGGACAACGACATATCCAGAAGCCGGCGCCGCTTATTGGAAGGCGGAATTTCGGTTTTCAGCAGTTCCAGGGTGTTCATGATCCCGAATAAAGGATTGTTCAATTCATGGGCGATCTGGGAGGTGAGCCGGCCCATGGCGGCCAGTTTTTCCGACTGGAGCAGGTGCTGCCGGGCTTCGGCCAGTTCCCGCTCAGTTTTAAGGCGCTCCCTCAAATCCACAAACAGGGCCACGGTCGTGGTTTCTTTTCCTTCTTCATCATAAAGAAACGAAGCGGACAGATTGCCCTCCACCTTCACCCCGTCCCGGCGTTCAAAAGTCAGGGGATAGGACGCCAGCCGGCCCACACCGCCATATTCCGTGTCCCGCATCATCCGGGTCACTTCTGCAGCCACTTCCCTGGAATAGATCTGCTGGACCGTCATCCGGTCGACCACTTCATCGGCGGACAGCCCGAAGAGAGTTTCCGCCCCCCGGTTCCACAAAATGATCCGGCCGGACATGTCCATGGCCATGATGGCGTTGGGAGAACAGGAAATGATGTTGTCCAGAAAATCATGGGCCTCACGGATTTTGTTTTCGCTTTTCTTGCGCTCGGTTACATCCACCACGATCCCTTCGTACCCCAGGACTTCACCATCGGTGCCATACCGGACATGCGAGGTCAGAAGGATGTCGATGAGATGCCCGTCCCGGCGGCGCCATTGGAGTTCGTAATCCACCACCCGGCCTTTTTTCTCGATGAACCGCTGATATCTTTCCCGGTCGTCGGGTGTCAGATACACATCCCGGGCCAGATCCAGGGACAGGAATTCATCCTTGTCCTGATATCCCAGAATCCTGAGCAGTGCCGGGTTCACATCCAGAAACCGCCCCTGTTTGCTGGAAATAAACACCCCGCATCCTGCATGGGTGAACAGGCGCTGATAACTTTCTTCAGACCATTTCAGCCGGGCCGCCTGCTCCTTGCGCCGGGTGATGTCCCGGTATATGGACAGCTTGGATCGGGTGCCGTCCCGGTTGGTCACCGGAATTTCAGACAGGAGAAAAGTTTTTTTCACCGTTTCCAGATAAATTTCTGAATGGCGGGTTTCGTTTTTCTCGAAAATCTCCCTGTAGTTACACCAGTCACAGGGTTTTTCATAATTGAGCAGTACCTTGTGGCATTTTTCCCCCACCCCGTCTCCAAACAGGTTTTTCATGAACCGGTTCATATACTCCACTGTAAAATTTTCATTCACGATGTATATACCGTCTTCAAATGCATCCAGGGCATCCAGCAGCCGCGGGGTGTGCTTAGTCATACCGGTTCTCCTTGTTTTTTTGAAGGATTTCGAAGAATTTACAGTATCGCCCAGGGGGTCATTTGTCAATATCGACATTTCCAGCCCGATTTATGGTATACTCGTATCAATATCAATTGGGAAGACACAGGAGGCGCAGCACCCCTTGAAAACCGAAAAAGAAATCAAAAAAAGACTGACGGAACTGGATGTGCTGATCAGAGAAACCAAGGCCCGGTTGCCGGCCCACTCGGTCAAACCGCCGGTGATGATGGATCTTCTGGCGTATGAAGATGAATACGATGATCTGATGAAACAGCTGGCTGATCTGACCAATGAATAACGTGATTGTGCCCTGCATCCCCACGGAGCATATCCTGCCTGGAAAAGAGCCGGGGTTCATGAACCTGCTTTCGCTCAATTTCAGCAGGACCGGATATGATGTCTGGGTGGACCGGTTAAGACGGAATCGATTGTAATTTTTTATACTCATCCATCAACGGCTTGTATTCTTCGTACGCGCTTTTGGCCCACCAGAGCTGATCTTCAGTCGGCCGGCCCTTGATCTGCCCGGGAGCGCCGAACACCAGGGAATAATCCGGAATGATTTTGCCGGCCCCCACCAGGGCGGCAGCACCGATGAGGCAGTAATCACCGATGCAGGCTTCATGGAGCAGGGTGGCGTTCATCCCGATGAGCACGTAGCTGCCGATGGACCGGCAGTTGAGAACGGCCCCGTGCCCGATGACCACCCTGTCCCCGATGAAGACATCTCCGTCTCTGCCGTTCGGTGCACCGGCATGGATAACGCAGTTGTCCTCCACAATGGTCTTTCGTCCGATGGTGATTTTTCCCAGGTCCGCCCGGATGACGGCGCCGGGCCACACACTGGATTCTTCACCGATTTCGATATCTCCAATCAGCACCGCCGTATCGTCCACATAAGCGGATGGAGCGATGCGGGGGGTTTTGCCTTTAAAAGAGCGTATCATAATCTTTCTCCTTGATGAAACCGATTTATCCGCCTTTCCGTTCCCGGACAAGGTCAGCGTAATCTTCCGGTGTATCCACATCTCTGAGAATACCGGGATCATCCACCTCCAGGCAGTGCATCCGGCACCTGAATTCCTCGAAGAGCACCCGGGCACCGGCATCCCCGACCGGATGTCTGAGCCGGTCAAACAACGGGGATGCCACCAGCACGGGGTTGCCGCGCCGGCCTTTGAAACAGGGGGCCAGAATCCAGTAATCAGTGATCTGGAATGCAGATACCAGTTGATGGAGGGTCCGGGCCGTGACCAGGGGCTGGTCCCCCAGCAGGAACAGCACCCCGTCCATGTCCGGCGGCAGGGCACTGAGACCGGCGGCCACGGAAAAGGACTGGCCTTTTTGCCAGTCCGGGTTGTCGATCACCTGAATGGCGATCCTGCCCGGACAGGTCTGGTTCGGACAGGTCTGGTTCGGATGGGTCTGGTTCGGATGGGTCTGGTTCGGGCAGGTCAGGCCCAGGGCATGGCGAATCTGTTCGGCCTCGAAACCCAGAACCAGCAGGATCGCATCCAGTCCGGCGGCCCTGGCTGTGGTGACCACCCGGCCCAGCAGGGTGGTATGGCCAAAGGGCAGCAGCTGCTTGGCTTTTCCCATGCGGGATCCACATCCGGCCGCCAGGATGATGCCGGCGACTTTTTTCTGACGCCGGACTGAGCTGTCAGCGGTCACAGGATAACCACCTCCCTGACCGGATCGGCATGGATGAGGCTGGCAATCACCACCCGGCCGGGGCATGGGGCCTGCCGTCCCGGAAAAAGGAATTGGGCATGAAGATGGGACCGGTTCTGGTAGTGACGGGTCTGAGGGTGCAGCAGGGCCAGGTGGGTGTCAATCTCCTTTTGATGGGTCTTTAGCCGGGCCGCCACAGCCTGGCCCGCCGCCATCCGCAACGGATCATCCGCCTTGTTGAGCCAGATCACGGTGACCGGATCAGATCCGGCCAGGGCACTGGCTTTCCGGATTTCCAGCACACAAGATACCGCCATGGCATGCACGTCCACCCGGCTTCCCGGCGCCAGGCCGGTGTTGGCACAAAAGATGGCGGACCGGTGCACATGGGTGTCATCCACCGGGGTGTTCACCGCGTCCAGGCCGGTGACATGGACAATGGCGGTGGTGGTGGAGGGAATCACCGGTTCATGGGTGTCACTGGCCTTGATGGGCAGCTGCCGGGAACCGTCCGCTTCCACAATGATCCAGTCAAACATCCCGGCATGCCATATCTCATCGATGCCGGAAGCGGAAAACCCCTTGATCTTACCGGTACCGGGCACATGGCGGGTGCCTGCTGAAACATGGCAATGGTCCTTTAAAGCCGTTGCTGCAAGGGCCAGGAAATCGGGGGCAGTTTTTGCCAGCAGGGTAACCGGTGACTGATTTTTGGTCGGAAAGAACAGATTCGTGGTGGTGGTGGACAAAACAGTATGACCCGATGCTGCCAGTTCCCGGGCCAGGCCGAACATCAGGCTGGTTTTACCGCCGGCGCCGATGAGGCTGATCACACCCGGGCTCGACAGGCCAAGACTGTCCCGAATCGAAACCATCATTTTTTTTACAGCACCCCGTCCAGTTCATGTTTCAATGAGCGGTTCATCAGGCGCTGTATGGTTTCTTCCAATGGATAATTCTCAAACAGAACATGGTAGACTTCATTGCATATGGGCAGATCCACGCCCAGTTTTCTGGAAAGGTTGTATACCGACCGGGTGGTTTTCACCCCTTCGGCAACCATACGCATTTCAGAAATGATATCATCCAGTTTTTTGCCCTGGCCGATCTGGACGCCCACCGTGTAATTGCGGCTTAACGCCCCGGTACAGGTGAGCAGGAGGTCCCCGACCCCGGCCAGACCGGACAGGGTCAGCGGATCCGCCCCCAGGCGGGTTCCCAGGCGGTTCATTTCCGTCAGCCCCCGGGTGATCAGGGCCGCCCTGGGGTTCAGTCCCATGTTCATGCCGTCACAGATACCCGCGGCAATGGCCAGTATATTTTTCATGGCCCCGCCGATCTGGGTGCCGATGGGATCATGGTTGACATAGACCCGAAACATGGGAGAGGCGAACACGGCCTGGACAAAACGGGCCACGTTGTCGTTCTCGGATGCGGCCGCCACCACCGTGGGAATCCCGGCTGCCACTTCTTTGGCAAAACTGGGGCCGGACAGTACCGCCAGGTTTTCCGGTGGCAGAAAATCCAGAATCTCCGCCAGAATGCCGGTCATGGTCAGGTGCGTTTTGTTCTCAATGCCTTTGGATGCACTGACCATCACGGCATCCCTGGAAACAAACGGCTTCATCTGCGTGGCCACAGACCGCATACAGTGAGAGGGTACGACCAACAGTACCAGATCCTTGTCTTTGACCACGGTTTCAATATCATTGGAGGGTCGGATCGAATCGGGAAGCGAAAAACCCGGCAGAAACACCCTGTTTTCCCGGAAGGTCTGGATCTGTTCTTTCACTTCGGGTTCAAATACCCAGAAATCGATGTCAAACCCCTTTTCAGCCAACAGCTTGGCCAGCGCGGTCCCCCAGGAGCCGGCCCCCACCACCCCGATCCGTGTCGATTGTATGTCTTCTATTTGCTTCATACCTCTTTCCTGACGGTTTCAGACCTGAAAAAACAGTCCGGTATATGTTAATGATTGAAATCGCCAATATACAGCAACCATTTGGAACATTCAATGCCCGTTTTTCAATGATAAAAAACCGGGTGAGCGGTCTGGGTCTCCAGAAGAAGATCCGCATTGTCAAGCAGATCCGGGCGGCAGGTGTCAAACAAGACAGAAGATATCGGACGGTTGAGTCGGGTTTTCAGCAATAATATTCGGGAAAGGGTCTGTTCCTTGAATAGAAAAACGGCCACACTGTGTTTGCGGTACCGGGCAATCCACACATCTGCGGCTGCCAGTTCCGGTGTGAGGATAAAATGACGTCGGGTCACCCGTGTGCTTTCAGAAGCCGGATCGCAGGTGATCAATTTCCGGATGGCGGACACCCGGTTGATCTCCGCCAGAATCCGCTGCTTCGGGGCATTGATTTTGAAATTCCGATACCCCTCCGTGCCATAGGAATAGATGCCTGCCGGAGTCACCGCCAGCACTTCGATCAGTATCACAATCACCAGCATGCCCAGCCCCAGAGCAATCTGCAGGCTGCGCTGCCGGTGATTGTCCAGAAGCTGCATCAGCCGTTCTGTTGAAAAAAAGCTGCTAAAGGGCCAGGCCGCCTTTGACATCCGCCAGAACCTCGTCGCCGAACAGTTGATCTACCAGTGTCAGAGCAAACTCCAGCGCGGTCCCCGCCCCTTTGCTGGTAATACAATGTCCGTTGATGACAACATTCTGATTTAGAACAGCCCCTCCGTCAATCAGATCGGCAAACCCCGGGTGACAGGTCACGGCACCAGGCGTAACCAGGCCCAGGGAATGCAGCACCACCGCAGGAGACGCGCAGATGGCACCGTAGAGTTTTTTCTGTGCCGCCTGTGCCGTAAGCAGGTCTGCCAGGTCTTTGGATTTTTTCAGATTGTCCGCCCCTGGCATACCTCCGGGCAGCACAATCAGGTCAAACTCCCTGTCCCTGTAGTCTTTGATTAAACCATCCGCCTTGAATTCCATGCCCCGGGCCGCCTTCACCGTCAGGTCATCCACGGAAGCCACCACCACCTGGGCCCCGGCCCGTCGAAGTACATCAATGATGGTAATCGCTTCCATCTCCTCGATTCCCTGGGCTACCGGCACCAATACTGTTTTTGCCATAATGACACCTCCTTCAAATCATGCCCGGTCACGGTCAGGCGCTGTCACGATCCTTCCTGGTGACCCAGCAACTGGTTTGTATACAGGGATGCAGTCAGTTGCACCACTTTGATGATATGGTTTCTTGTGGATCCTTTGTCCTTCAACGGTGAATTACGGAAGGTCATGAGAATTCCGGTAATGGATGCCACAAATGCGTGGGAATAGATACGGGCCTGTTCCTTTGCCACACCATGACGCATCAGCAGCTGAGTGAACAGGTCGAAAAATATTTTGGTTACGGATTCGAATTTTCCCATGACCGGATGGGACAGATTGTCCTTGAGCATCAAATAAGCCATCATTTGAAAGGTGGACTCATTGTTGATGAGATGATCCACGAATTTGATTCCGAACTGCTCGATACTCGCGGGTTCATCGGTCTGGACCATGGTGTTGAACTCTTCACAGGCTGCGGAGATGTCCTGAAGAAAGGCTTCGTTGAACAACGCCTGCTGGCTGGGGAAATACCGGTAAATGGTGGCGGCAGATATACCGGCCTCGTCCGCCACCTCCCGCATGCCCACTTCATAGAACGGTTTTTTTGCGAACAACGCCAGGGCGGATTCAATGACAATCTGCTTTCTTGCCTGTTTTTCCTTTTCCTTTAATTCCGCAAAACGAGAATCACCCACAAAAAATATACCTTCCACGTTATGGTTGATCAAAAAAGCCATTTACATGGTCTTTCAATTATCATGTGTTGACCGGTCTGACAAGGCAAAAGGCCATGCTGATTTTTTTGCATTGTATTGACGATGCCACCTCATCTCTGCTATAGTATTGTGTTGTGAACAATCAAAGAAAATCCGACATGAAGACACATGTTAACAGAGATCAATTCGATTTTGAAATCGGATACCTGACCCGCAGCCCCTGCCTGACCTGTGAAAACAAAAAGAGTCTGCCCAGGTGTCATCAAGACTGTGCGGTACTGGACATCATCCAGACCACCCTGGCCCGGGGCATCTCCTCACAGGCTTCGGGCTATGACTCCTGACGCTGATTGTCAATCCGTGTTTCCTGACAGTGCCGGTTCCCTGGCAAGCAGATTCTTAACCCCGGCCATGTTTATGCGCCTGTCCAGGCTGAAGACCGCAACCGGGTTCACCCTGGCACAGGCAATCCGCTCCGGCCGGGAAAATCCCGATTCCGACATCGGCATTTATGCCGGCGATGCGGAAACCTATACCCTGTTCAGGGAAATTTTCGATCCGGTGATCCGGGCATATCATCAGATCACCGGTCCGATCCGTCACTTATCCAGCCTGGAATCTCTGGATCTGCCGAACCCGGACCCGGAAAACCGTTTTATTCTCTCCACCCGGATACGAGTGGCCAGAAACCTGTCCGGATACCCGTTCATGCCCCACATCACGCCCCAGGACCGTCGGGCCGTGGCACAACAGATAAAACAGGTGCTCATGTCTTTGCCTGTTTCACTCCAAGGCCATTTCCATACCATGGATGGATTGACCCCTGATCAGATCGGCATCCGGGCGTTCCGGGGCACCGCTTTTCCACCCGGAGACCGGTTTCAGTCTGCCGCCGGCATCACCCGGGATTTTCCCGCATCCAGGGGCGTCTTTATCAGCCATGACCAGGCCGTTCGCGTCTGGGTCAATGAAGAAGATCAACTGCGTATTTTCTGCCTTGAAAAAACCGGGGCACTGGCCAGGGTATTCAACCGGATGGTGTCTGTTCTCGGGCATATCAGCAATCGTCTTGACTTTGCGGCAGACCCTGATTTAGGCTGCCTGAACGCCTGTCCGACCAATATCGGCAGCGCCATGCGGGCCAGTGTGCACATCCGGCTGCCCGAACTGGAAACGCATCCGGACCTGCTCAGAAAGCTGGCATTGGCCCATGGACTGCAGATCCGGGGCACGCAAGGCGAAAAAACCGCCGTAACAAAGTCCGTGTTTGACATCAGCAACCGTTTCCGGCTGGGAATCGGAGAAACCCGGCTCATTCAGGATCTGCATACCGGGATTGCCGCCGTCATCGCAGCTGAGAAACAACTGGCAGCATCCGGTCCAGTATCCCCAGCACCATGAAAATGAGCATGGACAGATTGATGGCGGTGAATCCGCCGGGTCTGGGGCGTTCCTGACGTCCTCTGAAACACAGCCCCATGACCACGGGCAGGGCCAGCGCCAGCCCGGCCAGGCCCGCTGAAAAACCCGGGCTGGCCATCCCGCCGTTAAGAATAAACCAGAAAATCCCCAGGCTGTAAACACAGACCCATAACAGAATCTGAAGAAAAAGCTCTGTTTTCGTCCACAGGCGGATAAAGCTGGGAAACCGGTCCGCCCCAGGGTCATGAACCGGCTGGCTGGCGGCCAGGATCAGGAAATGGGGGACCTGCCAGATGCCCATGACCAGCATCACCCCGAACAACTGGTATCCGGTGCCCTGGCACAGGGCCTGGGGCACCGCTGCCCACCCGATGGCCGGGGGCAGCATGCCGCAGGCCACACCGGGCCACACGGCAAACAGGGTTTTTTTCTTCAGCGGGGTGTACAGGCCGTTGTATAAGACCAGGGCAGCAACGCCCAGAATCCAGGGAACGTGGGTATCCAGCCCCCCGGCAAGAAGGACCAGGCCGGAAAGCGTCAGGCCCGATGCCAGCCATCCAGCGGTCCATAAAGACACGCTCTTCTGCGGAAGGCACCGAAGCCTGGTTCTGGCAAACCAGCGGTCATACCGCCGGTCCTGAACATGGTTGAGCACCGCGGCCCCGGCGGCCAGCAGCCACACCCCGGCGCCGGTGACCAGGGTATCGATCCCCGGGGCCGGAGCCGCCAGGATATGCCCGAACATGGCGGACAGGGTGACAAATCCGGTGAGCCGGATCTTGGTCAGCTCGGCGGCCATCCGCATGGCGGTTCCCTTTACCATCCGTCATCCTCTTCCACCCATTCATCAAATGCTTCCCGGGACACCACCCGGACCACACCGGTCATATCTGCATGGCCCACCCCGCAGAATTCCGTGCATTGAAGAAAATACTCCCCAATGTTCTCCGGCAGAAACCAGGCATAGGTGGTCAGACCCTTGACCGCATCCACCTTGACCCGGAAGGCCGGAATATACATGCTGTGAATCACATCCGCCGAGGTGATGTTGAGTTTCACGGGTGTGTTCACCGGCACCTGGAGTTCGTTTTCTGTTTCCTTGCCCGTGGGATAGATGAAAATCCAGGAAAAGGACTGGGCAATGACATCCACCTCCAGGGCCCCTTCGGGTACGTTGCGCAGCCCGGTATAGGCCTGCCAGCCGGACACGAACATGGCCAGAGCGATGAGGGTGGGGATAAATGTCCAGGCGATTTCCAGCTTCCAGTTTCCCCGGATATCCGCAGGCACCGGATGCCGGGACCGGCGGTACCGGATGACAAAATAGATCATCACCAGAGTGATGGCAAAAAGAAACACAAAAGAAAATCCGATGATAAAATAAAAGGACCGGTCCACCAGGGTGACCGGATTGATAATATCAGTCATGCGGCCTCCTCACCTGAACGCCACGTCCCAGAAGATAAACCCGATCATGATGGTCAGAAACAGCACCGTGGCCAGAAACGACCACTGCAGCATCCGGTCTTCGTATCGCATGTGCATGAACACCAGCAGCACTGTGCCAGCCTTGACCGATGCGATCATCAGGGCGATCCAGACATTGATCCAGCCCAGGTCGATGGATGCGACCCCCACGGTCACGCCGGTCATCACCAGCAGAGCCGCCAGGGTCAGCCCCAGGGTTTTGTATTCAACAATATGGGATTCAGATGCCACAGTAAATGACTCCTTTAATCAGACCACCAAGTAAAACAAAGGAAAAATAAAAATCCAGATCAGGTCCACCAGATGCCAGTACAGTCCTGAATTGTCCAGGACCGAATAGTTCTGCACCGTGACTTTGTGCCGGTAGACCAGCATCAGACTGACAGCCAGCAATGTCATTCCGATGAGGATGTGAAGACCGTGAAGCCCGGTGACCACGTAATACAGGCCGAAAAACAGATTCTGACCGGCCGGACCGTCCAACAGTCTGTCCGATCCCGGATAGATGCCGTTTTCAAATTTGTGCCCCCATTCAATATATTTGTTCACCAGGAACACGGCCCCGCAGGCCAGAGCCCCCCACAGGCCGGCCAGGGCGATGCGGGTGTGGGTCTTCTGCACCGCCGTGATACCTGCTGCTACGCAAAAGCTGGATATCAGCAGAATGATGGTGTTCACGACCCCGAAAAACAGGTCCAGCTCTTTGGCTCCGGCAATGAAATCTTCGGAGTATCCGGCAAAATATACGGCATACAGGACAAACAGACCCCCGAACAGGATAATCTCGGTATACAGGAACAGCCACATGCCCAGTTTTTTGCCTGTCGGATCTGTTTTTGCCGTCATCTGCTGACCTCTGTATCCATGGATGAGCCGGATCCGGCGGCCGTGATCTTTGAAAAATCATAAGGATAACCCGGCACCTCCGGTTCTTTTTCAAAATTGTGCAGCGGCGGCGGCGAAGGGATGGTCCACTCCAGGGTCACCCCGCCCCAGGGATTGGGGGCGGCGGCATGCTCTCTTCTCAGGGAGGTAAACAGGTTCCCCATCATCAGAATGATGCCGGCGACCATGAACAAGGCACCGAATCCGGCAAAAAAATTGCCGGCCGCATACTGCGGCAGATAGTCATAATACCGCCGCGGCATGCCCTGGAGCCCCAGCACAAACATGGGGACATAATGGAGCATGAAACCGCCGGTGACAAGAATGGCGGCGATATACGCCTTTTTGAAATCATACATTTTCCCGAACATTTTGGGCCACCAGTAGTGCAGCGCGGCAAAAAAAGCAAACCCCGTCCCCCCGAACATGGTGAAATGAAAATGGGCCACCACAAAATGGGTGTCATGCACATGGATGTTGGCCCCGGCCGCCCCCAGCACCAGCCCGGTCAGCCCGCCCACGGAGAACAGATAGATAAAGCACAGGGACAGAAACAGGGGCGGGCTCATCTCAATGGCCCCCTTGTAAAGGGTGGCGACCCAGGAAAACACCTTGATGGCTGATGGAATAGCCACCACAAACGTCAGCAGGGAAAACACGAACACCGCCGTGTCGCTCATGCCGCTGGTGTACATATGGTGGGCCCACACCAGTGATCCGGCAATGGCGATGGCCAGGGACGAAGCCACAATGGCCTTGTATCCAAAGATCGATTTTCTGGCAAACACCGGGATGATCTCAGAAATCACGCCCATGCCCGGCAGGATCATGATGTACACGGCCGGGTGAGAATACATCCAGAAAAGGTGCTGGTACAGTACCGGATCCCCCCCCCGGGCCGGGTCGAAGAGCCCCACATCAAAAAACCGTTCGATCATCACCAGCACCAGGGTGATGGTGACCACGGGGGTGGCCAGCAGTTGGACCCAGGCCGTGGCGTAAAGGCTCCAGGTGAACAGAGGCAGCTGAAGCCATCCCATGGTTTTTGCCCGCATCTTGTGGATGGTGGTGATGAAATTGATGCCGGTAAGCATGGAGGAAAAACCCAGGATAAACGCTGCGAATACGGCCGTGGACACATTGGTGTTGGTGGAGATGGAGAACGGCACATAAAAGGTCCACCCGGTGTCGGCAAATCCGTCGGAAAAAAGCGACACAATGGCCACGATGCCACCGGCCATGTAAAGGTACCAGGACAGCAGGTTGAGTCTGGGAAAATACACATCTTCGGCCCCGATGTGGATGGGCAGAAAAAAATTGCCGAAAATGGCAGGCAGGGCTGGAATGATGAACAGGAAAATCATGATCACGCCATGCAGCGTGAACACGGAATTGTATGCCTGGGCGTCCAGAAACGTCTTTCCCGGCGTCATCAGCTCCAGCCGAATCATGCCGCCCAGGGCCACGGCCAGCAGGAACCAGAACAGGATGGAAAACAGATACAGCAGGGCGATGCGTTTGTGATCAAAGGTGATCAGCCAGGACCAGATACCGGTAAATGCCGCCGGTTCAGGGGTCTGATAAAATGACTTGACAGTTTCCATAACAGCCTCTCAAACAGGGAATACCCAGTGGTGAAATGAACCGGCAGGATGTAACAGAGGGGGGCGCAATGATCCTATACGCGACGCGCTTATGCCCGTGACCGTTTCCGTCTGGTTTTCTTTCCCGGCCGCAGCAGGAACACCAGAAATCCGGCCAGCAGAACCAGAATCACCGTCCCGGTGATACGGAACAGCCGGAACACATAGGTGCTGTTTTCAGGATCATAATCAAAGCAGAAAGACAGTACCCGCCGCTTGATGGACACCCCGGGTTCCCCTTTCCGGGCCTCGGTCAACGCCATGCCCAGGTCGAAAGGCAGGAATCCGGGGCCGTAAAGATAGCGGATAATTTTTCCATCTTCTGCCAGCACCACCATGGCGTTGGGATGGATATATACATGGGGTTGTTTCTTGACAAAATAATACCCCACCGAATCGGTCACCCGCCGGATATTTTCTGCATCCCCGGTGAGATAGAACCAGTTTTCCAGGGGAAAATCGCGCTGGACAAGGTTGGCATAATTCTTTTTGGCAGCCAGCGCATGGGACGGATCCTCATCATCTGAAAAACTCAGGGTGATGATATTGAATTCCTCACCGGGTTGCTGATCCACCCGGTTCAATGCCTTTGCCAGATCCGCCTGGAGAAACGTACACACAGAAGGACAGAAAAACCAGATGGGCAGAAGAACCACAGGTTTGTCAAATATCTCACCGATGGTCACGGGCCGGCCCCGGGCGTCCAGAAAACGGGCCTCCAGGTCGATATGGTTACCCAGCTGTTCCTCGACCCTCACCTGATCCGCCAGCCCGCTTGTTTCATTCAGGGCATCCATGACCATGGCATCATGGTCATGGTGCGGATCTGACTGGATCACCGGCGTATGACCGGCAGGGTCATGCACAGAGGGATCCTGTCCAGTACCTTCCGCATATACAGATATCTCAGGAAGGATCAGCATCAGGCAGCAGACCCATGCGGTGATGGCCGGGCCGGCTTTGAAGGCCCGGCCGGCGGTTTTTCTCCAGAATATCATTCGACCTTGACAGCTTCACCCGTGGCAAAATCGATGTCATATACCACCCGGTACTGATGCGCGGCGATAAATGAATCCCTGCCGCTGCCAAAGGCAATCATGACCCTTGTCTTGCCGCTTGTTTGTATGGGTTTGTCCCACTGTTCCGATGCATTCACCTGACGGGCGAAGGAAATGGTCGTCACTCCGTCCTGTTCTTCCCCTGCCGGATCAATCACCTGATTGGTCCCCCCCAGTTTTTCATCCGGGGAATGGCCCCGTTTTCTGTCCGCAAAATGGTCTTCGATTCTGACCTTGCCGTTTTTGACGGCACCGATAATAATGTCGCCACCGCCCATGGCGTCTTCCGGATCAATTCCGATTGAGACCCAGCCTGTGGTTTTCGCACTCAATTCCATCTGAATCTGATCCCCGTCAAGCGTCCAGGACACGGTCATGTCTTTCACTTCCAGCTTGTGGGCATAGTCTGACGCGAACAGGCCGCCCGGCAGCAGAATGGCCGCAGCCAGCACCAACAATCCCATTTTCTTCATCATGTTGACTCCCCTTGGATTTTTTTATCATTCATTGTCTTATGGCCTGAGTTTATAGCGTTCCAGGCATTATCCATATTGCAGTTCCCCACCGGAGTATCCCAGCCCGATGGCCACCACCACCATCAGCAGATACCATGCGGTGCGCCGGTCAAATCCGCGGTTTTCAGGATCATCCTTGATGGCGGTCAACAGCAGCAGCACTGTCAAAACTGCTGCCAGCACCATTTTCAGAACAATCAGAAACTCCCACTCGCCCCCGAAGCGGTGCTGCCAGTCCAGGTAGCCGGTAAATATGGTGGGGGCAATCCCCAGAAGCGCCAGAATCACACAATGATATCCGGTTTTTGCCAGCATTTTCATTCTGGGGAGAAAAGAGGCCAGGCGAAAGACCACGGCGCCGATTACCATGCCCATGGGAATATGGGTAAAGGCCGGATGGATCGGGTGGGTAAAACCGATACTGCTCAGGAAACCGAAAATAACTTCTGTCATGGAACCACCTTTTAAAAAATATTCATTTTAAATTGACTGAAACGCTTTTACAGTCATTGCAATAAAAATAATTTACCTTTACTATAATCCAGGCGATATCACAACCAATTCCTGATGTTTTAACACGGGTAAACATGGAAAAACCGTTCTGAAATCCCAAAGGAAGGTATTTATGGAAATCAAGATCACCTACTGTTCCGTTTGAAACTACGAACCGCGGGCTGCCGGTCTGGCAGACATCATTGAAAAAGAATTTCATATCACTCCAAAACTGGTACCCGGCAGTAACGGTATTTATGAAATCACTGCCGATCAAACCACGATTTTTTCAAAAGGTCAGGCCAGGCGGTTTCCTGACAATCATGAAATTATCGATCATCTCCGCCGGCTCCTGCCATGAGAACGGTTTTCAGACTGTTTTTGAACACCGACCGGGGGGATGGTGATCAAAAACCGCATGCGTGCATTACCGGCTGTCAGATATGCCAAAACTGAAAAAGGCCGCCTCTTTGGAGGCAGCCTTTTCAGAAAAGGAAAAAAAGATGAAAAAACTAATTGGCGATTAGTTGTTTATTTGTAATGCAACACACATGCCAATCACATTTTTTTTGGAATATAAAATAATATTTTTCAGAATTCTCATGTTTTTCCATTTGTTCCAGACAGTTATAATTTTAGATTGATTGATACCAGACCCTCCCCCGCAAAAAATGAAGCAGCACCTGTTCACAATTTTGAACTCTTTGGCACAAACTGATATCCCAGTCAAAAAATAAAGAACCATAACCATCTAAAATAAAAGACTTTTTTTGCCATAATTGCCATGTTCAACATTTTGAACCGCTATTTTTTGGCTGTTTTCTGTTTGGATGCCGGGCTGTCCGCAGTTTTGGTGGCTCTGGCCTCATCACCGGGTTTTTCGGAAGATTTTTTCTGTTTGGCAGGCGCCTGTTTTTTGGGGTTGATTCCCCTGAGGATGGGCATCACGACATCTCTGTTCTCGGCCAGAAGCAGAGAGATCTGTTCCATCTGGTCTTCAGGCAGCTTCAGTTCTGACTTGTCAAGGAATTCAAACATATTGTCGGCAATGTCAAGCATCTTGTCATAGGCGTCTGCTTCTTTTTTTGTCGCAAATGTCATTTTTTCCTCTCCGTTCCTGACAACAATGTATTTAACAATGACTGCCATACCCTCTCCTTATATCGAAAATCACTCATCCATAATTGACAAGGCACAAGACCAGGACCCGGTAATGTGTTTCCAGGTCCTGGTCTCCATTGGATACAAAAGATTGCTTGTCTGTCTATACTTCCGGTCTCGGGTAAAGCCCGCTTCTTTCAACAATTTCCGGCACTTTCTCCTCCCATTCGATGGCCATGATGTGAAAACCGGCGACTCCGGTAACTTCCTTGAGTTCCTGGATATGCTCCACGCAGATGTCAATGCCTTCTTTTGCCTGGTCCTTTTTTTCCACACCTGACAGCCGCTGGATAATTTCATCAGGCACATCCATGCCCGGCACCTTGTTTTTCATATATTTGGCCATACCCACGGACTTCATGGGCGTCATGCCGGCCATGATAAAGGTCTTTTCAGTCAAACCCCGGTCCACAGCCCGTCGCATCCATTCCTTGAACTTGTCAATGTTATAGATGCACTGGGTCTGGATGAATTCCGCACCGCAGGCAATTTTCTTGGCCAGCCTCGGCACCCGGATCTCAAACGGATCGGCAAATGGATTGGCGGCCGCTCCCACAAAAATCCGGGGCGGACGTTTAATATCGTCTCCACCCAGGAACTTGCCCTCATCCCGCATATAACGGACGGTCTGCACCAGCTGCATGGAATCCAGGTCATGCACATTCTGGCCCTGGGCGCAGTCACCGAAACTCTGATGATCCCCGGACAGGCACAGCATATTGGGAATATCAAATGATGCGGCCCCCAGGACATCACTTTGCAGTGCCACGCGGTTTCTGTCCCTTGTCACCATCTGCAGCACCGGTTCAATGCCCAGCAGCTTCAGGTGAATACAGGCGGCCAGAGAAGACATGCGGGTCATGGCGGTCTGGTTGTCCGTGACATTCACCGCATCCACATAGTCCTTGATCAGGAGTCCTTTTTTCTTGATATCCTCCGGATCACTTCCCCGGGGCGGTCCGCACTCGGACGTCACTCCCAGATGTCCTGCCTTTAACACGCGCTCCAGTCTGCTGTCGCTTACATATTCGCTCATATCTTCACATCCTCCCTGGTTACGGTTCTCGGCCCGCCGGCCCGGTCGGTGGACCAGTCTTTCACAGGGGCGACTTTTTCATAGTCCTCCATTTTACCCAGGGCTTTCAATCGGTCGATGATCAGCTGCCAGGCACAGTCCGTGTCCTTGGAAATTTCACACTTGCCGTTGGTGGAACCGCCGCAGGGACCGTTGAGCACCCGTTTGGCACACCGGGACACCGGACAGATGCCCCCGGTCCGGGCCAGAACACATGTCCCGCAGGCCTGGCAGCGTTCCGTCCACAGGCCCCGGTCTTCATTGGCGCCCAGGCAAACGGTATTGACCCCCGGCAGCACCGGTGTTGTCATGTATTTTTCCGCAGTAAACTGCACGCCCACACCGCAGGCAAGGGACACAATGGCATCATAATCATCCACCACATCCCGGATTTCCTCCAGATACTCGTGGTCACACTGACGTTCCAGGGTCCGTTCGTCTATGGTTTTCTCCCGGCCCTGGGCCATGCAATTCATTCGAAGCACCGATGCCAGCACCTCCACCTCTTTTTTACCCCCGGCCTCACAGACCGTCACGCACTCATTGCATCCCAGCACCAGGATGCGGTCATAGGACTCGACTTCCCGGATAATCTCTTCAATGGGTTTTTTCTCTGCTATTATCATGCTTACCTCATGCTTAGGTGGTTAACTATTTTCTTCTTCAGGCAGCATCGGCCTTATTTGCCAACCGTTGTTTTGCCAGTCTGATGGGACTGGGTCCCATCTTCTTAATCAGATTAACCATTTCCGTTGAATATTGAGCAAACAAGGGTCCTTCTCCGGAAGACAGATTATACATCTTTACCCGGTCTCCGCCTACCCCGATCTTCTCCAGGACTCTGGCGGCCTGTTCCACCCGTTTCCTCGCTCTGAAATTGCCCTCGTTGAAATGGCAGTCCCCTTCCATGCATCCCACCACATACACCCCGTCCGCCCCTTTTTCAAAGGCGCGCAAGATGTGAATGATATCCACTTTTCCAGTGCATGGAACCCGGATAATTCTAAAATTTGTTGGTATTTTCAGCCTCATGGAACCTGCCAGGTCCGCTGCAGAATACCCTCAGTAGTTACAGCAAAATGCCAGGATGACCGGTTCAAATTCTTTTGTCATGTCATACCTCCTCCAGCAGGGATTCCACCTTGCTGAGCAATGAGTCGTCTTCATACCAGTTGAGTTTGATGGCTTTGGCCGGGCATTCCGATGCACACACCCCGCATCCCTGGCACAGGGCCGGATCGATGTAGGAAACACCCATTTCATTGATCACCGGCACATGATAGGGACAGGACCGGACACAGACCAGGCAGGAGGCACATCGATCCTGATCCACCTCCGCAACCACCGCAGACAGGGTCAGGAATTCCTGGGACAGATAGGTGGCGGCCCGGGATGCGGCAGCCATGGCCTGGGCCACGGTTTCAGTAATCAGCTTGGGGCCATGGGCCGTACCGCAGATGAACACCCCTTCTGTGCCGCCGTCCACCGGCCGAAGCTTGACATGGGCTTCCATGAAAAATCCCTCCGGATTACGCTGGGCCTTGATGATACGGGAGAGCTCCCGGGTATCTGCAGCAGTGACTCCGGCGGACAGCGCCACCAGATCGGCGTCTGCTTCGATATACTGTCCCAGAACATGATCCATGAACGTAACGGTGAGCCCGCCGTCTTCGGCTTTTTCCACTCTGGGTGGATCTTCCACGTTGAACCGGGAAAAGATCACCCCCATGTTCCGGGCTTTGGTATAATATTCCTCCAGCATGGAATAGGTTCGCATATCCCGGTACAGAATAAACACATCCGTATCCGGGCTGGTTTCCTTGATGGCAATGGCGTTTTTGACCGCATTCTGACAGCAGATCCGGGAACAATTGGGATTGTCCTCATTTCGAGAGCCCACGCACTGAATCATGATCACCCGGTCCGGACTTCCCAGCCTGTTTTCCGCCAGCCGGTCCGCCAGCTCCAGCTGGGTCACCACGGCATCGCTTTCGTTGAAAAGATACTCGGTGGGCTGGTACTCGGTGGCACCCGTGGCAACGATCATCACACCGTGATCGATCTTTTTCTGCTTCATGTCAGGCCCTACCAGGACCTCGGTCTTGAAATTGCCTTTGTACCCGCCAAATTCCACCACCAGAGCCTGTTTGAGCACCTCTATGTGCTCATGGGTTTCCACTGAATCGGCCAGCTCGTTGACGAACGTCTGAATGTCATCGCCCTCGATGGTATGATGCAGCCGGCGGCTCAGGCCCCCCAGCGTCTCTTCCTTTTCCAGCAGCGTGACATGAAACCCCTGATCCGCCAATGCTTTGGCCGAAGTCATACCGGCAATGCCGCCGCCGATGACCAGGGCCTTGTCAATGATGGAGATTTTTTTGTCATGCAGCGGTCCCAGGATACTTACCCGGGCCACGGCCATGCGGATCAGGTCCTTGGCCTTGGCTGTGGCTTTTTCCGGCTCGTGAAAATGCATCCAGGAATCCTGGTTCCGGATATTGGCCATTTCAAACAGATACTTGTTCAGGCCGGCTTCCTCCAGCGTGTCCATGAAGATGCCCTCATGGGTCTTAGGGGTACAGGAGGCCACCACCACGCGGTTGAGCTTGTGTTCGTCAATGATCTCCTTGATGGACACCTGGGTGTCCTGGGAACAGGTGAACAGATTTTCACCGGTATATACCACATTGGGCAGGTTTTTCGCATACTCAGAGACATCGTCCACATCGATGATACCCGCGATGTTAATGCCGCATTTACACACAAACACGCCCACCCGGGGTTCTTCTCCCAGCACATCCCGTTCAGTCGGCAACGTCACGGTTTTCGTCAACGTGTGACGGGCCGGGGCCAGATGCCTGCCGGCGGCACAGGCCGCACCCGAGGCTTCTGTCACCGAAGAAGCGATATCTTTAGGCCCCTGGAACGTACCGGACACATACACACCGGGCCGGCTGGATGCCAGAGGATTGAAGGTCGAGGTTTTCACAAAATTATACGGATTGAGTGCCACACCGATCCGGGTTGCCAGGTCCACACTCTCTTTGGGAATGGTCAGACCCACGGAAAGGATCACCATGTCAAACACTTCTTCATGGAGTTTTCCCTGTTCATCCGCGTATTTCAGAATCAGGTTATCGGTTCCCGGCTCTTCCACCACGGAATGGATCCGGGATTTCACAAACCTCACCCCGTCCTGCTCCAACGCCCTGAGATAATATTTTTCATAATCCTTACCAAATGTCCGCATATCCATGTTGAATATGGCGGTATCCAGCTCTTTTTCCGAATGCTCCTTGGCGATCATGGCGTCCTTGATGGCATACATGCAGCACACCGAAGAGCAGTAGCCATTGCCGCACCGGTTGGTATCCCGGGAGCCGATACACTGAAGCCAGGCGATCTTTTCCGGCTCCTTTCCATCAGAAGGCCGTGCCAGATGCCCCATGGTGGGGCCGCCGGCGGACAGAATCCGTTCAAATTCCAGAGAGGTCATCACATTTTGAGACCGCTTGTACAGATAGGTATCCGCTAAAGCGGTCGGATCATAAGTGGCCGCGCCGGTGGTCAGGATCACCGATCCAACCTTGACATCCCTGATCTCTGGCACCTGATCGTGCTCCACGGCACCAGCCAGGCAGACCTCCACGCACTGGTAACACTCGGAACAGATGCCGCAGGACAGGCACCGGGCCGCTTCCTGGTCGATAAGCTCCTTGGCCAGAGCCTGGGAGACTTCCCTGAAATTGCCTTCCCGCTGGGCCACCGGCAGTTTTTCCGGTTGCATTCTCGGGACGTGCGCAACATCCATGATTTCCGGTTTTTCATATTCCCAGGATTTTTCCCTGCCTTCGGCCAGGTCCAGACCATTGACAAACCGATGGATGCTTTCCGCGGCAGTTTTACCGGAAGCCACTGCATCCACAACGGATTTGGGCCCGTAAAAGGCATCTCCGCCGGCAAACACCCAGTCAATGGGAGTCTGCAACGTGACCGGATCTGCTTCATATCCGCCGGGCGGGGTCAATGCAATGCCCTGGTCTTTTGCAAAACCGGTCTCCCCCATCTGGCCGATGGACACAATCACGGTGTCCGCCTCATATGATGTCAGCTGGCAGTCATCATACTGAGGATTGAACCGTCCGTCTTCATCAAATACCGAGGTACATTCCTGGAAGGCGACTTCTGTCACCCGACCGTCATCATTGCCATAGAACCGCATCGGCCCCTTGCTGTTCACGATGTGGACCTTTTCTTCCAGGGCTTCTTCGATCTCGTAATCCCAGGCCGGCATTTCATCGCGCTTTTCCAGACACACCATGGTGACATCATCGGATCCCAGGCGCCGGGCCGTGAGCGCCACGTCCACAGCGACATTGCCACCGCCGATGACCAGGGTTTTTCCGGTCAGTTTTTCCGCTGTACCCAGAGCTGCGCCCCGCAGAAATTCAGTGCCCTTGAGAATGCCTTTCAGGTCTTCACCTTTCACACCCAGCGATCTCGAACCATGGAGACCGGTCGCTATAAACAACGCGGAAAACCCATCTTTTTTCAGACCGTCCAGGGTAATGTCTTTTCCAAATTCCACGCCGGTTTCAATCGTCACCCCCAGGGCTTCGATCACGGCGATCTCCTTTTCCAGCTCCGCTTTGGGCAACCGGTATTCCGGGATACCCACGGCCATCATGCCGCCCTTGACGGGCAGTTTTTCAAAGACCGTGACGTTGTAACCTTTCTGGGCCAGGTAATAGGCCGCTGTGAGCCCGGCCGGGCCGGAGCCGACAATGGCGATTTTTTCTTCCCGTTTCTCGCTGATTTGAGGCACCCACGCAGATGGCTGCTCAAAATCCAGATCCGCCAGATACCGGTGCAGGTACTGGATGGCCAGGGGCTGATCCGCATCTCCCCGCGTACATACTGATTCGCAGGGATGATGACAGACCCGGCCGCAGGATCCGGGAAACGGGTGTTCCTGTTTGAACAACGTCAATGCTTCCGCATATTTGCCCTGCTGCATCAGGGCGATAAACCCCTGAATGGACACATGGGCCGGACAAGTGGCCTTACACGGAGCCACAGATCGTTTGGAGATGCCGTAAGCCCCTGGAATGGCCTGTTCATATTGTTTAAAAATGGCTTTACGATTGTTCAGGCCCTGGTTATGTTCGCTGGTAACATCAACCGGACAGACCTTGGTACATTCGCCACAGGATGTACATTTAGATATATCAATATATCGCGGATTTTCCCTGATTCTGGCCGTAAAATTCCCCTGTTCTCCCTCCAGTTCCAGAAGTTCAGTATTCGTCAACAGTTCAATGTTCAGATGCCGGCCGACCTCGACCAGTTTGGGTGAAATCACTCACATGGTACAGTCGTTGGTCGGAAAGGTCTTATCCAGCTGAGCCATCATACCCCCGATGGCATATGATTTTTCAACCAGATAGACATAATAGCCGGAATTGGCCAGATCAATGGCGGACTGCATTCCTGCAATTCCGCCACCGAGAACCATGACAGAGCCGACTAGGTCACTGCCCGGTGTTACCTTCTGCGTCATTACAAACCTCCTACCTTAAAATTTCGCCTCAGTCGTGCATGTATCTTTCCCCGCTTCTAAGTAAAAAAAAGGGTTTTCTTTGTCAACAATTATTTGCTTGCCACATCAAGATAACGGCTGCAATATCCCACCAATACCAGAACAGGCAGTCCCATCAGAAAGGTGATAAAGAAAAAGGCCGGATATCCCACTGCATCCACCATGGTACCGGAATACCCGCCGAACAGTTTGGGAATCAGGGTCATCAAAGAACTGAACACCGCATATTGAACCGCAGTGAAGCGGAGGCTGGTCAGACTGGACAGAAAAGCAACAAATGCGGCACTGGCAAGCCCGGCCGCCAGATTGTCCGCAGCGATCACCACATACAAAAGAAACAGATCATGCCCGTGAAACGCCAGCACCATGAACAGCAGATTGGTGGCGGATGCCAGAAGCCCTCCCAAAAAAAGAATGCGGATCACCCCGTACCGGATGGAAAGCAACCCTCCTGCAAATCCCCCGGCAATGGTCATGAAAAGCCCGAAGGTCTTTACCACGCTTGCAATCTGCGATTTTGTAAATCCCAGATCCTGGTAGAACACATTCGAGATCACGCCCAGTACGATATCAGAAATACGGTACAACCCCACCAGCGCCAATATTAACCAGGCGATCGACCACCGGTAACGATCGAAAAAATCCCGGACCGGTGCCACATAGCTGTCAGTGACCATTTTTCTGTTGACCATCCGGAAAAACAGCCCCAGCCGCCCCACCAGAACCGCTGCCAGAATACCTGCTCCAAGGCGGACACATTCCACCATGAACCCGGCCAGGGTCGCATTTTTCAACCATTGTCCCAGAAGGATTCTGACATCCTCAAGAAATATTCCGGAACCGTAAAACATCAGCACAAAAGCGGCAGCCGCCAGACCGAACAGAGCCAGACCGGTCAGGTAGGTTTTTGAACTGTAAGCATCCGCCGGATTATACTCGGATGCCGGTTCATCAATTACCAGGGCCGTGATCATCCCCACCGCCATCATTCCAGCCATGATCAGATAGGTCGCCTGCCAGGCTTCGAAAAGGTATCCGTCTCTAGTGGATCCAAACCACTCAGCCAGCACCAGGGCGCCGGCTCCGGCCACGAGCATCCCCACCCGGTATCCGCCGATATAAGCTGAGGCCATCATGGCCTGAAGATCCACAGACGCGGATTCAATTCGGTAGGCATCGATGACAATATCCTGGGTGGCGGAGGAAAACCCCAGCATCACGGCAGCCAGGGCCATGATGGTCAACGGATGACGTCCGGAAGCCGGATCCGTAAATGCCATCCACACAATTGCTGCGGCAATCCCCATCTGTGCGGCCAGAATCCAGCTTCTTCGCCGGCCCAGGTTCCGGGTCAGCCAGGGAATTGGCATCTGGTCGACCAGAGGGGCCCATACAAATTTAAAAGAATATCCCAATGCGGCCCAGGAAAAAAAGGTAACAGCTGAGCGCTCGACCCCGGCTTCCCTGAGCCACAGCGACAAAGACGAAAAAATCAACAAAATGGGCAGTCCGGCGGAAAACCCGAAAAACAGCATGGTGATCACCCGGGGATGACAAAAGGACTGAACAGCGGTCTGCCAATTTTTTTGCGGGAGGCTTATTTCCCTGTTTGAATGTGTGGGTTCAGAGGGCAATTTCAAAATCGCAGGTCACACCGTAGCAGCGGGTATTGCTGTTTCTGGAAGAGAAAAACCGTTTGCTTTCCTGGACAATGACATCCATTTCCGCATCCGTACGGTCCTGACTCAGATGGATGAAACCCAGCTGTCCGACATTGGCTTTCAATGCCAGTTCCAGTACCTGGGGAATCGAGGAATGCCCCCAGCCTTTGCGCTGGAGATACTCCTCTTCCGTATATTCCGCATCGTGAAAAAGGATGTCTGCATTCCGGGAAAACTGCCGGTAGGCATCGAACCCCCGGCTTTGTGGGTGGTCAAACCCCAGTTCATTGTCCGTCAGAAACACGAACGTGCAGCCGTTTTCCCTGAACCGGTATCCAAGGCTGCCCGCAGAATGACTGGTGGGAATCGTATCAATCTGCAAAGAACCGATGTTGAAACAGTCGTTGAGCCCTGAATCGAACTGGATGTCCGCTTTCAGCTCTGAAAGACGGATCGGAAAAAAAGGGGATGACATCATCCGCTCTAAAATGTCTTTTGACGTCATTTTGCCAAAGGTTCTATTCTGGACAATGAGCTGATTCCTGCTGTAAAGAAGGGGCCTGAAAAAAGAAAACCCCAAAAGATGATCCCAGTGGCAGTGGGTAAGCAGCAGATAATACCGGGAAATTTTTTTTTCAAGAAGAAAATTGCCCAGCCGCCGGATACCGGTTCCCGCATCGACAATGACCGTTTCTCCGGTTCGGGCAGTGATCTGAAGGCAGGTGGTATCCCCGCCATAGGTGACATACTGCCTGCCTGAGACCGCTATCGCCCCCCTGGATCCCCAGCATCTAACTATCATGGCTCTCCTGTGTCATTCCCTCCAGTCACCCTGTCTCCATACCCGCTTTAGCATGCCTTTATACCTTCGTATGAATCCATCAATAAATCAATCTTTTTTTTCCCCGCACCCGTTGACAACCCCTTTGTTTTTGCCTAATGAAAGGGACAGGAAGCGTATTTTTGATTTTTTAAAAAAATCTTTACAAAAAGGAGTTGAATCCTATGGCACAACTGATCGCTGACCGCAGAGATGTTGATTTTGTCCTTTTCGAACAGATCGGACAGGTGGATCATGAAACCTATGCCGAATTCAATAAAAAAACCGTTGACCTGATTGTTTCCGAAGCCAGGAACCTGGCCATCAAGGAGATCCTGCCCACTTTCAAGGAAGGAGATGAACAGGGCTGCACCCTGGAAAACGGCAGAGTCACGGTACCCGAATCCTTCAAACGGGCCTGGCGGCTTTTCTGCGAAGGCGAGTGGCTTGCCATGTGTGATGATCCGGAAGCAGGGGGCCAGGGCATGCCCAGAACCGTGGGAACGGCAGCCCTGGAATATATGGTGGGAGCCAATTCCGCTTTCATGCTTTATTACGGCATGACCCACGGGGCCGCCAAACTGGTGGAAGCGTTCGGGGACGAGACCCAGAAACGGCTGTACCTGAAAAAAATGTTTGCAGGCGAATGGGGCGGCACCATGCTGCTCACCGAGCCCGAGGCCGGGTCTGATGTCGGGGCTTTGACCACCACGGCTGAAAAAAATCCGGATGGTACCTATTCCATCAAAGGGGCGAAGATTTTCATCTCCGCCGGAGAACACGATCTTTGTGATAACATCATCCACCCGGTGCTGGCCAGGATCCCGGGGGCACCGGCCGGGACCAGAGGAATTTCTTTATTTCTGGTCCCAAAATTCCTGGTAAATGACGACGGTTCACTGGGTGAGTTCAACAATGTGGTCTGCACCGGCCTTGAAAAGAAAATGGGCATTCACGGCAATGCCACGGCATCCTTGTCCCTGGGAGATAAGGGACCGTGCATCGGTACGCTGCTGGGAGAGGAAAACAAAGGCATGCCGGCCATGTTCCAGATGATGAACGAGGCCCGGGCGTTTGTGGGACTTCAGGGGTTTGCCGTGGCATCGGCCTCTTACATGTATTCCCTGGATTATGCCCGGACGCGGATCCAGGGACGGCATCTGACTGCGGGCAAGGACCCGGAAGCCAAAAATGTTCCCATCATCCAGCACCCGGATGTCAAACGGCAACTGCTCAACATGAAGGCCTATACCGAGGGCATGCGGTCTCTGCATTACTACTATGCCTGGTGTAATGACGTGGTCCACACAACGGACGACGAACTGCTTAAAGCCGACACCGCAGCCCTGGTGGAGGTACTCACCCCCATTGTCAAGGGATATGTCACTGACAAGGCTTTGGAGGTCTGCTCCCACGGGGTCCAGATTTACGGCGGATACGGGTATGTCCGTGAATATCCGGTGGAACAGCTCATGCGGGATTCAAGGATTTTCATGATCTATGAGGGGACCAACGGCATCCAGGCCATGGACCTTTTAGGCAGAAAACTGTCCATGAACAGCGGAAAAGCGTTTCAGTATTTCATTGACCGTATGAAAGAGACCATCAACCGCTTCAAAGACACCGAAGGCGTCCAGGAGCTTTGCACCAAAGTGTTCCATGCCGTATCCCGCCTGGAATCCCTGGCAAAAGAGATCGGGGCCCGATCCCGGTCGGAACGGATATTGAATGCCTATGCCTTTGCCCACCCGTTTCTGGAAGTGACCGGGGATGTCACCTTTGCCTGGATGCTGCTGTGGCGGGCAGGCATTTCCGCCCCTAAAGTGGCCAAAAAAGCGGGCACTCTGGACAGAAAAGCGCTGGAAGAAAAAGCGCTGAAAAACAAGGATGCGGCATTTTATGCCGGCCAGATCGAAACCGCCCGGTTTTTCATTCATACGCTGTTACCCGCCACGTTTGGTAAAATGGATGCGATCCTGGAAGGGGATGCCTGCGTGGAACATATCCAGGATCTGTCATTTGGATCCAAATAACAGGAGGTTACCATGTTTGAATATGTCAAGAAAAGTCTGCTCACCGGTGTAGGCATGGCCCTGCGCTCCAAGACTGAAATCAGGGAACTGGCGGAAGAACTGGCCAAATCCACCCAGATGAGCCAGGCGGAAGCCAAAGACTTTCTGGAAGAGTGCCAGCATCGATACGAAGATGCCAGAGTGAAACTGGACCAGCGCATGGAACAGACTGTGGAAAAAATTCTCCGGCGCCTGGATCTGCCCACCCGGTCCGACATAACGGCATTAAATAAACGAATTGATGATCTGGTAAAAAAAATCGAGTCCAAGGGTTGATATCTGACCGTCCATGCTCAGTATCAAAAAAATAGGTACAGTCGGGAAGCGCTACCGGCACCTGATCCGGTATCAGCAGATCATCGGCATCATCCTCAGGTATGGATTTGACAACATACTGGGTGCCCTGAATTTTGACCGGTACATTGAATCGGGCCTGAAGCTGATTCCATTTTACAAACCCCACGAACGGGTGGAAAAACTGTCCCGGAATCAGCGGATCCGAATGGCTCTGGAGGAACTGGGTCCCACATTTGTCAAAATGGGTCAGGTGCTGTCTTCCCGGCCGGATTTAATCCCCATGGACCTGATCGTCGAACTGTCCAAACTCCAGGATGAGATACCCGCATTCGGATTTGATCAGGTTAAAGAGACCATTGCCACGGAATTCGGCAAACCGATGCATGAACTGTTCCATTTCATGGACGAACAGCCGTTTGCCTGTGCCTCCATCGGCCAGGTGCACCGGGCATCGGTTACGGGTGAGGACCGGCTGGCTGTCAAGGTCCAGCGGCCCGGCATTCGAAAGATCATTGAGGCAGACCTGGAGATCATCCATCATCTGGCCGGTATCATGGAAAGAAACATCGAGGAAGTGGCGTTTTACCGGCCGGTGAAAATCGTGGAGGAATTTGCCAAAACCATGGAAAAGGAACTGGATTACACCATCGAAGCTGCCAACATGGAACGGATGGGCAGCCAGTTCCGCCACGACAAAACGGTCCATATCCCTAAAGTCTACACCGCTGAATCCTCTGAACGGGTGTTGACCATGGAATTTGTCAACGGCATCAAGGCCAGTAACATTGATGCCATTGACCGGGCCGGCCTGGACCGCAAACTCATTACCCGGCGTGGAGCGGATTTTATCATGAAACAGGTGTTCGAGCATGGTTTTTTCCATGCCGATCCTCACCCGGGAAATATTTTCATTCTGGAAAACAACCGGATCTGCCCGGTGGATTACGGCATGACCGGTTTTCTGGACCGGGGCACCCGGGAGCTGTTTGTGGATATCATTCATGCGGTTGCCACAAACAATGCGAGACTGGCCGCCCGGCTGTTATGTGAGCTGTGCGACTATGAAACACAACCCGATATGATCCGACTGGAAAAAGAGGTGGGGTTGTTTATCTCGGTTCACCTGACCCGGACGTTAAAGGAAATCAAAACCAGTCGAATGGTCAACCAGCTGGTCGGGCTTTGCACGATCCATGGCCTGCGGATTCCACCGGATCTGTTTTTAATGATGAAAGCATTTATCTCCGTTGAAAATGTGGCCAGAAAACTGGACCCGGATTTCAATATGCTGGGACATGCAGTCCCCTACGTGGCCACTGCCAAATATTTGAAGTTTTCACCGTCAAAAATTGCCCGGGACCTGATGGAAATTGCCAGAGAATCCTACAAACTGATTCAGCAGCTACCGACAGACACCCTGGAAATTCTGCGTCTGGCCCGCCAGGGAAAAATGAAACTCACCATTGAGATTCAAGGGCTGGACAAAATGATCGTCCATCAGGACCAGACCAGCAACCGGATCTCATTTTCCATTATTATCGCCGCCCTGATTCTGGGATCCGCCATTGTCATCAATTCCGATGTGCCGCCCATGCTTTTCGGGGTGTCGGTAATTGGCATCGCCGGATTTCTGGCAGCCGGGATCATGGGTATCTGGCTGCTGATCGCGATCATCCAAAAAGGACGTTTATAACCATGGGTCACATGCGTCATGACCATTTAAGACGCAACACACCCTTAACGCCATTAAGGAAAATCTGCAATGAAAATCACTGACCCTCAGATCATTCAAAACGGGGAAAAAAAACTGATCGCTGCCGTGCAGGAACATCTGGACCTGGAGACGGTTAAAACCATTCTCATGGAGCGCATCGCAGAGATCCCGTTTGAATCCAAAGGCGGACAGATCGTGGTTCATGACAACCAGATCGCCTTTCGTCTGGATTTTGATCTCAAACTGAACGGCAGCCTTCTGTTTGACCGGCAGGGTAATTATATCCCTGCCCCCCCGGCATCTCCGTCTTTATTTATTGACGAACCATTCAATGAGGATACGAACCGTATTTCTGACTCCCCGGAAAATGGTCTGGTTGACCTGGATTCCGATAATACCCTGGATGATGATATCGATGATATTTTAAAAGAAAGCCGTGAATTCTGGGAAAAGAAAAAAGGATCCTGAAAAAGCAGACCCGTCTGCCGGAAATTTCCGGCAGACGGGGTGTTTATCTGTCATAAAATAAGGAGGCCGGCTTCATGAGCTGACATCCTGCCGGTTCCCGGATCAGTACCGGTAATGATCGGATTTGAAAGGCCCATTGATGGGGATTCCCAGATAATCCGCCTGTTTCTGAGTCAACTGCGTCAATTTCACGGACAGATTTTTCAAATGCAGCCGGGCCACCTCTTCATCCATTTCCTTGGGCAATGTGTAGACTTTTTTCTCCAGTTTCTCCGAAGCCAGCTTGATCTGGGCCATGGTCTGGTTGGAAAAACTGTTGCTCATGACAAAACTGGGGTGCCCGGTGGCGCATCCCAGGTTCACCAGCCGCCCTTCAGCCAGGACGATCACGGAACGGCCGGATTCAAGAACCCATTTATCCACCTGGGGCTTGATTTTGATGCGTTCAGCGCTGGGATTATCCGTCAGATATGCCATTTCAATTTCATTGTCAAAATGACCGATATTGCAGACAATGGCCTCGTCCTTCATCTGGGCGATATGTTCACCTCGGATCACATGATAGTTGCCCGTGGCGGTGACAAACACATCCCCCCGGGGGGCGGCTTGTTCCATGGTCACCACTTCAAACCCTTCCATGGCAGCCTGAAGCGCGCAGATCGGATCGATTTCCGTGATCAGAACGATGGCACCGTATCCTCTCATGGAAGCGGCACACCCTTTGCCCACGTCGCCGTAGCCGGCAATCACCACGGTTTTACCGGCCAGCATCACATCCGTCGCCCGCTTGATTCCGTCTGCCAGTGATTCCCTGCACCCGTAAAGGTTGTCGAATTTGGATTTGGTCACTGAATCGTTGACATTGATGGCCGGAAACAACAATTCATTTTTAGCAGCCAGATGGTAAAGACGATGAACACCGGTGGTGGTCTCCTCAGACACCCCGCGGATCGATTCAGCGATCCTGGACCATTTTTCCGGATCCCGGGCATGGGATGCTCTCAACCGGTCCATAAGGCAGCGTTCATCATGGCTGTTGGTAGGCTGTTCAAGCAGGGAGGGGTCTTTTTCCACTTTGGCGCCCTGATGAACAAACAAGGTGGCATCTCCACCGTCATCCACAATCAGGTCCGGACCGGAACCATCAGGCCAGAGCAGTGCCTGTTCCGTGCACCACCAGAACTCTTCCAGGGTTTCACCTTTCCAGGCGAAAACAGCGGCCGTTCCTTTTTTGGCAATGGCGGCGGCGGCATGGTCCTGGGTAGAAAAAATATTGCAGGATGCCCACCGGATATCAGCCCCGAGTTCATACAGGGTGTCGATGAGCATGGCGGTCTGGATGGTCATGTGAAGGCTGCCCATGATTTTCAGACCCTTGAACGGTTTTTGAGGGCCGTATTTTTCACGGATGGCCATCAGGCCCGGCATCTCTTTTTCAGACAATTGCATGTCCAGGATACCTTCTTCAGCCAGATTGATATCTTTGACCTTGTATTTTAAAGAAAGATCAAGATCGATATAAGAGGGGGATTTGGCTTGCTGTAACATATTTTATTAAACTCCTTGTTCTTTGTGTATTTCGATTGTCCGGGGATACTTTGCCGCGCGTTGGAAAAAAAGGTGCCGGGATCCGGTTTTTACAGGATTCCAAAACAGCCCATGCGCCGATGTTAAAATTAAAGTCCCGCCAGTTCCCGGATCTGGTCGGCCTTATCAGTTCTTTCCCAGTAAAAATCTGGATCGTTGCGGCCAAAATGTCCGTATGCGGCTGTTTTCCGGTAAATAGGACGCAACAGATCCAGGGTTTGAATAATGGCAGCCGGTCTCAAATCAAACACCTCTTTGACAATGTCCACGGCTTTTGATTCAGGTATTTTTCCAGTGCCCATGAAATCCACCATCAATGAAACCGGTTGCGCCACACCGATGGCATAGGCCACCTGGATTTCGCATTTGTCTGCAACGCCGGATGCCACAAGGTTTTTGGCCACATACCGTCCCATATAAGAGGCACTCCGGTCCACCTTGGAGGGATCTTTTCCTGAAAAGCATCCGCCCCCATGGCTGCCCTGGCCCCCATAGGTATCCACGATAATTTTCCGTCCGGTCAGCCCGCAGTCCCCCATGGGTCCGCCGATGACGAACCGGCCCGTGGGATTGACAAAAAACCGGGTATCCCCGTCCATCATTTCCCTGGGGATAATTTTGCGGATCACTTCCTTGATAACGGCATCTTTCAATTCTTCATAGGTGACGTCATTGTTATGCTGGGTGGAGACCACCACGGCATCTACCCGCTGGGGCTTGCCGTTTTTATATTCAATGGTGACCTGGGATTTACCGTCGGGCCGCAAAAAATCCAGTGCCCCGTTTTTCCGGACCTGGGTCAGCCGTTTGGTCAGTTTATGGGCATATAAAATAGGCATGGGCATGAGTTCTTCCGTCTCATTGGTGGCAAAACCGAACATGATGCCCTGGTCCCCGGCCCCCTGTTCTTTATACAGGCCCGCGCCTTCATCCACACCCTGGGCGATATCCACGGACTGCTGATCGATACTGGTGACAACAGAGCAGGTTTTCCAGTCAAATCCCATGGTGGAAGAGTTGTACCCGATTTCCCGGATGGTACTTCGAACCACTTCCGGAATATCCACGTAGCAGTCTGTGGTGATTTCGCCGGCCACCATGGCCAGGCCGGTGGTGACCAGGGTTTCACAGGCCACCCGGCAGTGCTTGTCTTCCGCCATAATGGCATCCAGAATACCATCGGATATGGCATCGGCCACTTTATCAGGGTGCCCTTCTGTAACGGATTCGGATGTAAACAGATATGAGTTGTTTTCTGACATGTCATGCTCCTTGTTAAAATTTTTTTTGAACAAACTGTGTCACGTGTTGATCCACTGATTATCATGTAATGTCCAAATTTATAGCGTACTGGAATTCATTTGTCAATAGTTATCCAGAAATATATCAATATATGTTCATATTTTGCTAAGAACATAAAAACTGCTTGAATTTTTTCCCGCAATTTTTTATGCTTGGTTAAACCTTCGAAATTTTAGAAAAAACCTGAGGAGAGATATACTATGACAAAACAGCCATACAAAAAACGCATAACAGGGATCGGATCCGCACTGGTGGACATTTTGATCAATGAAACCGATGATTTTTTAAAGCGGCTGAACAAAAAAAAGGGGGGCATGACACTGGTGGACGCTGAAGATATCAAGGCGATTCTGGCCAAAACCGACAAAACACCGGCCATTGTTCCAGGGGGGGCTGCCTGCAACACCATCATCGGTGTGGGCCGCCTGGGCGGTGCAGCCCGGTTTATCGGCCGGCGTGGAGATGACAACTTCGGCAACCTGTTTGAAGATGCCCTGCGTTCCGCCAATGTCGAGCCCGAACATAGCCTGTCCCCATCTCCTACCGGCAGCGTGATTTCCGTTATTACGCCGGATGCCCAGCGGTCCATGTTCACGTATCTCGGAGCATCCACGGAAATGGAACCGCACGGGATCACGCCTGCCCTGTTTGCGGATACGGCCATTACCATGGTCGAAGGATACCTGCTGTTCAATCCGGAACTCATGATGTCGGCGGTACATGCCGCCAAAAAAGCCGGCTCCATGATCGCTCTGGATCTGGCCAGCTTTGAAGTGGTCAATGCCTGCCGGGAAATTCTGGACGATCTGATCAAGGACCACGTGGATATTCTGATCGCCAATGAAGACGAAGCACAGGCCTTTACCGGCTACCAGGATGAAAAAAACGCACTTCAGGCCTTATCGGCGGATGTCACCTACGGGGTGTT
>JAVVEQ010000079.1:0-9125 GCA_032250905.1 Desulfotignum sp. | reverse complement strand
TAGCCCGGTGGCTAACCTTTGACTATGTCGGACTTTAACCGACAAGAAATTACCAGCTTTGCCTGGCGCACTCATGATTGCATTCTCCTCTCTTTATTTAGGGGACCCGGTTGTCGAATCAAACGCGTTTTCTTTTTTCAAAGGCTTGCAGCAGAGCATTTTTTTCAAAAATTTTCAAGATATCGTTTGATTTTTACCTGGTAAATGATAGAAGAAAAAATCGAAAATGAAAAATTATCAGATAAATAAAGGATATCTAATCAATAAACCCCCTCATAAATGGATGATGACATGGACATTCTGAACAAACTGGGGAAAATCGAATCCGCCGAACAGGCGCTGGCCGTTTTTCAAAAGCGGATGGATGCGGAGCACTTTCACCGTATTTCCAGCTTCAAGAATCCAGAAGTTTTGAAACGGATCGCCAATGCCGTGGTGATCTGCAACCCGGACCACATTTTCATCAATACCGGGTCTGAAGCGGACCGTCAGTTTATCCGGAACCTGGCCGTGGAAACGGGTGAAGAGCGCCCCCTGGCTTTGGAAAATCACACCATACATTTTGACCTGCCCGGTGAACAGGGCCGGATCGTGGACCGCACCTTTTACATCGCCAACCCGGAAGACCGGATATCCTCACTTGCCAACCGCATGAACCGGGAAAACGCTCTGGAGAACATCCGATCCAACATGACGGATATCATGAAGGGGAAAACCATGGTGGTGGGATTTTACATGCGGGGCCCTGTGGGAGCCCCGGTTTCCAACCCGGCCCTGGAAATCACCAGTTCCGCTTACGTCAGCCACAGTGCCGAACTGCTGTACCGGAATGCGTTTACGGATTTTGACAATGAAGTGGCGGCCCGGGGCCATTTCTTCACCAATGTTCATTCCCAGGGACTGAACCGGCCGGAAGACCTGCCGGATGCCCGGGTTTTCATGGACCTGCAGTACCAGACCACCTACAGTTTCAAATGCACCTATGCCGGCAACACACTGCTGCTCAAAAAAGGGAACCACCGGTTTGCCGTGGACAAGGCCGTCCATAAGAACCTGGGGGAAGAGTTGTCAGAACACATGTTCATCACCGGGATCCAGGGGCCGGGGAACCGGGTGACCTGGTTTGCCGGGGCGGCTCCTTCCGGTTGTGGAAAAACCACCACGGCCATGGCCGGCAACCAGTTTGTGGGAGACGACCTGGCCCAGATGTGGATCGCCGAAAACGGCAGTATCCGGTGTGTCAATCCTGAAGCCGGCATTTTCGGTATTGTGGAGGATGTGAACCAGGAAGGGGACCCGCAGCTCATGAAGGTGCTCAGACAGCCGGGTTATGAGGTGATCTGGTCCAATGTTCTCATTGATGAAAACAATATTCCGCAATGGGTGGGCAATCTTGAACCCCCACCGGAAAAAGGAATCAATTTTCAGGGGGAATGGCATCCCGGTAAAACCGATGACAAAGGGAAGCCCATTCCCATGTCCCATCCCAATTCCCGCTGCACACTGCGGTCCACCAACCTGGACAACTATTCTTCTGAAGCGGAAAATCCGGAGGGGGTGCTCACCCGGGTATTCACTTACAGCGGAAGGGATGCCGATACGATGCCCCCGGTCTGGGTGGCACCGGATTCAGACCACGGGGTTGTGATCGGGGCATGTATTGTTTCCGCAGCCACCGCCACCGAAGTGGGGGCCAGCGGGATCAAGCGGGCCCCCTGGGCCAATGCGCCTTTCATTCCCGGGGCATTGGGGGAGTATATGGATGCCCAGTTCCGGTTTTTCGGGAATCCAAAAATTCTGCCGTCATTCCAGCCGGTCATGGCCGGTCTGAACTATTTTCTCACGGACAAGGCCCGGGGCGGCAGTACCAACCGGCTGCTGGGAGAAAAAAAGGATGTCAAAGTCTGGCTGGCCTGGCTGGAAAGGTATGCGTATCAGGAAGTGGGATGTATTCATACCCCCATCGGCAACCTGCCGCTTTACCGGGATCTGAAATCCCTGTTTGCCGGCATCATTGACAAGCCCTATCCCAAAGACCTGTATGACCGGCAGTTTTCGCTGTATGTGGACCCCATCATTGCGCGCATCGAACTGCAGGAAGCCGCCTATGCCAAAGAGGAAAATATCCCCGCCCGGCTGTTTGAGGTCCTGGCACAACAGAAAGAATCGCTGAAGGCCTGGAGACAGGCAAAAGGGTCTGTCATTTCTCCGGAAGACATGAAAGAGGATCTTTGTTGATTTTATCAATTTTATTGGTTTTTTTTCTTGATTTTATGAACTTTATTGGATAAAAATGTTGGTTTCACAATATAAATAAAAACATAAAAAATTACTGCTGCAGCCGGATGCTGCTGACAATATGTTTTTTGACAACAGGAGGAAGCAATGGCAAAAATTGTCCATCGTGAGGAAATGGCCCAGGGCACTATCATCTTGAATGAGATCGATGCCCCGCGCATATCCCGCAAAGCAAAACCCGGCCAGTTTGTAATTCTTCAGGCTGATGAAACCGGAGAACGTATTCCGCTGACCATGGCTGATACCAACCCTGAAAAGGGGACGATCACCATCATTTATATGGTGGTGGGTAAATCCACCGCCCGTTTCAAGGAACTGCAGGTCGGAGAAGAATATTTCGCCCTGATCGGTCCGCTTGGCTCCCCCACCCATATCGAGAACTTCGGCAAAGTGGTGTGTGTTGGCGGCGGCACGGGGATTGCCGTGCTCCACCCCATCACCCGGGCATTGAAGCAGGCCGGCAACGAAGTCACCACCATTCTTGGGGCCCGGAATTATGACCTGCTGATCATGGAAGAAAAGATGCGTGCTGTGTCCGATCATTTTCACATCTGTACGGATGACGGGTCACATGGACATCACGGGTTTGTCACCGACGTGCTCAAGGACGTCCTGGAAAAAGATGACATTGATCTGGTTGTGGCCATCGGCCCCATTCCCATGATGAAATTCTGCAGCCTGATCACCAAGGAAAAAAATGTCAAAACCTTTGTGAGCCTGAACCCCATCATGGTGGATGGCACCGGCATGTGCGGGTGCTGTCGTGTTTCCGTGGGTGGAGACACCAAGTTTGCCTGTGTGGACGGTCCTGAATTTGACGGCCACAAAGTGGATTTTGATGAACTGGCGAAGCGCCTGGCTTCTTACCTGGAAGAAGAACGTACCAGCATGGATACCTTTGAAAAAAGCAACGCATGAACACGCAACCACCTGGTTGTACGGAGGAATAAATGGCAAAAAAAGAAAAAATAGACCGGGTTAAAATGCCGGAGCAGGACCCGGATGTCAGACGGAGAAATTTTGAGGAAGTTCCCCTGGGACTGACTGAAGAGATGGCGATGACCGAGGCCAAACGGTGCCTTCAGTGCAAGAAGCCGTCCTGTGTGGACGGGTGCCCGGTTTCCGTACTCATCCCTGAGTTTATCAAGTGCATTGCAGAGGGTGATTTTTCCGGCGCCATCAATAAACTGTGGGAAAGAAACGCGCTGCCGGCGGTATGCGGCCGGGTCTGCCCCCAGGAAGAACAGTGCGAAGTCAAATGTATCGTGGGCAAAAAAGACCGTCCAGTGGCCATCGGATATCTGGAACGGTTTGCCGCTGACTATGAACGGAAAAACGGCGCCGGAGATATCCCGCCCGTGGCCGACAAAACCGGCAAGAAAGTGGCGGTCATCGGGTCGGGTCCCTCCGGGCTCACCGTGGCAGGCGACCTGCTTCTCAAAGGCCATGATGTCACTATTTTCGAGGCATTCCACAAGACCGGCGGGGTTCTGGTCTATGGCATTCCAGAGTTCCGGCTGCCCAAGGAGATCGTGGCTTCGGAAGTGGCCACCCTGGAAAAAATGGGTGCGAAGATCGAATGCAACACCGTGGTGGGAGCATCCATCACCATTGACGAGCTTTTTGAGGATGGATACGATGCCGCCTATATCGGTGTCGGCGCCGGTCTGCCCCGATTCATGAACCTGCCCGGTGAAAATCTCATCGGCATCTATTCCGCCAATGAATACCTCACCCGCACCAACCTGATGAAAGGCTACCTGTTTCCCAAATATGACACCCCCATTGCCAAAGGTAAAAACGTGGTCGTGCTGGGAGCAGGCAACGTGGCCATGGACTCGGCCAGAACCGCCATGCGCCTGGGTGCGGAATCGGTCAAGGTCGTGTACCGCCGGTCCAGAGACGAGATGCCCGCCAGAGAGGAAGAGTTGCACCATGCGCTTCAAGAAAAGATCGAATTTGTGCTGCTCACCAATCCCACCCAGTTCTTCGGAGATAAAAACGGCCGGGTCACAGGCATGGAATGCCTGAAAATGGAACTGGGAGAGCCGGATGCCTCAGGCAGAAGACGGCCCGTACCCATTGAAGGATCCGAGTTCAGAATTGACTGCGACCTGGTGGTGGTGTCTGTGGGCTCCAATGCCAACCCGCTGTTGACCAATGCCACACCGGACATGGCCCTGAATCGCTGGGGCAACATTATCGCTGATCCGGTCACCGGCAAGACCACCAAAAAAGGGGTGTGGGCCGGCGGCGACATCGTCACGGGGGCTGCCACGGTCATCCTGGCCATGGGCGCCGGCAGAGCAGCCGCCAACTCCATGCATGACTATCTGACCATCGGCTGGTAACTGAGACTCAAGGGCGGACACTCCCCGCCCTTTCCATATAAAAGCCGCTGGAATCCGGAAAAATTCCGGTTTCCAGCGGCTTTTCATTGTCAATGAATCGGTTGTATTGCCGGATCGAAAAAAATGGTTTCACTGCCGCGCACGGTTTGTGCCGGCAGTGTCACTCCGGCAGAATAAACACCTTGTGATCCACCAGGGACAACGAATGGATCCGTCCCTTGATGAATTTCTGGTCCCCGAAAATAGACACCAGGCGGATGCCGTTTTCATCCGGTTCCACCTTGTCCACCGCCTCCATGAGCAGGGTTTCCTTGTCCGCTTCTTTCAGATATGCATTTGCTTCACACATGCCGGGTTCTCCTTATTCAGTTTCAATCAAAGACAGATGGGATGCCATCAGTTCATCCACCAGCATGGGCAGCGGCAGCCCGGCCACTCCCACGATATCGATGTTTTCCTGGCTCAACGGCAGCAGCACCTTTCTGGCATCCGACAAGCTGATGGCTTCGGCCATGGGCCCGGTCACCTCCCCCATCATGGCATGGGGCATGATGATGCCCACCGGCCCGATGATCACATCCGCCTTTTTCACGGTCTGGATGATGGCATTGGTGCCCGAAGCCCCTTTATTGGCACGGGATTTGAGCATCTGGGCCGTGGCAATGGCATTGGTGCCCAGGGCAATGATCTCCACCCCTTCACCAAACCGCTCCTTGAGTTTCCTGATAACCACGGCGCCGATGCCCCCGCCCTGTCCGTCCACCACACAGATGGTCTGTCTTTTTCTGGTTTCCATGAATTGCTCGTCTTTATTTTCCGGTTGTCCGCGCAAAAGAAGACTCACCCGCCGGCTACCATCTGGCTGACATGGCGCCAGACCGCTTGTTCCACTTCCTCTTCCGACGCGTTTCCATCCACCACCTTCACGGTTTCCTGGTCCTTGAGCCGCTCGAACGCGGTAAAATAATTATCCCGTACCTGGGTCAGAATGTCAATTTTTTCAAAAAGGTCCAGGTGCTTCCGGCCGGCCCGGATCCGCTCCAGGCAGGTCTGGGGCACCACATCGATAAAAAGTGTCAAATCCGGTTTCATTATCTGCGCGTTCACGGCGTTTAACGTGATTACCCATTCCAGATCCATGTCCCTGGCATGATAGGCATATGAAGAAAAATAATACCGGTCACACAGCACGGTCCACCCCTTTTTTACCACAGCCACCACCCCGGTCTCCGGGGTCACCAGGTGATCTGTCCGGTCCGCGGCAAACAGGACCGCCAGTGTCCGCGGGTCAGTGACGATCTGTCCTGTCAGCATTTGTCGAATCAGAATCCCCACCGGACCGTTGGTGGGTTCACAGGTGGTCACGGCATCGGTCCCAGTACCGGAGAGCCTTTTGTGCAGCCGCGCCATCTGGGTGGTCTTGCCGGATCCGTCCAGTCCTTCAAACACCACAAATCTGCCTTTTTTCATGAACTTCTACTCTGTTTTATAAATTTCTGTCAACACCGCCGGTTCTGCGTCAAACACATTGATATGATATCCTCTCGAAAGGGACATTACCCAGGGAATAATTTAGAATGGTTGCGGTATTCCAAAATTTTGACAGGCAGCATTAATACCATCAATGCGTGCCTTTAAATATTTATTCTTGTTACGGGCATAATCAAGCAATTTGGTCCCCCTGCGCCTTTAACAAATTCTGAAATCGCCAACTTGTGAATAGTTACATTTTGTTTTTCCAGGCATTCTATAGCCCCGGTGTTAGAGTCACCGATAATGACATTATTATCCCCCAGGCAGATGATATTGGCCGTTGAAGATTCATTAAATTCTATTGGAAAAAATTCAACCCCATCAAGTACAGAACCAAACACAATATTCCTGCAGACAATAATATTTTCCGGGTTCACCGGCATAAGAACTTTGTCCAGATGTAAAATACTGTCTGGTAGAGATACCAGGCGGGATTCATACCCCATAGTCTCCAATATGGTTGATAATTGCCGGGCACCTTCTTTGTTGGTTCTTCCGGAAAGCCCGATAAAGGCAAGTTTATTAAACAAAACAACATCTCCGCCATCAACACAACCCGGAAAACGTATTTTCCCGGCACATGGTTCGCCAATTTGATCCAGTGCCAATGCCATCCATCCCCCTTCAGCCTGCCTGGTGTCTATCCCCGGAATCAACTCTATATACCCTTGAGGGGTACATAAAGCAGCATCACGCGTAAACACGGAATTCGGATGATTTGCAAGTTCCGGCAAATCGATAACTTCTGCGCCAAATTCAGCAAGTATCATCTTTAGCTGATTGTGTTGATCCACTGCAACTTTTTGATCAGCAACCTCATGGATATTATGGGCTTTTAAATTATCAAGATTATAGTATTCTTTTTTGGGGGTGGAGACGATTACCTTTGTTAGCTTGTCAGCTTCACTGGTCAGCATATATCAAATATCAAACCTCAAGAATTTTTATATTTGTTCCTGCCCAAAACGAACATAGCAGGTTTTGATTAGCGTGGGTATCATAAATTTTTCAAGGCCGTGAATACTCACCTTTCGGATAATGATACTTAACTCGGATCAACGATATTTTTCTTTTGGCGCAGAACAGGAATAGAGCTTAAAAACGAAATCATCAAGACCACAACCGCCATGGAAATAGACAGAGTGGTCACACTCATGCCAAAATCCAGAAGAAACCCGAGCAGTACCGGGGCAATGGCAGTGGACAAAACCATTATTGCCTGTGTCATGGCTCGGATAGCCCCTAAGTGTATAAGGCCGTAACGTTCTGCCCATACAGCTCCGCCGGCAGTAGCACAAAGCCCTGATGCCATGCCGATCAGCACCAGGTAGACATATGCTGCCCAATCAGACTGGACCAGTCCAAGAAAAACAAGGCTTGCAACCAGCGGAAGCAACCCCAGGGGCAGGGTCCATCCGGCGCTGATCCTGTCAACCACTGTGCCGGCAACAAACAGGGTCAAAAGATGGCCCAAAGCATACCCGGAAAAGGCTCTGCCCAGAAGTTGGACAGACCATCCCTGGGCATCGGCAATGGCCACCTGGTGGAAAAAGAGGGCAGTAACCGTAAACGGGATTGCCAAAGTGGCAGGAAGAACCAGATAAAAACCTGGATCCAGTAGGACCTGATTGCGGGTTACGTCGGCTATTTTACTTTTTTTGACAGGTGTTGTTGTGTCCTGGTGGAAAGCCGGAGTTTTTTTTGCCAGAAATAAGAGCAGGGGCCACACAATCGCCATAAGGAAAAGGCTCCCTGTCAGCCATGACCAACGCCATCCTAAGTGTGTTATTATGAAAACAGCACCGACAGGCAGAATCGCTTCGGATAGAGGAAAGCCCAGTTCAGCCAAGGCTACGGCCCGACCTCTCTGGCTTGAAAAATAGCGGGCCGCAGTGGTGATACCCACATGGGATATGAATCCCTGGCCGCCAAACCGGATGAGTATAAAACCCAGAAACAACAGCAAGCTGCTGAAGGCAAGGCCGATTACCAGGCATCCACCGGCCAGAATTGCAAGGGCAAGACTGGTCACTTTTGGCAGGGACCATATGTCTGCCAGAGCCCCGAATCTGAAAAGCAGAAAGGCACTGATCAGGGTGGCTCCGCTGTAAAGGCTGCCGTATGCGGTGTGGGACAGCCCGAAAGCCTGCCGTAATTCTCCGCCCATGACCGAAATGAAAAAGGTCTGGCCAAATCCGGATGCAGCCACAGCCAGAAACGCATAAAAGGCGAGCCTGGGATTGTTTGAGATGAAAGCTGGTAATTTTATCATAAGAATACAGAAATTCCGGTGAAATAGATTTTCATCAGGATAAAAAATTTACGTATGAAATGCAATGGCAGACAATGCATTTTTAACCGGGTATGTTTCATGCTGGCTGAACATCTGATCGATCCGGCACCTCTGCTGGAAGAAAAGCAGCTGCTCAATGGCCGCTGGGGATCGGCAGGACATGCAACCGCTTTGGCGGAGCTTTCATAATCTTATGTTTGAAGTATTTCCAGGATCACGCCGGTAACGGCAGGTCCCATTTGGACATCTTGCTCTTGGCGATTGAAAAAATCCTGTCTTGACATTGAGAATCTCTATAGTATAATTCACCTTTTTTAAATAGTTTAGGATAACCAATGGATCATGAAGACATCAAAGCCAGAATCCTGCAGGAGATTGACAAAACAGAGCGACAGATTTCACAATACCGACAGAACATGAAACCCATCGCCCCTGATAACGCCATCGGAAGAATTTCCAGAATGGATGCTATCATCAACAAGACCGTCATGGAGTCGTCATTGATTCAGGCTCAGAACCGAGTGAAAAAACTGAAACAGGCGCTTTCAAATCTGATGTCGCCTGACTTTGGAATCTGTATCCAATGTGGAGACACCATTCCGGTTGGCAGGATTCTCATCATGCCGGAAACCCTTGTTTGTGTTCATTGC
>JAVVEQ010000078.1:0-9923 GCA_032250905.1 Desulfotignum sp. | reverse complement strand
GGATCAAATACCGCTTTGATCTGCTTCATGATGGATTGTTCTTTTTCACCGATTTCCCAGGAAAGATAGGCTTTTTTGCTCAACCCCACCCCATGTTCACCCGTGATGGTTCCCCCCAGCGCCAGGGTGGCGGCAAAAAGTTTGTCCACTGCTTTGTGGGCCTGTTTTACCTGGGAATCATCGGTTTTGTCATACATGATATTACAATGAATATTGCCGTCTCCGGCGTGACCGAAGCTGACAATCGTCAGGCCGGATTCCTTTTGAATGGTTCGAATGCGCGACACCATTTCGGGAATTTTTGATATGGGCACCACAACGTCTTCATTGAGCTTCTGGCTTGCGATCTTATAGAGCGTGGGCGACAGCGCTTTCCTGGCCTGCCACAGCGAGGCCGCCTGAACCGGATCTCCGGCAATGCGGATATCCAAAGCGCCGGACTGCGAACAAAATGTCCGGATCTGTTTCGACTGGGCTTCGACCTGAATTTCATCGCCATCGAGTTCAAGGATCAGCAGGGCCCTGGCCTGAGCCGGCAGATCAAACTGCAGTTGATCTTTGACCAGTGAAAGGGACGCATCATCCAGATACTCCACACATCGGGGAATCACGGCCCTGCGCATGATACCGGCGACTGTCCGTGCCGCCGTGTCCATATCATCGAAACTCACCGCCATTGTCAACACATATGCGGGTTTGGGCAATAATTTCAGCGTGATCTGAGTGACAACGGCCAGGGTCCCTTCGGATCCGACGATCAGACGGGTCAGGTCATACCCGGCTACCCCCTTGGCCGTACAGACGCCGGTGCGGATGATGTCTCCACCGGGCAGTACCGCCTGAAGCCCCAGCACATAATCCCTTGTTACGCCATATTTGACGGCCCGGGGGCCACCGGCGCACTCACCGACATTGCCGCCGATGGTGCAGACCGAGGAACTGGCTGGATCCGGGGGATAAAACAGGCCCTGCTTTTCCACGGCCGCATGAAGGCTGTTCAGAATCACGCCGGGTTCCACAGTGGCAACAAAATTGTCCGTGTCAATCGCCAGGATCCGGTTCATCCGGGTCAGGGCCATGACCAGCCCCCCTTTGACCGGCACCGCACCACCGGTCATACCGGAACCACTGCCCCTGGGAATGACGGGAATTCTTTTTTCCCAGGCCAGGTGCATAATGTCCGACACTTCCGCTTCAGACCCCGGGAAAACCACGGCATCCGGCATAAAGGGTTGCCCCGGCGCCGCATCATAGGAATAGCAGACCCGGTCTTCCGGATTTCGCGTGATATGTGCCGCGCCCACCCGGTTTTTCAGCAGACGGTAAACGGCATCATCCATACCCATTTAAAATTTACCTGTTTCAATTTTTTTGGAAAGATACTGAACCTGTTCATACAGTACCCCTTTTTGACGCAGTTCCTTTTCAACGGCATTCACTGAATAGATGGCTGTCGCATGGTACCGCTTGAAACTGGAACCGATTTTCTTGATGGGCTGGTCCGTGTATTTTCTGGACAAAAAGATAGCCACCTGACGGGGTTTGACAATATACTTTTTCCGGGACTTTGAAATCAGGTCCTGCTCTGTAATGTCGTATTCCTGACACACCAGTTTCTTGATCCCGTCTATGGTGATGTGATTCTGATGTTTACGGATATTGGCCAGCACGCTTTTTGCCAGCTCAATATCAATATGACGTCCCAGAAGCTGTCCTTTTGCAACCACACCAAACAGGCCGCTTTCCAGCTGCCGGACATCATCGCATAATTCCTGTGCAATATATTCTGTCACCGGGGCAGGAATCAAGCAATTGAAGTTTTTGGATTTCTTTCTGAGAATTTTGACCCGGGTCTTAAAATCCGGGGCTTTGATTTCCGTTACCAGGCCCATGGTCAGCCGGGATTTGAGCTGATCGTCCAGTTTGGGAATATCATCGGGAAGATCACACCCGGAAAATATAATTTTCCGATTGGCATCCAGCAGATAATCCAAAGTCACCGCCAGTTCCTTTTGAATGGCTTTTTTCCCTGCCAGAAAATGAATGTCTTCTAAAATCAGCACCTCGCACTTTTTGCGGTATTTCTCCTTGAATGTATCAATGGTGTTGTCCCTGAGCGCAAAAATCATTTCATTGGTAAAATCTTCAGCCGTCACGTAATATACGCGCACCGCCTTTTTATGGGTGATGACATGGTGTCCCACCGCCTGGGACAAATGACTTTTTCCCAGACCGGTTTTACCTAAAAGATACAGCATACCGGCCCCGTTCATGTGCCCCTGAGCCAGGCACAGGGAAGCGGAATAAGCAAAACTGGAATTGTCTCCAACCACGAAATCATCAAACGTATACCCTTTTTTGAGCAGCCTGCCACTGTGGAATCGCGGATCAAAACCGGGCAGACAGGCCTGAATCAAATCATTTTTCCTTGATTTGTCTTCAGCCGCTCCCTTGTTTATCCAATGACAGGCCTTTTTTCTGGATGTTTCTGTTTTAAACTCGATACGGATCGAATGCCCAAGCTTGAGAAATTCCTGTTCAAACAGACCCAGATAATTGTCCTTCAAGCGCTTGATAAAAAATTCATTGGGGGTGGACAAACACAGCCGGTCATCTTGAAATGACATGATTTCAAGTGGGTCAACCCACATTCTGTAGCTGTGATCCGGAATTGCCTTCTTGATTTGAGATTTGACCTGCGTCCAGAATTTATCCATGTTTTTCTACAATCCGACCTTTCTGTTCAACTCAATTGACATTACCAACAAATAGCCAAGGATGGTACTGAAATTACCGATTTCCACTGAAAACTGCAGGGTTTTAAAAAAAGCATGAGTTTTTTTATTCAAATATCTGCCTTCGGTCAAACCGGATCATTCGTGTTAGCAATATGTGAGGATTCTCGTTGGCATATTTATTCAACTAATTGAAATTAAAATATTTTTTTTTGTGAAACAAATATTTATTTAAAAATTACAGTTACTTTCCCAACTCGCTATTTTTTCAGGTCAATTGGGTGTTCAAGATGAATCTGAAAAAATAGCCATATTTTTTTTCTTCGATTTTCTTTGATTTTCTCTGATTTATTCATCAATTTAATCAAAATCAATTTTTTTTCCCTTACACCAGCAAATCAAGGGTTTCACAACTTTGGATTCGATTTTCACAAATTGTGATGCATATTTACAATTGGACCCGTCGGTAGTATAGTTTCTTTTTAAACCGTAACCTGATTTTCAAGACATCATGCCTCTTTTCTCAACACAGAAATCCGATTTTGCTGACAGGCCGATTATCGGCATCACCATGGGGGATCCGCTGGGTATCGGTCCGGAAATACTGGTGAAAGCATTGCGCGGACACGAACTTCACAGTCTTTGCGTCCCCGTGGTCTTAGGAGATCCGGATATCATGCAGGCCGCCCTTTCCCGGTTTGCCATCCCATTGAGACTCAATCCGGTTGAACACCCGAAACAGAGTAGAGAAGATCCCGGGTATCTGAATCTGATGGCGGTGTCATCCTTGAACCTGAATATGTCAACCCGGCCATCCATGACGTCTGCCATCGGTCAGGCCATGGCCGATTACATCCACACCGGCATTGACCTGGCACTGTCACGGCAGATTGATGCCATGGTCACCGGCCCCATCACCAAGACCGGACTCAGGATGGCGGGGTCTCCTTTCCACGGGCACACAGAATTGATCGCCCATCATACCGGTACACAGAAATTTGCCATGATGCTGGCAGGAAAGACATTGAAAGTCGTGCTGGTGACCATCCATATGCCTCTGGCCAAAGTGCCGGAATCGCTGACCCGGGAAAAAATTCTGGACATCATCCATCTGACCGGAATGGATCTGAAAACCCGGTTCAATATTTCTACCCCCCGGCTGGCGGTTGCTGGACTCAATCCCCACGCCGGGGAAGACGGTCTTTTCGGTAATGAAGAACAGCAGATCATCCTTCCGGCGGTCCAGGCCGCCCGTGACCAGGGCATGGATGTTCAAGGGCCGCTGCCGCCGGATACGGTATTCAATCATGCCATCCACACGGGTTGTGATGCGGTGGTGTGCATGTACCATGATCAGGGTCTGATCCCTTTCAAACTGATTCACTTCAAGGATGGCGTAAACATCACACTGGGACTGCCCATTATCCGAACATCCGTGGACCACGGCACCGCCTATGATATTGCCTGGAAAGGGTGCGCCGATCCCACCAGTCTGGTGGAGGCAATCAAAATGGCTGTATTTCAGGCCCGGAATCGAACCGACCGGAAAACGACGGCCCATGACTGACATCATTATTCAGGGGGCCCGGGAACACAACCTGAAAAATATCGATGTACGGATTCCCAAAAATCAGCTGACCGTGATCACAGGTCTTTCCGGATCCGGAAAATCCACTCTCGCCTTTGATATCCTGTATGCCGAAGGTCAACGGCGGTATGTGGAATCATTGTCCACCTATGCCAGACAGTTTCTGGGACAGATGGCCAAACCGGATGTAGACCGCATTGACGGATTATCTCCTGCCATTGCCATTGAACAGAAAACAGCCGGCCACAACCCCCGGTCCACGGTGGGGACCATCACGGAAATTTATGATTACCTGCGGCTGCTGTTTGCCAGGGTGGGACGGCCGCATTGCCATCAATGCGGCCGTCCAATAACACCCATGACTGTTGACCAGATCTGCGACCGGATTCTGGCACTGACACCGGACACCCGGATAATGCTTCTGGCTCCTTTGATTCAAAACCAGAAAGGCCGTCACGAGGCTGTGTTCACCCGGATGAAAAAAGACGGATTTGCCCGGATGCGGGTGGACGGGGTCATCTGCCGGACCCAGGAACATCCGGCCCTGGAAAAACACAAAAAACACACCCTTGAAGTGGTGGTGGACCGCCTGATCATCAAACTGGGCATTGAAAAACGGTTGAGTGATTCCCTGGAACTGGCTCTGAGTCTTTCCAGCGGTCCGGTGATTGTTCTGGATATGGACAACAATCAGGATCTGCTGTTCAGTGACACCGCATCCTGCCTGACCTGTCAGATCAGTTATCCCCCCTTCACCCCGGCCAGTTTTTCTTTCAATTCCCCCCAGGGAGCGTGCCCGCACTGTGACGGTCTGGGAACCATCACGGAATTTGACCCGGACCTGATCATTCCTGACCCGGGACTGTCTTTGCGTCAAGGGGCGGTCCTTCCCTGGCAGAACAGGGATTCTGTCCAGTTCATGGAGTTTCTGGATGCCTTGACCACCCATTTTGATACCGATATCTATACCCCGTTCAAGCACCTGCCCCACCGGTTTCAACAGGTACTGCTGCAGGGTTCCAAAGATGAACAGATCCTGTTTTATACGGAACAGTCCGGGAAAAAAATCCGGAGAAAAAAACCTTTTGAAGGTATTATTCCCCAGTTGAAAAAACGGGATCAGACAACCGGGGCAAGGTCTGTCAGAGAAGAACTGAGGCGATACATGAGCGACAAGGTCTGTCCCCAGTGCCGGGGGACAAGATTGAATCCGGCATCGGCCCATGTCCGGGTGGGGGGTCATGCCATCTGGGAACTCACCAGACTTCCCATTAAACAAGCCCTGGAAACCATCGCTTCTTTGACGTTGTCCGGGAAAGATGCGCTTATCAGCAACAGCATTATCAAAGAATTGACCCAGCGTCTGATTTTTCTGGAAAATGTGGGACTGGACTACCTGTCCCTTTCCCGGTCTGCAAACACCCTGTCCGGTGGTGAAACCCAGCGGATCCGTCTGGCCACCCAGATCGGCTCCAGACTGACCGGGGTTCTCTATGTGCTGGATGAACCCAGCATCGGGCTGCACCAGCGGGACAATGCCCGGCTCATCAAAACCCTGATGGATCTCAAACATCTGGACAATACCGTGGTAGTGGTGGAACATGATACAGAAACCATTTTATCCTCCGACCATGTGATCGATATGGGGCCGGCAGCCGGTGTCAACGGCGGCAAGGTCATCTTTTCCGGCCCGCCTGAAGCCCTGATGGACTGTCCGGACTCAATCACCGGCCAATACATCAAAGGCATCAAACAAATTCCCGTTCCGGATCTCCGGAGAACCGGCAACGGCAGAAATATGACCCTGATCAACGCCCGGGCCAACAATCTCAAACAGATGACGGTATCGTTTCCCCTGGGTTGCTTTATCTGTGTGACCGGTGTTTCCGGATCCGGTAAATCCTCCCTGGTGTTGTTCACATTGTACCCGGCCCTGTCCAACCAGATCGGTTACACCCGAAAACCGGTGGGTGACCATGACCAGATCACCGGTATCGAGCATCTGGACAAGGTAATCCACATTGACCAGTCCGCCATCGGAAAAACGCCCCGATCCAATCCCGGCACCTATACCGGTGTCCTGTCCCCCATCCGGGAACTGTTTGCCCAGACACCTGAAGCCAGGGCCAGGGGATATAAACCCGGACGATTCAGTTTCAATATACGGGGCGGGCGGTGTGATGCCTGCGCCGGAGACGGGGTCATAAAAATTGAAATGCAGTTTCTGGCGGATGTTCATGTGGTCTGTGACGTGTGCAAGGGTCAGCAGTTCAACCGGGACACACTGGATATCCGTTATAAAGGGAAAAACATTGCCGAAGTTCTGGATATGACCATCCACCAGGCAGTCCGGTTTTTTGACAACATATCAGCCGTTCAGAACAAACTGGCCACCCTGGTGGAGGTGGGACTTGGATATATCACGCTGGGACAGTCTGCAGTCACTCTGTCCGGAGGCGAAGCCCAGCGCATCAAACTGGCCAGGGAACTGTCTAAAAAAAGCACAGGAAGAACCATTTATTTTCTGGATGAACCCACCACCGGGCTGCATGCCGATGATATCAACCGGCTGCTTTCAGTTCTGGATCGCCTGGTGGCAGCCGGAAACACCGTTGTGGTAATCGAACACCATCTGGACGTGATCAAATATGCCGACCACATCATCGATATCGGACCTGAAGGAGGGGACAAAGGCGGACGGATTATTGTTCAGGGCACACCGGAGGAGGTGGCAACGCACCAGACTTCCCATACCGGATATTACCTGGCAAAATCACTGGATATCCGGTGAGATTTTCTTACGCAAAATCCGCACCCGGTATACACACATCCGTATCACAGGGGCAGGCCCCATCCACCTCACAGGCATAGGCAATCCGGGCGGCTTTGTCACGAAGCGATTCGGAAATCTCTGGAAATGATGACACCGCATTCAAAGACGCCAGTGTCTGTCTGTCCGGAATAGCATCTAACCCCTGCCCTGTCACCTTTCCGGTAATACCATCGATCACCTCGGCATCCTCCCCGTTGCAGGTCACGACCACCGGGATCTGATACGGAAGAACAATCCGGGACAGGGCCAGATTGGGAAGCCGCCGGGTCACCAGAGACCCGGGAGCATACCGGATCATCATACCGGTTTTTTCTCCGGTGCCAACCATAAAGTCCATCCGAATCACAGCGCTTTTCATTCCCGTCGCGATGGGTATCTGTTTCCGGGTTGTGATCTGATTTTTGTCATACCCGCAGACCTCAACCAGGTGCCGGGCGATTTTCTGTCTGAATCTTTCATCATGGGTATCTGCCAATATCGCACCCGTCAGATAATCGTTCAACTCGCCCAGGATCAGATGGTGGGGATTTTTTTCCATTCACGCCTCCGTGTTTGATAAAGAAAATCTCCTTGTGTCAACGGTCATGAATCAAGGATCAGATCCACAAACCGGGGGCACTGACCTTCCTGAAGTGCCACCAGTCCCCGGTTGGAAAGACGCAGTTCCCCTAAAACCACCAGACCCAGAAGACTCAAGGTCATTTCAAAGGATTTGTGCGGACACCCGATCTGTGCCAGGGCTGTTTCAACAGCCATAACACCCTGCGCGGTGATTTCCACGGAAGAAAGCCCCATGATGCCACCCAAAGGCAATGGCAAATGGGCAAGAATCCGGTTTTCCATCACCACGGCCAGGCCGCCCCCCGATTCAATCAAGGTGTTGGCAGCCAATGCCATGGCCGCATCATCCGTACCCACCACCAGCAAATTATGGCAGTCATGGGAAACCGTCGATGCATACGCAGCCCCGGGCATGAATCCAGTACCACATACAAAGCCCAGTCCCCGGGACTTTTCAGCGGTGCCATTGGGCGCGTGGCGATAAAAAATGCCGGCCTTGGCCAGATCCCGTCCAGGATCCGCATGCAGGAAACGGTTCCGGGGTTCAAGCGTCACTGTTTTTGACAACGTATGCACCCGGTCAGGTACCAGTTGAATGACCCTGACCTGCACCGGTTTGTCTGACGGCACTTTAATATGAAAATCCCGTGAATCCAGCGGATCCAGGTATATGGTGTTCAACGCCCACTCTGGATACTCAACCGCGGGAATGGGAAGGCTCAGCTGATTGCCGGAAGCCACCTGGATGCCGTCACAATAGACTTGAGAAATACTGAACTGCGTCAGATTGTCCACCACCAGGATATCCGCAGCTCTTCCAGGCGTCAAAGATCCAATCCACCGGGAGGCTTCCAACATCTGTGCGGCATTGACAGTTACCATCTGCAACGCGGTGATCGGATTGATGCCCAGCTGAATCGCTTTTCTCAATACCCTTACCAGGTGCCCATCCGTAACAATAGTAGCGGCAGTGACATCATCGGTCACCAGGGTATAAAACCGGGTGTCGCATCCCGGGTCCTGGGTAATGGCTTCCACCAGCTGGGGCAGATCCAGCCAGGCGCTGCCATATCGCTGCTGCACATACATGCCGCGCATGGCTCTTGCTTCAGCCCCTTTGGCCGTTGTGGTTTCATGGTCCGCTGTGATGCCGGACGCGATATAGGCATTCAACCCGGCATTCAAATCCTTAGACGCATAATGACCGGTCAGCACCTTGTTGGATTTCAAACCCTCCGCAATGATTTGATGGACAGAATCATCTCCAAAAATCACTCCAGGAAAATTCATCTGCTCACCCTGGAGAAAAACCTTACCACTTTCATACGCCTTCTGGACAAGTGACGGGGTCACAACCGCACCGGCATCCTCCATACCCGGCATAGAAGGCACACACACCGGCATGGCAATCAGTACTTTCAAAGGCAGTTTTTTTGCGCTTTGGTAAAACAGGTCCACTGCCTTCATGCCCAGGACATTGGTCAATTCATGGATATCAGGACAGATGGTAGTGGTACCCTGAGCCAGCACTCCTTGAGCAAAGGACGGAAGATCCACCATAGCGCTTTCAACATGCATATGAGAATCGATCAATCCGGGACACAAATATTTTTCTGAAACATCGACCACTTTCGTCTGTGAACCGATTTGAATATGGGAGGTATCTCCCACCAGGGCAATGTAGCCCTGACAGACGGCAATGTCCATATGGTTACGTATTCTGCCGGTGCAGACATCCACCAGACGGCCGTTTTTAAGGATCAGGTCAGCGGGTTTTCTTCCCATGGCCACAGCGGCCAGGTCCTGTGTGATCAAATGATGCGAGAGGTGAGGATGATGAGATATCATATTAAATCGTCTCCAAAAATATAACCGGCTAGTATCATATAAATACTGTTGCCGTAAAGGAAAAAAAAAAAGCCCGTAACCCTGACAGATCAGGGATACGGGCTTTTCAAAGGATAATCCGGCAGTGTCCTACTCTCCCACACAGTCTCCCATGCAGTACCATCGGCGCTAAAGAGCTTAACTTCCGTGTTCGAGATGGGAACGGGTGTGACCTCTTTGCTCTAACCACCGGATTAAGATGGCTGGATCCGGCACGTTTGATAGTGTTGGGCGCTCAAGGCGCGTTACATGTGCCATAAATCCAAAATCTGTTGTAGTAATCATGTGTTCACATTAAAGCGTTCAAACCGGTTGATGA
>JAVVEQ010000077.1:0-10287 GCA_032250905.1 Desulfotignum sp. | reverse complement strand
GGTTCAAAAACATGTGAAACAGGAATTTTTCGTGAAAGAATATGATAAAATTTTTGACGGAGATCGATTCTGGCAGGGACTTGATGTCACAAAAAGTACTACGTTCACATGGGATGACCAATCCACGTATATTAAAAATCCGCCTTATTTTGAAAATTTTAAAGTGGAAACAGAAAGGCCCGGTGATATTTTAGAGGCAAATGCGCTTGTTTTACTGGGAGATTCAGTGACCACCGATCATATTTCTCCTGCCGGAGCAATCTCCAGAGACTATCCCGCCGGTAAGTATCTGATCCAAAATAAGGTCAAGCCTGAGGAGTTCAATTCCTACGGTGCGCGCAGAGGAAACCATGAAGTCATGATGCGCGGCACATTCGGAAATATCCGGATAAAAAATCAGATGGCCAACCTCAGGGAGGGCAGTTTTACCTTGAAGTTTCCATCGGGCCAGGAAAAATTCATTTATGATGCGGCCATGGAATACCAAAAAGAAAATAAGCCGTTGGTGATATTAGGGGGAAAAGAATACGGCACCGGATCATCACGGGACTGGGCAGCCAAGGGAACCGCCCTTTTAGGGGTGAAAGCGATCATTGCCGAGTCATACGAAAGAATTCACCGCAGCAATCTGATCGGCATGGGGATTCTTCCGCTGGTCTTCAAAGACGGTGAAAGCTGGAAAAGTCTTGGCCTGGATGGTTCTGAGATGTTTTCAATCAAAGGAATCGAGAACATGACGCCACGAAAGACCCTGGAAGTGACTGCCCGGAAAACCGATGACACTCAGGTTAAATTTTTAGTCACTGCCCGCCTGGATACGGTTGTGGATGTGGAATATTTTGAAAACAATGGCATATTGCCGTGTATTTTAAGAAAACTCCTGAAGATGGAATCATATGCATAACGCTTACCTGCTGTTTCAACCCCATGCAGCAAAAACCAAAGATCAAGGAGCAGCAAACGAGCCGAGTTCAATAATTCCTGAAGGGTACAACAGAATATTTCCATAATATCCTGCGGTTTCTTCGCCGGTATCATCGGTGTCGGTCATGATGCCGATACCGATGATCTCCGGCGGGGTCCGCCCGAAGGCCTGCCGGTAGTCCTCCACAATATTGCGTTTTTCGGTGATCCACCGGCCGGCGAGGGTGTTACCGCTTTGTACAGCCACCATCATGGATTCGGATATGTATGGATTTGTCAGGATCGAATTTTTGGGGGCCTTGTTGGCCCAGATATAGTTGAGGGCCGATCCGGGAACCTCTTTGTCGGAAAAGGCTGCCGCGCTTTTGTGCCGTGCCCGCTCCCACCAGGATGCCTGGTCAGGATCAAAGGCAAACGCCACATAGATGCGGGCCGCGTAGTCATCTCCCTGCCGCGTTTTTGCATCGCCCTTCTCCAGGACATGGTCGATTTTCCACTGCCACTGGATCACCGGATATTTGGCCGGGTCTATCCGTAGAAACCGGATCAGCCCTGAGGCAGCATTCTGGCTGTGGGCTTTAATCACAGTCCGGCCGCCATTTTTTATCAGGGTGTATCCGGTATGGCGGTCAATGCCCGAAAATGTCATCGGCTCCCAGGTTTCGGGAATTTTCGCGCCCGGTGTCAGGTCTGAAAAATATCCCACCATCCGGGGGTCAGCCCGGAGCGTGTGATGAAACCCGCAAAGCAGAAAAAGGGTTGCCGTCATCACGATCCATCGGTTACACAATTTCATCCTGTCTCCCCTTATCCGCCGGTTTTTCACCCGTGTTTTATTATCTCATACACGATTTTGGGGTATTTATCCATCTGACATATCAAAACAGAACACCCAAAAAGGTGATATATGACCCATTGAGCAAATACGCCCTTTTTTCTGCATCCTTCCCACCTTTCAATATGACAGGCTTTTTTATTTTTATCCCTTGAAATCAGGAGGATACAACAAGTTTTTTCCATATCACCGTTGTGGCACAATGATTGCCCTGTTCAGCGTTGACAAGAGATAACAGATGGGTCGTCTTTGCCCGGCACCTTTTCTCAGCTTTTTTTGCGAACCCGTAATGTTGTTAAGGAACTTTTTATATGTAGCCGGATTACTATCAACCCAAACCATTTTTAAGAGGGGATTCATATGATCATAGTCAGAACAACCCTTAACGTGTTTCCGGAAAAGCAGCTGGAAGTCATACAGACACTGCTTTCGCTGATTGAACCAGTGGTAAGGGAGCCTGGCTGCAACAGCTGTTGTACATTTTGTGACATCAGCGATAACCATCGGCTCATATTGCTTGAAGAATGGGAGACCCAGAAAGACCTGGACCACCATATACAATCCTATCGATTCGGGGTTCTTCTGGGAATTCGATCGCTCTTATGCGAACCGCCTCAAATTCAGATCCATACGGTGAGGCAGACCCGGGGGATGGGGACCGTTCATGCAATCAGGCAAAACCAGGAGGAATCGTAACAGAGAATCCGATTGCCCAGTCAAGGGCATATTTAAACCGGCTGAAGGAGCGCCTCACACGGTCCTTCAGCCAACATCAGGACCTCAGGTCGCTCGAATCATTGCGAGTGCGTTTGAACAGAAGTTTCAAATTAATTTCAAAACCAGATGATGCAGGCACTGGAACTTTTGAATTCCTTGACAGAAGGCGGTTGCCCGGCCTATAAATGAGGTGGTGTACCGTTTTAGTCCATACCCATCTTTCTCTCAGGACAAAGGAACCCGCCCATGACCCAAAAAAAGGAAACGGCAAAAGACACGATTATCCGGCGGGTCGACCCAAAACCCGGAACGTCCGATGACAGATTTCCCATTGTCGGAATAGGCGCTTCCGCCGGCGGCCTGCAAGCCTTTGAAGCGTTTTTTACGGCCATGCCCGCAGACAGCGGCATGGCCTTTGTCCTGATATCTCATCTGGATCCCACCCATATCAGTCTCCTGCCGGAGCTGATTCAGAAAAAAACACAGATGACAGTCCACCTGATAACAGACGGGGTTACGATTCAACCCAATAGGGTCTATGTCATTCCGCCCAACAAGGATTTGGCCATTTCGAACGGCGTCCTCCACCTCATGGATCTGCCCCATCCCAGGGGATTCAACCTTCCCATCGACAGTTTTTTTAAATCTCTGGCCCAGGATCAGGGCCCGGATGCCGTCGGCATTATCCTGTCAGGCACCGGCAGTGACGGCAGCCTCGGAGTAAGACAGATCAAGGGGGAACTGGGCATGGTCATGGTCCAGGACGAAGATTCCGCCAAATATGCCGGCATGCCCGGAAACGCCATTGCCACAGGCCTTGTGGATTATGTCCTGCCTGTGGACAAAATGCCTGAAGCGCTGGTTAAATATACCCGGCATGCCTTTGTCAAACCCCGGGACAGGATAACGAAGGGTGAAAAACAGATTCAAACTGCGCTGCACAAAATCTATATTCTCCTCAAAACCCATACCAACCATGACTTTTCCCTTTACAAGAAAAATACCATTATCCGGCGGGTGGAACGGCGGATGCATGTGCACCAGATCGATAATATCCAGGATTACCAGACCTATCTGACCAGAAGCGAACGAGAGATCCTCTTATTGTTCAAGGACCTTTTGATCGGTGTAACCAGCTTTTTCAGAGATCCTGAAGCCTTTGCCGTACTCAAGGAAAAATATTTAACCGAACTTCTGGCTGATAAACCGGAAGGGGCCGTCATCAGAATCTGGGTGACCGGATGCAGCACCGGTGAAGAGGCCTATTCCATGGCGATTTTAATGCGCGAATGCATGGAAAAAATGAACCGGCACTTCAACGTCCAGATATTTGCCACCGATATTGATCCGGATGCCATCAATACCGCCAGATCCGGCCTCTATCCATTAAGTATTTCAACAGATCTTACGGCCGAAAGATTGAAACAGTTTTTTACGAAAGAAGAAATTCACTACAGGGTCAAAAAATCGATCCGGGAGATGCTGGTGTTTGCATTGCAGGACCTGATCAAAGACCCGCCGTTTACAAAACTGGATATCATCACCTGCAGAAATCTTCTGATCTACCTGGAGCCTAAATTGCAGAAAAAACTGTTTCCCGTGTTTCATTACAGCCTGATGCCGTATGGTCTTTTGTTCATCGGTTCATCCGAGTCCCTGCCCCAGGAAACACCCCTGTTTGAAATGTGTGACCGGAAATGGAAAATTTTCAAGCGGCAACCCGGCCGGTCAACCCCCAGTTCTGTATTGGACCTGCCGGTTTCGGCACCCTCTGAAGAACCCCGGGCCATCAAAACCCTTGAAGCGGTCAAAAGGGCGGAAAATATCAACAATTTCAGACTGGTGGAAACCATTTTAAAGGAAAGCGACACCCCTCCCTGCGTCATTGTCGATGAAAAATTGAATATCGTGTATATCCACGGCCGGACCGGAAAATATCTGGAACCTGCCGCAGGCATCGCGTGTTTCAATATCCTGGACATGGCCCGGCCCAGTCTGAAAACCGTGCTGGCATCGGCTGTCTGCAAAGCCGCCAGTACGAAGCAGGAGGTCGTCCGCAAAGGCGTTGATGTCGCGGACAACGGCAGTGCCGTCACAATCGATTTGACGGTAAAACCGGTCCCGGCATACGGTGCCCTTCAAGGCATGCTCATGATCGTGTTCACTGATGCAAAAAAAGCGACTCCCAAATCCACCCGGCCCAAGCCCGGGAAGACCCAAAAAAACGATACGATCAGCCGGCTTGAACAGGAGCTGCAATACACCAAAGAAAACTTGCAGACGACCATTGAAGAGCTGGAAACCGCCAATGAAGAACTTCAATCCACCAATGAAGAACTCCAGTCCACCAATGAGGAGCTGCAATCCACCAATGAAGAGATGGAAACATCAAAAGAGGAACTCCAGTCTTTGAACGAAGAGGCAGCCACCGTGAATGCGCAGCTCCAGAGCCGGCTCGATGAATTGTCCGATGCCAACGACGACATGAAAAATTTGTTGAACGCCACCCAGATCGGGACGATTTTTTTAGACATGGGCATGAATATCAAGCGGTTCACCGACAGAGTCATCCGCTTGATTCCTTTGACCATGAGCGATATCGGCCGGCCGGTCAGCCATTTTGCCACACAGTTAAAGGAATTTCACATTGTGGATCATGCCCGGCAGATTCTAAAAGATCTGATCCCCCGGGAATTTGAAGTGGAAAGCCGGGACGGCAAGGTTTTCAAAACCCGGATCATGCCGTACCGCACCATGCAGAATGTCATTGACGGCGTGGTGGTGACCTTTGAAGATATCACTGAATTCAACCGATACCGCTTGAGTGCCCAGCGCCTGTCCGTGATTATGAATTCAAAGGACGCCATCCTGATCCAGGATAAGAAAGGGATGATTACCTTCTGGAATCAGGGCGCCGTGAATATGTACGGATATACGGAATCCGAAGCCCTGAAAATGAATATCAGGGAGATGATACCTGAAGAGAATCGCAAGGCATCTCAGGAATTGATCGACAAGGCATTTGCCGGCAAATTGTTTGACAGCCTTGAAACCTTTCGAACAACCCGTTCAGGTGCCGTTCTGAAGGTCTGGGTGATGGTCCTGGCGCTGAGGGATGAAAGGGACATGACCAACGGGGTTGTCACCATTGAAAGGATCATCCAGGATGCGGAATGAATCAGATGAAAAATAAATCAGCCGAAGAAAAATTCAACGAACTGCGGCGGCAGGCGGAAGCATTGATGAAACAACCCGATTTTTCAAGGACGACGGTTGAATTTGAAGACCCGCTCCAAATCATTCATGAACTTCAGACCTTTCAGGTTGAACTGGAACTGCAGAACGAAGAGCTTCGCCGTGCCCAGCAGGAATTGATGGAATTTAAAATCAATTATACCCAGCTGTATGATTTTACGCCTGTGGGATATGTCACCCTGGATGCGAATGGAAAGATTCTCAATGCCAACCTGACCCTGGCCCGGATGCTGGAAACTGAAAGAAGCGCTCTGATCGAACGGCCGCTTTCCGACCATGTCCTTCACGGGGACCAGGATATTTATTACCTGCACCTGCAAGCGCTTTTTGAGTCAAAAAAACGGCAGATTTGTGACCTGAAGATGAAAAAAAAGAACGGGATCCATTTTGACGCGCAACTGGAAAGCACCGCCATCCCGAAACCCTTCCCGGAGAATGCCCGGTACCGTACCGTGATCATCGACATTTCCGATCGGAAGCACACTGAGCGTCTGCTCAAATATGGCAGGCATCAACTGGAATTGGTGCTGAACCGGATTGAATCTCCCGTCTACATTGCCGACATGGTCTCCCATGAGATTCTTTTTATGAACAATTACATGATAAAAATGCACAACGCAGACCTGACCGGTCAGATCTGCTGGGCAGCCATCCATGGAAAACAGGATGGTCCCTGTGACATCTGCAACAAACACAGGCTGGTGGATAAGGCCGGCAACCCCACAGAGCCCAATATCCAGGAAGTTTGCGACAAAGGGTCTGATCGATGGTATGAACTGACCAGTCTGGCAATCCCGTGGACCGACAGCCGGCTGGTGCGCCTGGAAATCGCCAGGGATATCACCGGGCGGAAACAAGCTGAAAACAAACGAAAAGAGACCACGCTGATCCTTGAAGAGAAAGTAAAGCAAAGAACAGCTGAACTGGAAGATATGAACGCCACTTTGAGAATATTGCTTAAAAAAAGAGAAGAAGATAAAGATGAAATCGAAGAAAAGATCTTTGCCAATCACAAACTGATCCTGGCCCCCATTGTCAAGACCCTGAAAAACAGCCTTGACCGGGGAAGCCAGAAGGATATGATGGATATTCTCGAATCTGAGTTGAAAAATATCCTGTCTCCGTTTTCAAAAAAATTATCCGACCACATGGTGAATTTAACGCCCATGGAAATTCACATTGCAGACCTGATTAAATTTGGAAAAACCAATAAAGAGATCGCGGAAATCACCCACAGTTCCATCCACACCATCTCCCGCCACCGCGAAAATATCCGGAAAAAGACCGGCTTGAAAAACAAAAAAATCAATCTTCGCTCCTTTCTTCTGACCCTGGAATAACGCCTATTTTTAATAGGGGATTAATCAGTTTTTTTATGCCTTTCTGTGTTGTTGACGCAAGAGACGATTCCCTTTAGAGTGAGAGGTGAAATGACAACCGGAAAATCTTGATCTGATATCCTTTTAATTCAAATTTCGGCTCAAAAATCCGTTCACGTTTTTTTATCCCGACAGGGAAAAAGAACCACTGGGGTTGCAAAAACCATACGAAAACTGATGGAAAGGAGTAACTGATGTTATCAATGAACGTAATCAAAGCAGGAGGATATATGATAATATTGAACGAACTGGCAAATCAGATCAAACAATTCAAAAATTCGCGAACAGAGACTGTCCGGCGAAACAAGACCAGGAATCTAATCGTGGGGGTTGGTATCGGCTCTGCAGTGGGGGTGGCCGCCGGAATCCTTTTTGCTCCGAAATCCGGCAGGGAAACCCGGCACCTCATTGCCGACCGGACCGGCAGAACGGTGAAAAACCTTAAAGACAATGTGGCTGCCACCAAAGAAAAAATGTGTGCTTCAGCCACGGAAAAGAAAGAAGAATATTCAGAATAAAGTTTGATAGAAAGGACACCCTATGCAAGGTTCCATTACCTGGAATGAACTGGGTTTGTTTATAATTTTTGTATTCATTGCAGTGGCCGGCGGCTATGCCGTGGTGACGTTGAAAAACCTGAACCGGTTTATCAAAGAGGCTGCAGGTCTTTTGCAAAGAAACAAAGATCAGTTCAACCAGATTATTCCCAATATTCATGAGACGTCAATAAATACCGCAAGCATCAGTCGAGATTTAAGAAAAAGTGTTGAAGAGACGGGTGAGGCCTTCCGGACGATATCCCATGGAACAACCGACACGGTATTGAGCATCACGGAGACAGCCGATTCCCTGGCAAAATATGCCCTGGTGATCGGAGAAATCGTCAAGATGGTTATCAATATGTGCTCATCCAATGAGAAAGGGGTGAAATAAAAATTTTTTGGAAGCCCTGCAAAAAAGTCCGGAATCACCTTGCCTTTCAGGAAAGGATCTGAAAATGCAAAAAGCGATTTTAAATGTGTTTAATAATGTGTTAGGTTCGGTGCGTGAACCGCTTCTGATGCTCGATACCAGCCTTAAAGTGGTCGGGGCCAACCCTTCTTTTTATCACAATTTCTGTGTCACTCCGGAAAACACGGAAGGTACATTGATCTATAACCTTGGCAACGGGCAATGGAATATCCCTAAACTCAGAGAATTGCTGGAAGATGTTTTGCCTCAAAATTCCGTATTTAATGATTTTGAAGTAGAGCATTCTTTTGAAAGTATCGGTCAGAAAATCATGCATTTGAACGCAAGAAAAATCTACCCGCATTCAAACCATGCCCAATTGATTCTTCTGGCCATCGAAGATGTGACCGAACGGGAATATTACAAACGAAATCTTGAAACCCTTGTTGAAGCGCGAACCGCTGAACTTGCCAGTGCCCATGGGGAGATGGAAAAAGAAAAAGAAGTCGCGGAAAATGCCCTTTTGGAAATAAAAAAACTGAAAAAGCAGTTGGAAGGAGAAAAAGCGTACCTGAATGATGAAATTAAACTGGAACATAACCATGAAAATATTATCGGAAAAAGCGATGCACTCAAATATGTGCTTTATAAAGTGGAACAGATTGCGGCCACCAATACCACGGTATTGGTTCTGGGTGAAACCGGAACCGGCAAGGAACTCGTAGCAAGGGCCATTCATCACAGCAGCCTGCGTAAAGACCGGGCCCTGGTAAAAATCAATTGTGCGGCATTGCCGTCAACCCTGATCGAAAACGAACTGTTCGGTTCTGAAAAAGGCGCTTTTACAGGTTCCGTATCCAGACAGCTGGGACGGTTTGAGATTGCGGACGGGACCACGCTTTTTCTGGATGAAATCGGAGAACTGCCCCTGGAGCTGCAGGCAAAACTGCTTCGTGTGATCCAGGACGGTGAATTTGAACGCCTGGGCAGTTCCCATACCATCAAGGTGGACGTTCGGATCATCACCGCCACCAACCGGAACCTTGAAGAAGAAGTAAAGAAAGGCCGGTTCCGGGAGGATCTCTGGTATCGGCTGAATGTTTTTCCCATTACCACGCCGCCCCTCAGGGACCGGACAGACGATATCCCGCTTCTCGTGGCTTTTTATGTCAAAAAGATCGCCAAACGGCTGGGCAAACCCCCGCCCATCGTCCCCGAATCCATCATGGATGACTTTACCAATTATTACTGGCCCGGAAATGTCCGGGAACTGGAAAATATTCTGGAGCGTGCCGTGATTATCTCGTCGGGTCCCAAACTGCGCATGGTGGATGATTTTAACAGACCGTTGGCCAGTTTAAGCAACACCCAAAAAGCACTGGAAGCAAAAACACTGGAACAGGTGGAGTATGATTATATTGTCCGGGTTCTGGAGCAGACCAACTGGAAAGTCAGCGGAAAGAACAGTGCGACCCAGATTCTCGGGCTCAACCGCAGTACCCTGCGCGCCCGGATGCGAAAACATAATATCGTCAAACCCTGAAAGGTCACATATGGCCTTTGGTAATATATGACCACCCGCCTAAATTTTCCCCCGTCGTCTTTTCTTTTTGTGCAGACGGCATTTTGAGGCAGATCAGGTGGATGGACAGGATGTGAAACAAAGTCAAGCCATGGCATAAAGCTTGCTGTTCGTCCATGATAGATTCATTGCTGTATCGGTCAATATGAAGAAACCTTGTTCAAGGCTGGAAAAACGGCTCAGGATTGAAATCCAAATCCCAGCGTCAAACCGCCAGGCATAGATCAGAAAGGTGAACGGTATGATCATTGTCAAGATTACCCTGAATGCACTAACGGATAAACATCTGGAGGTCACACAGACCCTTCTTTCCCTGATTGAACCTGTGGCTCAGGAAGAGGGTTGCAAAAACTACCATATTTTTTGTGACATCCATGACAAAAACCATTTCTGTGTGTTAGAAGAGTGGGAAACAACGGAAAATTTGAATCAGCATATCAAGTCCTGCCGATTCGGAGTTCTTCTGGGGATCAAAACACTATTAAAAGAACCCTTGGATATTGTGATTCACACAGTTTCCCATCCGAAGGGAATGGAGGCCATTGAAGCCGTCAGGGCCCAAGGAGGCGCTTATCATGAAGATATTATTGATTTATCCTGAATTTCCGGATACGTTCTGGTCCTTCACCTATGCCTTGGGTTTT
>JAVVEQ010000076.1:0-10322 GCA_032250905.1 Desulfotignum sp. | reverse complement strand
AGAATAGATAATAGTCTTGGTTACACGTTGGATAACATACAAATTTTGACACATTATGAAAACACTTGTAAGCAGACAAAAATGTATTCTTCTATACCATTACCACCTCCAAATAAATAATTTCTCCCGCATTTCTTTAACCAAAAATAAAAAAAGCTCTCGGCAAAAACGCTAAGAGCTTTATTTATTAATGGTGCCCAGGAACAGAATCGAACTGCTGACACGGGGATTTTCAGTCCCCTGCTCTACCGACTGAGCTACCTGGGCGTGAACAGCAAACGATTGGGTTTATATGTTTTTTGGTCCTGTATGTCAAGCAAAAAATAAAACTTTCAAAACAGGGTTACATATCTCCCAGCCGGTGTTGAACCAGGGCGGCTCCGCAGAGGGAGGCGGTTTCCGCCCGCAGGATCCGGGGGCCCAGTGAATAGGGGGTAAATCCTTTTGCAGATGCCTGAAGAATTTCCGATTCTGAAAACCCTCCTTCCGGTCCGATCAACACCAGAGCCTGGTTGGTGTTTTTCCGGGGTTTCAACCGGGACAAGGATTCCCCGCCCTGTTCCCAGAAAGCGATACAATGATCAAATTCCCCGGCCATATCCAGGATGCGGTCCAGTGTCATGGGAAAAGAAATTACCACAACACGGCTTCTTCGACATTGTTTGATGGTTTCATTTGCAATGGTCTGCCAGCGATCCATGCGCCGGGACAGGGCTTTGTCATCCGGGGATGGGACGGATCGTTCACAGAAAAAAGGAATCCACCGGGTAATGCCTATCTGGGTCAGGCCCTTAATGACATCATCCATTTTCTGATGTTTGAGCATACCGGTGCAGACGGTGAGGGACAAAGGGGATTCCACCCTGGATGGCTGGATATCCTGTATTTCCACCACCACCTGATCCCGGCTGCAGCTCAATATACGGCCGCAAAAATCGGTTCCCATACCGTCGGTGAAACTCAGATCGTCTCCTCTGGAAAGGCGCAGCACTTTGACGATGTGCCGGGCATCCGAACCATCCAGAATCCCTGTGTTTCCATGGATACGATCTCTGGTGATTAAAAATTTCTGCATACAGCCATCCATCCTGACCAGGTTTTTTTGATAATCATATGGGATCTTGAGGAAAAAAACAATCCGGGTCCGGGTCGCCCGGGGTTTAATCTGTTGACACCCGGTTGTCACTTTGATAAATTTTCAAAGTCCGGATCGCTAAGGGTCTGGTTTATTTTTGAAAAAAAGAGAGGGTGCATGACCGAAAAAGCCAAACAGGATGATGATTCTATTATTGAATTGACAGATGTGGTGGAAGATGGCGAAGATGTGGAAGACACTTTGTCTGATGACATCCTCTCAGAAAATGAGATCCTGGATGACAGTCCCTTTGAACTGACAGATATGGAAGATTTCAGTGATGATGAAATGGATTTTGAAGAGACCGGAATGGAAAATCTGGCCCGGGACATGTTGTCCGAGGAATCATCTGTCTCTGAAGAAAAGTTTGGCTTTGGTGGGACATCGGACACAGATGAAATCTCTGTGTCTGAAAAACAGATAGAAGCGGCACTGGAACGGGTGATTGAAAAAAAGTTTGCTGAAAAGATTGAACCACTGATTTTCGATACGGTGGAGCGGGTGATTTTACAGGAAATTAAAAAAATAAAAGCTGCGCTGCTTGAGGACATGGATCGCAACGGTCCGTTCTGACGGCAGGGAAACATTGAGGTAACAAATTCTGGGGATTCATTTACTGGTCCCCTTTTTCATTAATACGGGAATTTAGGAGCAGATTATGGGTTCAGATTCTCTGGACAAAGGGTATGAGCCGTCGGGAATTGAGGAGAAATGGTATCAGTTCTGGCAGGACAATGGGTTTTTCAAGGCAGAAGATACCAGCGACCGTCCCCCTTTTTCGATTGTCATTCCCCCGCCCAATGTCACCGGTGTTCTTCATATGGGGCATGCCCTGAACAATGTGATCCAGGATATCATGTGCCGGTACCGGCGGCTGCTGGGGTATAATGTACTGTGGATGCCGGGGACGGACCATGCGGGTATCGCCACCCAGAATGTGGTGGAAAGGGATCTGGCAGCCCGGGGTAAACATCGTGACCAGCTTGGACGGGAGGCCTTTATCAAAGAGGTCTGGAAATGGAAGGAAAAATCCGGCGGTGCCATTATCAATCAGCTCAAGCGTCTGGGCGCATCCTGTGACTGGGACCGGGAACGGTTCACCATGGACGAGGGACTGTCCGATGCAGTGCGCAAGGTGTTTGTCCGGCTGTACAAGGAAGGCCTGATTTATGAAGGTCAATATATCATCAACTGGTGCCCCCGGTGTCTCACCGCCCTGGCGGATCTGGAAGTGGAATATGAGGAACAGGATTCCTACCTGTATTATATCCGGTATCCGTTCAAAGGTCAGAAAAAGGGGCTGACCGTGGCCACGACCCGGCCGGAGACGATGTTCGGGGATACAGCGGTCGCTGTGAACCCTTCAGACGAGCGTTTCTCGGGCTTGAAGGAGACCCATGTGGTCCTGCCTTTGACCGACCGGATGATCCCTATAATTCAGGATGAATATGTGGACACATCCTTTGGTACCGGGGCTTTGAAAGTGACGCCGGCCCATGACCCCAACGATTTTGACCTGGGGGACAAGCATGGTCTGGATCGCATCAAGGTGATTGATGACAAAGGACTGATGACCGAGGCTGCCGGGCCGTTCCAGGGGCTGGACCGGTTTGAGTGCCGGACCCGCGCAGTCCAGGCCCTTGCCGAACAGGGGCTGCTGGAAAAAAAAGAACCCTTGAGAAACAGCGTGGGCAGCTGCTATCGATGCAGGACCGTGGTGGAGCCGGCTGTGTCCAAACAATGGTTCGTGAAGGTGAAACCGCTGGCAGAAAAAGCCACAGAAGCCGTCCGATCCGGCCAGACCCGCATCATCCCAGACAACTGGTCCAAGACGTATTTCGACTGGATGGACAATATCAGGGACTGGTGCATTTCCCGGCAGATCTGGTGGGGCCACCGCATCCCGGTATGGAAATGTCCGGCATGCGGTCATGTAATGGTGGAGGAAACCGATCCGGATGACTGTGCTGTGTGCGGGTCCGGCGAGATCGTTCAGGAAACCGATGTGCTGGACACCTGGTTTTCCTCGGCCCTGTGGCCGTTTTCCACCATGGGTTGGCCGGAGGACACCCCGCTGCTCAAGACCTTCTACCCCACCAATGTGCTGGTCACAGGCTTTGATATTTTGTTTTTCTGGGTGGCAAGGATGATGATGTTCGGCATTCATTTCAAAGAGGATGTTCCGTTCAGAGATGTTTATATCCATGCGCTGGTCAGGGATGAACATGGCAAGAAAATGAGCAAATCCAAAGGCAATGTCATTGATCCATTGAAAGTGATTGACCAGTACGGAGCAGATGCTTTCCGGTTCACGCTGGCTGCGTTTGCAGCCCAGGGCAGGGATGTGAAAATGTCTGAATCACGGGTGGAAGGATACCGGCATTTTGTCAACAAATTATGGAACGCGGCACGGTTTGCACTGATGCACATCACCCCGGAAGATACCACCTTTGATGATAACAATCTGACGCTGTGGGAACGCTGGATTCTGTCCCGGTCAGCCGCCACTTCGCTGGCCGTGAAGGAGGGGATTGAAAATTACCGGTTCAACGAGGCAGCGTCCGCTATTTACCAGTTTGTGTGGCACGAGTTCTGTGACTGGTTTATTGAAACGGAAAAACCGGCCCTGTATGAAAAACAGGGTGGGACACGACGGAAAACAGCCCGGGCGGTTCTGGCCAGGGTGCTTGATGATATTCTGGTGATGCTGCATCCGTTCATGCCCTTTGTCACGGAAGAGATCTACCACCTCATGCCTGCCACCAGGGGCTCGGTGATGCAGGCGGCTTTTCCTTACACAACGGATGGCTTTGCCCGATACAGAAACGGTCAGGTCGAAGCGGATATGGGTTTTGTTTTTGATCTGATTACCGGGGTCCGGAATATTCGAAGCGAAATGAATATTCAGCCGTCCATGAAAATCAAGGTGCTGGCTCACACAGACAATGAAAAGGAAAAATTGCTGATTGTGGAGAACAAGGCTGTGATTTCCACGTTGGCCACCATGGAACGGTTGTCTTTCTGCGATCTGGAAAATGTGCCCAAAGCCTGTGCCAGCTCCGTGACCGGCAACACCACCTGTTTTGTGTCCCTGGAAGGGGTGATTGATTTTGAAAAGGAAATTCTTCGCCTGGAGAAGGAACTGGAAAAAAATACCCAGGAGCTGGTTGGGGTCCAGAAACGCCTGGGAAATGAAAGTTTTCTGGAAAAAGCGCCCCAGGAGGTGATAAACAAGGTCCATGCCCGGCATGCCGATTTAACTGAAAAAAATGAAAAACTGACTGCCAATCTCCAGCGCATTCAGGAAATGGCATAACCCATGGACATGATTGAGCAGATCATTGCGCTGGCTTTATTTGAAGATTCCGGGCTGGGAGATATCACTTCGGAAAGTATTCTGCCCGGCCCCAGGCAGGGTCATGGTGTGATCGTCGCGAAACAGGCGTGTATTGTGGCGGGAACGGATGTGGCCCGAAGAACTTTCCGGAGGTTGGATCCGAACGTGATGATCCGATTTTTTTTCCGGGATGGTGATGCCGTGTCCAAAGGGGATGAGGTGCTTCGTGCGGAGGGCGATTTGCTTTGTCTGCTCAAGGCGGAGCGGGTGGCATTGAATTTTTTGCAGCGGCTGTCGGGCATTGCCTCGTTGACCCGCAAATATGTGACCGTTCTGAGCGGATCCTCAGCCAGGTTGACCGATACAAGAAAAACCACACCGGGCTGGCGGCAGCTGGAAAAAGAGGCGGTCCGGGCCGGCGGTGGATATAATCACCGGTTCTCCCTGTATGACGGCATTTTAATCAAAGACAATCACATTGCTGTGGCCGGCAGTATTTCTGCGGCGGTTCAGGCTGTAAAAAACCGGACCTCTCATCTGATGAAAATTGAGGTGGAAGTATCCACCATGGATCAGGTGGACCAGGCATTGGCAGCCGGTGCGGATGTGATCATGCTGGACAACATGTCCTGTGAAAAGATGGCCGCGGCTGTGAACCGCATCAATGGACAGGCCCTGGTGGAAGCATCCGGCAATGTTTCCATTGATACGTTGAAAGAGATTGCAGGTACCGGAGTGGACGTGATTTCCTGCGGAGCACTGACCCACCAGGCACAGTCTGTGGATTTAAGTATGCGTATTTTTGAAGATTCGGAATCTCAGCTGTCGTAAGTCAGCAGGTTCCGGCCATTTTCCTTGGATCGATACAGGGCCTGGTCGGTGCGGCGGATAAAAGACATGGTATCCTCACCCGCCCTGAATTCACTGACACCGATGCTGATAGTGATCGATTGATGGACCCCGGGTTCCGGCTCAAACACCTCTTGTCCGATGCGTTTCTTGATACGGTATCCCACCACACAGGCCCGCTTGAGATCGGTTTCCGGCAGCAGGACGGCAAACTCTTCGCCGCCGTATCGATAGGCAGTGTCCATGGACCGCATGCAGGCATTGATGATCCGGCCGATGGCCATCAGAACCCTGTCTCCTTCCAGGTGACCCCAGGCATCATTATAGTGCTTGAAATGATCAATATCCAGAATCAGTAGTGACAAGTGATGCTGGTACCGCTCATTTCTTTCAATTTCCAATTTGATCTGCCGGAAAAACTGACGTGAATTGTACAGGTTGGTCAATGCATCGGTGATGGCCAGCTTTTCCAGTTCCTTGAGCAGCCGGTTACGCTCCCGTTTGAGCCGTGCCTCCCGCAACACCCGTTTGATCCGCAGGTCAAGTTCTTCAAATCGAAAAGGCTTGAATATGAAGTCACTGGCACCGGTTTTGACGGCCTCTTTATATGAATAATCTGCACTGTAACCGGTCATGACCATGACGTCCAGATCGTATTTTTCTTTGATGATCCGGGTCAGCTCAAGACCATCCATGCCTTTCATCAGGATATCGGTGAGTACCACATCCACCTGGCATGTCTCAAGTTTCTTCAACGCCTCCTCAGCGCTGGAAACAGCGTCCACCTGATAGGAAAGAAAGGTAAGGTATTCACTCACCGAGTCTTTGACAGCGTCGTCATCATCAACAATCAGAATGGTGTGTGTCATTTTTTCTCCCGGGGCAGGGGGTGGTTATGTGGGGTTATCTTGACACTTTTTCCCACAATTGATACATGTATCAAAAATTTGAAATTTAGCCCATATACAAGATAATTGTCAACTTTTAGTTTGGAGCACCGTTGAACATCCACCAGAAACAGATCCGTAATTTTTCCATCATCGCCCATATCGATCATGGGAAGTCCACCCTGTCAGACCGGCTGATCCAGTTGACAGGCATCGTTTCCGAACGGGACATGAAAGAACAGATTTTAGACACCATGGACATCGAGCGGGAACGGGGCATCACCATCAAATCCCAGACCGTGTCTTTGCCCTACACGGCTGAAGACGGTACTGAGTATCTGTTGAATCTCATTGACACGCCGGGGCACGTGGATTTTTCCTATGAGGTTTCCCGGGCGCTGAAATCCTGTGAAGGGGCCCTGATCATCGTGGACGCGACCCAGGGGGTGGAGGCCCAGACACTGGCAAACCTTTATCTGGCCATGGAACATGAACTGACCATCATACCGGTGATCAACAAAATCGATTTGCCTTCCGCGGAAATTGAATGGGTGAAAAACCAGATCGAGGAAGATCTGGGCCTGGACGGAGAAAACGCCCTGCAGGTTTCCGCCAAGACCGGTCAGGGGGTGGACCGGCTCTTTCCGGCCATCGTTGCTGCGATCCCTCCGCCGGCGGTTGACAGGGAAAACCGGTTCAAAGCCCTGATTTTTGATTCCCATTATGATTCATTCCGGGGAACCATTGTTCATTTCCGGATATTTGACGGGACCATTCAAAAAGGGGACACCATTTTGTTCATGCAAAATGATTCCCAGTATAAGGTGGAGGAAGTGGGATTGTTCCAGATCAAACGGGTTCCGCAGAAAAGCCTTTACGGCGGGCAGGTGGGGTATCTTATCGCAGGGATAAAAAACATTTCCGATGTCAAGATCGGGGATACGGTTACCATGGCCGATCGCCCCTGTGCCAGACCCGTGGGCGGGTTCCGGGAGCCGACACCGGTGGTGTTTTCCTCCATGTATCCGGTGGCATCCGATGATTACGAAGAATTGACCGAAGCCCTGGAACGGCTTAAGCTTAACGATGCATCCCTGATTTATGAAAAGGACAGTTCTGCGGCATTGGGTTTCGGATACCGGTGCGGGTTTCTGGGGCTGCTTCACCTGGAGGTGGTGCAGGAACGCCTGGAACGGGAATATGATATCTCTCTGATTCTGACCTCCCCCTCGGTACAGTATGAAATCACCACCACGGACGGCCAGGTTTATATCATCGACAACCCGGTGAATTATCCGGATCCTGCGGAAATCGCCAGGGTCAGGGAGCCGTTTATCAAAGCCACCATTATTGTGCCGGACCGGTATATGGGAAATGTTATGCAGGTGTGCCATGAATTCCGGGGTGTGAGCAAAACCTATCAATACCTGACCTCCAACCGCATGGAAATGAAATTCGAACTGCCCCTGGCCGAAGTGGTCTATGAATTTTACGACCGGCTCAAATCGGTAACCCAGGGATACGGGTCATTTGATTATGAAATCGCAGGCTACCAGGAGACCGATCTGGTGAAACTGGATTTCCTCATCAATGGGGAACGGGTCGATGCGTTATCGATCCTGATTCACCGGGAAAAGGCCGAAGCCCGGGCCAGGACGGCCTGCAAAAAACTGCGGGAGGAAATTCCCCGGCAGCAGTTCAAAATCCCCATCCAGGGCGCCATCGGCGGCAAAATCATTTCCCGGGAAACCGTATCCGCGTTCCGCAAGGATGTCACGGCCAAATGTTATGGCGGGGATATTTCCCGGAAACGCAAACTGCTGGAAAAACAGAAAAAAGGCAAAAAACGCATGAAAATGGTGGGATCGGTGGAGATCCCCCAGTCCGCGTTTTTGTCGGTGCTCAAGACAGAGTAGGGGGGCGGCACCGGATCAGAATATTGGCAAACAGCAGGGTCCGGTCCAGCAGGCTCTGTTTGATGATGTACTCCTCCGGGCTGTGATCCTTTCCACCGATGGGTCCCAGCCCGTCAATAACCGGAATTCCGGCCTGGGCGATGATGTTGGCATCGGATACGCCCTGGCGATGTTCCGGGATAACCGGCACGCCCAGCTGTGTTCCCATCTTTTTGATCTCCGCAAACAACGCCCTGGCGGCCGGGGTTTCAGGCATGGGCGGCCGCTGGGAAATCAGGGTCATTGTCGTGCGCGTCCGGGGGATGTCCGGGGTTTTTATCAGCCGCGCCAGGGCCGTGGTCAGCCGGGTTTTGTCCGCATCCGTGGTGAACCGGAAATCCACGGCGGCCCGGGCGTGCGGGGCCACGGTGTTGGGACCGATACCACCTGTTACCATCCCCACATTGGCGCACACCCCCTGATCCGGCCGGTGCAGCGCCTCGATGGCAATGGTTTTGCGGGCCAGTTCCAGGATGGCACTGGCCTTGTCCAGACCGGCAAATGCAGCATGGCCGGCTTCACCTTGAACATCGATCTGAACAGACAGATTGCCTCTGCGGGCCACGACGATTTCTCCGGAGCTTCCCCCGGCCTCCAGAACAAACCCCATGCCGCTTTCACGGGCCAGATCCAGGATCAGTTGACGGGAGGATGGTGAGCCGATCTCCTCATCGGAATTAAACAGGAATACGATGGGGGGGATATCGGGGCACCGGGTTTCGATCAGCGCTTTCAAAGCAAAGATCCCTGCCACCAGCCCGCCTTTCATGTCAGCGGTGCCCGGTCCGAAGCATCGGGCCTGGCCTTGGGAATAGGTAGTGAAATCGGTATCTGCAGGAAATACGGTATCCATGTGACCGGTGATAAGCACCGGCTTTTTCTCCGGGGCTGTGCCGGGATACCTTGCCACCAGATGGTTACCGTAATCCGTCTGGACGATGGTCCGGCACGAAAACCCCATGGATTCCATTTCCAGCCGGATGGCCCGGCAGACGCGGTCTATGCCTTGTTTGTTCCGGGTTCCGCTCTGAATGTTGACCAATTTTGCCAGCAGTGTGTACATTTCGGAAGCATGGCACGTCAGCCAGGTGTTGACAGGATGGCTGTTCCTTTTTTGATCCATTGGGTTTGTCTTTCCTTTCGAAACTGGACAGGTTCAAAAAAATATTTTTACCAAATACTGGCGCATTTCTAACTGACGATCAAGATCTTTCCTTTAAGACTCTTTTATTTTCAGTGCAAATGAGGTAAAAAAAACATGTCAAGGTATCCTTGACCATAAATTTGTTAAAGGTTTCAAATAAAAGGAGAATGATCTCAATGGAGTATGAAACAATTCTGGTGGATATCCGGAATCACGTCGGAGTGATTCGGTTGAACCGGCCAAAAGTGCTCAATGCCATGAACCGGCAGCTGTGGACGGAAATGATGGATGCACTGGAGGTTTTGGGACAGAATGACCAGGTCAAAGCATTGATTATCACCGGAGAAGGCCGGGCGTTTTCCACCGGTGCAGATCTGAAGGATTCCAAAGGACGGACCATCGAAGCCTATCGTCTGTATCTGGAATCGCTTCAGGAAGCGTCCCGGAAAATATTGCGGTTTGAAAAGCCCACCATTGCCGCTATCAACGGGTACGCTCTGGGATCCGGGTATGAGCTGGCCCTGGCGTGTGATATCCGTATTGCTGCGGCAGAAGCGCTGATTGGATCTCCTGAGGCAAAAGTCACCTCTTCGGTCACCGGCGGGGCGTTCCGCCTGGTTCAGGACCTGGTGGGACCGGGCAAGGCCAAGGAACTGCTGTTCACCGCCGAAAATATCACCGGAGAAGAAGCCTGCCGTATCGGTCTGGTGAACAAGTCAGTGCCCCTGGAACAGCTGATGGACGAAGCCGTTGCCATGGCGGACAAGATCTGCGCCAATTCCGCATTTTCGTTGAAACTCATCAAAAAGGGCCTTGCCATGGCCGCAGGAGAAGTCAGCCTTGAGGCCTTGATGGATTATGAAATTGAAGCCTGCCTGGCCTGTGTGTCTACCAAGGAACGGCAGACCTCTTTGGATGAATTTGCCCAGCGCAAAAAATAATAACATCCATGCCCTGACGGGCACAACAAAACATGAAACACTTGCAAAATTGGAAAAATGGTCATAATTATCAA
>JAVVEQ010000075.1:0-10471 GCA_032250905.1 Desulfotignum sp. | reverse complement strand
GGGGATGATTCCAAATCATAACCCCAAAACGCCAGTCCCATCATGGCAAAAAAAAACTTTTAACGGGTCAACAAGGACCCATTAACAAGGACTCGATTATGGCACTTTTCAAAAAATCAAAAAAAGCACCGGCACCGGTAAAGGATCAACCGGCCGCCGCACCGGATCAGGATGCCGGGGCCGGCCGGGCCGTGTCTGAATCTGAAAAAAGATGTGAGAAGCGCATTGCTGTTGCCACCTATGAAAGCCAGTTTCCTGAAAAAATGGCGGCCTATGCCCTGGAGATGGCAAAGCGGATGGGGTGCGGCATCATTGCCGTGAACTGCGCCAATCTTACCCATGACATCACGGCATTTTTTTCCAATGCCCATGATGTGGCATTTGATGAGTTCAAGAAAAATTCCGATCGAAATGTCGCCGACTTCCGGGCCAAAGCAGAAGAACTGGGGCTGGAATTTTTTCATACCGTGCATTTTTCCAATATCGATAATGCGGTGTCCACCGTGATCAAGGAATATGGCAACCCCGAATTCATCATCACGGAAAATCCGGCAGGCCCGCCCAGGACCGGTGCCAGAGCAAAGTCAGGTAAACAAGAGGTCCGCATCCTGCTGGTGGATGACAACCCCAAATTTCTCAACGCCGTGGCGGATCGGATCCGGCTGCAGGGGTATGAACCCCTCACCGCCCTGAACGGGAAGGAAGCCATGGATATTATGACGTCCCAGACGTTTCAGCTGGCCATCATCGACCAGCGCCTGCCGGACATGGACGGCCTGGACCTCATTGCCAGACTAAAAGAAAAAGATGCCACCATTGCCAGTACGCTTCTGACCGGTCACGGGGATTCCAAACTCAGGGAAGCCACCGAAGCCCTGGAGTCCGTGTATTTTGAAAAAGAGGACATGGGCAGCTTCTGGGGATTTTTCAGAAAATTTTTAAGTTCCCTGGGATCATCGGAGGAAAAAAAGCCGGTCCTGGCCCGGATATTTTGTGTGTATTCCATTGATTAAGGAGAAAACCATGAGTTTCAGGTTCATTTTCAGCATTGTGTTGATTGGCGGGGTTGCTGCGCTCTGTTTTGTTTTCCGGAACAACAAATAGCAGGCGCGTGTCCAAAACGGGCTGACCGATATGATCAAAATTTTTGAACGGAGAATTAATTGAATGACACCGGATATGATATTGACAATGATCGTGCTTGTATTTGTGATCTGTTTGTTTGTCTTTGAATGGGTCAGGGTGGATGTCGTGGGCATCATGATGATGGTGCTGCTGCCGATGATGGGACTCGTGAGTGCCAAAGATGCGTTTTCAGGGCTTTCCAGTAATGCGGTCTGTTCCATTATCGCTGTGATCATCATCGGCGCGGGCCTGGACAAGACCGGGGTGATGAACAAGGTGGCCAAGCCGATCATGGCCCTGGCCGGCAAGAGTGAAAGCAAGATCATTCTGTTCATTGCCGGAACCGTGGCCATGATTTCCAGCATGATGCAGAACATCGGGGCCGCGGCCCTGTTTCTGCCCGTGACCCAGCGGATTTCCAAGCGCATGGGCATTCCCGCATCCCGGGTCCTTATGCCCATGGCGTTCTGTGCCATTATTGGCGGCACCATCACCCTGGTGGGGGCCAGTCCCACCATTCTGTTAAACGATTTGATGGTGATCGGCGGGCAAAAACTGGCACCGTTCGGCCTGTTCACCCAGACCCCCATCGGCCTGTGTCTGGTGGGCTCGGCCCTGATCTACTTCATCGTGTTCGGCCGGTTTATCCTGCCTGCCAAGTCCGGTGAATTCAACCGGGGGGCCTCGGACATGCTGATTTCCGAATACCAGGGGGTCAGAAGCATTGTCGAGCTGCATGTGCCGGAATCCGGCAGGACCGGCACCCTGGAAGAACTGACCATCCGGGCCAGATTCCTGGTCACGGTGATCGGCATCAGTTCTCCGGACGGCAGAACTATCAATGAGGTGCCGCACAGCCATGAGGCTGTTTCCGCCAACTGTGACGTGGCCGTGGTGGGCAAATGGGAAAACATTGAAAAACTGGCCCTGGAATATGGCTGGCAGATCAAGGACACCCTGGAGGCCTTTGGCGATACTCTGGCCAACACCAATGCCGGTGTGGCCGAGGCCGTGGTCTCCCCCCGTTCCGATTTGATCGGCAAAACACTCAATGAAGCCCGGTTCAAAGACCAGTACCAGCTCAATCCCCTAGTCCTGTTCAAGGGAAACAAGAAATTCTACAGCGGCCTGACCTACATCCCCCTGAGCCAGGGCGACACCCTGCTGCTCCAGGGTCCCTGGGACCGGTTCCACATCCTGAACAACAAACCCAAACCCCGGTCCCTGGTGTTCGCCTCTCCTCTGGAAGGCGAAATACTGCGGCCCCAGAAAGCGGTCCTGGCCGTGTGCTGGCTCGCCATCGCCCTGATCCAGATCATCTTTTTCAACGCACCTCTGGCCGTGGCATTGATGTCAGGCGCCCTGGGCATGATCATCACAGGGGTCTTAACCGTGGATGAAGCCTATTCCTCTGTGGACTGGATGACCGTGTTTCTTCTGGGCGGGCTGATCCCTTTAGGCATTGCATTTGAAAAAAGCGGCACCGCCGCGTTCATCGCCGAAGGGGTTCTGGGCCTGGTGGGCACCCCGGCTCCCATTGTGCTTTTGGCCGTGATCGGAATCATGACCACGTTTTTCACCCTGGTGATCTCCAATGTGGGCGCCACGGTTCTGCTGGTGCCGCTGTGCATGAACATGGCCATGATGGCCGGCGCCGACCCGAGAATGGCGGCCCTGGTGGTGGGCCTGTCCGCGTCCAACAGTTTCGTTTTGCCAACCCACCAGGTCAATGCCCTGGTGATGCGGCCCGGCGGTTTCCGGACCGTGGACTACACCAAGGCCGGTTTTGGCATGACCGTCATCTTTCTAAGCGTCGAACTGTTGATGATCTACCTGTTCTATTAAAGGGGTCAGGCCTGAGTTTGGGAATATGATGTGGAATGAAATGGAATCTGGAATATAATGTAGTTAGGATTGACTGAAATCTCTTGACCATTACAGGAGCGGTGAATTACATATACGTAAAACATGTAAAATAGAATACGTTAAATAAATGACAGACATTAAAAAACATATCCTTCTGGTGGATGACGAGGAACGGCTGCTTAATTCCATGGCCCAGCGGATCGCCTTGCTGGGCCATGATCCTGTCAAAGCCACCTCCGGAGGTAAGGCCCTGGAACTGGCAAAAGCTACCCGGTTTGACCTGGCCATCGTGGACCTGAAAATGCCGGACATGGACGGGCTGGTCACCATCACCAAGCTCAAGGAGCTGGACCCGGATCTCAGAACCGTGCTGCTCACCGGCTATGGCAGTGACAAAACCCGGCAGGCCACCGAAGCCCTGGGCGCCATATATTTTGAAAAAGATGCCATGGGCGGGCTGTGGGATGTCATCCGCCAGTCCGGCGGAGAGGGCAATGTGTTTGTCATCCATTCCCATCAGGCGGACACGGTCACCCCCCTGGACGCGGACCGGACGGAACCGACGGGCAAGGGCATGGCCCGGCTTATCGGGGAAACCCCGGAGATGCAGCGGTTGAGAAAAAACATCCGCCGGCTGTCCGAGTTGGACTGTCCCATTGTCATCCACGGGGAACCCGGCACCGGCAAGGAACTGGCGGCCCGGATCATTCACCGGCTGAGCCGGCGCCGGGACCAGCGGTTTCTGGCCTTTGACTGCGGCTGCTTCAGTAGTGATTTCCGGTTTCCGGAACTGGTGGCCTCCCTGACCCCCCGGCCCGGAGACGCCCCGGAACCGGATTTTTCCGGCACCATTCTGCTGGACCACATCGAAAATATGCCGGCCCAGACCCAGGCGGACATGCTGGCCATCCTGGAAGAGAATACCCCGGATGTTCATATGGATGTGCGGTTTATTGTGGCCACCCAGAAAAGTCTGGGAAAAAAAGTGAGCCAGGGCCGGTTCAACCGGAAACTGTTTCAGCGGCTTAGGGCCATCTCCATTGAAATGCCCTCCCTGCGGGACCGGACCGAGGACATTCCCATGCTGTGCCGGTATTTTCTGGACCGTTTCAACCATGCGTTCCAGAAAAATGTTTCCGGCGTGTCCGATGCTGTGCTGGCCGCGTTTGAAGACTATGCCTTCCTCGGAAATGTCCGCGAACTTCAGTATATCATCGAACGGGCCGTGATTCTGGCCCAGACAGGGACCATCGAGATTCAGCACCTGCCCCGGCGCCTGTCCGTGTCTAAAGATCCAAAGTCCCCGGCCCTGAATGAATCGGATCCGGAGACCCCGGTTCCGGATGACGCCGCGTCCTCCCGGCCGTTCCTGACCCTCCAGGAAATGGAACACCAGCATATTCTGGAAGCGCTCAAAACCACGGAAGGCAACAAATCCAGAGCCGCGGAAATTCTGGGGATTAGCCGGGCCGCGCTGTGGCGCAAACTGCGGATCATTTCTCAAAAAGAGGCCTGAGTTGTCCTTTGGAACCGTTGTCCGCCGAATGTCTGCCGTGGCGGTGGTTTTTGCGTTGGTGACCGTTCTCGGGGCAGGGGGGCTGTCTCTGCTCAACCGGTACCAGACCCGGGGCGCCTTAAGGCTGCCCGGCCTGACAGGTCCGGTCTTGGTCCGGCAGGACGAAAAAGGCATGTCTTTTATCCGGGCGGACACCATCAGCGACCTGCTGTTTGCCCAGGGGTTTGTCACGGCCCGGGACAGGCTGTTCCAGATGCACCTGATCCGGCTGTTGATCCAGGGCCGGACCTCGGAACTGGCCGGCGACCCGGCCCTGGACCAGGACATTCGCATGCGCACCATCGGCCTTTCCCGCCTGGCCCGGCAGCAGGCCGCCATGCTCCATCCCGGCACCGCCGCCCTGTTTCAGAAATACGCCGACGGGGTTAACGCCTTTATGAAAACCACCCCGGAAGCCCTTCACCTGGAGTTCCGCCTGGCCGGAATCACCCCGGAACCATGGACCGTTACCGATTCATTGAGCCTGATGTATTTCCTGGGGTTTGCCACGGCCGCTGACCTGGACACGGAAATCATCCTCCAGATGCTGCTGCGCACCGTTGGATATGAAAAGACCTGCCGGATCCTGCCCTTGAACATCCACCCGGATGATACCAATGACACCGGGGAGTGGAGCAAACTCCCGGCGCCAGACCAGCTGTTCCGGGTGAAGACAGCGGCCCGGCCGAATCCTCATACCGGTAAAGATGCCAAATTCACCCGGCTTCTGACGGACCGGTATCTGCGGACCGGCAGCAACAACTGGGCTGTATCCGGGGACCGGACCGCCACAGGCAGGGCTCTTTTGTGCGGGGACACCCACCTGGACCCCCGGATGCTTCCCGGCGTGTGGTATCCCGTCGGCCTGATCAGCAGGGACATCCGGGCTGTGGGCGTGAACATCCCGGGCATTCCCGGCATGGCCATGGGCCGGACCCGCCATATCGCTTTGGCCATGACCAACAATTATGCGGATCTCCAAGACCTGTTCCTGGTCCGCGTGGATCCGGACCACCCTGGACACTATCTTGACAACGGCAGATCCCGCCCCTTTGACATGCGCAGGGAAATATTGACAATCAAAGACACGGACGCACCGGACGGATTTCGGCATCATGAATTTACAGTGCAGTCCACACACATTGGCCCGGTGGTCACGGGCCTGCTGGATGGCCTGGCTCCGGACACCCCCGTGGCACAGCGGTTTGCCCCGGCAGAATCCATGATCCCGGACATGGGCCTGCTCGAGATCCTGACCGCAGAAAACTGCCCCGCCCTGAAACAGGCCCTTACCACCCTGCCCATGATCAGCATGAACTGGGTGTTTGCCGACGTTTCCGGCAGCATCGGCTATCAGGTATCCGGCCGGGTGCCGATCAGAAAAAAAGGCCATGGCACATTTCTGCGTTCAGATACCGCCATCCCACTGCACCAGGAAATCCCGGGAAAAGACCTGACAAAAGACTTGACAAAAGACCCCTGGCTGGGATGGATCCCTGTGGATGATATGCCCGGCACCCTGGACCCGCCTTCCGGGTGGATCGGCACCTGTAACCACAAGACCGTGCGTTCGGACTTTCCTTATTATTATTCCTCCTATTTTGCCCCCCGGTACCGGTATGACCGGCTGTCGGAGCTGATGGCAGAATTGATGGCCGAACCGGCCGGCAAAACCGCCGCCCACATGTGGCGGTTTCAACGGGATGTGCTCAATCCCATGGCCAGGACCCTTGCCCCCGTGATGGCCCGTATCCTCCGGCTGGATCAGGAAACACGGGCCCTGGCAGAAATACTGGAGTCCTGGGATTTCAGGGATGACCCGGCATCCGCAGCCCCGGCCGTGTTCCAGGCCGTTTACCTGTGCCTGGCAGCCGCCGTGTTTGAAGACGAGCTGGGGCCGGACCTCACCGGCCGTCTGCTGAACACCTGGTATTTCTGGCAGGAGCGGCTGCAGCAGATGATTCTGACCGGCCGGTCCGACTGGTTCGATGACATCCGCACCCCGGACCGCTCAGAAACCCTGTCCGATCTTCTGGTACGGGCCGGCAGACAGGCCAAAACCCTTTTGACCCGCCGCCTCGGGCCGGAAACGGCCCAGTGGCAGTGGGGCCGGCTCCATACCTTGACCCTGGTGTCTCCGCTGGCAAAAGACGGCTGGCTCAGCCGTCTGCTGGGGACCGGCCCGCTGCCCATGGGCGGTTCCGGAGAAACCCTGTACCGGGGATGGTATGATGCCACAGATCCCTTTGCCGTGACCCACTGCGCCGCCCTGCGCATGGTGGTGGATTTTGCAGACAAAGACAAAATCATGGCCGTGATCCCCGGCGGGGTCACCGGACGGATGTTTCATCCCCACCACAAAGACAGAGTCAAGGCGTTCATGTCCGAAGACCCGGAATACTGGTGGTTCAGTGATGAGGCCGTGAATGCCCATACCGTTACCACCCAGGTTTTGATCCCCGGGGGATGACAAAAAATCTGAATATGTCAAGGATTTTTCATTGTGTATTTATGGAATAAAACGTATATAACACACTGCTAGTAATAAAGAAAGCATACCAAAAAATAGGGCTTTGTTATAAACACTTACATAAGACAAGGATATGTATATGAGTTTAAGAGCAAAACTGACGTCCGGACAATGGGTGATTCTGGCTGAAATGGATACCCCCAAGGGCGTGGATATATCCAACATGGTCAGCCATGCAAGATTTCTCAAATCCCGGGTGGATGCCGTGGTGCTGCCGGATCTGGACACCGGGGTCATGCATCTGAACGCCCTGGCTGGCGGATCGGTCCTGAATCAGCAGGGCATTGAACCTGTGATCCATGTGTACGGCCGGGACAAAAACCGGATGGCGCTTCAGGGAGATCTGCTGGCCGCCCATGTGCTGGGTATCCACAACCTGATGGTGGTGCAGGGGGAAGAGATGGTCAACGGGGATCATCCGGACGCCAAAATCGTGGATGACCTGGATGAACTGGGCATCCTGAACATGATCCAGACCCTGATGGCCGGCACAGACCTGGCCGGGTTTGAACTGCATGGCAGACCGGAGTTCACCTTCGGCATTGCAGCCGCTCCCATTTCTGATGAAAACCAGCTGAAACAGGCGGTCACGGAGGCCGGAAAGAAAGTCGCTGCCGGTGCCGGTTATATCGTGCTTCAGCCGGTCTTTGACCTGGATTTTTACAAACAGGTTATCACTGCGTTCTCGTCCTTGAATGTACCGGTGATCGCTTCGGTTTTTTTACTGAAAAACGTGGGCATGGCCCGTTATATTTCCATCAACGATCCCAGTTTCCGGCTGTCCGAGGATGTGATCCGGAGGATCCGGAAGGCCCGGGACCGTGACACCGAATGCGTGGCCATTGCCGGTGAAATGATCCGCAGCCTCAAGGAGATCTCCCAGGGGGTCAAGATTTCGTCCCTGGGCTGGGAAGACAAACTGCCGGCCATTCTGGACAGTGCCGGGCTGTAAAAAGGCAACTTTAACTTAAAAGAGCTCCGTTTTACCGCCGGAAGGCGTTTTTGCGCCGTTTCGGCATGCGCGCGGAACTCTTTAAATGAATAGGTATCTCACACAAATGAATCAGAATTCAGAAAACAGCCTGTCCACAGACAGGCGTGTGCTGGTGATCGGCGGTGGCGTCGGCGGCATCCGGGCCGCCCTGGACCTGGCCGAATCCCGGCGCAGCGTACTGCTCATTGACAAATCATATGCCATCGGCGGACTGATGACCCAACTGGACCGGACCTTTCCCACCAACAACTGTGACCTGTGCACGGTATCGCCCTACCTGTCCCAGGGGGGGCGGGAAAAATACCTGGAAATCAAGCCCATGACCCGTCTCACCCGACTGGACGGGGAACCCGGGGCGTTTTCCGCCACCTTAACCACCGGGCCCCGGTACATTGACACGGAAAAATGCACGGCCTGCGGCGAATGCGCCAAACAGTTTCCCGAAGCGGTGCGATTCACCCCGGGTCTGGACCCCCGTGCCCCGACCTGCATGCGCTATCCTCAGGCCACGCCGTTTGCCTTTTCCATTGACATGGACAAGATCGAGGATGTCGAGGCCCTGAAAAAAGTCTGCAAGGCCGACGCCATTCTGCCGAATGACGCGCCCAGAGAAACCGTGATGGACGTGTCGTCTGTCGTCCTGTCCGTGGGTGCGGACCTGTTTGATCCCGGCGTGCTGGACCACTTTGGTGGCGGTCAGTTCGACAATGTGGTCACGGGTCTCGAATACGAGCGGATCATGTCCGCGTCCGGTCCGTTCCAGGGCAATCTGGTGAGAAAATCCGATGGCAGACGCCCCAAAAAGGTGGCCTGGATCCAGTGCGTGGGGTCCCGGGGCATTAACCGGGCGGATGTGCCTTACTGCTCCAGTGTGTGCTGCATGTACGCCCTCAAGGAGGCCATGGTCACCAAGGAACGGTTCGGCGAAGACATCGAGACCACGATTTTCTTCATGGACATGCGGACCCATGGCAAGGATTACGAACAGTATTACAACCGGGCCAGGGATGAATACCACGTCCGCATGGTCCGAAGCCGGCCCCACTCCATTATGCAGCAGCCGGACACCAAAAATCTGTCCATAGCCTATGCCGTGGAAGACAAATCCGTTCAGGAAACCGAAGAGTTCGACATGGTGGTGCTGTCCACCGGGTTCCGGGTGACCGGGGAAACCCGGGAACTGGCCCAGAACCTGGGCATCGACCTCAATGTCCATGATTTTGCCGAAACCGACCATTTCAATCCCGTGCAGACGTCTCGTCCCGGTGTGTATGTCTGCGGTGTATACGAAAGCCCCAAAGACATTCCGGAAACCATGGTCCAGGCCTCTGCCGCCGCAGCCATGGCCGCCACCAACCTGCCCGTGTCTCCAGCCGGCCTCAACGGCGAAGACGTGTTTCCCCCGGAACGGGATATCAAGGGCGAAGATCCCCGCATCGGCGTGTTTGTGTGTGACTGCGGATTTGAGATCGGAGGCGTTTTGAATGTCGGAAATCTGCTGGATGCTGTCAGGACCCGCCCGGATGTGGTGGTGGCGGAAGCCGTGGGATACGGCTGTTCTTCCGAATCCATGGCAAAAATTGAAGCCATGATCACCAAAAACAAACTGAACCGGGTGGTGATTGGCGGATGTTCGCCAAGAACCCATGAAACCAAGTTCCAGGACCTGCTCAGGCGCGTCGGGCTGAACCGCTACCTGGTGGAAATGGTGAACTTAAGAGACCAGAACACCTGGGCCCATATGGCCGAACCTGACAAAGCCCAGGAAAAAGCAGTCAAAATGATGAAAGTGGGCATTGCCGGGGTTAGGACCAATCGTCCGCTGCGGGAACATACCCTTCCCATGAGCCAGAAAGCCCTGGTGGTGGGTGGCGGTGTCACCGGCATGACCGCGGCCCTGAAACTGGCGGACCAGGGGGTCAAGACCTATCTGGTGGAACGGGCCCCGTCCCTGGGCGGCCTTGCCCGGTCGCTTCGCAAAACCATTGAAGGCGATGACGTGGCCCCGTTTGTTCAGCAACTCGTGGAAGAGGTCACGGCCCACCCCCAGATCCAGGTGCTCACCCGGTCCGTGATTGTGGATCACAGCGGCATGCCCGGCCTGTTCAAGACCGGCATCCAGACCGGGGTGCGCATGAACTACATGCAGATCGACCACGGCGTTACCATCCTGACCACGGGGGCTGCGGCCAACCGGCCGGCCCTTTACGGCCTGGGCACCCTGGACAATGTCATGACCCAGCTGGACATGGATACGCTTCTGGCGGACGAACTGGAAACAATCCAGGCCATGGACCAGGTGGTGATGATCCAGTGCGTACAGCCGGCGGAGGCCGAGCACTTTTACTGCTCCCGCACCTGCTGCACCAACACCATGAAGAACGCCCTGCGCATCAAACTG
>JAVVEQ010000074.1:0-10713 GCA_032250905.1 Desulfotignum sp. | reverse complement strand
CGGTGAGCTTGGCGCCGGTGCAACCCAGGGGATGGCCCAGGGCAATGGCGCCGCCATGGATGTTGATCTTGTCCATGTATTTTTCCAGGTCCAGTTCCCGGATGCAGTAGAGGGCCTGGGAGGCAAAAGCTTCATTGATTTCATAGATGTCGATGTCGTCAATGGTCATGCCGGCCTGGGCCAGAACTTTGGGGATGGCGTATCTGGGGCCCACACCCATTTCATCGGATTTGCACCCGATGGTGGCATAGGATACCAGCCGGGCCAGGGGAGTCAGGCCCAGTTCATCGCATTTTTCCCTGGATGCGATGATGGTGGCGGCTGCCCCGTCCGTGGTCTGGGAGGAGTTGCCTGCCGTGACCGTGCCGTTGGCTTTGAACACGGTGCGCAGTTTGGCCAGGCCTTCCACAGTGGTTTCACGGATGCCGTCATCATGTTTAACGAGGAACTGTTCTTTTTTGTAGGTGCCGTCATCCTGTTTCACGTACCTGATGGCCGGTGTGGGAACAATTTCCGTAAACAGGCCGTTGTCCCGGGCCCTGGCAGCCTTGGACTGGGAGGCGGCGGCAAAGACATCCTGATCTTCCCGGGAGATGTGGTACCGTTCCGCCACGTTTTCCGCGGTGATGCCCATGGACACGAACATCTCAGGGTTGGTGCGGGAGTATTCCGGATGGGGCCGGGGGTTGTTGCCGCCCATGGGGACATAGGTCATGGATTCCACGCCCGCGCCCATGGTGATGTCGGACCATCCCATCTGAACCCGCATGGAGGCCAGGGCAATGGCTTCCAGGCCCGAGGCGCAGAACCGGTTCACCGTGGCACCGGACACCTTGTCCGGAAATCCGGCCATTTTGACGGCCACCCGGCCCAGGTTCAGGCCCTGTTCCGCTTCCGGGAACGCGCAGCCCAGCATCACGTCATCGAAATGTTCCTGGGACAGGTTGGGGGTTTTTTCAACAGCCTGTTTCATGATAAAGGTGATCAGCTCTTCGGGCCGGGTCTGGCTGAACTGGCCTCTTTTCTGCTTGCAGCCAGGGGTTCGGACTGATTGGACAATATATGCGTCTTTCATTGGTGTCTCCTCCTTCTAATTTCTGAGCGGTTTGCCGGTTTTAAGCATGTGATCGATCCGGGCGATGGTTTTTTCTTCCCTGCAGAAATCCACGAATGCGTCTCTTTCCAGTTTCAGAATGGTGTCTTCACTCACCTCGGATCCGACATTGACATCTCCGCCGCTCATCACATAGGCAATCCGTTTTGCCAGAAATGCATCGTGATCGCTCATGAAATTGCCGTTGCGCATGTTGAATATTTCTGCGTTCACCATGCCCTGGCCGGCATCACCCATCACTTTCAATGGCTGTTTCATGGGAGGAGCATACCCGTCATCCACCATTCTGAGCACTTCTTTTTTGGCTTCGCCCACCAGGGTGTCCCGGTTGAACACGATGCGGTCCGCCATTCCCAGAAATCCGTTGCCAACCGCCTGGGCCGCGGACATGGACACGGCCGCCATGCCGATTTTCATGAACGCCGCCACAAAGATTTTTGCCAGGTCCACGTCTTTCACGGTTTTGCCGGGCAGAGCATTTACATGTTTTTTCCACAGGTTCATGGTGCCGCCACCGGCCGGCAGCAGGCCTACGCCAATTTCCACCAGACCCATGTAGAGTTCGGCATGGGCCACGATGCGGTCCGCCCCCAGGCAGGTTTCACACCCGCCGCCCAGGGTCATGCCGTAAGGGGCCGCCACTACCGGGAACGGGGCATATCTGGAGGCCTGAATGCCATCCTGGGCTTTTTTGAGAAAGGCATCGATCTCCGCGTATTTTTTGTCATGGCACAGTCTGGAAATGAATCCCAGATCCGCACCGGCGGAAAAAGCGCCCGGCATGCCGCCGGCTTCGTTGCCGATGACCAGACCCACCCCGTTTTTATCCACATAGCCCAGGCTTTCGCCGATGAAATCCACAATCTGTTCGTTGATGGCATTCATTTTGGTGTGGAATTCCAGGCAGAACACCCCGTCTCCGATATCCACCAGAGAGGCGGACGCGTTTTCCGCGATGGTCTTGTTGTTGCCTTTGGCTGCGGCAATGGACACCAGGGATTCCGGCACGGGCACCGGTTTATAGCCGGCTGAGGTAACGTCATAAAAATACCGGACCCCGTTTTCCAGTTTGTAGAAACAGGTGTTTCCGGCATCCAGCATGGCTTTGACATTGGCCGGGATTTCCAGGCCGTCTGCAGTCATTCTTTCCACTGCATCGGCCACGCCATAGGCATCCCACAGTTCGAACGGCCCCATTTCAAAATTGTATCCCCATTTCATGGCATTGTCGATTTCAACAATGGTGTCTGCGATCTCGGGGATCCGGTTGGCGGCATACTGAAAACCGTTGGCTGCCAGCTTCCAGGCGAATTTTCCGGCTTTGTCATCGGCCCTGAGCACGCAGTTGACTTTTTCAGTCAGGGTGCCCGCTTTTCTGGCTGCATCCAGGCAGGGGAAGGAAGGCCGTTTCAGGTCCTCATATTCCAGGGTTTCCAGGTTCAGCACCTTGCGGATCTTTTTCCATTCCGGGGTGAGGTCGGTTTTGTAGAACCCGGCACGGGTCTTGTTTCCCAGCAGGTTTTTTTCCGCCATTTTTTCCACAAAGTCCGGCAGCTGCATGATGTCGCGCTGTTCATCTTCTTTGCACAGGTCATAGGAGTTTTTGGCCACGTGCATCATGATGTCAAGGCCCACCAGGTCCGTAGTTTTGAAGATGGCGGTTTTGGGCCGTCCCATGGCCGGGCCGAAAATGGCATCCACTTCCGGTACGGTCAGGCCGTCTTCCAGCATGAATCGCATGGCCGCGCTGATGCCCTGGATGCCGATGCGGTTGCCCACGAAGTTGGGGGTGTCCTTGGCCCAGACAATGCCCTTGCCCAGGTTCTTTTCACCGAATTTTGCCACAAAATCCAGAATCTCGGGCAGCGTGTCTTCCCCCGGGATCAGTTCCAGCAGGTGCATATACCGTACCGGATTGAAAAAATGGGTGCCCATGAAATGCTGTTTGAATTCCGCGGAAAACCCGTCGGTGATATCCTTTAGGGGAATACCCGAGGTGTTGGTGGTGACAATGGATCCGGGTTTCCGGACCTCTGCCACTTTTTCAAACAGGCTGCGTTTGATGTCCAGGCGCTCCACCACCACCTCTACGATCCAGTCGCAGTCCGCCAGTTTGTCAATGTCATCTTCCAGGTTGCCGATGGCGATCAGTCCGGCATCTTTTTTGTTGAAAAACAGGGACGGTGAGGATGCCAGGGCCGCATCCAGACCGGCCTTGACGATCCGGTTCCGGGCAGTCGGGTCGTTTTTCTCTTCCTCTTTCAAGTCGAATGGAACAATGTCCAGGAGCAGTACCTTTACACCGGCACCGGCCAGCAGGGCGGCGATGCCCCCTCCCATGATACCGGATCCGATAACTGCGGCCTGTCTTATTTTTCTTGCCATGATGTCCTCCTGCTAAAAGGGTGATTATCTGTGATTCAAATGTCATTTTATGAATGGATATTCATTTTTGATTAACAGAAAAACACCCGGGTTGTCAAGGAAAATTATTTCCGGTGTGATATATGATAATCAGTTTCAATTTCAAAATGTTAGGATGGCAAAGATGACGTTTGCATTCCAGGTGTAATCCGCATGTCAGGAAAATCAGGCAAATGAATTATCATTCATGATTAAAAGGCGGGGCAGATCTTGAAAAAAAAAACCGTTTCTGATACGCTGCATCGTTTATTTTTGTCAGACATCAGAATTTCTTATAATGGATGGAGACGTGTTGATGCCCCGGAAACCTTCAAAGATTCACGCATTTTCAATCCTGAACATCGCTTCAGTTGCTGGTTTGATTCTCAAGCTTCAGCAGCCTTCCGGGGATATTCCCTGGCACGTGGCCGGCAAAACAGATCCCTGGGACCTGGTTGAATCGGTGATGGGACTGAATATTGCCGGGTATCATACGGAGGCCCGCCGGGGCCTGGAATGGCTGTCCCGGTATCAGAATCCGGACGGATCATGGTTCTCCGCTTACGTGAAAGGCATTCCCGAGGACCGTACCTGCCAGGCGCACATGGCCTGTTATATGGCTGTAGGCCTGTTTCACGCATATCTGATCACCCGGGACCGGTCTTGGCTGGATACCTTCTGGGACACCATGGAGAGAGGGGTTGACTATGCCCTGGGCCTGCAGGTACCCACGGGTGAGATTCACTGGGCCCGGAGCCCGGAAGGCAAGGTGGATACCATGTCGCTGCTGGCCGGTTCGTCTTCTGTGTTCATGAGTCTGAAATGCGCGCTGTGCATCTGCCGGATTCTGGGGCGGTCCCGGCCGGCCTGGGAAGAGGCATGGGCCCGGCTGGGCCGCTCTCTCAGGGAAAACCTGCACAGCTACAATGTGAGCAAGTCCCGGTTTTCAATGTACTGGTTCTATCCGATTCTGTGCGGAGCGATTCAGGGGGACAAAGCCCGGGCAAGGGTGGAAAAATACTGGCACAAATACATGATTGACGGCCAGGGCACCCGGTGTGTGTCAGATCAGCCCTGGGTGACCATTGCGGAAACCAGTGAACTGGTGTTGACGCTGCATGCCATGGGCAACAGGGAAAAAGCCCGGATCGTGTTTTCCTGGATCCAGGACCGGGTTTACGAGGACAGGACCTTCTGGTGCGGGTATACCTATCCGGACATGGTAATCTGGCCCGAAGAAAAGATCTCCTGGACCAATGCAGTGGCCCTGATGGCGGCGGACGCATTGTATGACCTGACCCCGGGGGGAAGCCTGTTTTGCCACGAGAACTGGCAGGGCTTTGTTTATAAGGGAATCTGACATGATACGGGATTTGCGGCCTTATTATATTAAAAATGCCTGGTACCGGCTTCAGCATCTGTATGTCCGCCATTATCTGGTGCCTCATCTGACCCGTCTGGGGGATCATCCGTTTATTATCAAGCCCTGGTACATTGAACTGTTCGGCGGTCCCATCCGCATCGGAAGCCATGTGACCCTGCTGGGATGTTCGGACAAGAAAACCCGCCTGACCGTGTGGTCGGACAAGAAAGAGATACCAGGGATTACCATCGGTGACCATGTGCTCATCTCGCCGGGCGTCCGGATCAGTGCGGCCCACAGCATTACCATCAGCGATTCCTGCATGCTGGCCAGCCATGCCTATATCACGGACTCCGACTGGCACGGTATTTATGACCGGTCTCTGACGCCGAAGGAGACCCACAGCGTGGTGCTGGAGGAGAATGTTTGGGTCGGTGATTCCGCTATTGTCTGCAAGGGGGTCCGTATCGGCCGCAACAGCATTGTGGGTGCCGGCAGTGTGGTCACCTGTGATATTCCCGCCAATGTCATTGCCGGGGGCAATCCCGCCAGAATCCTCCGTCATCTGGACCCGGAAAAGAAAATCATCACCCGCAGGGACCGGTATCAGGATACCGGGCAGATGACCCGGTATCTGGAGGCGGCTGAAAAAGCCTCACTTAAAGGAAATACCCTGATGGGATGGCTGAGGTCACTGATATTTCCGGAAAAATAGGACTGGAAAGGGTTATGTTTCCGTCACCTGTTTTAAAAGAATGGACACCCGGGCCAGTGCGGGCGCGACTTTTTCCAGGTCAAAGGCATGGACATCCTCGGACAGGGTCTGCCCGAACTGTGTAAATGCCGGCAGGTCGAACCGGCGGCCCAACACGATGAAATGGTCGGCAATGGCCCGGGCATCCGACATGATCACGCCTTCCTGGGCCCCGGGCAGCAGCGGCCCTATGTTTGCCTGGATCTGATGCAGCAGGCCAGGATACCGGTCCAGGGCCTGTCGGAACAGAGATTCGGGCAGCTTCGGAAGATCGGCGGATCGGGCAACATCCGGACCAGCGGCTTCAAAGGTCTTTGGTTTCTGTCTTTCATGCCGGCTGATGACCACGCCGGGCAGAAAGATCGTAAATGTGCTGCCGCTGCCGGGTTGGCTGTCAACATCGATGTGGCCTTTCATCAGCACCACCAGCTGCCTGGTGATGGTCAGTCCCAGACCGGTACCGCCGTAGTCTCTGGTGATGTCGGTATGTTCCTGTTCAAAGGATTCAAAAATCAACGCCTGTTTGTCTCTGGCAATGCCGATTCCGGTATCCTCAACCTGGATTGTCAGGTCCACGGTGTCCCTGGACGGGTTGTCCAGGATTTTCGCTGACAGGCGGATCTGTCCTCTTTCCGTGAATTTGACCGCATTGTCCACCAGGTTGGTCAATACCTGACGCAGCCGCATGTCATCCAGAAGCAGAAAATCCGGCATATGGCCATCCACATGAATGGAAAACGCCAGATGTTTCCGGGAGAGCTTGATCCTGAAGAGGTGGTGAATTTCGTGAAACAGGATGGGCAGGGACACGGCGGTTGTCTGGATAGTGATCTTTCCCGCCTCGATTCTGGACAGGTCCAGCAGATCGGTGATCAAAGCCAGCAGATGTTTTCCAGCCGTTGTGATGGCGTGAAGAAAATTTTTCTGCTGGGGCTCCGAAATCATGGTGGAAAGCACTTCGCTGAAACCGATGACCGAGTTGATCGGCGTTCTTATCTCGTGGCTCATGTTGGCCAGGAATTTATTTTTGGCCTGGTTGGCTTTCTTGAGTTCCCATTCTTTCTGTTTTCTGACCAGAATCTCGTTGTTCAACGCCTGGTTCAGCAGAGTCAGGTTTCTTGTCCGTTCCGCCACCCGCTTTTCAAGATCCTGGTGAGAGCGCCTTAATGCCGTGAGGGTTTCTTTGAGCTGCACTGCCATTTGATTGAATTTGGATGCCAGATGCCCGAATTCGTCCCGGGTATGGACCGGGATCCGGGTGTCCAGATCCCCTTTGCCGATCCTGTCCGCCCCCTGAACCAGATCTTTCAAAGGTCGGGTGAGGCGGCGGGTCAGCAGCATCAGGGCGACGGAGAAGATGATCGCGACAAACACGCCCATGACATAGAGTAACGGCCGCATGCGATTGGCCACCCCGTAGATTTCCTGCATGGGGTCCACCGCCAGAAGATACCATTCCCAGGGTTGAAAATAGGCGGATCTGGCCAGCACGGGTTCCCGGCCCATTGTCATAACCAGCCTCGGTGCGCCGTTTAAAAGGCCCTTGAACCAGTCGGTATCGTGCACCCAGGTATTGACCCTGGACGGGTCCGGATGAGAGATGATCCGTCCTTCCGGGGTGACGACAAACATGTATCCGCGTTTGCCGACACCAATATCGGCAATGCCTGTCATGGCATCCATCTGCGCCTTGGTGATACTGGCGGGAATCTCTGCGAGTCCATAATCCCGAAGCATTTTTTCCTGGGAAGACACAATGACAAGTGCTTCCGACAGCCGGGTATCCAGCCAGGTCTCTCCAAGGTCCACCAGCGCGGTGCGGGAAAAATAATACGTGGTTTCCACGATGATCCAAAGCGAGACAATGACCAGCGGCAGGGTGGTCAAAAGGATTTTGCCGTAGGTTTTCATGACAACGTCTTTATCACCCCTGAAAGGTTTTGCAAATGAAAAATTGATGCTTATCGTAAACACGTGATGTCTTTGACAGGATGGAATGAACCGGCATCATGGATGAGGAAGATGCGAAAGGCAATTGTTAAAAAATCCGGGATCTGATAAACACGCGGTATGAAGCTTCGACTTTCCGATATTATGGATCTGGATTATCTGCTGGCACTGGATGATCGTCCGGATGCCGCTGAATCCGCTGAAAAGAAGGCGGCCCGTGACCGGGATATTTTCCGGCAGGCCAAAGGGGAAAACATGACGGATACCTCCCTGATTGCCGCCTGGCTGTCATATCGCAGAATGCTGTATCTGGATCAGGCCGGTCCCCGGGGGTACCAGCGGCTGCCGGGACGACTTTTCAACGATCTTTTCATCTGGTCCGCCAGGGGTCTGGCAATGGCCGGTGGGCTGGCCGGCCTGATCCTGGCATATGGGTTTCTGGCCTACCACGGGGTTCGGCCGGTGAACGTGGCATTGTTTTTTTTCGTGTTTGTGCTGATACCGTTTGTTTTTTTTCTTTTATCCGCCGCAGGGCTGGTGATTCATCATATCCGGGGGTACGGCGCCGGCTCCGGGGGAATGTATGCGCTGGTGTCCAACGTCTTGTTTGAGCGGGTCCCCGGCATGCTGAGACGGCTGCGCAGGAAGGCGGGAGAAACAGCGACGGAAAACGGCCGGGCCCGCCTGGATGAGGCCCTGTTATTCATCCGGACGAAAAAGCAGACATACGGCGATCTTTTTTTCTGGCCCCTGGTAATCCTGGTGTCCCTGTTCGCGCTTTTTTTCTCTTTGGGAGCCTTGGGGGGCACGGTGTTCCGTGTGGCGTTCAGCGATGTGGCGTTCGGGTGGCAGTCCACCCTGGCAGCCACATCTGCTGTGGTTCATGATCTGGTGTCGCTGGTGTCGCTGCCCTGGTCCGCTTGGGTACCGGATGCCCTGACCGGCCCGACACCGGAACAGATAGAAGGCTCCCGGATCGTTCTGAAACAGGGCATTGTCTCGCTGGCCACGGAACACCTGGTGTCCTGGTGGCCGTTTTTGTGTGTGAGCATGATGTGTTATGCCGTCATTCCCCGGTTGCTGATGATCGGGGGGGCGGTCATGGTCCAGCGGTCAGCCCTGAACCGGTTTGATTTTCAACAGCCCCGGTTCCGGCGTCTGATTGTCCGCATGAAATCCCCGGTCATGGATATCGGGTGTGAACAAAGCCCTTCTGCCCGTCCCTCTTCGGATGCCCTGTTACCGTCGGCCCATGTGCCCGAGGCAGCGGACGAAGCACCGGAAGTCCTGAAAAAGGAACCTTTCTCCGGGCAGACAATGGATCATCCATCGCCTGCGCCGCGAAGAACCGGAAAGGATTCTTCCAGGCCCGAGGCGGAACCCATCGGCACCCCGGCCGTGGTTCTGGCGCCGGTGCTGGCCTGGGATGAGGCAGCCACAGACCGGATTTGCGCCCTGCTGGCCCGGCAGTTTCTGCTGGATGTCCGTCAGGTGATTTTTGTGGGGCAGGACCTGGAGGCGGATTCCCTTCTGCTGGGTCCTGATGTGCTGAAAGGAGCGGATCCGGTCATTTTCCTGCAGGAGGTGTGGCAGCCTCCCATTCGTGGACTTCTCCATTACCTGGTTCAACTGAAGCAGGGGGTTCTGCAGGATAAAAATCTCTGGGTGCTGCTGACCCGGGCACCGGAAGAGGAAGCCCTGGGCGTGGCGGATCAGGATGTGGAGGGTATCGTCTGGCAGGACCGTATCCTCGGCCTGGGACACCCGGACATTCTGGTGGAAAGGATCCGGCCATGAATTCAGTCATTCCGGAGTTCGCAGTGCTGGGGCATCCCAATGAAGGCAAATCCGCGGTGGTGTCCACCCTGACCGAAGATGACCAGGTGCGGGTCAGCCCGGTGCCGGGGGAAACAACGGTATGCCGGACCTATACCGTGAAGATCGACGGAAAAGAGATCATCCGGTTTGTGGATACCCCGGGGTTTCAGGTGCCCCGGCAGACCCTGGCCTGGTTCAACGCCTATCACGGAGACGCGCAACAGATCCTGACTGAATTCATTGCGGCCCATGAATTCGACCCGTTTTATGCCGATGAGGTGGAACTGTTCCGCCCGGTGGCCCGGGGGGCGGGGATTATCTACGTGGTGAACGGGGCCCGACCGGTGCGGCCCGATGATCTGGCGGAAATGGAGATTTTACGGCTCACCGGCCGGCCACGCATGGCGGTGATCAATTCCAGGGAGGTGGACAAAGACTATACCCCGGACTGGCGCCGGGAATTTGGGAAACATTTCAACAGTATCCGGATTTTCAATGCCAATACCGCCAATTTCCATGACCGCATCGGCATGCTGGAAAGCCTCAAATCCATAGACCAGGAATGGGAACCGTTCCTGGCAAAGGTGATCCAGGCCTTTCACGCGGAATGGGAAAAGCGCAACCGCCTGGCCAGTGCCTACATCACCCATGCCATTGAAAAAAGCATCCGGTTTTCCGTGTCCCGGGGTCTGGACCCCAGTGAGGATCCGGTCCTGGCCCGGGAGAAACTGGGCGAGACCTATCGGGAGCAGGTCCGGGACATTGAAAAATCGATGTTTCGCCATATCCGTTCGTTGTTCAAGCATCGGGTGTATGAGGTGTCACTCCCCAAGTATTCGGTGCTTCAGCACGATCTGTTTTCCAAAAAAACCTGGGAACTGCTGGGTTTGACAAAAACACAGCTGGCCGCAGCCGGCGCCCTGCTGGGGGGGACCATGGGTGCGGTGGCGGATACGGCAGCCCATGGTCTGACATTTGGCATGTTCACGGCCATCGGCGGACTTCTGGGTGCGGGGTCCGCCGTGCTGGGGGGGCGTCGGGCAGCAGACAAAAGCCCTGCCGGCATTCGGCTGGGGGGAGACCGGATCCAGGTGGGTCCCAATGATAATCCACAGTTTCTGTATATCCTTCTGGACCGGGCACTGATCTATTATACGCATATCATTAAACGGTCCCATGGCCGGCGGGAAAAGAAAAATATCACGGCCATCACTGATGATACGGTGAAAAAAAAGGGATTCACCACGGAACTGACCCCGGCCGGCGACAGGTCTGCGCCCGGTATTTCAAAGCGGTCAAAGGCCGCAGACG
>JAVVEQ010000073.1:0-11267 GCA_032250905.1 Desulfotignum sp. | reverse complement strand
GAAAAAATCTCAAGTTTGTCAATTTAATGTGAAAAATTAGGCGGGATTTGATTCAGAACATTTCGGAATATAACAATGCCCTGACAATCCTTGCAAATCGCGCATCACTCAGGCATTTGTGATAACCGTTTCCTGCCGGTCGTGAAAAAAATTGACATCCCTCCCCGGGGCCTTTATAAATAAGCGGACAAACAATCAAAATAAGGACCCCGGGCATGGGCCGTAAAAGCATCTCTCACATTCGAAAACCCGAAATCCTTCACCATACCTATAAAGTGGTGGAAGATGAAGGATTCATGGGCATGACCATCGGTAAAATCGCCAACCGGATGGGGGTCAACTCCGGACTGCTGATCCATTATTTCAAAAGCAAGGAAGGCCTGATCATGGAAATGGTGGATTATCTGTTCAAAATTTCCATGAGATCCTATCACGCGGAACTGGAAAAACACACCACCCCCGAAGACCGGTTCCATTGCCTGATGGGTATTCTGTTCACCACCAGCGGCAAAGGACCCCAGCGGGACGCAGTGTTCTGGTCCTGTTATGCCATGGGTTTCAGAAATCCCGATATCCGGGACCGCATCCAGGCCATGCAGAAAAAATTTATTGCCTTTGGCATCAAAGAGATCACTGCCTGGGAAAAGGCCGGTCTGGTCAAGGTGCCTGACAAGGAAAAGGCGGCTGCCACCATTCTGGCTCTTTCCGAAGGTCTGGGCATTCTTCGAAACTCATTGAACCATCTGGATTCCCTTGAGGAAATCGCCAGGTCGATGCGGCAGAGCGCTTTGGAAGCCCTGGGTGCCGGTTCCGTGTGTCTGGAAAATGGTGTTCAGGAAACGAAAAACGATTAGATCAGCAGAGACAGGGTCAGCAGAATAAACGAAAAAATCTGGTGGGGTTGGTCGACCACGGCTTGCATCTATTGAATCTCCCAGTCGCTGCCAACCATGCTTTATAGCAATTCCGCTTTTCCGGTTCTGTAGTCTGCTGGATTAAGCTCGTATTTTTTCAAACGGTACTGGAGGGTTGATTTGGGAACCCCCAGCAGGAAGGCGGCCCCTTCCGGCCCGCCGACGACCCCCCGGGTCTCCGATAATGCACTCTTGATGCATTGAAGCTCCGATTCAGCCAGCCTGGCAACCCTTCTCCCGGGCCTTACGATACTGCCTCCGGATTTCGAGGTCTGCGTGCTATCCGCCCTGCTGACCAGATTTTCCAGATCAGACACTGAGATACTTTCACCAGCCTTGATAATAATCATGCGCTTAATCAGGTTTTTGAGTTCTCGGATATTACCGGGCCAGTGGTAGTCTGACAGGAATCGAATTGACCTATCCGTGAATCTCGGCATGGGGCGGTTCATCTCAAACGACTCACTCTTATTAATCTTATCCAAGAGATAGGGGATATCTTCTTTACGTTCTCGGAGCGGAGGCACGTGGACCTGAATGGTATTGAGACGGTAATAAAGGTCCTGGCGGAATTGTCCTTGGCTGATCAAAGTTGGAATATCGCGGTTTGTGGCGGTAATGAGACGGAAATTGACCTTCACGGACCGGTTGTCACCCACCCTCTCAAACCGGTTTTCCTGGAGAACTTGTAAGAATTTTGCCTGAAGGGCATTGGGAAGTTCTGCAATTTCATCCAGGAATACCGTTCCCTGATCCGCCATTTCAAACCGCCCGGGCCGGGTAGACTCAGCACCTGTAAATGCTCCTTTCGCGTGGCCGAACAGCTCGCTTTCAAACAGCGACGGTGTCAGGGCCGGGCAGCTTACCTTGACAAAGAGGTGATCCTTCCGAAGGCTCATCAGATGAATAAAGCGCGCCAGGTAGTCTTTTCCGGTCCCGGTTTCCCCGGTGATCAGAAGCGGGGAATCAATTCCAGCCACTTTTTCCACAAATTTCATGATATCTTCCATAGCCGAGGATACATATAGAAATTTCTCGGGCCTGTAATCTTCGGAAAGACTCAGGAGGTAGGACTTTTCCTGTTCAAGGTTATGCTTTTCCTTGATCAATCGGTTAAACGAAATCATGTTGCCCACTGCAATCGCAATCTGCTTGGACACATCCGGCAGGAGTTCTGACAGTTCCGACAGGTAATCCGGCCGATGCTTGAATGAGAGGTGAAAGGTTCCTATAATCTTATTCCTCACAATCATGGGAAATGCCATGGTCGCCACCAGGCCAGCCCTTACCATGGCGCTGATGGAAGGATGCTCCGAGTAACAAGATAGATCATCAATGACAATCGGTTTTCTGGACTGAATCACCATGTTGGCAACCGCACCGCTTGCCAAACCCCGCTCCGTGGCTGCGAATCCTTCAGGCTCCACACCTTCGGCTGATGTAAAATATCTGAGGGACTTATTCTCCTGGTCATAAAGAAAAATACTGAAGCGATCATAATAAAAATACTTTTTCAGCTCCATTGACAGCGCCTTGAAAAAATCTTCCTTGGAGGTGTTAGAAATCACAGCATTGTTGATTTCCAGGAGGATCCTGTACTTGGTCGTCAGACTCCAGTGCATTTTTTTATCCCCTCAGATTATCTGTTTTTCAGGGCTCCGGACAATTCCATGCATTGCAACGAGGCGTTTGAACCGTGATAAAATATTCCTTGTCCTTGGAGTAACGGTATCATTTTCGGGCCCAAAGTCAAGCCCATTATTGGGCTTACAGGCCTAATAATGGGCTTGACTTTGGGCCCGAAACATTGATTGCAGCTGACCATATCTCAAAAAAGCAATACAAAATCAAATGGTTGACAATAATCTTGCTCGATTGGCATACCTGTTGCTTTTCTATTACGGTAAATCATACAGCAGTATTCATAAACAAGGTGAGGCTATGATACCCGAAACAATAAAGACAGACATTCTAATTATCGGCATGGGAGCGGCTGGACAGCTGGCCGCTCTGTATGCCCATGATGAAAATCAAGACTTAAATATCCTGATCGTCACCAAGGCCCTTAAGGGCAAAGGCGGCTGTAGCAGAATGGTTCAAGGCGGATTTAACGTAGTATTGAATGAAGCCGACTCCCATGAAAAACATCTCATGGATACCCTCAAAGGCGGCCAGTACATCAATGACCAAGATCTAGCCAGGACTCTTGTTGAACAAGCCACCCCCACCATCAAGGAGATGGAAACCCGGTTCGGGTGTTTTTTTGACCGCAACCCCGACGGCACCATCCACCAGAAACCATTTGCAGGACAATCTTTTGACCGCACTGTTCACAAAGGCGATCTGACCGGAATTGAAATGATCAGCCGAATGACCGAACAGGTCATGAAACGAAAAATACAAGTGCTGGAAGAATGCCGTGCCGTAGATCTCCTCAAGGACAAATCCGGTAACCAAGTCACTGGAGCTCTGCTCCTGAATATGAAACAGGGCAAATTCATCCGAGCCGAAGCATCCGCAACCCTGGTTGCCACCGGTGGCGGCCCGACCCAGTACCGCTTCCACGCTCCCGGGCCAGAAAAATCAGTTGATGGCTTAGGAATGCTCTATCGGGCGGGTGCAGTCATGCGGGATATGGAAATGATCCAGTTTCATCCCACTGGCCTAATCATCGATGGCAGCGTTGTTGCAGGCTCCCTTTTGGAGGAAGGCCTCAGGGGATCCGGTGCATATCTCTACAACGGCAACGGTGATCGCTACATGAAACATTATGCACCAGATGTAGCAGAACGGGCAACTAGGGACGTGGTCAGCCGCTCCTCCTACTTAGAAATGATGGCCGGACGCCAGTGTGAAGAAGGTGGCGTCCGAATCGATGCTGGTCACCTGGGGACTGAATTTGTCCTAAAAAATTTTCCCGGCATGTGCAGTCGCTGCGCCCAGTTTGGTTATGACCTGTCCCGCAGCCCTGTACCAGTGTCCCCGTCGGCACATTTCGTCATGGGTGGCGCCCGTATTAACAGGAACTGCCAGACGTCCTTGGGCCGGCTCTTTGTTGCCGGTGAAGATGGCGGTGGGGTTCACGGCGGTAACCGCTTAGGTGGTAACGGTATCTGTGAATCCAGTGTATACGGTAGACAGGCAGGCAAAGCTTTGGCGCGGTTCATTGCCGACAATGGTACCACACCGCCAGAGACAGATCCTGAAATGGTGGGGGAACTAATGGCAAAGTACCTGGCTCCCTTTGGTCGTACCGGCAAAGAAGAAACCTTTATCCTGCGCGATAAACTCAAAGAGTGCAACTGGAACAACGTGGGCGTCGTTCGTAACGTCAAAGACATGGCCAAGGCTGTAGAGGAAATCGACGCCATCCGAGAAGAAGCTAAAACGCTGCGGATCGCCGGCACGAGAGCCTACAACATGCCATGGAATATCTATATCGATTTTTTGAACATGCTGGATGTTTCTGACATGGTGGTCATATCGGCAATGGCCCGCAAGGAATCTCGGGCTGCCCATTACCGCAGCGACTTCCCGGAACAGGATGACGACAATGGCCTTTTCAACAGCTTTCTGACCCGCGACTCCGACGGCAGGCCGTCTCTTGTCACCGAACCAGTTGATTTCATATATAAATCTCTCCGGGACTGCCAGACCTACAAGAAATAATAGCTGATTCAACCAACATTTATCAATACAGCATAAAAAAAGGGAAGCAACAAATGGAAGACAAATTGAGCATCAAATACAGGAACCCGCTGCAGTGGGGTGAGTTCGATCCGAACAGGCGCAGAAATATGTTCGTGGGTATGTGGGCATGGATGTGGCAGCGAATATCAGCCCTTGCAATCGTATTTTTTCTGACACTCCACATCACCATGACATATAAACCCTGGCTTCAGTTTCTGCTGCTCCTGTCCGTTACCTTTCATGCCACTTTGGGGCTTCGCGTGATCCTCTTGGACTTTAATCTGGTGAACGTCAAATACCAGCGGGCTTTAATCTGGAGCCTTACCGGGTTGGGACTGGTGGTGATGATACTGATCTGGCAATCCATCTATTAGTGTTTCTGAGTGAGCACAAAGGAGAACAAGGAAATATCTCATGAAGACTAAAAAGGGAACTACCCGTAAAATAGACATATTTCGGTATGATCCGACAGAGGGTGGAGACGGGCACTTTGATAATTTCGATCTTTACATAGAAAATGAAACCAACACCACCATCCTGGATGTGTTGATCCGAATCCAGAAAGAACAGGATTCAACCCTTTCCTTCCGCTATGCCTGCCGAGTCAATATGTGTGGCTCGTGCGGCATGGTTATCAACGGCAGGGAAAGCCTTGCATGCAAAACCAATGTATCCGACTTTCCAGCCAACCAGGGCATCACAATCCGGCCGTTAAACCACTTCCCTGTAGTTAAGGATCTGGTGGTGGACATGGGCCCATTCTTCAAGCATTATGAGGAATGCCTGCCTTTTTTTGAACCCAGAAAGATAATGGATGAACCAGCCATCATCCGGCCAGATTCCAAAGAACGCTTAGCCATCGGCCTTGCCACCGAATGTATTGCCTGCGGATGCTGCGTCTCCAGCTGTACTATGGCCAACTACCATGAGGACTATGCCGGCCCCGCCCCTTTGAATCGCGCATTCACCCTGCTGATGGACAGCAGGGACGCTTTGTATGAAAAACGGATGGATAAGGTCCTACAATCCTGCTACAACTGCCGAACCGAATTTAACTGCACTGAAGTCTGCCCCAAGGACATCAGCTGCACAAGGGCCATCAAATACATTCAGCGCTTGGCCATAAAGGAACCGTTTAAATCGACTGCAAAACCAAAACACATCCAGGATGTTGAAAGTTCTCCGGAATCAGAACCCATCATTATGGACACGGCTCCTGGCACCTCGCCGGTTATCCCGACACCTGCCATGGCTCTGGAGCATAACACCATCCGGTGCAGGCATGAAAACACGCCTCCCATAGATGTTGAAGCCATGGAGGCCAAAAACACGAGTCGGCGAAGTTTTCTTGTCGGTTTAACCATGGGCATCGGTGCCGTTTCGGCCTTGACCGTGGGGGGGGTATTGGCTGCATCCTTTGTAGGGCCTGCTATGCAGAAAAAACCACCCCTGTGGGTGCCTGCCGGCAGTATTGAAAAATTTCCTGTTGGTCAGGTTTCAACGGTGAACCTGAGATATACTGAAAATACCGGTATTTATAGTCAGGAACTTGTAAAGCCGGTCCTTGTATTGCGTCCGCCCAACCAGAATAAAATCATTGTTTACAACAGCACCTGCACTCATCTAGGATGCACCGTCCATTGGGATGTTAACCAGAACTTGTTTCTCTGCGCCTGCCACGGCGGGGCATTTGCACTTGACGGCACTGTCATGGCCGGACCTCCCCCACGACCGCTGGATCATATGGAGTTCAAGGTCGACAGCGGAAACCTTCTTATAGCAATGGTGTAATATGTCAAAATTCAGCAAAATCATATCTCAACGAATCGGCTGGGAAGTTCACCTGAAACCCTTCCTTTATAAAAAACTGCCATCGAACCTGAGCTGGTCCGCGACCCTGGGCAGCCTGTGTGTTCTCCTGTTCGGCCTCATGGCAGTGACCGGGATGTTCTTAGCTATGTATTACAACCCATCGCCGGACAAGGCCTACGCCTCTATTGACTACATCATGAACGAGGTACCTTTAGGCGCACTACTGCGGGGATTTCATCACTGGGGCGCTGGCGCCATGGTTCTGGCGGTCTTCCTGCACCTGATTGCAGTCTTTTTTTCCGGCTCCTTTAAAGCACCCCGTGAACTGACATGGATCTTCGGTGTTTGCCTGCTCCTTATTACCCTGGGTCTCGGTTTTACCGGCTACCTCCTGCCATGGGACCAGAAAGCCTTCTGGGCAACTGTTGTCAGCACGAATATCCCCAAGGACCTTCCGGTGATCGGACATTTCATCACCAACCTGCTGCTGTCCGGCGATGGCATCTCCGGTTTTACCATCACACGTTTTTATGCGATTCATATGCTGGTCCTGCCTTCCTTGATGCTGATGCTGATCGCCGGACACATCTACCTTGTGCGCCTCCACGGCGTGTGCGAGCATGAATCGTCAAATCCTGCCGGTCCTGCCGGAAAACCAACCCGAATTTACCGTTTTTTTCCTGAGCACATGGCGCGAAGCTCTTTGGTTTTCCTGGTAGTTCTGGGCATCATTTTCCTCTTGTCCCTATTCGGGGAGATTCCCAGGGAAGAAATTGCACGAACCATTGACGAAAGTTATCTGCCCCGCCCAGAATGGTATTACATGTGGCTCTTCCAGCTCCTCACTTATTTTTCAGGTTCCACTGAGATCATTGGCAGCCTAGTCATTCCAGCCCTTGGTGTCGTGCTGTTGTTTGGTCTTCCGTTCATCGAAAAATCAAAATTTATTGGCAGCGTCAACCGACCCCTGGCTGTCGCAGCTGGCGTCACCGTCGTTGTCTGTATCTTCTATCTGTCAGTGACCGGATTTGCCGGGACCTTTAGCTACGGGGATATCTATGTGGTTCCCGACCGGACTCTGACTATGGCGGAAAATAATGGCCTAAGAATATATGCACAACAGGAATGCGCCTATTGCCATAACATTATGGGTAAGGGAGGCCGTAGAATAGGACCAGATCTTTCGAATATCAAGGCCAAGGGTAGAACCCGGAACTACCTGACGGCGTTTATCAAAGACCCTCAATCCCAGAGCCGATTTTCCATTATGCCGAAATATGCTCTCCCAGAGAATGAACTTATAAACCTAAGCGATTTTATTCTGGCCTTAGATTTTAAGAGGAACAAACCCGACATAATTAAAAAGGAGGATATTATACAAAAGACAGGCATCGCAAAAGGCACTATTCAAAAAGATTTGACTGCAAATCATTTTGAATAATTGAACACGTATTTTCTAATACGGGCTGGTCGATATAAGGCTATCTATATAATAATTATTATCAATGGAGGAAAGTAACATGATTCAATTTTTAATTCATGAAAAATCAGATACTGTTGCCGTTGCAACAGTTCCTATCAAGGCTGGCGAAACAGCCCAAGGACTTTTTATGGATACCCAAAAAAAATTAGAGCTGGCGGTATCTCAGGATATCCCCCTAGGACATAAAATTGCTATTCAAGACCATGAGACAGACTCTGCTATTATAAAATACGGAGCCGATATTGGACGGGTATCTGAGCCCATCAAAAAAGGACAACATGTTCATATTCATAATTTAAAAACGAGGAGGTGGTAGTCATGAGCAACCTAAAAGTTATGGCCTATCGCCGTGAAAACGGCCGCGTGGGCATTCGTAATCACGTAGTGATCCTGCCACTGGACGATTTGAGCAATGCCGCCTGCGAGAAAGTTGCTTACAATACAAAGGGATGTAAAGCAATCCCACACGCATATGGTCGACTGCAGTTTGGTGAAGATCTAAAGCTTTATTTCAGAACCCTGATTGGAACCGGGACTAACCCTAACGTTGCAGCTGTTGTGGTCATTGGGATTGAGCCGGAGTGGACCAAAGTCATTGTAGACGGGATTGCCAAAACCGGAAAACCAGTAGCCGGTTTTTCCATTGAGCGCAATGGTGAAATTAAGACTGTAGAACAGGCTTCCTGGAAAGCCAAAGAGTATATGCAATGGGCAAGCGAGCTCAAACGTGAAGAGTGTGATCTGAGTGAAGTCTGGGTTTCAACCAAATGTGGAGAGTCTGATACAACCTCCGGCCTGGCATCCAATCCCAGCGTGGGCAATGCCTTTGATAAATTGGTCGACATAGGTGCCACCTGCTGCTTTGGTGAGACTAGCGAAATCACCGGTGGTGAAATGATCGTCAAGGAAAGGGCAGCTAATCCCGAAGCAGCTGATAAGTTCATGTTTTTTTTCGATCGGTATGCACAGATGATTGATCGCAATAAAACAGATGATCTTAGTGGAAGTCAGCCGACCAAAGGAAACATTGCAGGTGGATTGACCACAATTGAAGAAAAAGCTTTGGGCAATGTCCAGAAGATCGGGAAACAATGCAGATATGTCGGAGCCTTGGATAAGGCTGAAGCACCGACTGGCCCGGGTCTTTGGTACATGGACACCTCAAGTGCTGCTGCCGAGGCTGTTACTCTGTGGGCTGCTGCTGGTTTTGTTGCTCATCTTTTCCCTACCGGCCAGGGAAACATTATTGGAAATCCCATAGAGCCGGTGATCAAATTGACAGCCAATCCCCGCACCGCAGGCGATATGGCTGAACATATTGATTATGATTGCTCTGCTATTTTGAGAGGAGAAATGACATTAGATGAATCCGGAGACAATCTGATCCAACTTCTGATTCGAACCTGTGAGGGACGTCTGACGTGCCAGGAAGTTCTCGGTCATGAGGAGTACGTGTTAACCAAACTGTATGAAAGTGCATAATCATCAATGGACCAGAAACGGTTGATTTTTTGAAAAAACAGACTGAAGCATACTTTTTGACGTATGAAGAGCAGCTCGTGATGGCAGATAAATCTAACTCTCAATGCTGCCAGCACTGCTGCTCAACATAAAGAAAAAAGGAATCGGACATAATATCCTCTGGAGGACTAATAATGGCTGATATTGATTACCAAGTTGTTGAAGATGCCGCCAAAGAACTATACATCCGTGCCCTGTGCGACTTGCCGCCGGATGTCAGGGAAGCATTGAAACGTGCCTATAACAAAGAAACCAATCCAACGGCCCGTGAAGTTTTCAAGGCGATCTTCAAAACCATCGAGGTGGCGGATGAGCATAAAACCTTGATCTGCCAAGACACGGGCCTTCCTATTTACATGGTGAAAATCGGCTCCCGGTTTCCCTGGAACGGATTTCAGATAAAAAAACGGCTTAATATCGGTGCCAGGCGGGCTACCCAGGAATTTCCTTTTCGGGGGAGTTCAACCCATACCTTGACCCGGGTCAACCCCCAGACATCGGTGGGAGAAGGGCTGCCCGTGATACATTATGATTTCATCGAGGATGCGAACCATTTGGATATCCTGATGATCCCCAAAGGGTCGGGATCGGAAAACATGAGCAAAATGAAAATGTTCTATCCTGCCCATGGTATTTCGGCACTCAAAAAGTTCGTCATCGACACGGTCTTTGAAACCGGTGCAAACCCCTGCCCGCCCGGAATTATCGGCGTAGGCCTCGGCGGAACTGCGGACCTTGTCATGAAACTTGCCAAAGAAGCCATTGCCCGTCCTGTGGGTCAGCGACACCATGATCCTGAGATAGCCAAACTAGAACAAGAGCTTGAAGAGGCCATTAATGACATGGGCCGAGGTCCCATGGGGCTCGGGGGAGATATCACCACACTAGCAGTCCACATTGAAACCGCCCACACGCACATTACCCAGAACCCCATTGCCATCAACACCCAGTGTTGGCCGGCACGACGCGCCAGGGCCAAAATATACCCTGACGGCCGGGTGGAATACGGATATTAATCATTACAAGGAGATCAACGAATGGCAACAACTCACCACCTTCAAACTCCTTTTCCCGACGATGTCATCAGGGGTCTTCATGCCGAGGACATCGTTTACTTTGACGGAACCCTGTTCGGTATCCGGGACCTGACCCAGATCTACATGTTCGATCAGGGACATACCCCACCGGTAAGCCTTGAAGGCATGCCCTGCATCCACACCGCCCCCAGCCTGAAAAAAGTGGGGGGCACCTGGGAAAAGATCTGCGTGGGAACCACTACCAGCACCCGGATGGACCGGTTCTCACCTGATCTCATCAGCCAGTACGGTGTTAAAGCCATTATTGGCAAAGGTGGTCTTTACGAGGGTAGCCTCAAGGCCATGCAGGAACATGCCGCAGTATACCTGGCCATCGTGGGCGGTTCAGCTGCACTGGAAACACTCCAGATACAGGAAATTGAGGCCGTCTACTGGGAGCATCTCCATCCAGAGGCTTTGTACAAATTTCGTGTCAAAGATTTCGGACCATTGACTGTGGCCATGGACAGCCACGGCAGGAACCTTTTCGAAGAGGTCAAGGAAAAGACAAGAAAACGGCTCCCAGAAATTTATCAACGGCTGGATATCAGAGAATAATGACAACGTGCCCAGCCTAAGTGCCGGAACGATCAGATTCCCAGCAAATCATTTCATGTTAAGGCTAATGAAAATTGATAATGGAATCAGAATCAGCACACATATTTAACTCTTTAACGAAAGTAAAAATTATTAACTCAAGTTTCGCACCCTTGAAATGGTGTAAGTCCAGTTAGGGCCTGTTCTAAAGCGTCAATATAGCCCTGAAATTCT
>JAVVEQ010000072.1:0-11500 GCA_032250905.1 Desulfotignum sp. | reverse complement strand
GTCCAGGCTGCTGTCATGGTTCCATTCCCGGCCCTGGCCGATCTCACCGCCCATGAAAACAAGTTTTTTGGCCGGCTGGGCATACATGTATCCAAAAAGCAGGCGCAGTCCGGCAAACTTCTGCCATTCATCTCCGGGCATTTTACCCAGCAAAGACCCTTTGCCGTGGACAACCTCATCGTGGGACAAGGGGAGCACATAGTTTTCATTAAACGCATATATCATCCGGAAGGTCAGTTTGTCATGATGAAAGCTGCGGTGAATGGGATTCATGGACATATACGCCAGGGTGTCATGCATCCATCCCATGTCCCATTTCATGTCAAACCCCAGCCCCCCCAGATGAGACGGTCTGGACACCATGGGCCAGTCAGTGGATTCCTCGGCAATGGTGACCGCATGGGGGTGGTTGTCATGGACCACCTCATTGAACCGCTTGAGAAAGGCAACCGCTTCGAGATTTTCCCGGCCTCCGTATTTGTTTGGCTCCCATTCACCCGCTTTCCGGGAATAGTCCAGATAGAGCATCGAAGCAACCGCATCCACCCGGAAACCGTCAACATGGTATTTTTCCAGCCAGAACATGGCACTGCTGATGAGATAGCTGACGACTTCATTGCGGCCATAGTTGAAAATCAGGCTTTTCCAGTCAGGATGAAACCCCTTGCGCGGGTCTTCATGCTCAAACAGATGGGTGCCGTCAAAATACCCCAGACCATGCTCATCACTGGGGAAATGGGACGGCACCCAGTCCAGGATCACGCCGATACCCTTCTGGTGCAGGCAATCTACCAGAACCATGAAATCCTGGGGCGTCCCAAAACGGCTGCTGGGGGCAAAATAGCCCAGGCACTGATATCCCCAGCTGCCGTAAAAAGGATGTTCCATGACCGGCAGAAATTCCACATGGGTAAATCCCATCTTCAAAAGATAATCCGGCAGTTTTTCAGCCAGTTCCCGATAGGTTGCAAACCGGTTGTTTTCTTCCGGTATCCGGATCCAGGACCCCAGGTGCATCTCATAAACAGCCATGGCTGCAGATCTCACATTGACATTGCTGCGGTTTTCCATCCAGGTGTCATCAGACCATTCATGGGACAGATCCCAGGTCACAGATGCGGTCTGGGGGGACAGTTCGGTGAAAAATGCGAACGGATCGGTTTTGTCCACCCGGTAGTCTTTCTGTGTGGAATGGATATGATATTTATATAAAGTCCCGGATTTGATACCGGGGATGAATCCTTCCCATATACCTGAACTTGCCCGGGGGGTCAGGGGGTGCCGGGTGTTGTGCCAGTCGTTGAATGATCCCATGACAGAAACCGCCCGGGCATTGGGAGCCCACACGGCAAAGTAGAATCCATTCCGGCCGTCAGTTTTCATGGGATGGGCACCCAGTTTGTCATACAGGCAAAAATGGCTGCCTTCATTGAACAAAAACAGATCATCTTCACTCATCAGGCTGACGCCGTCAGGGTTTGTTTTTTCCTGATCCAGGGTGCTGTGATCTTGATCGGGCATATTGGCCTCCATATCTATATCAGGTTTCATTTAATAATTGTGTAATGCCTGTGAGGGGGATATTGATCCATTCGGGCCGGTTGTTCATTTCATAGCCGAGTTCATACACCGCCTTTTCCATGAGGCAGGCATGCAGCAGCATGCCGATCTCCTCATATGAGTCAGGAAGAAAGCCGGCATCCGCTGTTCTGGCCAGGTATTCCCCCAGGTATTTTGCACTCACCCACATCCGCCATTCCTCAGCCCTGGCCTCCATGACCCCGCGCAATTCGGGACTGAACATCCCCCTGGATTCCTCTGCCTGGAGGGCAACATGACAGGCATAGTGAAATGACCGCAAAAGCCCTGCCACATCCCGAAGAGGAGACCGTTTGATGCGCCGCTCACTCACAGGCCGGACCGGTTCTCCTTCAAAGTCGATCATCACAAAATCCTTGCCGGTGTTTAAAATCTGGCCCAGGTGGAAATCACCGTGACACCGCACGCGCATGGCGCTTATTTTTCGGCCTGTCAGCGCCCTGAAACGGGCAATGATCTCCTGCCTGCGGTCGAGTATCTGTTTTGCGGCAGCCCGAATGTTTTCCGGCAATGGATTTTTCCGGGCGTTGATGCGTTTTTCAAGCTGTCCCAGTACCCTGGCTGTCATGGAACTCATGGACTGGAAAAGAGACCGCTGGTACAGTTTGGAAAAAGGCTCCGGGGTAAACAAAGGATCCTGTGATGCCGATGCCAGTGCCGCATGCATCTGGGCCGTGCGCCGGGCCAGCAGAACAGCGGATTCCAGGTAAAAGCCGATCTGCACTTCAACCTCAGTGGGAATGGGAATCCGGCTTAATTCCAGCAGGCTTTTACGGGGCAGAGAAACCAGGTTATTTTCCCCGCTCTCCATCACCCGTTCAAAAAATCCGGACAGGCTGCTCACTGTATAGGCCCATGCATCCCCCTGGTTGGGCACAAATTCCTGGAGAATGGCCACAGTAGAGGGTTCTTCATCCTGCCGGGTATATTCCAGAAACCCGGCAAGACCGGGCAGACCGGCAAAGCCCCTGCCGGCCAGAAAACGCGATATTTCCAGGTCAGGACTGGTCCCTTCCTGCAGGCGGCGAAACAGCTTGAGAATGAATCGATGCCCGTAAATAATGGAGGTATTGCTCTGTTCCGTGCTTATCACCCTGGTTTCCATCGGCAGGCTCAGGGCGCTGTAATTGCGTTTAAAGCCACTGGCAGGCGTTGCCGTCAACCTGCCTTTGCCGCCTTTTGCGGATTGCCTGCGGTGGATCATTTCCAAAAGCACATGGCAGAACCCTGGATGAAAAAGACCATCCACAAGAAACCCTTCCCGGTCCCCGGAGGTGATTTTTATCTGTGCCATGACCGCCTGGGGATAGGTCTCCATGACAGCTGCACCCTCTTCTGCGCTTAGATATGTCACCGGCAGGATATAGGTTTCATCGTTTCCGTCTGTGTAGCCCAGGGTGACCAGGAGCATATAACCTGCCTGAACATGATTGCCCACAGGCAGCTGCTCACCCAGGGCAAGGGATTTGATGCGGCTGTTCTTGGCACCAAACCACCGGCATTTCACAATATAGGACTGCAGATATTTTTCCAGACGCCTGCGCAGTTTCCCCTGCATCACCTCCTCCCATCGTGTGCGCACCTCGAATACCGGCAGTTCAGACTCTTTATCTGCCTCTATATCCCCCTCCGTGGGGCGGGCGAGCAGAAACCAGAAAAAACCATGGGGTCCCAGGGTGAGAAAATACGGGGCATCTGTTATGCCTGGAAAAGGGGTGTTGCCGAATATTTCCACAGGAATTTTTCCTTCATGCCCCGGCATATCAAGTTCAGCATATTGTACAAACCGTGAAAGATTAACCACCACCAGTACAGACTGGTCTTCATATTGCCGGATAAAGGCAAGGATTTTGGGATTTTCCGGTTCCAGAAAAACCAGATCCCCCCGGCTGAAAGCGGGGATGCGGCTGCGCAGGGTGAGCAGCCGCCGTATCCACCAGAAAAGGGAATGGCGGTTCTGTTTCTGGGCTTCGACGTTGAGCACCCCGAAATGATATTCAGGATCGGTGATCACCGGGAGATAGAGCTGGTGGGGATTGCACCGGGAAAAACCGGCATTCCGGTCCGGGCTCCACTGCATGGGGGTCCGGACCCCGTTTCTGTCACCCAGGAAGATATTGTCCCCCATACCGATCTCATCCCCGTAATACAGGATGGGGGTGCCCGGCAGGCAGAGCAGCAACGCATACATCAGCTCGATCCGTCGGCGGTGGTTCCCCATGAGCGGGGCCAGGCGTCGCCGGATCCCCAGGTTCAGGCGCATGCGCGTATCCCTGGCATAGGCCCGGTACATGTAATCCCGTTCTTCATCCGTGACCATTTCCAGGGTCAGTTCATCATGGTTCCTTAAAAAAACAGCCCATTGACAGGATTCCGGGATGGCCGGCGTGGTGTCAAGGATTTCAGTGACCGGAAACCGGCTTTCCATGTGCACTGCCATGAAGAGCCTTGGCATCAGAGGAAAATGAAAGCTCATATGGCATTCATCCCCTTCCCCGAAATATTGCACCGCATCTTCAGGCCACTGGTTGGCTTCTGCCAGAAACATCCTTCCCTGGTATTTTTCATCCATCCGCTGCCGCAGCTTTTTGAGAAACGCATGGGTTTCAGGCAGGTTTTCGCAGTTGGTGCCTTCCCGCTCGTACAGGTAGGGAATGGCATCCAGCCGCAGGCCGTCCACCCCCATGTCCATCCAGAAATCCAGGGCCGTGAAAATCGCTTCATGCACCCTGGGGTTGTCGAAGTTAAGATCCGGCTGATGGGAGTAGAACCGGTGCCAGAAATAGGCTTTGGCCACCGGATCCCAGGTCCAGTTGCTGCTCTCAAAATCCTGAAAAATAATACGGGCATCCGCGTATTTCTCCGGGGTATCGCTCCACACGTAAAAATTGCGCCAGGTACTGCCCGGTTTTGACCGGCGCGCCCGCTGGAACCACGGATGCTGGTCTGACGTGTGGTTGATCACAAGTTCTGTGATCACCTTCATGTTTTGTTTGCGTGCCGCCCGCATAAAGGCCTTGAAATCCGCCAGGGTGCCGTAGGCCGGGTGGATGGCCTTGAAATCGGCAATATCGTATCCATCATCCCTCAGGGGAGAAGGATAAAAGGGCAGCAACCACAGGGCCGTGACACCCAGTTCCTGCAGATACCCCAGTTTTTCGGTAAGGCCCCTGAAATCACCAATGCCATCCCCATTGCTGTCATAAAACGTCTTGATGTGAAGCTGATAAATCACGGCATCTTTGTACCATAGCGGATCATTTTTCGGTTGTGGGCTGCGTTTTGCCATAACATTGCCGTCCTTTATGTCCTCTGTTACATGAAATAATCAAAATCATTTTCCGTGCGCATATGCCGCCGGATGCGAAAAACCTGTACCGGAACCACCCCGGGATCGATTTCCAGATAATTGTCCCCCTCATGCCACAGGTACCTGGCATCGCTCACCAGATCGTGCATCTGAAAGCTTTTTTCAACGGGCACACCCATTTGTTCAAAAGGCAGCCGCACCCAGGCACTGTGGGTATGATGGGGATCCAGGTTGGCTGCCACAAAAATGATGTTTGAAAAATCATCTGTATATTTGCTGAAGCACAGGATCTCTTCTTTATCCACCGGGTGGAACATCAGGTTCCGGGTCTGCTGCAGGGCGGGATTCTCCCGCCGGATCCGGTTGATTCTGGTGATAAACGGCCGGATGGTATGGGGCGATTCCAGGACCCAGTGGGTGCTCTCGTATTTTTCTGAATTCATGTACTCCTCACCACCGGGTTCAAGGGGCTGATTCACACACAGCTCAAAAGCCGGGCCGTAAATGCCGTAACTGGATGAAAGTGTGGCAGCCAGCATCAGGCGGAGGATAAATGCCGGCCGCCCCCCCAGCTGCAGAAATTCCGGCAGAATATCCGGGGTGTTGGGCCACAGGTTGGGCCAGAAAAACTCTTTTACGCCGGTCTGTGTCAAGGTCTCAAAATACTGCTCAATTTCCCATTTCAGATTGCGCCAGGTAAAATAGGTATAGGACTGGGTGAATCCGCCTTTGGCAAGCCGGTACATGGTTTTGGGCCGGGTGAATGCCTCGGCCAGAAAAACGGTCTCCGGATCTTTTTCTTTGCACGCAGCAATGATCCATTCCCAGAACCGCAGGGGTTTGGTATGGGGATTATCGATTCTGAATATCCGGATTCCCTTGTCCATCCAAAAATGGATCACCCCTGACAGCTCCTGTCGAAGGCTTTCATAATGGGGTGACTCAAATTCAAAAGGGAAAATATCCTGATATTTTTTGGGCGGATTTTCTGCATACTGCACTGTACCGTCTGCCCGCCACTGAAACCATTCCGGATGGTCAGTGACATAGGGGTGATCCGGGCTGCACTGAAACGCGATATCGAGTGCGATATCGATGCCATATTCTTTGGCCCTGGCCTTCAGCTGCAAAAAATCTTCCATGGTCCCCAGTTCCGGATGAATAGCGGTGTGTCCGCCCTCGTCAGCACCAATAGCCCAGGGACTGCCGGGATCCCCCGGCCCGGCCGTGACCGTGTTGTTCTTTCCCTTTCGGTGGCTGCGCCCGATGGGATGGATCGGCGGCAGATACAGCACATCAAATCCCATCTCTGCAATATAAGGCAGCCGGTTGATACAGTCTTTGAATGTACCGTGACGGGCAGGATCGTCATCGGCACAGGAACGGGGAAACATTTCATACCAGGTGCTGTACAGGGCCTTGCGCGGCTCGACTCTCAGGGGCAGCACCCTCGGGTAATCCACCTGGCTGCTGAGATCCGGATAGCGTGCCATAAGCCCTGCAAAGACCGGATCCTTAAAAAAATCATCCGAATGTTCTGCCGCCTCCTCTGACATGAGCTGCTCTGCCAGACGGTTCAGCTGATCGGCGTCTTCCTTTTTTGCCCGATCTGCGGCTTCTTTCGCCATACGCGCACCCTCCATCAGTTCCACAGACACGTTCTGGCCGTCTGCACGCTTTTTTGACACCTGACTGCGCCAGGTGTCAAACCGGTCTATCCAGGCGGTGACCGTGTATTCATAGATTCCCATTTCATGGGGTATAAACGATGCCTGCCACAGGTCGTTCACCCGCAGCTGCATGGGGATGCGCCGCCACTGGGAAGCATTTACCCTGCGGTACAGCAGCCGGGCCGACAGGCGGTCATGGCCGTCCACAAAGATATCTGCTGAAATGGTCACTGTTTCATTTACGGCCCGCCTGGCCGGAAAACGCCCGTTGTCAACCTCAGGGATTACATTTTCGATAACAACGCGTTTTATGAGATCTGTCATGGTATTCTTCTCTTTTTTTTGAAAGTATTTCAAATTGCCTTATCCTCAAAAAGCCCTGCCGCTTTTGCACCGTATAATTTTTCCACATACTGCTGTGCGGCATGCTGCCACGAAAACCTTGCATCGGCAGCATTGTTTTTTATCTGCTGCCATTTGTCCGGATCGCTTTTGAACAGTTCAATGGCCTGGCAGGCGGTTTCAACAAAATTTTGTGCCTGGTCATCCAGATCGCCGCCCCCAAAGCAAAACCCGTTGACACCATGAATGACAGTATCACGCAATCCGCCGACAGCATGCACCACACAGGGCTGTCCATCCCGCATGGCCAGCATCTGACCGATGCCGCATGGCTCAAACGAACTGGGCATCAAAAAAAGATTCCCATTGGCGTAAAGGGTCCGGGCCGCCTGATCTGAAAATCCGTGAAGGAAAATAAAATTGGGAAACCCGGCTTCCAGCTGAGTAAAAAACTGCACAAATGCGTCATGTCCGGTTCCCAGAAGCACATACACCCCGTCGTCTCCCAGTGCCGTGAGAATCCGGGCGATGGCTGGCATGCCGGTGTCCTGACCCCGGCGCATGAGCAACACCTTCTGCTCTGTCAGACGCGTAACACTGCACAGCACCATTTTAGGGCGGATGGGTCTCTGTAAGAGGCCCGACAGGTTGTGGCTCGCGATAAAGTCCGCACTGGACACTGTCTGCCGGCCGGCAGACCACTGCATGATCCTGCGCTGGAAACTGCGGAGCATTTCCGGCATCTCCATGACTGGAACATGGCGGTTCTCCGGATATTCGCAGCCGTTGAGGATGCCCTTCAGATTCCCTGTGTTATTTTCATGGGCCAGCACCGCTTGAAGCCCCTGGGCACCATGAAACCGGGGCAGATCATCCGGCTGACAGATCTCCTCTGCATAGGTTGGGGACACCGTGTGCACCCTGTCTGCCAGGCGGATACCGCAGGCCATCAGGTTGCAGGCATCCGGCCACCGTGGATCCGCCACATCCAGCCAGTGCCAGGTGATATCAGGAAACCAGGCCGACAAAGAGGAGCTGCTGCCGGCCAGAGGCCGCACCCCCTGCAGGGCCAGGTTGTGGATGGTGAATACGGTCCGGATGCTCTGCAATGGAGCACAGGCCGGGTGGTACCGGCGCAGCAGCGCCACAAGGGCCGTATGCCAGTCATGCAGATGCATCACATCGGCCCGGGGTATGGCTTTCAGCACCAGAGCCGAGGCAGCGGCACTGCAAAAGCAGGCAAACCGGGAACCGTCACTGAAAAAAGGCTGATCATCCGGGTCATGCACATAGATCCGGGGGTGCCCGGTGACAGCATCCACCGCCGCCAGAAAAGGGTGATGTATCACATAATGGGTGACCCCCGGGTGTAAGTGCTTTGCCGGCACCCGGTAAAGCTGGGCGTCATGAAAGGTTCCGCGGAATGGAAAACGGATGTCCGCCGTGTGTTCCGCCCCTTTGGTCCGGTGCAGAAACCCGTAACCGGGCATCACAACGCTTACCTGGTGACCAAGGTCCGCCAGTGCCGGTGCAATATCCCGTACCACATCCGCCACACCGCCCACCTTGGCATTGGGCAGACTGTCGTTTTCCGCTGCCATATGAACGATATGCATGTTATTTTTTTCCCCCTTTGCCGGACAACCGCTTTGTTATCCATATGTTTCCTGCAATCATCACAATTGCCAGGGCTGCTGCAATGAGTCCATTCACCCAGCCGGGATGCTGTATGGTATGCAACAGACGGTCTGCAAATATTGTAATGACCAGAATGCCCGGCAGCATACCCGCCGCCGTGCCCAGAAGATAGTCTTTGAGCCTGATATGGGAGGCCCCGGCTATGAGATTGACAATGGAAAACGGGGCAACCGGAATATTTCTGATAAGCGCCACTGTTAAAATCCCTTTTTTTGCCATCTGCCGGCTGATATGATTCAGCTTTTTTCCCGCCACTTTGCGGACCATCTGCTTTCCCAGGCCGGCCCCTGCCAAAAAGGTTGCCAGCGCGCTCACAAGACAGCCGCTCCAGGCATAAAATGCACCGGTGACAGGATCAAATACCATGGCAGTCACCCCCACCAGCAAGGTGACCGGAACCATCAGAAATCCGCCGGCAATATACACCCCCATGACAATCGGAAAAGACAGGGGCTGACCCTGAATTTTTCCAGCCCAGGCAGCCAGATTTTCTCTTGAGGCCCATTCACCCAGAGGAGACCAGCGCCAGGCCGCAGCCAGCGTGAGCAGAATCAGCAATACCCCTGCCAGCTTCATTACCTGGGACATTCTGGACTTACCCTGCTCATTTCTGGCAAACCGGTCCATCATGCGGTCAAAGGCAACAGGCGACTCCGGATCCAGCAGTTCAGGGTCTTTGACAATGGCCGCTCCATCAACGGGAAGGGACCGGCGGTATTCAAGTTTTTTTAATCTGCGGCCGGATTCTTTGGATAAGGATGTGATGACCCGGTTCATGGATTTTTCTTCAGCAAAGGCGTTGGCCACCGCCTCAACGGATCTGCCTGAATGTTCCGCCAGAAGCCGGCTGCGCAGGTTAGCGATTGCCTCACCCACCCTGCCATCTTCTGTTGCCTCAAATGCCAAAACACATTCAGAGTCAAACCGCATGGACCGGTTGCTTAAATTGGCAGAACCGATGATTGCCAGCCGGTCATCCACAATCATAAGCTTGGCATGCACGTACAAAGGGGTTTTGCCGTCTTCAAGCACCGGATAAAAAACCCCCAGCCGGTGGTGTATATCCGCCGCAGACAGGGTTTTCAAAATCCTTGCCCGGATTGAATCCATGGTGCTTTGTTCCAGCCAGCCGCTGGATGCTTCCGGCAGGATAATGCAGATGTCAGGCCCCTTTTCCTGTAAAAGGCTTTTTTCAAGTGTTTCAGCTATTTTGGCAGATGTCAGATACTGGTTTTCAATATAAATGCTTTTTTGGGCGGCAGCCACCGCATCCCTGTAAAGAGTTTCCACCTCCCGCACCTCTTTGCGGCCCTTGTAGGCAGGCAGGGTCCGTGATATCCCCAGCTGGATCTCATTGAGATCCGGCTGAAGATTTTTGGGCCATGGAGACGCTGATCCGGGATTATTCGATGCAGAATGCATTGCAATCTGATTGCCGGTTGCCCATTTCCAGCGGTCTGTAAACAATCGGCCCAGGGCTTCAGCCGCCTCTCCTTCCAGGGCCACATGAATATCATGAAAAGGGCTGTAGGGATCGCCCTCCGGAGTTATTCTCCGGGGGTCATCCAGGCGGTGTTCAGGTGTATCCCAGCGGCTGTTGGTCAAATCAAGTCCCCCGCAAAAAGCCACCTGGTTGTCGATCACCACCAGTTTCTGGTGTTGAGAAGCCCCCATGGGATGCTGGTCATCCAGATGAAAAAAAACCCGGTCATGGGTTTTCCATCCCAGTTTAAAGATGGGCATCCATTCCCGTTCCATGGCATAAACCATGGGGAAATCCCAGCCCAAAATATACACATGCAGGCCGGGTGTGCGTTTTGCCTTGGCATTGAGGAAATCGCCAAGATCTGTCGGGTCATCCGGGGCCTCATCCCCCCGCAAAAGCGAAATCCTGCTGTCAATATCCCATGCGGCAATGAAAATTGTCTTTTGGGCCTGATCCATGGCATCAGCCACGGCTGCAAAGTAGGCTGCACCATCAATTAAAAAAGCGGTTTTTTCGGCATGCGCAAGACACCAGCAATTGGATTTGTCTGTAAGCAGGGTCTTTGTCTCCTTTTTCAAACGGTTCCTCCCAAAAAAAGGGTTAAAAACCCCAGTTTATCGGTCATGTGCATCTTTATAAAAGAATGCTCCTTTTTTCAAAATCTGCACAACCACCAGTGGAATGAGGCTCATGCCAAGGATAAACAGCCACTGGAAGGGTGTGGGAACGACCATGGACAACACCAGTGACAACGGAGGGAAATATACGGCAAAAACCAGAAGCGCAATGCTCAGGATCACCGCACCCCAGACGAAAGGATTGCGTGTCACATCGTTGAAGATCACACCGGATCCGGTATCGCGCATGTTGAACACATGCCAGGTTCTTGTGAACGCCAGAATCAGAAAGGTCATGGTCACGGCACGTTCTCCGGACAAAGACATTTTTTCCAGAGATATCCAGAAACCGGAAAGCGCTGTTCCGGCAATGAGCACGCCATAACCGAAAATCGTCATCCAAAGGAATCTGGTCACGACTGGTTCGCCGGAGGGCCTTGGGGGCCTGTCCATCACCGAGGGTTCTCCTTTGCCCACGCCCAGTGCCAGGGCCGGGAACACGTCGCTGATCATGTTCAAGTACAGGATCTGCAATGGCAAAAGTGGCAGGATACTGCCGAAAAGCATGGCCAGCCCCACGATCAGAATGGCACTCACGTTCCCGGAAAGCAGAAACACAATAAATTTGCGAATGTTGCTGAATATTACCCGGCCCTGCTCCATGGCCAGTGCGATGGTGGCAAAATTGTCGTCTTTGAGCACAATGTCTGCCGCCTCCCGGGCCACCTGGGTTCCCCGTCTGCCCATGGCCACGCCGATATCCGCCCTGGTCAGGGCC
>JAVVEQ010000071.1:0-12712 GCA_032250905.1 Desulfotignum sp. | reverse complement strand
TCAGGTTTTCGTTTTTCAAGAAATGCGGATGTTCCTTCTTTTGCGTCCTCACTGGCCATGGTCAGACCGAATGCATCGTTTTCAATCCGGCACCCGGTCTCCAGATCGACATTGCTGCCGTTAAGAATTACTTCCTTGGCGGCCCGCAACGATGCCTGTCCCCGGGAGGCAATGAGCCCGGCGGTTTTCATCACTGTTTCCATGAGCTGATCCGGCGCACACACCTGGTTGACCATCCCGTATTCACAGGCCTGCTGCGCAGTGATGTTTTTGCCGGTAAATACCATTTCCCGGGCACGGTTGGTTCCCACCAGGCGCGCCAGGCGCTGGGTACCCCCGAATCCCGGAATCAGGCCCAGGGTGATTTCCGGCAACCCGAAAACCGCTTTTTCAGAGGCATAGATAAAATCACAGGCCAGAGCCGCTTCAGAACCGCCGCCCAAGGCATACCCGTTGACTGCTGCAATGGCTGGAATGGGCAGGTTTTCAATTTTTGAAAACACTTTTTGCCCTTTTCTGGAAAACTTTTTCCCCTGCAGCGGGGTCATGCGGCTCAGTTCCACAATATCGGCGCCCGCTACAAAGGCTTTTTCACCGGCACCTGTGAGAACCAGGACCCGGATATCCCTATCGGCTTCCACCTGGTCCAGGGCCTGGTCCAGCTCGTCAAACAATTTATTGTTCAAAGCATTCAACGCTTTGGGCCGGTTGAACTGTATCAGAGCGATATGATTTTCTCTGGTAAAAATAATGGTTTCAAAACTCATGGTCATTCTCTCCTTTTCACTATCGGTTGGTGTATCAGGTTTTGGGTCATAGCTGACGTGGATTGGTTGCATCCACATATTTCTGTATCCCGGTGGCAATGGCATCACACAATGCATTCTGGTAGGCGGGATCCAGAAGCCGTTCACATTCAAGTTTGTTGGATATGAATGAGGTTTCAATCAGAATGGCTGGCATGCGCGCTCCCAGGAGCACATAAAACGGGGCCTGTTTGACACCCAGGTCGGTTATTTTTGGATATGTTTTTGTCATTTCCTGGATCAGGGACTGATGAACGTCATTGGCCAGTCGGGTGGATTCCCCGATTTTGGCATGCTTCATTAAGTCACTTAAAATAAATTCCAGGTCGGAAATATTTTTTCTGGATGTGGCATTCTCCCTGGCTGCCACGGCAATGGCCTGCTCATCGGTCGCCAGGTTCAGCAAATAGGTCTCGATCCCGGCCAGTTTTTTGTTGCGGGCCGCGTTGGTGTGCAGGGAAATGAACAGGTCTGCCCGCTGGGTGTTGGCCATGGCCGTGCGTTCTTCCAGAGTCAATTTTTTATCGCTGTCCCGGGTGAGAACCACGGTACACTGCAGCCGGTTCCGGAGTTTTTCGGCCAGGTTCCGGGCCAGTTTCAACACGATGTCTTTTTCCCAGACCCCTTTGGCATACCCCGGTGCGCCGGGATCGCTGCCCCCATGTCCCGGATCGATGACGATTTTCTGTACCCCCAGGGCCAGTTGCCGGGCAATATCCGAGGATTTGAGATTGTCGGTGGTCATGGGGCTGGTTTTCAGCAGTTCCCCGGTCGCTGCCGTCACCGGGTGTGCCTGGCCCGGATCCATATCACCGGCGTTTTTGCCCCAGATATCGATGACAATCCGGAAGGGGTCATTCAAGGAAAATATTTTATAATTTTCAAAGGATTTGATATCCACCACCACCCGGACGGTATGGGGCAGGTACTGGCCGGCCCGGGCCTGATTGAGCAGGTCATCGTTAATGGGGGTGTGTTCCGGCACGCCTTTTCCCAGAAGGGCCTGAGGAATATCCACGTAGAGTCGCTGAAACGGGATATTCAGATTCAGATCTTTTTCAAGAAGATGATGGGAAAATGACCGGTCCTGATCCGCATTGATGACAATGCGGGTATATTCCGGATTGGACCAGAACCGCAGGTCCGTGACATACGCGTCCGGGCCGGTTTTTTCAGAAACAAAGCCATTTTTTTGGGCATCAGGCGGTTCATCCATGTGCATGGACAGGTCCTGCATGACGACATCCAGGGTGGTGGTTTTCTGATTGGGCGGCTCCACGGAAAGAACCTGCTCAATGGGTCGGGACAGTGAGCCTTTATGGGTTTCCGCTTTTTTGGAACGGATGTGCCGGGGCGAATGGGTCTGGGGGTCCGGGTTTTTTAAAAGCGCCTCAAGCCGGGATGCAGCGCGTTCGTTATAGGCTGAAGAAGGGTATTTGTTCCGGATTCGTACCAGCAGATCAACGGCTCGGGTTCTGAAAAGGGTATCACTGGACAGGGCAAAAAGCTGCAGATACAGTTCGGCTGCCCGAAACATGCCGGCAGGGGCCCAGGAACTTTGGGGATGTGTTTTGTAAATGGCTTCATATTCCTGGATACAAAGCATCCATTCCGAGATTTTCTGGCGTTTGACCGGTGAATGGCGCAGCGCTTTAAACGCTGCATCCGCCGCCAGATATTTCTGTCTGGGAATCGATGCCATGCCGGTTCCGGTAAAACCCAGGCAAAACAGGGATACAAAGATCATCACCCATCCCTGCTTCACAAGTTCCCGGTATCTTTGACCTGTCGCCTGAGTGACCATGGATCAGTTCCCGGCTTTTTGTTTTAATTCATTCAAAAAATTCAATCCCTCCAGCGGTGTCATTCGAGAAATATCTACCTGTTTAAGCATGTCAAGTATTGGGGAATCCCCGGTGCTGAAAAGTTCCAGCTGTCCATCCATCGGTTTTTTTTTCTTTCGTTTTCCAGAGGCCGGTTTTCGGGAGACCGGTTCAACCGGCCACTGCCCGCGATCCGGCGGCTCAATGGCCGCCATGACCTGTTTGGCATCCTCAATAATCTCATGAGGGATTCCTGCCAGGCGGGCCACCTGAATGCCGTAACTTTTGTTGGTGCCCCCTTTGACCAGTTGCCGCAGAAACACGATGTTATCGTTGAATTCTTTGACTGCGATGTGAAAATTCTGTATCCGTGGATGGACCTGTGCCAGCTGGATCAGTTCGTGATAATGGGTGGCGAACAGTGTCTTGACCCCTTTGCCGGCCAGTTCATGGAGATACCGGGCAACGGCCCAGGCAATGCTCATGCCGTCATAGGTGGAAGTGCCCCGGCCGATTTCGTCCAGAATCACCAGAGACAGTGGGGTGGCATTGTTCACGATGTTGGCGGTTTCCTCCATTTCCACCATGAATGTGGACTGGCCGGAACTCAGGTTGTCCAGCGCGCCCACCCGGGTGAAAATCCGGTCCACCAGGCACAGGGATGCTTTTTGGGCCGGTACAAAACCGCCCATCTGGGCCATGATCACTGTCAGGGCCACCTGCCTGAGGACAGTGGATTTTCCGGCCATGTTGGGGCCGGTTATCAGCAGGATCTGGTTTTGTTCGTGGTCCATATCAATGGAGTTGGGTACATACCGTTCCCCGGTAATCAGCTTTTCCACCACGGGATGCCGTCCGTCAGTAATGGTGATGCGGCCCTGATCATTGATTTCCGGGCGGGTGTATCCATTTTCCGACGCGGTCCTGGCCAGACCCTGAAGAACATCCACCGTGGCAATGAAATCCGCCATTTTCAATATGGTCACGGCATTTTCCACCACCTGGTCCCGCACGGTACAGAAGATTTCGTATTCCAGGGCGTTTCGTTTATCCTGGGCAGACAGGATTTTGGTTTCCACCTGTTTCATTTCATCGGTGATGAAGCGTTCCGCATTGACCAGGGTCTGTTTTCGAATGTAATGATCCGGCACCTGGAGGGCCTGGGTTTTGGATACTTCGATAAAATAGCCGAAGACCTTGTTGTATTTGATTTTCAGGGAAGTCAGCCCGGTTTTTTCCTTTTCTTCAGCCTGGGCTTTGGCGATCCAGGATTTTCCATCCCTGGAAATGGATATCAGTTCATCCAGCTCACGATTGTAGCCATCGTTGATGAGGCCGCCTTCATTGAGGGCATGGGGCACGTCTTCGCGAATGGCACGTTCGATCAGATCGGCCAGATCTTTCAGCCGGGCCAGTGCCGGTTCCAGATCCGGCACCTGGCTGCCGTTGAGCAAGGGATGGTCAAGACGGCCGAGAATCGAGAACAGATCCGGTAAACAGAACAGAGAGGTTTTCAATGCCAGCAGATCTCTGGCATTGCCCTGTCCCATGGAGACCTTGCTGCCAAGCCGTTCCAGGTCATACACTGATTTGAGAACGGTCGCCAGCGTCTGGTGGATCCGGGGATCATCTATCAACCGCTGGATCGCACCTGAGCGCAGTTCGATTTCCTCCCGGTGCATCAGGGGATGACGCAGCCAGTTTTTGAGCTTACGGCTGCCCATGGCCGTGGCGGTTTTGTCCAGAATCGCAATGAGAGACCCTTTTCGATCCCGGGTTTGAAGGTTGGCCAGCAGTTCCAGATTCCGGCATGACCGGTCGTCCAGTTTTAAAAATTGTTCCAGATCATAGGGACAGATTTGAAAAATATGGGTGGTGTCCTGCATCTGGGTGTCCTGAACATAGGCGGTCACAGCACCGGCGGCACTGATGGCGGCGGGCATGTGGTCGATACCGAATCCGTTGAGCGTGATGGTGTTGAATTTTTTTGTCAGACGGTCTCTGGCGTCGGATTCCTGGAAAATGGCTGACGGCAGGTAGGTCATCTGCCGGCCGGCCAGGGTCTGACGAAGCGTGCCAAAGGACGGATCCTTTTCCATATGTTCGGGCAGTAATATTTCTCTGGGATCCAGCTTGAGGGCTTCATCGATGAGGGCAGCCGGGATGCCGGGTCCTTTTCTCGGGATTTCACAGGTGGTAAAGGTACCGGTGGAAATATCCAGGCAGGCCAGGGCGGCCCGGTCCCGGATGATGGAAAGGGCCAGCAGAAAATTGTTGGTGGCCTGATCCAGCAATGTTTCATTCAGGATCATTCCCGGTGTGACGACCCTCACCACTTCCCGTTTCACCAGCCCTTTGGCGGCGGACGCATCTTCCACCTGGTCGCAGACCGCCACCTTGCATCCCTGCTCAATGAGCCGTGCGATGTAACTGTCCGCAGCCCGATAGGGAACGCCGCACATGGGAACCGGGGATGGGTCGTTCTTGTTTCTGGAGGTCAAAGCGATGTCAAGGATATCAGCCGCTTTCAGGGCATCCTCATGAAACATTTCATAAAAGTCCCCCATTCGGTAAAACAAAATGGCGTCTGAATACTGTTTCTTGATGGCCAGATATTGGGCCATCATGGGCGTTTGTCTGGAGTCGTTCATGGATGGGGGATGAAATTCACCTTATTCCTTGACAGGGGGCTGTTCATTTTCATCTTCCCGGGTGTCTTCCTGCCGGACGTCATTCTGTTGAACTTCTTCCTGCCGGGTTTCTTCCTGCTGGACTTTCCCCGGGGGTTCGTTCATTGCCTTTTTGATATAAGGGTCATGAATAAACACATCCAGCCGGGACTGCAGGTCGGCTTTCTGGGCGGTCAGTTCCGCAATCCGGGCGTCTTTTTTCTTGATTTCTCTGCCCAGGCCAAAGGCCGTGGTCAGGCCCTTGATGCCTGTGATCAACAGGCCCAGACCCAGACAAATGCCCCAGAAGGCCCAGTTGGGCAGTTCTGGAGCGGCCCAGCTGGTGAATTTCAGATTCAGGGTCAACAGGGTTCCTGTGGTGAAATAATCAATATTCTGGTAAACCAAAAGTCCGACAAGCCCTAAGATAACCAGCAGAATCAAAAATTTGATGGTTTTCATTCATTGTCTCCAAAAGATGTTTCAGTAGCAAAAAATTCAGTTTGGGGTGATCATAGTTCAATTTGTTTTTTTTTTCAAATTTTCTTTTGGTTCATTGATTCTCATCCCATAAAAACCGGATGAAGCACATTGACTTTCTCACGCCGGGCGAAAAGAGACCAGTCCAGTTTGTCTGCCGGAATGTGGGCAGGCACCTCGATACAGGATAAGTGAAGATGGGGGGGCAACACAGATCCTTTCGCACGGGTATCAGTGATTCGGGCAATGATTTGTCCGGTATGTATCCGCGTGCCGGGAGTCATCGCATCACCAACAGTCAGATGGGAGTATATTTCCAGGATCCGCGTTCTTTGTGACAGAACAGTTTCCAGTTCCATTACCAGGGATGTTCCCAGAAAATCACCACACATATTGATAACAGTGCCTGATGACCAGGCCGGTACCCGTGCCCCTGCCGGCAGGGACCGGATCAGCCCACTCCCTCCTGCCCGGTAAAAACAGATGTCAATGCCCTCGTGGGCGGCCGGGCGGCTCCCAAAGTTCCCCCACCATTTGAGTCGGCTGTCCGGAAGCATTCCCGGATAAAACAGCCATTCAGTGTCATGCCCCAGGCTGTTGGCTGACGAAACAGCGGCCAGGTATTGTTTGAAACAGGACATCAGGCCGGTTTGAGAATAATTTTGTGCCCCATCAGGTTAATGTCTTCGATAATACCGGATACTTCCTGCTGTTCCCCCAGAAGGCCTCTGAGAAGAAACCGGTTTTCCCCGGCCGGTGTGATGGCAGCCACATTTTCCATGATCAGTGTTTCAGCGCCGTTTTCTCTTAAATATACATTGGATTCACACATGATATATCTCCATTGAAGGTGTTTTGATCTGATCTGTCGATTCCGGGTATCATCATAGCACTGTCCATGTTTCTGACGCAAGCGCTCTAAATGGAAAACGGTCACGGGGTGGCCGCCTGACCTCCAATGACCACCTGTTTTACAGGTGTGATGCCGGTGAAATAACACAGATCCGCCGGCGTGTCCACATCCCAGATCACGAAATCCGCGTCCTTTCCCGGCGCCAGGCTGCCTTTGCGATCTGCCAGACCCAGGGCGGCCGCACCGTGAATGGTGGCCCCGGCCAGGGCTTCTTCACAGGTCAGCCCGAACAGTAGACAGGCCATGTTGAGCACAGGGTGCATACTGAAAACCGGGCTGGACCCGGGATTAAGATCCGTCGCCAGGGCCATGGGAATGTTGTTTTGCCTGAAAGCAGCCACCGGCGGCACCCGGGTTTCCCTCAGATAATGAAACGCACCCGGCAGCAGCACGGCCACGGTTCCATGTTCCGCCATTTTTCTTACACCGGCATCGGACAGGTATTCCAGATGGTCACAGGATAGTGCCCCCATTTCTGCGGCCAACGCCGTGCCATCCGAGTCGGACAGTTGCTCGGCATGCAGTTTGATATCAAACCCCAGGTCTAAGGCGGATTCAAACACCCGCCTTGTCTGATCCCTGGAAAAGGCGATGTTTTCACAAAACACATCCACGGCTGTGGCGGCACCCTGTATTTTGACCGCCGGCAGCATCTTTTCAGTGATCTGCCTGACATAGTCATCTGAGCGCCCGGCAAACTCCGGGGGGAAGGCGTGTGCCCCTAAAAAAGTAGCAATCACCTCCTGTGGACAGGTCTTTTGCAGTCTGGCTGCCACGGCCAGCATTTTCAGCTCGGACTTCAGTTCCAGGCCGTATCCGGACTTGACTTCCACCGTGGTGATGCCCTGGTTCAAAAAATGGGCCATGCGCTTCGATGCCAGGTCAAACAGGGTATCTTCATCCGCAGCCCGGGTCGCTTTGACTGTGGAAGAAATCCCTCCTCCGGCCCTGGCAATGTCGGCATAAGAAGCTCCGGCCAGGCGCATCTCAAACTCCCCGGCCCGGGAACCGGCCCAGATGAGGTGGGTATGGCAGTCCACAAACCCGGGCAGAATCCAGCGGTTTTTACAGCCGGTCCGTTCGATATCGCCGGGAAGAGGATCGGGCAGGGTATCCATGGGTCCGATCCAGGCAATTTTGTCACCGGCCACGGCCAGGGCCGCGTTCTCGATGGTGCCGTACCGGCCGTTGGCCATGGTGGCCACACGGCAGTTTGTGAACAACCGGGTGACATTTTCAGGAAACGGGTTTCTTTTCTCAGGGACAGCAGTCATTGATCTATCCTTTACCGGACTATTTGCCATGCATGTTGATCATGGGCAGTTTCACTCCTTTGGTGTCGGCCACATCAATGGCGGTCTGGTATCCGGCATCGGCATGCCGGATGATGCCGGTGCCCGGATCATTTCGCAACACGGTGGTAACCCGTTTTTCCGCCTCATCCGTGCCGTCGGCCACCGTGACCTGGCCGGCATGCAGGGCATAACCGATGCCCACACCGCCCCCATCATGGAAAGACACCCAGGTGGCGCCGGAGGCCACATTGGTCATGCAGTTGAGCAGTGCCCAGTCCGCCACGGCATCGGAACCGTCTTTCATGGCTTCGGTCTCACGGAAGGGCGATGCCACCGACCCGCAGTCCAGGTGATCCCTGCCGATAACGATGGGGGCCTTGACTTTTCCTGAGCGCACCAGGTCATTGAACAGTCTGCCTGCCTGTTCCCGTTCTCCATATCCCAGCCAGCAGATCCGGGTGGGCAGGCCCATGTGTTCGACTTTTTTCTGTGCCATTTTGAGCCAGTTGATCATTTTTGTTTTTTCGGGGAACAGCTGCATAAGGGCCTCGTCGGTGACCCGGATGTCTTCCGGGTCACCGGACAGGGCCGCCCACCGGAACGGGCCTTCGCCTTTGCAGAACAGTTCCCGGATATAGGCCGGTACAAATCCGGGATAGTCCATGGCATTGTCCACCCCTTTTTTCATGGCCTGGGCCCGCAGGTTGTTGCCGTAATCAAAGGCTATGGCGCCTTTGTCTTTCATTTCAAGAATGGCACGGACATGGTCTGCCATGGAGTTCAATGCCATGTCCTTGTAGGTGTCTGGATCGGATTTTCGCAGTTTCAGGGCCTGTTCAAACGAGATGCCCGTGGGAAAATATCCGTTGAGTTCATCATGGGCACTGGTCTGGTCGGTGATCACATCCGGAATGAATCCTTTCTGTATCATGGCGGGCAGTACATCCCCGATATTGGCACACAGTCCGATGGATAATGGTTTGTGTTCGTCTGCAGCTTTCCGGGCCATTGCAATGGCCGCATCCAGGGTGTCGGCTTCCACATCCAGGTAGTGTTTTTCCAGGCGTCGGGCAATGCGGGAAGGGTCGATCTCGATGCAGATGGCAACGCCGTTGGCCATGGTCACAGACAGCGGCTGTGCCCCGCCCATGCCGCCAAGCCCGGCCGTGACAACGATCCTGCCCGCCAGATCGGCGTTGAAATGTTTCTGGCCTAAAGACGCAAAGGTTTCATAGGTGCCCTGTAAAATACCCTGGGTGCCGATATAGATCCAGGATCCGGCAGTCATCTGGCCGTACATGATCAGGCCTTTTTTATCCAGTTCATGGAAGGTGTCCCAGTTGGCCCAGTGGGGCACGATATTGGCATTGGCAATGAGGACCCTTGGGGCCGATGTGTGGGTGGTCAGGACGCCCACAGGCTTTCCGGACTGCACCAGCAGGGTTTCATCGTTCTCCAGGTCCAGCAGGGTTCTGACAATGGCATCAAAGCAGTCCCAGTTTCTGGCGGCCTTGCCCAGGCCGCCATAGACAATGAGTTCATCCGGATTTTCCCCGTTGTCCGGGTCCAGGTTGTTGCACAGCATGCGCAGGGCCGCTTCCTGGTACCAGCCCTTGCAGTGGAGCTGACCGCCTATGGGCGCTTTCACCGGACGGGCTTTGCCGCAGCCGATCTTCAGATCCTGCAGTAATTGGTCTTTGGGTGTCATTATTTTCCTCCTTAAGGTGTTGACTTTTCGGGGTAGATTGGCTACTACTTGTCTATACAAGTATAGATGGGATGTCAAGTTTTTTGTGAAGTCATGATTCATGAACAGATAAAAATGATTTTTAATATCAAACATATCATTATTTAGGGAAGCCGTGTGGGAACATCATCATATCCTCTGGCGTTGTATGAACAGATCAAGCAGTATCTGATCCGGGAAATGGATGCCGGGCATTTGAAGCCGGATGACCGGATACCGTCGGAAACGCAATTGTCCAAAGCGTTTAACACCTCTAGAATGACCGCCAACCGGGCGCTGAAGGAGTTGGCTGAAGAAGGTCGGATTGTCCGTATACAGGGGGTGGGCACCTTTGTGGCCCGCCCCAAACCGGATGCAGCCCTGCTGGAAATCAAAAGCATTGCCAAAGAGATTGCAGGCTGGGGCGGGGTTCATTCCTGTGAGGTGCTGCTGCTGGAAGAAGAGGCCGCAGATAAGGACATTGCCGCCCGGCTTGGACTGGTGACCGGAGACAAGGTGTTCCATTCCATTCTGCTGCACAAGGACCGGGGTGTGGGGGTCCAGTATTCGGAGCGCTACATTAACCCGGCAGTGGCCCCGGCGTATCTGGCACAGGATTATACCCGGACGACCCCCAGTGATTATCTGCTGGAGACCGCCCCGGTCCAGGCGGCGGAGCACGTGATCGAGGCGGTGCGCTGCCCGGCCCAAGTGCTGAAACATCTGCAGATCGATGTGGCGGAACCCTGTCTGCGTCTGACACGGCGGACCTGGTCCTTTGACCAGTTGGCCACTTACAGTACCATGATTTCACCGGGGTATCGGTATAAACTGAAGGGAATCTTCAACAGGGGAGCAATCTAAATGACTGAGAAAACCATTGTTCTGGATGGGAATCGTTTTCAACTGGAAGAGCTGGTGGGTATTGCCAGAAACGGGTGGAAGGTGGCCATTGCCGAAACCTCCAAAAAACGGATCCACAAGGCCCGGAGCCTGGTGGACACCTGGGTTGAAAACGGGGAACGCATCTACGGGGTGACCACCGGTTTCGGGGCTTTGTCGGATATTCCCATTTCTTATGCCGATACAAAACGGCTTCAGAAAAAAATTTTATTGTCCCATGCGGCCGGGATGGGACAGCTGATGCCTGAGGATGTGGTCCGGGCCATGATGGCTTTGCGCATCAACGATTTCTGCCGGGGCAATTCAGGGCTCCGCCTTCAAACCATCCAGATGCTGGCAGACCTGCTCAACAAGGGAATTGTACCGGTGGTGCCGGAAAAAGGATCGGTGGGGGCCAGCGGAGACCTGGTGCCCATGGCCCATCTGTCTCTGGTGATGATCGGCGAAGGCGAAGCGGTTGTGGACGGGCAGCGCATGTCCGGCGCCGACGCCCTGGCGGCCCGGTCCATTGAGCCGCTGGAACTGGCTGCAGGGGAGGGCCTGGCCCTGATCAACGGCACCCAGTTCATGATTGCGCTCGGGTGTCTGGCCCTTCATGATGCGTTAAATTTATGCAAGCATGCGGACATTGCCGCGTCCATGAGCCTTGAAACCCTCATGGGGACAAGGACCGCGTTTGATCCCAGGATCCACCAGGCACGTCCCCACCCAGGCCAGATCATGGCGGCCCGGAACATGCTTAAAATCACGGAAAATTCGGAAATCATCTCTTCCCATCAGGACTGCTCAAGGATCCAGGATGCTTATACACTCAGATGCTCTCCCCAGGTCCATGGGGCGTCATGGGACGCGTTTGCCTATGTGGACCAGGTGATCCGGGTGGAGATGAACGCGTCCACAGAAAATCCTTTGATTTTTCCTGAATCCGAAGAGTTTCTGTCCGGCGGAAATTTCCACGGCCAGCCCCTGGCCCTGGCCTGTGATTTTTTAGGCATTGCCATTGCCGAGCTGGCCAATATCTCGGAACGGCGCATCGAGCGCCTGGTCAACCCCCAGCTGTCCGGCCTGCCGGCATTTCTGGTGGAGGACGGTGGACTCAACTCCGGGTACATGATCGCCCAGTACGCAGCCGCAGCGCTTGTGTCCGAAAACAAGGGGCTTGCCCATCCCGCGTCCGTGGATTCCATTCCCACCTCGGCCAACAAGGAGGACCATGTGTCCATGGGTGCGTTTGCCGCCAGAAAATGCCGTGACATTGTTTTGAACACCGAAAACGTCATTGCCATCGAGCTGCTGTGCGGGGCCCAGGCCATTGATCTGTTCACCAATATCAAGGCGGGGAATGGCACCCTGGCCGCTTACCGGACCATTCGGCAGCATGTGACATACATGAAGGAAGACCGGCTTCTGTCCAAAGACATTGCCACAGTCAAGGCCCTGCTGGAAGACGGCGCCATTGTAAGGGCTGTGGAGTCGGTCGTGGGCAAACTGTATTGACGAAGACAGGTCATGCGTTGATATCGAATGGATTTTGATCCGTTCAGGATATTGATTTTTTGGCCGGATCCTTTTATAGTGCACTTCTTTTGAGATTCGTTTTTCAGAATCAGCCCATGACCGGGCTCAAAGCCGTAAAAGGACACATTCATGACAGCGACGGTTCATATCCATCTGGTGCATCGGCAGCATACGGACGGCAGAAAAACAGTGGATGTTCAAGGAGATACTGTGGGCCGGGCACTGGCGGACCTGATCCGGCAGTACCCGGCCATGGAAAAAGAATTGTTTGATAAAAACGGCCGATTACACGGACATATCGAGATCTATCTGAACGCGGAAAGCGCCTTTCCCGGAGAGCTTGAAAAACCGGTGAACCCCGGGGATGACATCCAGATCGTCACCTTCCTTGCCGGTGGATAAGGTTACATACCCAGAAGCTGCCCCAGCCGGACCATGGGCCAGGCATGCACAGCCCCGCCTTTGGGGAGGGTTCTCATTTTAGCGGCAATTTTCAGAAAGTCATCTTTTCGCCACATGGCCCCGATGAGAAGCCCTAAATCGTTGGCAAAGCTGCCGATGGCCTGGCCTCCCACGATC
>JAVVEQ010000070.1:0-13253 GCA_032250905.1 Desulfotignum sp. | reverse complement strand
TTTATTCAGGGAAGCCAAACAGGCATGGTTCATAGAAAGACCTCCTGTCAACACCAAAGCCGGCTTTATTGTTCATGTATATCTGACCATATTCGTCATGGCTCTGACCACCGCTTTTAAAGATTGGATGGATCAGCAGGATAAATTGGAAAAAAATGGCCGGGATACCGGGATTAGAAAGTTCAGGGAAAAAATCAAAGAAGAAAACGGCAACAAGTTGATTATTTTTGATGAAGACCGCTATGCCATCTTCGATGCATATGAAGTGTTTATCCTTTGCGGCCGGAATGTTCTTCGGCCAACCGGCGTGGAAGAAAAAATCACCCGGGAAGACATCTTGATAAAATATGGCGCTCAACTGGAATAAAGGCTTCTGGCCCCCCTCCTTCACACCTCTCCATTGATCCACAATATCAGACAACCAAAGATTGAATTTTACAGAGATTTGTCTGAAAATTTCTGGCGGTGTACTATGAACGGTCCATCAGGATCGCTGTGGACTGTGAGAAATAACCCCAGGTGGCAAAACCGCACCTCATATCTTTTTTAGTGCCGGACCGTCGGGATCATCGGACCCTGAAACAATCTGGATAGACATAAGGCACATCCAGGGACTGAAATCATGACCCTTATGGCAAATATCCAGAGAATTCAAGAAAGGACTTGAAAACAGTAAAACCCTTTGATATAAATGATTGTTTTTCTGAAGCCGGCGTAACTCAGGTGGTAGAGTAGCTGATTCGTAATCAGCAAGTCAGCGGTTCGAGTCCGCTCGCCGGCTCCAGTAAATAAAAGGGTTTACAATTTCCACATTGAAAACCTTTTTTTATTTGTCCACCTATTGTCCACCATTTCTCTTGTAGGATTACAGGTAATTTTTGATTTATTTGGTATGTTCTGTCACCCCCCAAGATTTCAAGTGATACCCAGGCCATTCCCAGGATAGGGTGAACCTATTGGAAAGTGGGTAGGAGAGTTTGCCGTTAGCAGAGTTTCTGATGACTAATTTCGTCTTGCTACGCCTGAAAAGCCAGATCATCCATAAATTCAGATATGGGACAGGTTCCGGTTATCAACAAATGATCCCTTGCCCGTGTGCACGCCACATAAAGAAGGTGGCGTTCGGTGTTGTATACCTCGTCCAGATCGGCATCATCCCCCACAGCCTCAATCCTGTGTAATGAAGGGATGACGTCCTCGTCACAGGCCATGACGACAACAGCTTTGAATTCAAGTCCTTTGGCAAGGTGCATGGTACTGATAGAAAGGTGGCCGCTCTTAAGCTGTATTTTTTCGTCCAACACAGTATATGGCAGGCCCGCTGATTCAACAGCAGTGACGGCCCGGAGTATTTCTTTCTGTGAACGGACAAAAACGCCTACCTCAGAGGGCATAATTTCCTGTTGGTGACATTGCGTAAGCCATTCTGCTACTGCGCGGACCTCTTCTTCCTGATTCGGATATTCTAAAATTTTTGGGTCGGGGCCGTTGAAAACGGAAATGGTGCCGTTTCTTTTTTCCCGGTTACCGTCCACATCGGCAATCTCAGGATCAAGCAGCAAATCCGCCTGCTTTCGAATCTGGTGAGAGGTGCGGTAGTTGATCCGCAGTGTGCGGGATCGTCCCAGGATATTAACGCCGAGAGCTTTCCAGGAAAACGGCTGCTGAAAAATGCGCTGGCCCAGATCCCCGGCAAAAAAGAGTCCATTTTCCCGCCCGCCCCCGATGGCGGCAAGAAGTCCAAGTTGGGCAACGCTTATATCCTGGGCCTCATCGACAACAATAAAATCAAATGGAGGGTGGCCGCTTTGCTTGACCTTCCGGGCAACATGGTTGAACATTTCTGATATGGTTATCATCTGGTGCTTTTGCATCATTGAACGAACGCTGGAGAAGATTTCCCATAGTTTTTTTCGCTGGTGTTCTGGCAAACGCGTTTTCCTTCCCAAACGACGGACATCCCGATATGCCTCCCAAGTTGTCAACTGCCAGGCATCCACCACATCCTGCCACTCGCTGAGCAGAAACTGCTGGGAAAACGTATGGTCCGGTACGCTCTGCCCGGCCTCCAAAATGAACCCCTGCAGTTGTTCTTTGGGAACAAGATCCCCTTTCAGACCCTGGGCCTCATACAATCGTCTGCCAATGGTCTGCATATCCGCCACTTCCAAACGTTCTGCCAGGCGGGGCATATGGTTTATCAAAAGCCTAAGCTTCATTTGCAGGGCATTTGCAAGCGGTCTGGAAAAGGTGGTCAACAGAATCCGGGCATCCGGATGGGACCGGGCAAGATGAACGGCACGGTGCAGTACCACAACAGTTTTGCCGGTACCGGCAGACCCGGACACCCGGGCCGGACCGCTGAAATCTTTTTGTACCAGGTCCCGCTGATCTGGATGGAGAAAAATCGTCCATTTTTCCCACGGCGATTCCAGAGCAAGTTCCAGTTCTTCCCTGTTGGTCATCAAACGGAAACGGCGGCCGGCATCAGGATGGTCAAATGGGTTGGCAATATCCGGTGACACACATACTGCCGGCGTGCCGCCTGTGGCGATCTCCAGCAACGCTTCCGCCGCCTCTGCAGGAAGATGGTCTGCCAGTTCCAGCAACGTATCTTCATTCACTTTATGTACATCATCGAGCCACTCTTCCGGGATGCCATAACTGAGCAGTTTTTCGTCACTTTCGTTTTCAAACAGCAAGGGTTTGTCTGGTTCAGACTGATCCTTGACATACACCGGAACAATGATCTCTTTTACCTTTTCCCGCACTTCGATAATCTGGGCTGCCCCGGTTTTCGGGTGGACTGAAAGCTTTCGTTTTTCTGCCCAGGCATATGCCTTGTCATGATGATCCACATAGCATAAGAGCATGTTTGCATCAGTTTTATGAACAATGATGCGGATATCATTATTCACTCGCACAGACCAGAAATTCGGATCTTTGACATGATCCAGCCGGTGAAACTGCAGCCCGGGACCGGCTGGATTCATTTGAAGATCAAAGGCAGAGGTCTTGATGAGTTTCTGTTCCTGGACGGTCATCTTTGCCAGGCTGTCAGTAAAGGTATCCGCAATACGAAAATTCATTAAGTGTTTCCAATGCTGACAGGTATTTTGATTCTATTTTCAACAGCTGCATAAAGATCAATGCTTGTTTCCGGTGCATGGATGGAAATGATCAATGCATAACGGGCTTTTTTGTCAAATCGGGCAAGCGAAGCCCGGGTTTTCCACCAGCCAGTGGTCGGAAAAACAGCCAGCACGCCACGGCTGGCAAGCTCAGCTGCAGTTCCCCGCCATATATCTGAATGGAGCGATCCCTTGTGCCGGTTCTGGGGACCGATCAACCATTGGGTATCGTCTCCGGAGCGAGAATTTCCCCCGTCTGCACTGATTGCCAGAGAATTGATTCTTCCCCGAAAACCGTCCTCACTCTCATGGGGTCTTTTTACATCAAATCGGAGGCCGTGGGATTCATACCGGTATCTGGAACGGATGCCCCGGGCAGATGGATTGGGTTCAATGAAGTAGGACAGGGTCGCTCTCATCTCAACCTCCGTCTCTCCCAGACTTTCCAGCTCATCCAGGGGCCAGGGAAGGTGGTGGAGATTCATATCCCGCAACTTTGTACCGCCCTTTTCTTTTTTAAATGGATGCAGATCGGATTCGATGACCATGGTCAATGAATTGGACATACTCCACACCGCACGGCTGATATCGGGCACCCCAAAACCGCAATGCCGGACAAGATGCAGGTAATCGCTCTTGTTTCCTTTTTTTCCATCAGGGAGATATGCCTGCAACATGGCATCGGTCCATCGGGCGGAATGAACCATCAATGCGCGGATGGTTTCCGGCCAGAGATGGGGATATGCCGCCATCAGCCGGGCCGCCATTCGGCAGGCAAGGGCCGTGGCAGCACTGGTGGCGTTCATGGTGGTCAGCATCCGCTCATGGTGTTTATGATGAGTGGTCAGAAGGCTGAGGCTGGGCATCCACACCGCTCCGATTTCGTCATTTGCGGCATTGCCGCCTTCAAATACCACATCCGGTTTCAGGGGCCAGTGGTTCTGCCAGGTGGACGAAGTCGTACTGAAAGGACTCAGACCCCCATCCGGAGCAATCGGTTTATAGCTGCCCGCATCTTTTTCTGTGATTGTCACAAGGGTGGTATACGCCCCAACGGTCAAGGCATTCCAGGCCTGTCCAGGGTCGTGGATGCCATCGCTGGTATTGGATGCCGGATATTCCCGCCAGGCGTTCAGGTCTTCAATATTGCCGGCACAAAGCACCATTAACCGGGGAAATTCGTTTTCACCATCGGCATCTGCCGCCAGGCTGTCCACGGTTGCCGACCAGGCAGATGGACGGCCCCGGTCCCGGTTATCCGTCGCTGTGACGGCCATCCCATAAATTCGTTTGCGAAACGCATCCGTGATGATGGTCCGGTTAACGGCTTCCTGGGTCAGGTAGCCGTGCAGCTTGGCATCTCCGATATTGGCCCGATCATGGGGCAGAATTTTAACAGACTCGATTCTATGTAAAACAGTGACCGGCAATGACGAGGACAGCGGCCCGGTCAGATCCCCAAACAGGACCAGTCCTGCCATGGATGTTCCATGACCGTCCTGATCATCCTCCCCCCAGCCAGGCTCAACCGTATGCAGGTCCGCCTTGTCAAGGGCGGGGGAAATGAGCGGATGGCCGTTGTTGATTCCGGTATCCAGCAGGCAGATATGGGGCGCAGCTTTGCTTTCGCCTGAATATTCGCAGCGGCTTACAAGATCTTCAATCCACTCCGGTTGCTCTTCCGGCGGCAGGCCATCAAAAAACTCTGCCGTGTCTTTGGCCCGGCGCAGTTCGGAAATGGCGTTCAACGTCATCATGGATTGCTGCATCTTTTTTTTTGAAGTCTGGGCCAGCAGTATGGATCTTTCGGGAAACGCCAGCATTGACCTGGAAACTGCCATTCCCTGGGCTTCTGCAAAAAACCGGAATGTTTCCACCACTTTGATCCGGTCTTTTCTGACCGGCAGCCACACCTCCCACCAGAACATATCCTCTTCGTGCGTGGGAAATTCTGATCCATCATCCGTCCAGAGCGCCTGAAGGCTGGCGGCACGAATATCTCTGATGGTATTGATCAGTTTGTGATTGTCACGCAAGTCACCGTTTTTATTTCTCTTTTCGGACAGATAATCTGTGATCAGGTTTTCAAAATGAACCAGTTTGCCCTCGGGGACAAACACCGTGGCAAATGTATGGACCCCGTCCTGCCGGACATTGAGCAGCTCGATTCCTGCGCGTTCCCGGGGCAGACTTTCAAATGCCAGCTCAATGTCACCAAATGATTCAAATTCAAGGCGTAACCCAAGGCTGTCTTCCTCCAGGCCGGCTTCCGCCTGAATTTGACTGGCTTTTTCCATGGCCGGTTTGAGCTGCCCGATTTGCCCCAATAAACGGCTGCCATGGGCCTGGCGTTCCCGGACCGGCAGCACTGGAGGGTCAAATTTTCTTTTTGGAGGCCGGAACGGTTCCGACTGGGCCAGATTCCCCAGCAGAAAGTGAGATTTTTTTGGTGTATTGTCTTCTGTCATTATCTTTGCTGCGGCAATCGATCTTTCATGCGTCTCCGTTCAACCAGCTTCTTTGCGACAGCTGCTTCCGTGATATGTGAATCCTTGCTGATAAACATATGTTTCAAAGCTTCATCACATGCCCGGCTGATTTCAGCAAAACTCAACCCCTCTGCCTGTTCAGCCAGTCGTTGCCAGGATATCTTTCCAGCCGAAGGGGACAGCCTCGCTTTTAACAGGGCTGCGACCAGCGGCTTGTCCGGAAGGGAATAATACAGCACATCATCAAACCGCCGGAAAAGGGCATGATCAAGAATGTCGGGATGATTGGTTGCGGCTATAATCAGGCTGTGGGATTGGTCCTGCTCGATCATCATCAGAAAGCTGTTCAGTATCCGCCGGATTTCTCCCACATCGTTGAGCAGACCCCGCTGGGAACCGATGGCGTCAAATTCATCAAAAAAGTAAATGCCCCGGGTCTGGACTGCTGCATCAAAGACCTGCCGCAGCTTGGCAGCGGTTTCTCCCATATATTTTGTCAAAAGACCGTCCAGCCGGATCTGGCACAAGGGAAATCCAAGTTCCCCGGCGAACACTGATGCCGACATGGTTTTACCGGTACCCGGCGGCCCTACCAGGAGCAGCTTTCTGGCGGGTGCCAGGCCATGGGACAGAAGATCCGCTGCATGGCGCTGCTCACGAATGACTTTTTTGATTTGCCGGGAAAGATTGTCCTCCAGAATAATTTCAGCAAGCCGCAGCTTCGGGTATGACACCGACAACAGATCAGCCAGCTCTCCTCTGGGGCGACCTATGGGGATGGGGTTCGGGGCGATCTGCCCCATGTGCCGACGTTTTTTGGCCTTGTCAATCAGTGCGCGCAGCTCTTCTGCCAGTTTGCCGTGGCCGCGTTTGGCTTCATGGGCGGCAACCTGCATGGCGATGGAGTAGAAACGCTGATCATCTCCCTCGCTGTGTGACTGCAACAATGCTTTAATCTGGTCTGCCCTGGCCATGGCCTGCTCTCCTATAAAAACACGTAAATCCCTGATGTCGGATTAATCTTTATTATAACCTAAATCTGATAAACTTTCATCACCTCATCGCCCAGATGATTGATCACCTTGACGGCAATCCGTCCCGACTTCGGCTGGTCAAAGGGCCGGGAAACATCACTGTTCAGGCTGTCCCAGGCCTTTTTATTGATTTCCGTCTTAAGGGTGGTCTTCAACGCCTTGTAGGGATCATTGGCCCCGAGGAAATAGGCATGGCGCACAAAAAAGCTCTCCTCGTTGTAATCCGTGTCAATAAACCAGCAGGCAATGCCGTCGGCATTGTCGCTCTTGACTTCACCTGTGTTGGGATGAAATACATCCACACCATTGACCCTGACCTGTATCTGATTGTTTTTGACCTCCAGAATATCGATATCCGGCTCTCCGAAAATAACGAATAGGTTGCCCTTGCCCGTGTTTTTCAAATCATCGGCCATGTGCAGGTCGGCGTTCATGCGGGCCTTGAGCACTGGAATGCGGCCAAGTTTGTCAAATTCCGAAGAATGGGCATCGTAGTTGAAAGCACAGGAAATGAGCACATCAAAACCGGCATCACCTGCCTCCCGGGCTGCAGCTACCAGATCGGGCCGGGAGACGGTGCCGAATTCGGGACCAATAAAGATAGCGGCGCGCCTCCCGGTTCCCTGATCTTCTGACCCTTCCAGGTAAAGGCCTTCCGCACAGATATACCTGCCCGGCCAGGGGATAAGCGAAGAAAAACTGATCTTGTCTTCCTTGTGGGCCTGCTGGACGCCGGCGGTTTTAAGATTATCCAGAATCACCCGGGCAAAATCCTGGTTCTCTTCTCTTTGTGCTGTTGTAAGCGGATCAATAAGTTCATCATCTGCATCCACACCCAGCACCCGGTGGGGTGACAGGGACTCCACAGTAAAGGGGCCGGCGACCCGCACCTTTTTTCTATCCTCATATGGCTTGTCGTAAAGGTATTCAAAATCCGCCTTAGCGGCAATGGAAGCATCAATCTCCTTTTGCCGGGCGATGCGCAGATCCCACCATTTTTTATGCAGGGTAACGGCCCTGGCCGGCCAGTCTTTTTCAGCCTCCCGGGGGATTTCCCATTCCTGCCAATCCTGCTTGAGCGCGGTGTTGAGTTGCTCCCGAAGAGTCTCCAGTTCTTTCTGGTACTGTTCCCAGATCACATCGATTTCAGCGTTGCTGGCAATAGATTTCAGGGTGATATGGGGCACTCGCTCATAGACAAACCCCTGACGGATATTGCCGAATGTCGGGGCTTCCGATGAGGGCGTACGGGTAAGTTCCGATTCCTTTTCCTGCCCTTCTTTGCTGTCAGCCAGCAGGTAATAAGGATACCGGGCACCCATGATGCGGGCACGAGTCAGGGCCAGAGCCACCCGGGAGGTGTCAATGGTGATCCAGCGTCGGCCCCATTGTTCGGCGACATAGGTTGTGGTTCCTGAACCACAAGTAGGATCCAAGATGAGATCGCTCGGATCGGTAGTCATTAATATGCACCTTTGAATAATTTTTTTATTCGTTTGAACTACATATACTGGATCTCTTTCACCATGGAACTCCCAAATGTTATTCTGATGTTCGTAGCCAAAGTCATCCAAATAGATTACTCCTCTGATTGTATTTGTTGTTGGACGTAACCTATTGGCTCTTTCAATTCTCCGCATACCTAAATTTGGATCATATGTCCATTGGCGGTTTTTTCCCGGAAATTTATCAGATCCGTTTAGTTCATAAGCGCTTATTCGAGTTTCACTTTGTGGGTTTTGACTAACCATTGGATAATCATCATTTAAAAATCGAACCTTTTTTTTATCCATCTGGATAATATTGGACTCATTTATTGGCAATCTTTGAAGATCTTCAGTTTCAATTTTTTTAAATCGGTTTTTTTCTGAAAAGAGATCTTTTTCCATGAAAAGGGATTTTATTTTTAGGACGTCTTTTTTCTTACATGCCCATAAAACGAAATCATTAACAGGTTCCGTAATTACTGTCGAAGATTTCTTTTTGATTATAATTGTTTGAATAAAATTGTCTTTACCGAAAATTTCTTCTAATAAAGATCTCAATAAATGCACATTCTCATCCCCAATCTGCACAAAAATCGACCCAGAATCAGTCAGTAGGTCCCGCGCCACGGTCAACCGATCCCGCAAATAAGTCAGATAGGAATGAATGCCATCCCGCCAAGTGTCTCGGAACGCCTTGACCTGTTCTGGCTCCCGGGTGATTTGCTGGGCATTGCCGTCCTTTACATCCCGGCTGGTGGTAGACCACTGGAAATTGGAGTTGAACTTGATGCCATAGGGTGGGTCCAGATAGATGCACTGCACCTGGCCCCGCAGCCCTTCCCGCTCGGCCAGCGAAGCCATGACCTGCAGGGAATCGCCCAGGATCATGCGGTTCTGCCACTTGCCCTCATGCTGGTAAAACTCAGTTTTGGCTTCCTCACCTGGCAGGCCGTTGAAGTCGGAGAACAGGTCCAGTTGCTGGGACGGTTCTTTTGCCTCGGTTTTTCCGCTCTGACGGCGCAGATCATCCACCAGTATCTTTGGATGCACTTTTTCCTGAATATAAAGCGGGGGGGCCTGCACCACCAGATCCGACCAGTCCTGTATGTCCTTGCCCCGCCAGATCAGTTGCGGGTCCAGATCCAGATTGCGCCGTTCATATGCCGCCCGCTGGGGGGTCAGTTCATCATCCCGCATCACGGACTGAAATTCAGCGGTGGGGATATTTTTACGGCTTGCTTCATCGTGGGTGATGGTGTCAACGCTTTTGGCCGTTTTGATTTTCTTTTTTGCCATAAATATGCCTTAACCTTGCTGACCACTGAGGGTGGACGCGATCATTTTGTCAAATTCCTTTTCAACCTTTGCCTTGAACTGATCCTGGATTTCATATACCTGGGTGAATTCGGCAAAAGCCCAGCGGCCAAATGTTTTCAGATTGTTTACACCCGGTATCCAATACGATTTCATGACCAATTTTTTAGCATTGGCATCTTCTCTGCGATACCCCTTGATCTCAACAATCAGCTGCAAGGGATCTTCATGGCCGTCATCCACATGGACTATAAAGTCGGGGATATAGGTTCTAGTTTCTGAGCCGTAGCGGTAGGGAACTTCCAGGCCGAGGTTATGATTTTTCACATAAGCCCTGACCCCGGGATGCGCCTCAGCTACCCGACAGAATTCTGCCTCCCAGTCACTGTCAAGAATCACCCAGTTGAGGTGACAGCGATCTGAACTGGTTTCCCAGCGAAGTTTTTTGGAGGTATTGAAATTGACATGGCTGGTGGACCCGGTAGGGTTGTAAGGATCAAGCATGGCCTTGATGGGGGTTGTGCCGGCATGAGACAGAGTGATGGCGGCGGTGATCCGTTCGCAGGCCATGTCCGCCAGTTCCTGGTAGATGAGCTGGGCCGGGTAGGTGTTTCCTTTGCACACCAGATGGTTGTCCAGCCACTGCCTGGTAATGCGCTTGAGCTGGCCGAACAGGTGCAGTTTGGGCTCTTCTCCCGTGTCGCGCCATTTGGTGTAGAGCAGGCGTTTGGTGAGTTCCAGCACCAGGGTTGATCGGCGCATATCTTCCAGGTGCTTAAGTGTCAGGTCCACCCCTTTGCCGATGATGCCTTGATTTTGGGTGATGGACGGGCCGACCAGATCTGGGGTGAGGATCAGGGCGGATTCATCGGTAAACCGGGCGGTGAGTTTTTCCTCCGGCAGTTCCACCCTGTACCCCTGCACCCTGGGAAATCGCATTTCCAGGTGATCCCTCTCCGGTTTGACCGCCTTGACCTGGATGGTCTCACGGGGTGGCTGGGGAGGCGCCACCACCGGTTTAGCCGTAAAGTCGAAGGGGATGCCCAGAATATCCGCGTACTCCACATTGAAGAGCCCCTGCTCGTTCAGGTCATAGGACTGTCGGCGCAGTGCCCGGCCAATCACCTGTTCACAAAGCAACTGAGTGCCAAAAGCGCGGATACCCAGAATATGGGTGACGGTGTTGGCATCCCATCCTTCAGTCAGCATGGACACGGACACCACACAGCGGATGGACTCACCCAGCTTCCCTTTCTGGCCCACGGTGTTCATCACTTCCCGTAGCAGATCCTGGCTGGTGACGTTTTCCGCTTTCTGGTGCTCCCCCCGTTCCCGCATCTCATACCGGAACCGTTCTATCGCTTCGGCATTTATCTCCAAAAACTGTTTGTCCATGGTTTCTCCGGATTCGAGCTGTTCACTGTCAATGAGAAGAGTCCGTGGCCGGGCCAGCGGGTTGCCGTATTCGTCATGGTTTCGAAACAGGGATAGCCGCCCGGGCACAAATGTTTCCTGCTCGGTTTCGCCCTGAAAGTGAAACCCTGAAATAAAATCGTAGACCAGTTTGGAGGTGGATGTATTGTTGCATACAAAAATAAAGCAGGGAGGAATGGTCAGGCCACTTTCCTCCCAGAGTTGAAAAGTTACTTCATAATGGCCGTACAGAACATCCATAGCAGTCTGTAAGCGGGCCGGCAGACTGCGGGGGTCCAAATTTTTTGCCTTGCCTCGGCCCTTTTTGGGAATGGCGGTGCGGATATGTTCCCACAGGTTGCGGAACATGGGCATTTCGTCGCTTGGAATATTTTGAGCAACCGGCACCCTCGGCAGCTTGACGATGCCGCACTCAATGGCATCCATTAAACCAAAGTCGCTCATGGCCCAGGGAAACAGGGTACCTTCAGCATAACCTGAGCCACTGAGGAAAAAAGGTGTTGCGGAAAGGTCCATGACCCGGTTGATGCCGACATGACGGCCCACGGTTTCCAGCCCGGTGATCCACAGACGGGCCGCCTCGTTGTTTTTCTGGGCCTCTTTTTTGTCATCTCCTTTCAGCTTCGCAAGAACCTCCTCACCAGGCTTTTCCCGGTAGCAGTGATGGGCTTCATCGTTGATCACCATGATGTTTTTCATGCCCATCAGTTCCGGCATGACCCGCTGCAGCATCTGGCCTTCTGTTTCAAGGGTGTCGAGTTCTTCTCCTCGTCCCTGGAGAAGAGAGCGGTTCCCTTTGGCCAGCTTGATGCGTTCCCGAAGTTTGAACGCGTGATAGTTTGTGATGACAATTTTAGCCCGCTCAAGATCCGGGCGCATGTCAGCGGGAACCAGTTCCCGGTTGCCGTAATAACTGTCAATATCATTGGGCTGCAAAACCCTAAGCCGGTCCTTGATGGTAATACCGGGAGTGACAACCAGAAACCCCCGGGTGAATTTTTTGCTTGCCCGACGGCGGACCGAATTGATGGTCTGCCACGCAATGAGCATGGCCATGACAGTTGTTTTCCCCGCCCCGGTCGCCAGCTTCAACGCCAGCCGCATCAGTTCCGGGTTTGCATCATTATTGGCATTATCCAGATGATCAAGAAAAAATCGGCCGCTTTTGCCAGATTGCGGTGCCACCTCTGTCAGCCAGATGGCCACTTCCACCGCCTCCACCTGGCAGAAAAACGGCCTGATGCCGCTGAACCTGTGATGTCGCCAGTGTTGCAGCAGGCGGGCTGTCTCCGGGGTGACTTTCCAGTCACTGGGGCTGGGCAGTTCCCGCCAGGCATCAACCGTTTTACGCAACAGGTTGATAATCGGAGTGGGGTCATACTGCTGGCCGCCTCTGGTGTGTTGGTGGCTGGCAAACAGGTCTAAATCAATACCCTGTCCCTTGTTTTTTTTAGGTTTGGGAATGGGGGTCAGGAATTCTGCTTTCCGACGCTTATAGATAATTTTCTGGGTCGGCTGTCCCTGGCCGTCAAGTTCCCAGTGTCTGTCAGGATAAGTATAAGGAGAGTTCAGAATGGGCTGTTCGAAAAAAAGATTAGCTGGCGCCATATATGTTTCCTAAATTACTCCCTCAAAATAAAGGCAACCTCGGATAAACCCATTCGATATGTTTGCCTTTTACACTCAGGCAGGGAGTTTCAAGATATCTATCAGCCTGAATTGAGTGTTTTCAAAATCACTTCGATCTTCCCCGCCTTGAAAAGGGGTTGGGTTTTAAATTGCTGCGGCCCAAAAAAACAAAATGAATTTCCCAGTATAAATCCGATACTGGACTTTTGCCGGATTTGTTTGATTACCAAGCCCATCATTTAATACACTCAGCCGTCTGGCATGTCAACGTACAGAAATATTTTTCATGATGATTCATTAGGCATATTAAATTCTGTTATTACATAAAATCAACGCCAGCATTCAGCCGCGCATAGTGGAGCGCAGCGTCGGATGAAAAATATTGTTAGGATTTACTCCGCCAGACATCGCGTTCGAGTACTCAAGGCAGTGCTGGACGGTACGAAGCAGGCTGTATTGCTCGGGCACGGCAGATTTCGCCACACGCTTACCACCAAGGCCCTCTGCAATCACCGCGTAGAATTCTGCTGCCGTAGCGACAATACCGCCGCCGACGTACTGGTGGTTGGCCTTACTGCCAAATACAAACAGTGCAATCTGTTCGATTTGGTCCGGCATCTCAATCCCGCTGAACAGTTCGGGTATATATCTTCTGCCCGTAAATATTCGGGTTAGTGATTCAAAAATTTTTCAACAAATCTTTGAATCTTTTGTCTAGAGGATATACCCATACAT
>JAVVEQ010000006.1:0-105659 GCA_032250905.1 Desulfotignum sp. | reverse complement strand
GCCTGATGATCACGCCATCGATCCCGGGCCTGAGTTTTGCGAGGAGATCCTTATAATCTGAATACTCAAGGGGTTTGGGTTCAGACAGGATGCTGACTTCGATATCCATATCCGCCATCTCGGTACGTCCCACCGGACTGAACCTGGGATCATGAAAAGCTGCATTGACGGCGTTGTGCTTCACACCCTCCAGCACCGATTCGCGTCCCTCAAGAGACCCGATACATCCCCTGAGCCGGCCATTTTTCTGAAGGGTCACAAACACTCCCCGTTTTTCCTCGAGCAGAGCAGACGGAAAATCCGACAGGTCCGGTTCAGTCTCCGTCGCTGCCGGCAGCTTGAGTTTCCGGGAAATGACCGCCCTGGCCAACTGCACCAGTTTTTTCCCGTAAAGCAATTTCCATTGGTCTTTCATAGACATCCTTGTTTTTCACTTCATGACACCGGCACAACCCTACCGGTCATTGGTTGACATTATCGGTCAAAATACTGAATCACCAGTTTTTCAGCCAGTCCGACATAGGTGCCCGGGGTCAGATTACGCATCCGTTCTTTCACTGAATCAGGTACTTTTTCAAGGCTGTCCACAAAACGGTCGAGATCTTTTTTCTCAATTTTACGACCCCGGGTCAGATCTTTGAGCCGTTCATAGGGATTTTCTTCCCCAAACACCCGCATGGCGGTTTGAAATGGTTCTGCCAGCAGTTCCAGGTTGCTGTCCAGATCCTTTTGAAGCGCCGTCTCATCCAGGTCCAGTTTGGACAATCCTTTCATGGTGTTTTTCATACCGATAAAAAAGTATCCCAATACTGACCCCAGGCTTCTCAAAACAGTACTGTCACTCAGATCCCGCTGAAAACGTGATTTCTGCAGTTTCACCGCCAGATGCTCCATCAGGGAAATGGCCAGTCCCATATTGCCCTCACTGTTTTCGAAATCAATGGGATTCACTTTATGGGGCATGGTGGACGATCCGGTTTCTCCTTTGGCCACCCGTTGTTTGAAATACCCGATACTGATATATCCCCACATGTCCCGGTTGAAATCGATCAAAACAGCGGCAGCCCGGACAAGCGTATGGAGCAGGCAGGACAGATACCCATTGGGGTTGATCTGGGTGGTGTACAAAATAGGTTCCAGCCCCAGGCAGGTAGATATAAACCGCCGGGATGCGTCCATCCAGTCAATTTCTGGAAACACAAAATGATGGGCATTGTAATTGCCAGTGGCCCCATTGATCTTTGCCTGGATTTTGATCTGTTCCAGGGTGGTCTTTTCCTGGTTCAGCCGCCAGGCAAAATTAACGAATTCCTTTCCCATGGTACTGGGCGTCGCAGGCTGGCCATGGGTGCGTGACATCATGGGAATCGATTGATAGGCTTTTGCCTTGTGCTCCATTTCCTGGATGCATTGCCCGAGCAATGCACCGGCCAGATGACGTCCCTTTTTCATCATCAGCGCATAGGCCGTGTTATTGATATCTTCGGAAGTACATGCAAAATGGACCCATTCCCTGATTTCAGACAGCCCCATCACATCCAGTTTTTCCTTTATAAAGTATTCGACTGCCTTGACATCGTGGTTGGTCTTTTTTTCTATGGCTTTGACCCGCTTCACATCTTTTGTGCCGAACTGTTCGATAATCGGGTCAAGGATGACAGGATCTTTTGATACCGGTGTCAGTTTCAAGTCAAAAAGAATAAATTTCAGCCATTGAATCTCCACCTGGACCCGATGACGGATCAGACCGGATTCACTGAAAATATCAGCCAGTTCTCCAGTCAGCCGGGCATACCGCCCATCCAATGGTCCGATGGCATTTACCGTTTCCATATCCACTCCCTGCTAAAAATTATAAATAGTGATAATCATTTGACATTCAAAGACAGATTCATTACATTCTGTTCAATTTGCCGGTGCTCTATACAAATACCAGACTGCCGGAAAATTGACAATCCAAAATAGATATTGAAGAAACGGCAGATAAAGGATAACCGAATCAGACATATTTTTCAGGAGTAACCGCGTATGGCCTTGACCAAAACGATTATCACCGAACAGATTCAAACCCGGCTGGATCTCCCCAGAAACACTGCATATGAAGTCATGGAAGAATTTCTGGAAATAATCAAAAGCACCATTGAAAGTGGCGAAGATATCATGATCAGCGGTTTTGGAAAATTTTGTGTCAATGAAAAAACTGCCCGCAAAGGAAGAAACCCGGCAACGGATGAAGAAATGACCCTTCCCGCCCGACGGGTTGTCACGTTCAAGTGCTCAGGAAAACTCAGAGAACAGATCAACTCCCGTCATTTTTAGGCATCATCCCTGTGAGGCACCTGTTCACTTTTTTTTAAGATGAGATTATTCATTACGGCAGATATTCACGGCAGCCTCAGCACCTGGCTGACCATTCAATCCCTGATGGACAAATCAGATGCCCTTCTGGTTGCGGGTGACCTGTTTGATACCCGGTACGGCAATTCCTGTCATCCGGATTTTCAGCCGGAAGCCATCCGCAATGATTTCAAAACAGCAGACAAACCCATATATTATGTTTACGGCAACTGTGACGAACCCACCTTTTTTCCCGGCCATACCCTCACTTTGACGATTAGTGCAAACAACAAAACCCTGTTTCTTCACCATGGATTTCCCCGAATGCCGATCCCATCTGACACAGACATCATCATTCAAGGACACACCCATATCTGGTCTCTTGAAAAAAAAACCGGACAAATTCACATGAACCCGGGTTCCATGGCACGCCCCAGAAAAGGGCCGCCAACATTCGGCATTTTGGACGACACCGGTATTTCCATCCGGTCTCTTCACACTGGATCCCCTTTGAAGGCCCTGAGCCTGTAACCCGGGTAAAAATTTCAAGGAATTGTCATGACATCTTCCCGATTCATCCCCGTCACCCCTGGTAAAGACCCTCATCAGGATGCCTGGTTGACTGCATTTTTTCTGGAAAACCACATTGATCCGTTTGCCTATCCAAACAAGGTGGCGACCGTAGAACAGATTGAATTCATGGTGTATCTGGAAAACGGAGAGCAGTATTTCCCCTGTTCAGATGAAATGTTTACCGCCATCATGTCCCGAAATTCACGGGACTATCTGTTAAACCGGTATCAGACAATCTATGACAAAACCATTCGAATGGTGGACGAATTCATCGAGTCCACCTATGACCAGAAATTTCTCACTGCACTGATTCAAATCAAATATGATCATGAGGTTGAATCTTTGTTGATGATTCCATCCCGGCTCGAAAAACGGCTGTGTAAAATATTTGTGAGCCAGACCCATATCGAAAATCCCTATGCCTTGAAAAAACAGGAAGAAAACAGCCGGGCACAGGAATTATTGTCTTCGTCTTCCTTTATCAGCGCACTGAACCATGTTGACGGGGCCATTCAAAATCTGGCTCAGTTTTCCCTGAGCTCCCTGAGAACAAAAATCAAGGAGATCGAACTGCAACGACTGCTTTCAATGATGTGCGCCAGCCATCTATGGGAAAAACCGCCGGAAACATCTCCGTCGGTCGATACGTTTCATCACCTGTTTGAAACAAAGGTATCCGGAAACGGGCTGCCAAACCTGATGGAACTCATCCATACTCAGAAAAGAAAAATACTCTGGCTCACAGATGAATCCGGAGGGGTAATGGTGGATGTGGCCATTGCAAAATTCCTGGCAGATCTGGGCCATCTGGTGGTTATGGCGGTCAAGGAAGCCCCGGTGTTTAAAAAAGTGTCCATCACCGATACCCGCAACGATCCTGTTCTGGTCAAAGCCCTGGAGGGCAGCCATTTCATCTTTGAAAAAACCATCAGTAAAAACCGGCTGGTCCAGCTGCTTAAGCAGGATGAAAATATTTACGTGGTGTCCGACGGCACCAGGGAAAACCTGAACCTGCTTCTGTCTTCCACCACTTTTGCACGAATCTTCAAGGAAGTGGACGTTGTCGTCTCACGGGGCCCCGACCAGAAACGGCGGCTGATCCAGACCCATTTTCAGTTCACCCGGGATATCATCAACCTGACTGTGGAAGATCATGAAGGGGCGCCTGAATTATCGATTGTTTACAAACCCCGCCATCCGGATTGCGTCTACTTTTCTCACCGGGATCTGGAAGAGCGTGCCAACCGAATCATCGATCAGATGAAGGCGGCCAAAGCCAAAAACATGACAGTGATGTTTTACAGCGGTATTATCGCCTCCATACCCGGCAAAATCGATGTGGCCAAAAAAATCATGGACCGGTTTATCGATTATCTGAAAAAGCAGTATCCGGACCTGTTCATCATAAATCCGTCCAGATATTATGAACCGGGCATGGATGCGGACGACCTCATGTATATGTGGGAAATTGTCCAGACCAGCAACCTCATTGATGTGTGGCGTTTCCAGACGGCTGAAGATATCGCAAAAGGTTTTGCCTTGATGAACCTGAAAGTCCCGCCGGAGTGGATTGGAAAAGATGCCACCTACAGTACCGGATGCACCAAGGAGATGCGGATTGCTCAGGAAGTATTGAAAACCAACCCTGAAATGCAGATCATCGGCCCCTCTCTGGACAAGTTCATGCGGCGAAATGAATACGGGGTTGGCAGCATGTATGATCAGCGTCTGGCCGACGCGTGATGCGTTTTATCTCCGGGACAGATAATGAACGTTAAAGGGGTCGTGTGCCATTTCCAGAACTTGGACATCGCTGAAACCGGCCTGTTCCAGTAGAGATACGGCCTGGTTCCGGCCCCACATCATGCCCAGCCCCCTGCCTTGATTGGACAGACCTACGGGCATGCAGTGCATGAGGCTGACTGTATAGAAAAACGGTCCCATGGGATGGTCCAGGTTTCCGGCCGGATGACTGGCCGCATCGATATCAATCATGGAAAAAAGGCCGCCCGGTGCAAGCATAATGCCCATCCATTCCCGCACATACCGCTCGTGGAGTCCTGCAGCCAGCGCCAGCTCCCGGCTGGTTACCGGCCGGTCCAGATCCGCCATCACATCAAAAATTTTCAATTGATATCCCACAGCCAGGGCCAGGTTCAACGCCCCGTGATTGAGTATGTCCGTCAACCGTTTGCTGAAAGCAGCCTGTCTGTCCTGTTCCATTTTTTCTTTTTCTTACCTTTCTTGTTTTTATTTCTTTGTGTTGTCGGCAGTCAAAACTACCGATTTTTTACTATACCTGATTTGATTTGAATTGCAACGGTGGCGTGCGTTCCAGGCGCGTTTATTTTCTTGATTTTTTGCCGTGTTTCAGATAGGTTATGTGCTTTGTTTGTATCATGTCGGAGGGGGTTCATGCCGGTAGTCTGTTTACAGAACATTTCCAAATCTTTTAATCATCAGCAGGTGATCAACAACCTGACCCTGGATGTTCACAAAGGGGAATTTCTGACCCTGCTCGGTCCGTCTGGATGCGGCAAAACCACGGTACTTCGGTTGATCGCCGGACTTGAGACCTGTGATACAGGCAAAGTATTTATCAACGGGCAGGATCAGACCCGGCTGCCTGCCTGCGACCGGGATGTCAACACCGTATTCCAGAGCTATGCTTTGTTTCCTCACATGAACGTGTTTGACAATATCGCTTTTGGATTGAAACTCAAAAAAATCAACGCCCGGCAGATCCGGGAAACGGTCGGAAAAACCCTGGCCCTGGTCAAACTGGAAGGTCTGGAAACGCGTCCCATCCATCAGCTGTCCGGAGGCCAGCAGCAGCGGGTAGCCATTGCCCGCGCAATTGTGAACCAGCCCCTGATTCTGCTTCTGGATGAGCCGTTAAGTGCGTTGGATCATAAACTGCGCAAACAGATGCGGCTGGATCTGCGGCACCTCCACCGGAAACTGGGCATCACTTTTGTTTTTGTCACCCATGACCAGGAAGAGGCATTGACCCTGTCCGACCGGGTGGTGGTGATGAACCACGGTACGATTCAGCAGATTGGCACCCCCAAAGATATCTATGAAACACCCGTCAACCTGTTTGTGGCGGATTTTGTGGGTGAAAGCAACTTATTTGATGCCAGAGTGACCCGCACTCTGGGCACAGAAATGGAAATTCATCTCCAGGGGATTACCAAAACCATGCAGAACCGCCGAAATTTTCAGCCGGGTCAGACAGTCAAGGTGCTGCTGCGGCCCGAGGATATGACCGTAGAACGGTTTCAGGGACAATGTCCTGCTGAATCCCTGCCCGGACGGGTCAAGGAAATGATATACAAAGGCACCACAGTGGATTTGATCATTTTGCTTGACAGCGGGAAAGAGGTGTTTGTCACAGAATTTTTCAATGAGGACGACCAGGACATTTTCTATGACATGGACGAACCGGTGTGCATTTCCTGGATCAAAGGATGGGAGGTGACGCTGGCGGATGAATGAGCGGCAGGGATTCAAATTTGTTGCTGTTTTTCTGAATATGGCCTGGTTTGCAGTGTTTGTTCTGGTTCCCGGATTGATGGTGGTCGGTATCAGTTTCATGACCCGGGATATCGACACGTTTTTCGATCTGCCCATCACCCTGGCCCAGTACCGGGAACTGCTGGATCCGGTATATGCCAGGGTACTGAGTCAGTCGTTTCTCTATGCGTTGAACACCACGCTTCTATGCCTTTTCATCAGCTATCCTTTTGCCTGGATGCTGTCCCGCTCACCGGAACACCGGCGGCCCCTGCTGCTCATCATGGTCATCATTCCTTTCTGGACCTCTTCCTTGATTCGAACCTATGCGCTGGTGATTCTTATGAAAGCCAATGGTATCATCAATACCCTGCTGATGAATACGGGGATTGTTTCCGAACCCGTCAGCCTGCTGTATACGGATTTTGCCGTATACGTGGGTCTGGTGTATTCCCTGCTGCCTTTCATGGTTCTGCCTTTGTACGCGGTGATGGAAAAAATGGATATCCGGCTGATGGAAGCGGCCAGGGATCTGGGTGCCACTGGATTTCAGGTATTTTTCCGCGTGGTTTTGCCCCTGTCATTACCCGGAGTGATGGCCGGCTGCATCATGGTGTTTCTTCCCGCCATGGGACTGTTTTATGTGCCGGATCTTCTGGGAGGCGCCAAAACCATGCTCATGGGCAATTTCATCAAAAATCAGTTTCTGACCGCCATGAACTGGCCGTTCGGATCTGCAGCCAGTGTGTTTCTGCTGCTGGTCATGGGACTGATGCTGATTGTCTATTTTATCCTGTCCCGGCGGTTCAACAGGTACCAGCAGCCCTTATGAAGCGATGGTTGAAAATCTCCTGGGTGTCAGCGGTATTCGCGTTTCTATATGGACCGCTTCTGGTGTTGATGGTGTTTTCCTTTAACCAGGCCAGACATACCACTTCCTGGCAGGGTTTTTCCCTGGAATGGTATGCGCGCCTTCTGGACAACCCTCAGCTGCTGGATGCGTTTATCAATTCATTGACTGTGGCCCTGATTTCGAGTCTGGCTGCCACCGCCCTTGGTACCTTGGGCGCTTTTGCCGTTTCCCGTTACCGGTTTACCGGCAGAAAACTGTTTTTCGGCCTGGTGTATACCGTAATGATGAGCCCGGACATCGTCATGGGCATCAGCCTGCTCATGCTGTTTGTGCTGGCAGGCCTGACCCCTGGGTTTCTTACGCTTTTAACAGCACATGTCACCTTCTGCCTGCCGTTTGTCATTGTCCTGGTGCATGCACGGATTTCCGGGTTTGATCCGTCCATGGTGGATGCGGCAAGGGATCTGGGCGCCCGTGAACATGACGTGTTCATCAAGATCATTTTTCCCATGATCCTGCCGGCAGTGCTTGCGGGCTGGCTGCTGAGCTTTACCTTGTCTCTGGATGATGTCATTATCAGTTTTTTTGTCACCGGACCGGGCTTTGAAATACTTCCCCTCAAGATCTATTCCATGGTTAAACTCGGGGTGACCCCGGAGGTCAATGCCTTGTGTACCCTGTTGTTTTTATTCACTCTGGCAGCCGTATCTGCTGCCCATATTCTGACAAAGGAGATAAAAAAATGAAACAATGGATGCTGTTGTTAGTCCTGATCGTGTTCGCTGCCCCGGCATTCGCCGGAGAACAGCGCCTTTACATTTACAACTGGACAGAATACATGCCTGATGAGGTGTTGACCGCATTTCAGGAAGACACAGGAATCAAGGTGATTTATGCCACCTATGACAGCAATGAGTCCATGTATGCCAAAGTCAAACTCACCCGCGGCAAAGGCTATGACCTGGTGTTTCCCTCCACCTATTTCGTCCACAAAATGCACAAGGAAGGTCTGCTCAGCCCCATTGACCACGATGCCTTGACGAATTTCCGTCACCTGGATCCCGCCCTGCTGGACCAGCCCTATGATCCGGGTAACCAGTACTCCATTCCTTATGTGTGGGGGTCCACAGCACTGGCATACAACAAAGGCCAGGTGGCCCCGGAGATGATGACATCCTGGAAGGACCTGTGGCGGCCCGAATTCAAAAACCGTCTGGTGATGAACGATGACTTGAGAGAAGTGCTGGGAATCGGCCTGATCATTAACGGATTTTCCGTGAACGAAACCGATCCGGACCGGATTCATACGGCCTATGAATCGATCCGGGCACTTCTGCCCAACATCCGGGTATTTTCCGGAGATTCCCCCAAACAGCCGCTGCTGAACCTGGAAGCCTTTGCCGGTATGATATGGAACGGGGAAGCGTACATGGCGGCCCAGGAATTTCCGGCCATACAGTATGCCTACCCTGAAGAAGGTGCGATTTTCTGGGTGGATTCCATGGTTATTCCCACCGGCGCAGAAAACAAAGCCCAGGCCCATGCGTTCATCGATTTTATTCTGAAGCCCGAAATCGCGGTACAGGTATGCGAATATATCGGATATGCCCCGGCCAACCGCACGGCCATTGATCTGATGCCCGAAGAGTTGAAAAACAATTCCACAATTTTTCCGGATCCCGAAGAGTTGAAAAAAGGGGAATTCCAGACCGATGTCGGGGATGCCATTCTGGTGTATGAACGCTATTGGGAGCGTCTGAAAACCGGAAACTAGCCTTTTTGAATTACTCCCGCAGCAGGTGCAGGGTATAAGGAATCAGGATCTTTTCCGGTTCATAGGATTTTTTGGCCTGACGTAGACCCCTGATTCCCAGATCCTGCTCCCGGTTGATATACCGGCAGCGGTTTCTCAAATAGAGGGCGGTCTGGTGATTGATCACCTGGGCCGCCCCTTTGAATTCATAGTCGGATTTTTCAAACTGCACATTGTAGGTGTCCGGGTTTAACCGGCTGAAAATGGAAAACGCGGCCATTTGATCCCCCGTCATCACGGCGAGCCCTTCCAGCCCCAGCGCATCAAAATGCGAAAATGCTTTTTGCATGGCTTCGAACTCAGTGGCCAGGCCGGAAGACAACGGCTTTTGACTTTCCAGTTGATCCCGGGCCATGGCCTGGGCCAGCACCTGTTTTTCCGACGTCAGCATTGTTACCCGGTAATCCGGATATGTCCGCTCGAACTGGGATATCAAATTTTTCTTTTTGTGCAGTTTCGGGGTATTTAATTGGCACAGCCGATCCACATCATAAATGTATTCAGCATAGTCCCGCTCCGGTTCAATGAAAAAATACTGCTCACATCGGGGATATGCATTTAAATAACTTTTGGGCACCAGGCCGATATCCGGTACCAGACCATCCAGCATCAGTTCCCTGCCCAGTTCAGCCAGCTCAGCCGGAGGCAGCGGTTCTCCCAGCGGCATGAACCCGCATTGATTCACGCCGTCATAAATCACCAGCCGCCCTTTGAACAGCCGCCAGGAATACTTGTAAACCTCCTGCCAGCAGAACAGATTGGCAAAATTGTACTCACAGGACTCTGGCGCATATTTGTCGATATAAATCTGAACCATCTGCCGGTCTTCCAGTTCAAACCGACCGGCCGTAGGGAAGCAGATCGTCTGTTGAAAATCTGAAGTTACATAGGTGTCACACCGGTTATACATAAATCAATCCTTTAGTCTGTATGGCGTGTGTCCAGGCATCGGTCTGAATCCCAGCGACTGGTAAAAACTGCCCGTTCCGGGTTCACCGATCAGTCCGATCCAGTCCACACCATGTCCCTTGAGGCCGGTAATCAGTGTTTGAATGATGTGTCGGCCAATGCCCCGGCCCCGATAACTGTGTAAAACCACCACATCCTGAATATAGGCATCACTGATCAAATCCGACAGGGCCCGTCCCATGCCGATCATTCTCGTCAGGTCAAAGGCTCCCACAAAAAGCGCGGATTGGGCGACGATCCGCGTTAAAAATTCAGGATGCCGTTCACACGCCTGATCCCACCATCCGGCATCCTTGTAGAGGGCCATCAAATCCCGTGTATCCGCCACCTGCAAAATCCGGTAACTGACATGGGTTACATCTGTTTCGTCCATGTCAAAACGCCTGCATCAGGGATTTGAAACGCTGAATTTCCGTGTCACAGTGAAAATGACGCTGCTTCAGCCTGTCAATCATTGTATCGTCATTGAATCGAAGAAAAGGGTTGATCCGCCGTTCATCCGCCAGGCAGGAGGTGACCCGGTCCGGATCATATTTCTCTAAGTACTGCACGATACCGGGGGTGTCCGGATCAATGGCCTGTGCGATTTCAACCGATTCCTTTACATAATCATGTCCCGCAAAAATCAAGGTTGCACCGGGAAATGCCATCAGTTTTTTCAAAGAGTGGTAAAACGCATCCAGATCTTTTGAAAAACAATTGCCCACGGTTCCGTTAAACAGGGTGTCGCCGGTCACCAGAAAACCATTGCCTGCAAAGCAGACATCGTCATGGGTATGACCCGGGGTGGTAATGACCCTCAATGCGTCGCCTTCCACAGCGATGCGTTCATTGTCCGAAAAATTACGGCAATCCAGGTATTCGGCCTGGGTTTTTTCAAGCAATCGGGCATTGCCGCTTGTATGATCCGGATGAAGATGGGTGTTGGTCACCTGATTGATCCGGATATTCCTTTGCCGGGCAAACCTGAGCATGTCGTCTGCCGCACCAGGATCGATGGCCACCCCGCAGGCGCCTGAATAAACCAGGTAAGCCAGATTGTCCACGCCGTATCTGAACTGTTCAATCTGCATCATCTTCCTCGGTGTCGTCACCTTCTTCATAGGCATCCATATCGACCCGGTGCTCGATATTGTCTTCAAACTTGTCATCATAAATATCGGTCAGATCGTCTTCATCAACGTCAGGGTCTACAAAATCAACGTCAGGCAGTTCTCCCAGATTGAACTCTTCAAAGACATACCCGATGGCATCCCTCAGGTTTCGCTCAAAACTTTCAGCATAATCGCCGTCCGAATCCGGAGAAAATTCGTATTCTTCTTCATGCTCTTCAAGCAGTTCCGTCAGTTCAGAGGTGATGGCTTCCGGATCATCCATTTCTTCACTGTAGGAGTCGATGATCTCACTGAACAGGTCATACAGATCAAACGCATCTACTGCGTCACTGATTGTCATCCATTTTGACATAAATCAACCCCCCATTTTTCAAACACACACCCTTTAAAATTCAATGACTTTTCATCTATCATAAGAATAAACCGTTTTGTGTCAAATGTCAGATGCTTTTTTTTGGAATGGCAATGATAAATTCTGTAAATTTGCCTGGGACTGAATCCACGTGGATTTCACCCTGGTGCTGCTGCACGGACCGGCGGGCAATGAAAAGGCCCAGTCCAGTACCTTTGTTCCCCTTGTCGGAATAAAAAAGGGAAAAAATCTTTTGCCGGTATTCCTTGTCTAGCCCCTTGCCGTTATCCCTGAATTTGAACAACACCTGGTGAGGCATGTCAGTGACCTGAATCTGAATGGTCAGTTTTTTCCTGTCGTTTTTAACGCTGACACAGGCATCCACGGCATTTTCCAGACCGGCCCGAATCAGGTAATCCCCCCCGTCCAGACCGGTAAGCATCCCTTTAATCCCGTGAGAGATAGAGGAAATATGCAGACCCAGGACGGCCAGATGGTCCTGTAACTGGTGGATGACCGTGATGTCCGTAGACATTTCCATGACATGTCTGATCCGGCCGTTGTCATCAGGAATGGCCGATGTCTGAATAAAAAACCGCCGGATACGGCCGTCCTTGAAGGTGACATCCATTTCCGCTGTATGTGACCGGCCGTCGGCAAAAGTTTCTTTCACCGGACAGGTGTCGCAGGGTATTGTTTGCTGTTTGTTTACCTGGTAGCAGCACAGGTCGGGATGATCGCCGAACTGATCCTTGAACCGGTTGTTGGATTCAATGATTCGAAATTTTTCGTCCAGAATGGTGATATAGGCCGGAGATTCGTTGAACAGCTGGACATATCGTTTTTCCGATTCTGCCAGTTTCCGGGTTTTTTCCGCCACCAGGGTTTCCAGATTCCGGGTATGGTCCGCCAGTTTCTCGCGGGTCCGGATCCGGTCATTCGCCCGTTTCAAGGCAATCTCAAGGACATCCTGGTTGACGGGCTTTGAAATGAAATCCACTGCACCTGTTTTCAGGCTTTCAATGGCCAGATTGGCATCCCCGTATCCGGTGATCATGATCACCTCGATGTCCGGATACGATTGTTTGATGGATTTAAGCAGGTCCATGCCGGGCATACGGATATCGGTAAGCACGATATCGGGTTTGTACGTCTTGACCATGCCGAATCCTGAGAAGCCGTTCTCAGCGGTTAATACTTCATAACCGGCATCCGTCAGGGTGATTTCCAGGACCTCCCCGGATTCCCTCCTCGTCATCGACTACCAGGAGTTTATTTGTCATCTTTGTACAACAATCACACCCCTAAAACCGCCTTTACTTTGGCAAGGACTTCATTGGCATCGAAAGGTTTGGCAAAAAAAGCTTCTGCTTTGGGAATGGAATGGGTCCGTCCGGATAATCCGGATATGACAATCACCGGGGTGGTATACCCTTTTTTTGAAATCTTTCTGAAAAAACGGGGGCCCCACTCTTCAGGCATTTCCAGATCCAGGGTGATCAGATCCGGTTGCTGGTTCAGAAAAACATCCATGGCCTGTTTGCCGTCATCGGCGATACAGGTTTCAAATCCGTTGTCTTTGAACAACGTTTCCAGATACCGGGTAATGGCTGGATCATCATCCACGATCATTATTTTTTTTGTCATGGCAGTCTCCTTATTATTCCTTGACGTGGCATTCACCGCACAGTACCGGCCCCGTACCCCGGTCGAAATGACAGTCTCTGCACAGGTTGTGATATGCGGCCTCTAAGGGCATAGCGTTATCAGGGACGGGTTTGAGACTGTGACAGTCTGAACAGTACAGGTCCTCACTGCTTTCACCAGGCACGGGTTCGCCGTCTTCATAGACATGGTGGCAGATGCTGCAGTCGTCATCCAGCAACATCATGTGATCATCATGGGGAAATACGGCACCGGGCCGTTTCGGTGATTCAAACGCCCAGGGATCCAGCCGTTCCGGATCCTGGCCGGCATAACTGAACAAGCCGGTCACCAGGGGGGCAACGAGTACCATCAATATGATAATGAAATGATTTTTAAGTCTCATGTCATGCCCCCGGCTCATAAATCTTTTTTTCCATGGTTTCATATATCAGATCCCCCAGAAATTTGATCTCCATCTTCAAATCATAGTGATGGATAATATCCTCCAGCCCGCTGTGGCAGTTGTGACAGGGAGCAATGAGCACTTCCGCGCCTGTAGCGGCCAGCTGTTCCGCCTTGACCCGGTTGTTCACCATGCGTTCCCCTTTATAGGGCGGACCGCAGTTGATGACACCGCCGCCGGCGCCGCAGCAGTAGTTGTGTTCCCGGTTGGGCACCATATCCACGAAATCTTCGCACACCATGTTCACCACTTCCCGGGCCTTGTCATGCAGCCCCCGTCCCCGGGACACGTTACAGGGGTCATGCAGGGTCACCTTTTTTTTGTATTTTTCTTTGATAGTGATCCGCCCCTGGGTCAGCAATTCATGATAAAACGCCAGTGCATGTACCACTTCAAAAGGGGGCATGACCCAGGAATTCCATCGGTTTCCGATGTCGTACACCGACCGGAATGCATGCCCGCATTCACCCATGACAATGCGCTTGACCCGAAGTTTTGACGCGGTCTCAAAGAACGCCCGGACAATTCTGCCCGAAATTTCATTGTCACCCGTGTACATGGCCATGTTGCTGTTATCCCAGCCCGGCGTGGAGGGCATGGTCCAGTTCATGCCGGCCGCGTGCATCATGGTGGCGGCCTGGTAAATCAGTCCGGCCTGGAATTTGGGTTCCGGCGCAATCACGGAATACATGATATCCGCCCCTACTTTGTCCAGGGGGATCTGCAAATCCTCAAACTCCTCTCTGGCATCTTCTTCCTGCCATTGCAGGGTGTCGATCCATTCGTCATCCTTGACCCACATCTGGTTCATTGTCACGGAATGGGAGTTGACCGTGTCCTGAATATACTGGGGCGTAATTTCCAGTTTGTGGCAGATTCTACGCACCAGAAGCATCAAATAGGCGATATCGATGCCAAACGGACAGTACATGGCGCACCGTTTGCACGCATTGCATTCCAGATGGGAAATGCGCACGGCACGCCTGAGAAAATCCTTGGAAACATTCCCGTCTTTTTTCAACATCTCCCAGATGGTATTTTTAACCTTGGCCGCCGGCATAAACTGGGGGTCCCGGTCATTGGACAGAAAGTAACTGCATGCTTCCGCGCACAGGCCGCAGCGCATGCAGGTTTCCACATACGCCTTGAAACGGGGACCGGTTTCCTTTTTCAGCACCTGTTGAATGACCTGCTGGATCCGTTCCGGGGTCAATCGTTCGAGACCGGACTCAATGGCCGGATCCGTGGGTTTTTCAACGATTGAAGGTGTGTCTGTCATGGGGTTGTCCTTTGTTTGCATTGATTTCCCTCCTACCAGTCTCTGGCCTGTCTGACATGACCGAACTCTGACCCCATATAGGCCCTTGTCAAGGGTGCGGTGAGCATATGGGAAAATCTGGAAAACGGAATAATGATGAGCATCAGTTCCCCGGACAATATATGTAACACGGTAATCCACCGGTAGGCGAACCACTGGTGATAGGCCAGGAAACCCGTCAGAAACGGGAGCAGGACCAGCAGTATCAAAAGGTAATCCATGGCACCGGTAAGAAATTTCACCTCCGGCACCATGCCCCGGCGAATAGCAAAAAAGACCAGTGCCCCAATAACCCCCACGGTCAGCCAGTCCGCCACCTGGTCGTTCAACGCCGGCCAGGACAGCTGAAATGCCTCATTGATCAGCACGATATGGGATGCCAGAAACAAAGGAACCAGAAACAGCAGAATGTGAAACAGATAGGATATGCCGTAGTAGACCGGGCTCATTCGGGCACTTCTGGGCAAAAAGGGAATTATCCAGGCCCCGATGGAACGCAGGCTGTGTTTGAGTGTCACGTAAGAATAAATATAGGGCTCCTTTTCACGCACGGCTCGAAGGATGCCCACCAGTTGAATGGTGAGGCCGCCCAGAAATATGATGACCGATATCCAGACCATGGGGCCCATGATAAAGGCGATGAAACTGTTCATAGCAATGCTCCTTGAAAAAAATTGCCGCGGTTATACACGAATGATCCGGCGCTTGTAAATGCCATTTTCAATCCCCTTGAGCAACACTTTGGATCCGTCGGGACTGATCACTGGATCAACCATGAAGCTGAACCCGGAGGCCACCACCCGGTTGTTGACCACCAGCTGGTAATGGCCCTGTTTTTGAATGACTACCGCCACGACACTGCCGTCCTGACTCAGGCAGGGAGTAAACACCATATCCGCTGCCATATTCCAGGGAACCTCGTTGACCGCCAGGTCCCAAACATCCTTGTGTTTATATACCGCTGCCAGACTGGATCCGTCCCGGGAAAAATGAATATCGGAAATCATTGTGTCCCAGGATATTTTCCACACCGCATCGTTCACTGCCACACTCCAGCGGCCGAAGGGACTGGATACAATGGCAGCCACATCCGTGCCCTCCGGTGACAATGTTAAGTGCCAGAGCTGGTCATATCTTCTGCGCCAGAACGGGGCATCGTTTTTGTACAATTCCCATTTTCCCTTGACACGGACCGGGGCCAGCAGGGAATTTTTATCCAGAAACTCCGGTTTCCACACCGATTCAAACCGGTTGTCCCACAGCGTATCATTCTGAACAATGGCATATGTTTCCCGATCCGTGCGAACCCCGTACCCGATCTGTCCGCCGGATGCATCAAAGCTGATTTCCCAGATGTTCAGGAATCGAAGGTCTTCAGGAACGCCATTGCGGGCCACACTGAAAACGCCCTGTTTAAAGGCATCCACATCCGCTCCCGGCATGGATACCACCTGGACAACGGCTGCAGACGTGCCGTCCGCAGCCATGACCGCACCGGTCAGATTTTCATACCGGTTTTCCCATGGCGTATCGTTCACCATCACCCCGTATTCGGAATCGGACTGGAACGCCGCCCCCAGGATCTGACCATCCGGACTCTTTATCAGCTGCCAGATAAAATCACACCAGTGGGTCCATTCCCCGCCATTTACCGTGACGGTCCATTCTTCATCCCGGGCAACAAATGCAGCAAATCCGTTGTCGGAAAAAGGCGTCAGGTTCCAGGCTTTTTCATACTCTCCTTCCCAGACCCCGCCGTTCACACAGACATTAAACGCCATGTCATCCAGATTGACAATAGCGGCAATGCACTCTCCATCCCGACTCACCTGCGGAGCCTGGACCCAGTTGAAACGGGAACGCCATTCTTCAAACGGTATTTCCTTCAGTTCCGTATCCCAGTCCCACGATGCCTTCTCTTCCATAATTTTCTCCAAATCCTTACGCGGTTTTGGCCGTATTATTGCGCCCGGACTGACAGCTGGACAATGCCAGATACAATCCACCGACCGCCAGCTGTGCACAGTGCTCATGATCCGGCGGCAGGGTCTGGAGGTATTCCACTACCTGTTCAGGGGTAATTTCCCACGCCTGATCAATGGTTTTTCCCCGGGCGAAAAAAACCACTGTATTGCAGCAGGCTGTGGTGTTCAGGCACCCGTGAGTAATGAAAGAAACGGCCTCCAGTACACCGTTCTTCACTTTTATGAAAAATTCAACCGTATCACCGCATTCCCCGGTTCTTTTTCCATACCCGTCCGGGTCAAGAATCATCTCTTTATGTCCGGTATCAAACGCCATTTCAAGATATTGAACGGAATGGCGGTTCCAGAAATCCAAATCGTTCATTTTCGTTCTCCAATCAGATTTACCACAGGTTTTTATCCATTTCTTATATACCTCTTATGACCCCCGGGTCAACCTGGGATCAAAAAACCATGACAGTGCTTCTCAAGTAAACCAATGGCTTGATTTTCCAAATGGACAATACTATATCACAAATAAATGTGACCCTGTTTCTTTCATCGGGAGAGCCTTGTGTGACACACTATGACATACCCATCATCGGGGGCGGTATTGTCGGAGTTTCAACGGCCCTTCCCCGGCAGCCACGTCCGCCATTACCATCGGTCAATATATACGGGACAGGATGATCGATCAGTTCGGTCTGTAGGAAAGATATCCCACCTTCTGCAGTGTTTATCTATGCATCAGACACGATTTTATCCAGCCGATATCTTAGGGAACGCAAAGACAGATTGAGCAGATCCGCGGCTTTTTTCTTGTCTCCTCCAGTCACTTCCATGGCTTTTTTCAGATAGGCGGATTCAATCGCAGACAGAATTTCATCCAGATCGACACCCTGTTCCACCTGGTTCAGATCAAACCGACGATTCTCGACACCCTCGATCCAGCGTCGGGCCTTATGCATGGAAATTGTGAGGCTTTCGGGCAGTATAATGTTGGTGGAAGACAGGGCCACAGACCGTTCAATCAGATTTTCCAGCTCCCTTACATTGCCGGGAAACGAATATTTATTCAGGAAATCGATGGCATAGGAAGACAGTTTGACAATATCCCGACCCATTTTTCTGGAGTATTTTTCTGCAAAATGCTGGGCAAGGATTGCCACATCCCCTCTGCGTTCCCGCAGGGGCGGTACTTTGATCGGAATGACATTCAACCGGAAAAACAGATCTTCCCTGAACCGCCCTTCCACCACCTCTCTGTCCAGCTGTTTGTTGGTCGCGGAGATGATCCGCACATCTACGGTGATTTCCGTGGTTCCTCCCACCGGCTTGAACGAGGTCTCCTGGACCGCCCGGAGCAGCTTAACCTGGAGCAGTGGGGACAGCTCACCGATTTCATCCAGAAAAATCGTGCCCTGATCCGCGATTTCGAACAGCCCTTTTTTGTCCACTACCGCACCGGTGAACGATCCCCGGACATGACCGAAAAACTCGCTTTCCATAAGCGTGTCGGGAATCCCACCGCAGTTGACCACCACAAACGGCCGCTCATTTCGATCCGAGTTCTCATGGATGGCCCGGGCAATCAATTCCTTGCCGGTACCGCTTTCACCGGTGATCAACACATTGGTCTTGGTGGCGCTGATCTGATGGATCCGGTTGTAAATGGCCGCCATGCCCGGACTGTTGCCGATGATCCGGTCGAAATGAAGATAATTCTGAATTTCCGATTCCCGGTGTTGTTTTTCCTGTTCCAGGGTTTGAAGATCCAAAGCCCGTGCGATGGTCTGTCTCAGTTCACTGTTGTCAAACGGTTTGGGAACAAAATCGTAAGCCCCTTCATTCATGGCAGCCACGGCAATTTCCGTGGTGGAATATGCGGAAATCATAATGACAACTGTGTCGGGATGCTGCTGTTTGACCTGCTTGAGCACTGTAAGTCCGGTGATGTCCCCTAAACGGATATCCACCAGGACCAGGTCATATATATGACGGCGGATCAGGTCCAGGGCCCGGTTTCCATTTTCAGCGGTGGTCACACAATAATTTTCCCGGGACAGGAGCAGTTCCAGAAATTCCCGCATACTGGCGTCATCATCCACCACCAGTATGCGGGGCCGGTTTCCTTTGAGTTCAGGCATGACGGCCTTTGAAAACAAATACGCCGTCCACCATGGCAGCCACGGCTTTTCCCTGGACCGGCATGCCGGTGAACGGGGTGTTACGGCTTTTAGAAACGAATTGCTCCGGATCGATCACCCATTTCTCTTCCAGATCGACCAGAGTGAGGTCCGCTGGATTTCCTGGAATAATATCATTGTTGATACCCAGAATCCGGGCTGGATGTTTCGCCATCTTCAAAATCAGGTCTTCCAGAGACAGCTGTTGATTCTGAACCAGTTTCAATGACAGGGCCAATGCGGTTTCAAGCCCCACGATTCCGAATGCGGCCCGATCGAATTCCAGGTCTTTTTCCTCTTTGCTGTGAGGGGCATGGTCCGATGCTATCACATCGATGGTACCATCCACCAGTCCCTGGATCACTGCCTGACGGTCGTTTTCTGACCGCAACGGCGGATTCATTTTGAAATGGGTGTCGTATCCTTTGACATCTTCATCGGTCAGCGTGAAATAATGGGGTGCGGTCTCGCAGGTGACCCGGATACCCTTCAGCTTGGCGTTTCGGATCAAATCAATGGATTCTTCACAGCTGATGTGACAAAAATGCACATGGGCACCGGTAAGCCGGGACAAAAGGATATCCCGGGCCACCATCACGGCTTCCGCTGCACTGGGAATTCCGGGTATGCCCCAGAAAGTGGCGGCTGGACCTTCGTTCATGGCACCCCCGTTCACAAGAGACAGGTCTTCGGCATGGACGAACACCGGCATGGACAAGCCGTTGCAGTATTCCAGCGCCCGGCGCATGAGCTGTGCGCTTTCCACAGGACGACCGTCATCAGACACTGCAACGATCCCTGCCTGCTGCATGTCCCGAATTTCCGCAAGATGGGTGCCGGCAGATCCTTTCGTGACCGCTCCTACCGGATAAACACGGGCCCCTTTTGCAACCCGGGCCTTTTCAAGAACAAACGTGGTCACCTGCGCATTGTCATTCACAGGGTCGGTGTTGGGCATGGCACACACGGAAGTGAACCCGCCCCGGGCAGCGGCCGCTGCGCCGGTGGCAATGGTTTCCTTGTACTCATGGCCCGGCTCCCGCAAATGGACATGAATATCCATCAGTCCGGGTACCACCACCAGGCCCTGGGCATCCACCACTTCAAGTCCCGCATCACCGCCTGGAACGGAATCGGAAGGATCCAGGACCGCAGCAATGGTCGGTCCGTTGATCAGAATCGATTTGTATGCGTCCATTTTCCCGGGATCCAGAACCCGGGCCCCTTTAATCAATATCTGCATGTCTGCTTCCTCCCGCCACCAGATAGAATAGGGCCATTCGCAGGGCCACCCCGTTTGTCACCTGATCCAGAATCATGGAACACTCCGCATCGGCCACATCACTGCTGATCTCCACCCCCCGGTTCATGGGTCCCGGATGCATGATGGTGACATCTTTTTTTGCCAGGGCCAGCCGATCCCGGTTCAGGCCGAACCGACCGGCATACTCCCGTTCCGTGGGAAAAAGGACATCTTTCATCCGCTCTTTTTGAATCCTGAGCATCATGATGACATCCGCATCCGCCACACACGTTTCCATGCTGGGGGCCACCTGGCAACCCAAGGCTTCGATACCCGCCGGAATCATGGTTTGAGGGGCACACACCGACACCATTGCCCCCATTTTGGAAAATCCGGTTATGTCGGAACGGGCCACCCGCGAATGGGAGATATCCCCGATCATAGCCAGTTTCAACCCCTGAAGATGCCCTTTTTTTTCCCGGACACTCATCATGTCCAACAGGGCCTGGGACGGATGGGCATGGATGCCGTCCCCGGCATTGATCACCGAACAGTCCACCCGTTTTGCCACTTGCCAGGCAGCGCCGGAAGAGGCATGGCGCATCACGATCACATCCGGCCGCATGGCTTCCAGATTCTTAACCGTGTCAATCAGGGTCTCCCCTTTGGCCATGGAGGATCCGGATTTGGCGATGGCCACGGAATCAGCAGACAGGCGCTTTGCGGCAATTTCAAAGGACAGCTTGGTCCGGGTGGACGGTTCCTGAAAAAACAGCACAATGGTCTTGCCCCGCAGGGTGGGCACTTTTTTCACCGGCCGCCGGGAAATCTCCTTCATGCCCACGGCTGTGTCCAGGATCAGAGTGATTTCGGCTGGATCCAGGGAATGGATATCCAGAATATCCTTTTTTGCAAATCGCATAATGCATCCTTCACTCAGTCAAGTCATATCAGCAGATCACCGATCCGGTTCCACCGGACACCGAACTTTTCCCGGTCCCAGGACCAGTAGATCATAAATGCTTCCCCCTTGACGGCCGACAGGTCTACAAATCCCCAGAACCGGCTGTCATGGCTGTTGTCCCGGTTGTCTCCCATCACAAACAGCTTGTTTTCCGGCACCTTAACCGGCTGCATGTTGTCCACATATGTCGGCATCCGGGAATAGTGCGCATACGGCTCATCCGTCACCGGTTCTCCGTTCACATACAATTGCTTGTCCACAATGGACACGGTGTCACCAGCCACGGCCACCACCCGCTTGATAAAATCCTTGGACGGATCTTCCGGATATTCAAAAACCACAATATCCCCCCGCTCCGGTGTCTTGAACGGAATCAGAACCTTCCCGTCGGTAAACGGGATTTTCACACCGTAGATGAATTTGTTCACCAGGATCTGGTCCCCGATCTGAAGGGTTTCAAGCATGGACCCGGAAGGGATCTTGAATGCCTGTACAACAAAGGTCCGAATGAACAGCGCAATCACAACAGCAATGAGAATGGCTTCAATATTCTCCCGCCAGGCGTTTTTTTTCTTGGCCATGTCAATCCCTTATTTCTGGAAAAAGAGGTGCTGGGGCTCACCCAGCAGAAACTTCGAACGCTGAATCGCGGATTTAAGCAGTTCGGCAATTTTCCTGGCTTTCACCATGCTGGACAAGGGATGGGTGGATACCTTCTGACCCTTGATCATGATGAAACCGCTTTTTAGTTCCGCGTAACTGACCTGACCATAGGAACGGGACACGCCTTCGGGATAGTCATATCCATAATCCACGATCTGAGTGAAGATTTCCTCATCAGACACGGCAGTGTATTTGAGAATTTCCTCATTGAGAATCGGAATCGGAATGCCCAGGCCCACAGCCAGAGAACAGCCATACCCACGGATACTTTGTCCCACCAGCCATTCCGAAGCCATTTCCTTGAGATCACCGATCACCGACAGCGTACCTGCCGGTTTTGAAGGCACGCCGTTCATGCCTCGATTGACATCCGATTTATGCTGAGTGCCGGTCCAGATCACATACCCCTGGGCACCGCCCAGGAAAATCCGTGTGCCCACACCGATAGTTTTGAGATACGGGTCGTTGAGCAACGGGCTCAAGGCACCGGAGGTGGAATAATTGGCATTGCCCGTGCCTGGTTTCAATGTACCCATATAGGTGTATTTGGTCCGGTCCGAACGGTTGATTGCACAATTGTAATTCTGATAAGCGTTTCTGGGATTCACCAGCATTGCATTGGGCAGTTCCTGAAGGGTCATGGTTTTCTCAATGCGCCGGTTGGGATAACAGTCGGTACCATAGGATTCCGCACGGATTTCCACGGGTTTGCCCGCCACCAGATCCTGAATCACATGCCCCCCGCCATAATTGAAATCTCCAGGATGACGTTTGTTCAATGGATCGTCATCACTGGTCTGGGTGGCCCCCAGATAGCAGTCCACCGCCGCAATTCCTGAATAGGCCGGTACATTGTTGAACCAGGTTTTGGTGGTCCTCACCAACGGTTTCGACTGGCCGATATTGATGAACGCACCGGATGAGCACATGGGTGCAAAGGTCCCGGTTGTCACCACATCCACCTGCCGGGCCGCTTCAACGATGCCGTGGTCTCTGACAATGTCGACAATCTCTTCTGCGGTGACCACCACCGCCTCTCCCCGGGCTATTTTCCGGTTGATCTGTTCATAGGTTTTACTGACTGTATAATCACTCATGATTTTCCTTGATCCACCGCCTTGATCTTGGCAGTGACATTGTTTTCAATCCAGTTGGGATCCCACCATTCCATTGGATTGACAAACACATTGTGCACGATGATGGAAAAATGAAGATGATCACCGGCTGCCAGCCCGGTCATTCCTGTGTTGCCGATGATTTCCCCTTTTTTGACCGTATCCCCCACGGAAACAGCCATATAACTCAGATGAGAATACAGACTGGCCAGTCCAAACCCATGGTCGATGATCACAGTGTTCCCGAAAATGCCCACCGGTTCAGCCATGATCACCCGTCCGGTATTGGCGGCCCCCACTGGCGACTGTGCCGTGGATGCCAGATCGATTCCCATATGCCGGGACTGCCCGATTTCCTTTCCATTGTATGTGTAGGTACGCTGATCGCCAAACCCGGCCCGGGCGGCTCCGGCCATTCGTTCGAATTTTCCCTGCCACAGCATTTCAGGCACCGTATTCACCGGCACGGACAGTACTTTTTCGACATTGGCATTCCGTAGATCGGTATTCACCACCAGAAATTTCTCCAGAAGCGGCTGGTCTTTTTTTTCAATCTGGCTCTCTTGGTCCCCGAGATGAAAATCCGGCATGGTCATTCCCAGAAACCGGTCGGAAATCCTGAGCTCATCCGATTTGAACCCGCGATCCCGGATATAGTGGTAAAACCCTTTACGGGTCGTATTACCGGCCGCATCCCGGGCGGTCACCCACAACCGGGTACCCGGCCCCTGGGTATGATCCAGCGCAAAAAAAGCCGCATAAATATCTGTCTGCTCGAACATTCCGGAATGGCCTGGAAAAAAGCGGTCTCCCACCTGGACACCGCTGTCAACATCCGTTTCAAATAACCGGTAGATCACCAGGCCGGCACCTCCCCGTTCCACATTATGCTGCCGGCTCAACACCTCTATGCGGGGGGGCTGAGTATCAATGGTGACCGGTATTTCTTTTTCAGCCATGTTTCCGTGGTTCCAACCCCGCCAGGACTGATCCGTCACCTGAATGTGGAGGACGGCCTCTCCGTCATTCAGGCCATGACGACCCGCTTCCACAGGAATCACCACACGGTCTTTCATGAGCGGTTTTTCTAAAAACGGACTCAACAGTGAACCGGGTGGATATGTTTTTTGCAGCAGCGTCTTTTTGATTTCATTCTGAATAAGGCGGACATGAATCTCCCGAAGTCCGGTTCTGGTATCTTTGATATCCAGAGACAGGGTGACCTCATCTTTGAGAAACCGTGTCGGCAGATCTGCAGTGACATCAGGCGGCGACCCTTCAAATCGATATATCAGCATCCATGCCAAAGGCACCAGAATCACAGCAAAAATCACCAGCAAAAAGAATTTCTTCATTAAAAACATCCATATTTTTCAAATAGTTATCATTATCCAAAGTGAAACGCACATAAAAATACCAGCTACGCCCAAACTTATCAAGGTATTTTACATTCTTGACTTTTTGGATGCCAAATTATAGGTTGACCCACACATTCACGATCAGAGTAAAGGATGACCCATGACCAATTTTTTTTTCGAAATGACCCACACCCCCCTGCCCCGATTTTTTCTGGTGGCCGGGCCCTGTGTGATTGAAGATTTCGATACCACATTCCAGATCTGCGATACCTTGAAAACTCTGACCCGGGATCTGAATATACCGTTTCTGTTCAAAGCTTCTTTTGACAAGGCCAACCGGACATCGGTAAACTCTTTCCGGGGTCCGGGATTTCAGCAGGGCCTGTCCATTCTGGAAGAGATCAAGTCCCGCCTGGATGTGAAGGTGGTTTCGGATATTCACCTGCCGGATCAGGCTCTTCCGGCATCACGGGTCCTGGATGTGATCCAGATTCCAGCGTTTTTATGCCGCCAGACCGATCTGATCCTGGCTGCGTGCCGGACGGGACGGCCCGTAAGTATCAAGAAAGGGCAGTTTCTGGCCCCCATGGACTGCAAAAATATCCTTGACAAAGCAGCATCTACCGGCAATCCCCACATCGCCATCACGGAAAGGGGCACCAGTTTCGGGTACAACAACCTGGTGGTGGATTTCCGCTCCATCCACATACTGAAGCAACTGGGGGTTCCCGTAATTTTTGATGCCACCCACAGTGTCCAGCTTCCCGGCGGCGGATTCACCGCATCCACAGGAAACCGGGAATTTATTCCCACACTGGCAAAAGCAGCTGTGGCAGCCGGGGTCCACGGTCTTTTCATGGAAACACATCCAGATCCTTCAAAAGCGCTGTGTGATGGTCCCAACTCCATACCCCTGGCTGACATGGCACCGTTGCTTGCAACCCTTCTGACCATCAAAGAAGCCGTGGCTTAACCTGATGACTGCTTCATTGAAACAGGTGAAACTGCTTGTACTGGATGTGGACGGTGTGCTGACTGACGGCCGGATCATCTACACCGATTCCGGAGAACAGGTCAAACAGTTTTCCTCCAAAGACGGGTTGGGACTGCGTCTGCTCATGGACAACGGGATTCAGGCGGGTATCATCACCGGACGAATCTCAGGAGCGCTGACCCATCGCTGCCGAAACCTGGGCATTGACCTTGTTTTTGACGGAATTTTCAACAAGGCGGAGGCCCTGGAACGAATGGCTCAGCAAACCCGTATCGATCCTTCCGCCATGGCGTTTATGGGGGATGATCTGATCGATCTGCCGGCCATGGCCCGGGCCGGTGTGGCCATTGCGGTGGCCGATGCAGTCGATGAAGTGAAGGCCCGGGCGGATATCGTCACTCAGGCCGCCGGCGGGCGGGGGGCTGTCAGAGAAATCTGTGACGCCATTCTTAAAGCCGCCGGCCTGTGGGAAAAAGCAATGAAAACATTTCTGGCATGACCCGCTTTTCTTCAAAAAAACAGCAGGTTCTGACCCTGTTGTTTCTGATCATCCTGGCCGGCGGCGCAGGGGGGGGTTACCTGATCCATCAAAGAATGGCTGCCCCGCTGCGGATTACCGATCTTCATGTTGATTCTGATGCGGCCCTGAAACTGGATGTCATGAAACAGATTTCCAAAAAAAACGGCATCACGGAATGGGAGCTTGAGGCAGCCACCGCCACTCTGGTCAGGGAACAGAACCAGGCCATCCTGACCCAGGTCCATGTGGTGTTTCACACCCAAACCGAAGATACGGTCATTCTGAGATCTGACCAGGGAATTCTTGACACCCAGACCCATGACATGGATTTTACGGGAAACGTGGTGCTGACATACCGGAAAAACACCCTGAAAACTGATAAGTTGCATTATAAAAAAAAACCACATATAATATTTTCCCAGACAAAGATTTGGCTTGAAAATCCTGACGCCGCCATGGAAGCGGACACCATGGAAATCCGTATCAACGACAATGAAATAATTTTACAGGGACATGTCAAAGGAAAATTCAGTGAAAATTTCTATCTGCCCTAAATGGAGGACCGGAATCATCGGACTGCTGGTGATCGCCATGGTCTCACTGGCTTCAGCTGAAGAAAAAAACGGGACTGACCCGGCATTGTCACCTGAAAAACCGTTACATATCACGGCAGATAAAATGGTTGCACATCAGGAAGCATCCCTGGTGGAGTTTATCGGCAATGTCAGGGCAAAACAGGAAGATGCACTTATCGTGGCGGATTCGATCAAACTCTTTCTGCATCCGTCACAGCCAGACACTGAAAACACAACCGACGCCAACCGGATCAAACAGATCGTCGCCACTGACAATGTCGAGTACACGGCCGGAGACAGACAGGCATTTGCAGACAAAGCGGTTTACACGGCGGCAGATGACACGCTGGTCCTTACCGGACGGGATGTCAGGCTGCTTACCGGAACCAGCTGGGTGAGCGGCACAAAAATCACTCTGTTCAGAAAGCAGGACCGGGTCATGGTGGAGAGTGACGCTGAAAACCGGGTTCAGGCCCTGTTCAATCCGGAAGACAAACCGACAGATCAATAAATGAAAGAACTTTCACTCAATAAACTGGTCAAAACCTATGATGGAAAAACCGTGGTAAACCAGGCTGATCTGACGGTGAGGCCGGGACAGGTGACCGGACTGCTCGGACCCAACGGTGCCGGAAAAACAACCACGTTCTATATGACCGTCGGCATGATCCGGCCTGACAGCGGTCATGTTATCTTAGGGGACGAAGATATTACCCGGTACCCCATGTATATCCGTGCCAGAAAAGGGATCGGATACCTGCCCCAGGAAAGCTCTATTTTCAGAAAACTCACGGTTGAGGAAAACATCACCGCCATTCTGGAAGTTCTGCCGAGAAACGACGTGCCGGTTCGATCCAAAGCGTCAGCGTTGATGCAGGAGCTGGGCATTCAGGGGCTGGCCCGCCAGAAAGCCGCTTCCCTGTCCGGAGGGGAGCGCCGACGGCTGGAGATCTCGCGGGTTCTGGCAACCGATCCCCTGTTCATTCTTCTGGATGAACCGTTTGCCGGCATTGATCCGCTGGCGGTGATGGATATTCAGCAGATTATCACCCAGCTGACCCGCAAAGGAATCGGGGTGCTCATTTCCGACCACAATGTCCGGGAAACGCTGGGTGTATGCGATCATGCATATATCATGAGTCAGGGACAGGTGATCGAATCCGGTCCGCCGGATCGAATCATCTCCAGTGCCATTGCCAAAAAAAAATATCTTGGAGATAATTTCAGGCTGTAATATGGAACTTGGCTTACAACAGAACCTCTCATTGACCCAGCAACTGGTCATGACCCCGCAGCTCCAGCAGGCTATCAAACTGCTGCAGCTGTCCCGTGTCGAGCTTGCGGAAATGATTCAGCAGGAAATGGAACAGAATCCCGCGCTTGAAGAACAGGCTCCGGACGAACCTGTCGACCGGGCGCTGTCTGATCCTGCCGCTGAAGCCCCTGAATCTGACGGAGACACACCGGTCAAGGAGATCACCATCGATGAAAAAGTGCAGACGGACACGGACTGGGAAAATTATATCAATGAATATAACTCCACCGGACGGATATATTCAGAAACCGAACACACTGAAGCCCCGAATTTCGAAGCGTTCACTTCTGAGAAAACCACACTTGAAGGTCATCTGAAATGGCAGCTGATGCTCCAGGAACTGGACAAGGGAGATGAACAGATCGGCCACATGATCATTGACAATCTCAACCCGGACGGCTACCTGTGTGCAGAAGTTGACGAAATCGCCCAGGCAGCCGAAGTGGAAACAGCGCGGGTGGAAAAAGTACTGTCGGTCCTGCAGGCGCTGGACCCGCCCGGCGTGTGTGCCAGAGATCTGTGCGAAACCCTGCTCATTCAAGTCAGGCAGATGGGCATCGACAATCCCGTGCTCACCGAAATCATCAAACACCATTTAAAAAATCTGGAAAACCGGAACAGCCGGAAAATTGCCAAGGCCCTGCGGATTTCGGTGGACGAGGTACGGGCCGCAGTAAGAATCCTTCAATACCTGGAGCCCAAGCCGGGCAGAAAATTCTCCAATGAAGAACCTGCCTATATCATACCTGATATCTTTGTCTACAAAGTGGGGGATGGATTCAAAATTGTAATGAATGATGACGGCCTGCCCAAACTGCGGATCAACCGGTTTTACAAAAATGCCATTGCAGAGGGGAAAAAGATCTCCAGGGAGACCAAAGCGTACCTCAACGAAAAAATGCAGTCTGCGTCCTGGCTGATCAAAAGCATTCATCAACGTCAGAAAACCATCTACCTGGTCATGGAAAGTATCATCAAGTTTCAGCATGAGTTTTTTGAAAAAGGTATCGCCTATCTGCGCCCCCTGATTCTCAAGGATATCGCCGAAGATATTCAGATGCATGAATCCACCATCAGCCGGGTCACCACCAACAAATACGCGTATACGCCGCAGGGGCTGTTCGAGCTTAAATATTTCTTCAATTCCTCCATTGAACGAACCGGGGGAGAATCGCTGGCATCGGCCAGTGTCAAGGAACGAATCCGTGAACTCATCGAAAGAGAGGATCCCACCGACCCATTGAGCGACGACCGGATAGCAGGGATCCTTCAGGAATCCGACATACAGATTGCCCGAAGAACCGTTGCCAAATACCGGAAGGTACTCAATATTCTGCCTTCCAGCAAACGCAAACAACTATAGGGAGGTGTTTCATGCAAACAACCGTGACCTTTAAAAAAATCGATCCCTCCGAGCCGTTGAAGTCTTACGTGAACAAAAAACTGGACAAATTCGACCGAATGCTGGACAGCCCGGCCGAAGCCCATGTGGTATTGTCGGTGCAAAAAATAAGGCACATTGCAGAAATCACGCTGACCTGTGACAAACTGAATATTCACGCAAAAGAATCCTCTGAAAACATGTATTCATCCATTGATATTCTAATGGACAAAGTCCGTGTACAGATCAAGAAGCACAAGGAAAAAATCAAAGAGCATATGTCCGGCAAAAAGCAGAGTCTTCTGGATACGGCAGAATTTGACCGCACCCCTTTGCATCAGCCCGCGCTCCAGGGATTCGATGACCTGATTCTGGAGACCCTGGATTCCAAACCCATGGACATTGAAGATGCGGTCAACGAATTTTATGCCGGCCGGCATACGTTCTTTGTGTTCAACAACGCCCGTACCGAAAAGTTGAATGTCCTTTACAAACACAACAATGGAAAGCTGGGATTGATCCAGCCCGGGGGATGATCGAAATTCAAATGAAACTCAGTCAACTGCTAAAAAAAGAATCCATTGTGGCGGATGTTGCATCTACCACCAAACACGGAATCATCCAGGAACTGGCCCGGGCTGTAGCTCCTGTTGCCGGCATTGCAGCTGAAGACATCGCTGCGGTTCTGATGGAAAGAGAATCACTGGGCAGCACCGGTATCGGCGGGGGCATCGCCATTCCTCACGGAAAACTCAATTCCGTCAAGGAAATCATCCTGGGATTCGGACGCAGCAGATCCGGTGTGGCATATGATTCTCTGGATGGCAAACCGGTTCATATTTTCTTTCTGCTTTTGACCCCGGAAAACTCCACCGGCGGGCATTTAAAGGTGCTGGCCCAGATCTCAAAACTCTTGAAAATGGACCATTTCAAACAGGAGTTGATTACCGCCGAAACCGTCGACGATATCCATGAATTTATTCTGGAACAGGATGAAACATTTTAAATGAAAACCCTGCCGGTATACATCATCACCGGATTGTCGGGTTCCGGGAAAACCACGGCCATGCAGGCCTTTGAGGACACATCTTTTTACTGCGTGGACAACATGCCCCTGGAACTGGTGCCCCGGTTTCTTGAGCTGCCTTTCAAGGAAAACACTGACATCAAAGGTATTGTCTTTGTCATGGACATGCGCTCCAAAACCTTTGCCACCCATTACACGGCCGGAATCAGTGCCATTGAAGCCTTGGGCTTTTCTCCGGAAATCATTTTCCTGGAAGCGGATGTGGACACCCTGATCAAGCGGTTCAGCCAGACCCGGCGGCAGCATCCGGTGACCGGCAAAAAAACCCTGCTGGAAAGCATTCATTCGGAAATCACCGCGTTGCACCTGATCAAATCAACAGCCCACCATATTATCGATACCAGCCGTTTAAGCGTTCATCAACTCAAAACCACGATCTTGAACCTGATCAGCCGCGGGAGCGGTCAACCGGCAAAAATGAAAATCAACGTCATGTCTTTTGGCTACAAATACGGCATTCCCATGGATGCGGACCTGGTCATGGATATGCGCTTTCTGGCCAATCCTTATTTTGAGCCGCAGTTGAAACACCTGGATGGCGAATCCAGCGAGGTGAAACAGTTTGTTTTGTCCAATCCGGAAACCCGGATATTTCTGGAAAAATTCAGTCAGATGCTTGACTATTTGATCCCTATGTATCAAAGAGAGAACAAAGCGTATCTAACCATTGCGGTCGGTTGCACCGGCGGTCGTCACCGAAGCGTGGTCATTGCCCGCAATATTTTTGAACATTTAAATCAGAAGGCCCATCAACCCGGGCTAATTCACCGGGACATTGATCGGGATATCAGGGAAATATGATTGGCATTCTAGTCGTGGCCCATGCTCAGCTGGGTCAGACACTCATAGACACAGTGGAATTTATTTTAGGCGGTGAACAGGAACACATCATGGCGATCTCCATCGACATTCAGCAGAATCCTGAGCACCTTAGAAAAAAAATCAAACAGGGCATTGCAAAAGTCCGGTCTGAAAACGGTGTGATTATCCTGACGGACATGTTCGGTGGAACCCCTTCCAACCTGAGTTACTCTTTTCTGGAAGAAGGCTCCGTCGAGGTTATTTCCGGTGTCAATCTACCGATTCTTCTGAAGGCGGTCACCGCCCGGAAAAAGATGACCATGGAAAAACTGACAGCCGCCCTGGTGGACCACGGCAAAAAAAGCATTTCTCTTGCCAGCGGGATTCTCAAAGGCACCGGTCGAAACTGACAGGCTTCCTCCGGTGGATGACCCCGCAGATACAGGCATGTAACACAACCCCTGTCAGATAGGAGACAATCTATGGCTATTAAAATCGGCATCAATGGATTCGGCCGTATCGGCCGGCTGGTATTCCGGGCGGCAATGACCCTCCCGGATCTGGAAATTGTTTGTATCAACGACCTGACCGACACACGGACCACAGCCCATCTGCTGCAGTTTGATTCGGTTCACGGTCGGCTTGGCAAAACGGTCACCGCTTTGGAAGACAGCATCGAGATAGACGGCAGACAGGTAAAATTCACGTCATCCAAGGATCCGGCCCAGATTCCCTGGGGAGATTTAGGGGTGGATATTGTCATGGAATGCACCGGTATCTTCCGGGACCGCCAGGGCGCTTCCAAACATCTGGATGCCGGCGCCAAAAAGGTGATTATCTCAGCCCCGGCCACGAATCCGGACATCACCATTGTCATGGGTGTCAACCATGACATGTATGATCCCTCAACCCACCATATCATCTCCAATGCGTCTTGCACCACCAACTGTCTGGCACCGGTTGCAAAGGTCCTTCTGGAAAATTTTGGCATCCTGTCGGGCATGATGACCACCATCCATGCCTATACTGGAGATCAGCGGATTCTGGATTTCCCACACAAAGATCTGCGAAGGGCCCGGGCCGCGGGCCTGTCCATGATTCCCACCACCACGGGGGCTGCCAAGGCGGTCGCCCTGGTGCTGCCGGAACTCAAGGGGAAGCTCAATGGCATGTCGGTACGTGTGCCCACCCCTAATGTCTCTATGGTGGATCTGGTGGTGCTGACCCAGCAGGACAGCCTGACCATCGAAATGGTGAACCAGGCCCTGGAGACTGCGTCCAAAGGGAATCTTAAGGGGATCCTGGGCTACAGTGATCTGCCTCTGGTTTCCATTGATTACAATTCCTGTCCGCTGTCCTCCATCGTGGATGCCCAATGCACGGATGTGATCAACGGCAACATGGTCAAGGTCTATGCCTGGTATGACAACGAGGCCGGTTATTCCCACCGGATGACGGATCTGGCTCAAATGATCGGTGAAACCCTGTAACCCACCCGGGAGGTTGACATGACACGCAAACCCTTGATAGCGGGCAACTGGAAAATGTTCAAAACCGGCCCGGAAGCTGTGAACACCGCCACACAGCTGGCAGAGGCCTGCACCGACGTAACAGAGGTGGACATCATGATTGCGCCGGCATATGTCTGTCTGCCCCTGGTATCCGCCGCTATTACAGGCACCCGGGTGCATCTGGGTGCTCAGAATATGCATTTTGAAAGCCAGGGCGCGTTTACCGGTGAAATATCAGCGGACATGCTCAAAGCAGCGGGTGTGGAATATGTCATCATCGGTCATTCGGAAAGACGTCAGTATTTTTTTGAAACCGACGAAACCGTGAATAAAAAACTTCAAGCCGCTGTTGCAAAAGGGCTCAAACCGATTCTTTGCGTCGGTGAAACACAGGCACAGCGTGAAGAGGGAAACACATTTTTAACCCTTGACAAGCAGGTATCAGATGGGTTAAAAGGCGTTGATCCAGAACACTTGCAGGATCTGGTTATTGCCTATGAGCCGGTGTGGGCCATCGGAACCGGTCACACAGCCGGACCTGATCAGGTCACAGAAGTACATAACTATCTGCGGGATCTTCTGGATAAGCGGACAACACCGGATCTGGCCCGCACCGTGAGAATTCTTTACGGCGGGTCTGTCAAGCCGGACAATATAGCCGAACTGATGCGCATTGAAGATGTGGACGGAGCCCTGGTAGGGGGAGCCAGTCTTGATGCAGAAACATTTACTGAAATTGTTAAATTTGATTGATTATATATGACGACACTGATCACTGTCTTGCATGTCACCGTTTGTATTCTGCTGATTCTGATTGTGCTGCTTCAGAGCGGCAAGGGTGCAGAAATGGGCGTATCCATCGGCGGAGGCGGAAGCCAGACCCTGTTTGGCGCCTCCGGCCCGGCCACGATTCTGACCAAAATAACGACCGTCATTGCCATTGTTTTCATGGTGACCTCGCTGACCCTGGCCTATTTTTCCGGTCACAAGGCAGAAAAGAGCATTATTACAACCCAGCCGGCCCCGGTTCAGCAAACCACTGATCCAGGCTCTGACTGATCTCCATGATATGCCGGCCGAAGTGGTGGAATAGGTAGACACGCACGCTTGAGGGGCGTGTGGGGAGACCCGTGGGAGTTCAAATCTCCCCTTCGGCACCAATATTCGACAGCCATGGGCAGCAATGTTCATGGCTGTTTTTGTATCAAGGCCTCTTCTTCGGGTGCAGGTGTGTCTTGAATTTTTCAGCAGCCTGCTTATTTTAGAAAATTATGACACATACACCGACCATACGGGCACACGACCCCAAAAAAATAGAAAAAGAGCTGGGGGAGTTTTTGAACAAAAAATTCGGCGGCAGCGTTCGCATCATTACTCCCTCATCCCAGCCCCAGGAATCCTCTGACAGCGGCAACCTGCCGAAGCAGGGGAAAAATGCGCTGGTGAATTTCAACATCAAACCCGCAGAACTGATTGCGTATCTGGATCAGTATGTGGTTCGTCAGGATCAGGCCAAATCAATTCTGGCGACAAAAATATGCACCCATTTCAACCGTATTCGACACCAGGAATCCCAAGAAGACCCAGGCACAAGAATTACCGGCAATATCAAATCAAACATTTTGATGCTGGGGCCTACCGGGATCGGGAAAACCTATCTGATTAAACTTATTGCCAGAAAAATCGGAGTCCCTTTTGTCAAGGCAGATGCTACCAAGTTTTCGGAAACCGGATATGTGGGCGGCGATGTGGAGGACCTGATCCGGGACCTGGTGAAAGAAGCGGATGATGACATTGCGCTGGCGGAATGCGGAATTGTATACCTGGATGAAATCGACAAGATCGCAGCCAGTCCGGATGTCATCGGGGCGCAGGTATCCAGAAGCGGCGTCCAGCGGGCCTTGCTCAAGCCCATGGAAGAGACCGATGTGGACCTGAAAGTGCCCCATGACCCGGTATCCATGATGCAGGAACTTGAACGGTATCAGCGGACCGGAAAACGATTGCCCCGCCGGGTCAATACATCCAATATTCTGTTCATTCTGAGCGGAGCGTTCAACGGGCTCACCGACCTGATCCGCCAGCGGTTGAACCGTCAGACCATCGGGTTTAATTCGCCACTTGCCCTCAGAGAAGATGCCTCTTCTCTGTTGAAACAGACCCGGGCGGAAGACCTGGTCAAATTTGGGTTTGAATCGGAATTTATCGGGCGGATTCCGGTGCGGTGCATTTTAGATGAACTGAGTGAAACCGATCTGTACACCATTCTCAAAATGCCCAATAACCCAGTGATTTTAGGTAAACGCCTGGATTTTGCAGCATACGGCATCGATATTGTGTTTACAGACGAAGCGTTGAAATATCTGGCCCATCAGGCATCCAGGGAAAATACCGGTGCCAGAGGACTGGTGTCGGTGGTGGAAGAAGTATTGCTGCCCTACGAGGAAAAACTGCCGTCCTATCTTGTAAAACGGCTGGTGGTGAATGATCAGGTGATCACCGATCCCTCCGGTATACTGGAAGATCTGTTGAGTGACCACCCGGCGCAGGACTGGGACTCGATGTTTCAGCAGGCGGTGAAAGAGGAAATTCAGTATCTTTTTGAATATATTCAAGATAATGCCACAACGCTCTCTTCGGCCCATGGACTGGATCTGACCCCGGTTCGGTGCGATATGGCGGCCAGGTATTTCCGTGCCCATACAGTGGAAATCGACGACGCGATCCAAAAAATTAAAAAAACGTACGACCGTGTCAAGGAGATAGAACTGGAAATTGCCCGAAACATGGGCTTCAATATGTTTTTTGAGGAAGATGCCATTGATTTTCTCATGACCCAGTTCATCGAACATGGGGTCTCAACCGAAGATATACTATCCAAACTATACAACGCGTTCTATGACGGGCTCACCCTGATCAAGGAAAAAACCGGCAGAAACCGCTTTTTTCTGACCCAGGCGGATTTGCTGGACAGCGAGACCTATCTGAACGACCTTATCAGGAAAGAAATCAAATGATTGGAATTTCAAAACTGTATTGCGGTACGGTGGAGCCCTCTGACACATTGCGTTATTCACGTCATTCAGGAACGCTTCCGTCTCATCTGCTCCAGTTTTCCATTGACAAGAAGCCGGTGGTGGTCTGGAACATGACAAGGCGGTGCAATCTGAAATGCGTGCACTGTTATGCACAGTCTGAAGACATTTCCTATGACAATGAACTCACCCATGACCAGGCCATTGCCATGATGGATGATCTTGCGGATTTCGGTGTGCCGGTACTGCTGTTTTCCGGCGGGGAACCCCTGGTGCATCCCCGGCTGGTGGAATATGCACAATATGCCGTATCCAAGGGAATGCGGGCGGTCATCTCGACCAACGGTACACTGATCACCAAAGAAAAAGCGATGATGCTCAAAGAGATCGGTCTGTCCTACGTAGGTATCAGCCTGGACGGACTGGAGCCTGTCCATGACATGTTCAGAGGCGTGCCCGGATCTTACAGGCGGGCCATGGCCGCCATTGGGCACTGCCAGGCCGCTGGCATCAAGGTGGGGTTGCGGTTCACCATCAACAAACGCAATGTCCAGGACATACCCGGCATTTTCAATCTGCTGGAGGGAAAAAACATTCCCCGGGCCTGTTTCTATCACCTGGTGTATTCCGGCCGGGGATCTGACATCGCCAAAGAAGATCTGAGCCATGAGGAAACCCGCCAGGTGCTGGATCTGATCATGGACCGTACAAGGGATCTTCACGACCGGAACCAGCCCAAGGAAATTCTGACCGTGGACAACCATGCGGACGGACCCTATCTCTATCTGCGGCTGTTGAAGGAAGATCCGAAACGGGCCGCTGACGTCCTTGAACTGCTGCAAATGAATGAAGGCAACAATTCAGGCAGAGGGATCGGGTGTATCTCCTGGGACGGAGAAGTATATCCGGATCAGTTCTGGCGGGAAAAATCGCTGGGCAACATCAAGGAACGCCCATTTTCACAGATCTGGACCGATGAGTCTAATGAGTTTCTGATGAAAATGAAAGAAAAGAGAAAACATGTCAAGGGTCGGTGTACCCGGTGCCGGTGGCTGGAGATTTGTGCAGGGAATTTCAGGGCCAGAGCGGAATCCGTGGCCAATGACCCGTGGGATGCGGATCCGGCCTGTTATCTGACCGACGAAGAAATCAGAAAGGAGTAACCAGATGCTGTTTCCCGATTACAGAGGCCGCCGGATGCGGGCCACCCCGACGTTTCGCCGGATGGTCAGAGAGACTGTCCTGAATCGTAACGATCTGATCCAGCCGTTGTTTGCCATGGAAGGCAGCCGGATCAAAAAACCCATCGCATCCATGCCCGGACATTTCCAGATGTCCGGTGACTACATCGTTGACATGGCCATCCGTGCCAGGGATGCGGGCATTCCCGCCATTATTCTGTTCGGCATTCCGGACAGAAAAGATCCTCTGGGCACCCGGGCCTATGCGGAAGACGGCATTGTTCAGAAAACCGTGGCACGGGTCAAGGATGCAGTGCCCGATCTCACCGTCATCACGGATGTGTGCCTGTGCGGATACACAGACCATGGCCACTGCGGGATGGTGGACAACGGCATCATCGACAATGATGCATCCCTGGATCTTCTGGCCAGAACGGCCCTGTCCCATGCCAGGGCCGGGGCTGACATGGTGGCGCCATCCGACATGATGGACGGCCGGGTGGCGGAAATCCGCCAGACACTGGATGAAGAAGGGTTTGAACAGATCCCTGTCATGTCCTATGCCGTGAAATATGCATCGGCGTTTTACGGGCCGTTCCGTCAGGCAGCAGATTCCTCTCCCCAGTTCGGAGACCGCAAAACCTATCAGATGGATCCGGCCAATGCCGTGGAAGCCCTCAGGGAGGCCACCATGGATATCGAAGAAGGCGCTGATATTATCATGGTCAAACCGGCACTGGCTTATCTGGATATCATTTTACGCCTCAAGCAGGAGATTGATCTGCCCATTGCCGCATATAATGTGTCCGGTGAATACAGTATCATGAAAGCCGGGGAACTGATGGGATGGGTGGACGCCTCTGCCTTGATCCTGGAAACCCTGACCGCCATTAAACGGGCCGGTGCAGACATGATCCTGACCTATTCCGCCATCGACATTGCAGAGCACCTGGAGGCGTCATGACCCATCCTCACACGGGCCCGGGACAGTCTTCCCCCCATGGCAGCGCCAAAGCCCGCCCGGATGACGACACACCTGCCCTGCGCCTGGTGGCCTGGGAAACCACCCGCCGCTGCAACCTGGCCTGCAAGCACTGCCGGGCCGTGGCGGAAGATCATCCGTATGAGAATGAATTGAGCACACAAGAAGCGTTCACCCTGCTGGACCAGATTCGGAAAACAGGCACCCCCATTATTATTCTAACCGGCGGTGAACCGCTGCTCAGAGAGGATATTTTTGATATTTCCGCCTATGGTCACCGCATTGGACTGCGCATGGTCATGGCCCCCAACGGCACCCTGCTCACAACCGACATTGTTGAACGACTCAAAGCATCCGGGATCCAGCGCATCAGTATCAGTCTGGACGGTGCGTCCCCCCGGACCCATGATGATTTCAGGGGATTGACCCACGCGTTTGATGATGCAATCCGTGGAATCCATTATGCCAGGGCCGCCGGACTTGAATTCCAGATCAACACTACCATTACCAAGACCAATCTGGCGGAAATTCCCAAAATTCTGAAACTTGCGGAAAACCTGGGGGCTGTGGCCCATCATATTTTTCTCTTGGTTCCCACGGGCCGGGGAAAATATATTGTGGATTCCGGCATTGATGCCCAGGAATATGAGCAGACCCTGAACTGGTTCTATGACCAGCGGGATAAAACCCCTTTGCAGTTGAAAGCCACCTGTGCCCCCCATTATTACCGGATTCTGCGTCAGCGGGCCCATGCTGAAGGAAAGACCGTATCCTTTGAAACCCATGGCCTGGATGCGGTCACAAGAGGATGTCTGGCCGGTACGGGATTCTGCTTTATCTCTCATGTGGGCCGGGTACAAACCTGTGGATTTCTGGATGTGACCTGCGGGGATATCCGGGCGGAGTCATTCCGGGATATCTGGAAAAACTCCCGGGTTTTCAATGAGTTAAGAGACTTTTCAAAATTGACAGGCAAATGCGGTGCCTGCCAATTCGTTCGGGTCTGCGGCGGATGCCGTGCCCGGGCATATGAAGCCACGGGCAGCTTTCTGGCGGAAGAGCCGTTGTGCTCATACCAGCCAAAGAAAAAATCCTGAAACGGTATATAAACCGGTTAAAAAAATCTGCCCATCACAAGGAGAGCCTGCGTGGTATTCAATCTGTTCAAAAGAAAAGACAAACAAAAAGAAAAAGAGCAGGAACAGTTCAAAGAGCAGGAGCGTTTAAAGGAACAGGAACAGCTCAAAAAACAGAAAAAAAGTGACGTACGTGAAAAGATAATTCCGGAAACACCTGAAAAAAAGGGGCTTTTCAACCGCCTCAAAACCGGCCTCAACAAAACCCGGGAGGTATTGAACACCGATATCAATGACCTGTTCAGGTCCACCCGCAAAATTGACGACGCGCTGTTTGATGAACTGGAAGAGGTCTTGATCACTGCGGATCTGGGCATGGACATCACGATGGACATGATGGACCGGATCCGGAAACAGGCCGGCCGCCTGTCCACAGCAGACCAGTTGAAAGCAGTACTTAAAAAAGAACTCATCGCTCTTTTTCCGCCGCCGCCAATCCAGGCGTCGGCCCCGCCCCTGCCCTGGCCCAATGTCATCATGGTGGTGGGTGTCAACGGCACCGGCAAAACCACCACACTGGGCAAACTGGCCGCCCGGTTCACACGGGAAAATAAAAAAGTGCTGATTGCGGCGGCAGATACATTCAGGGCCGCTGCCATCGAACAGGTGGGAATCTGGGCCGACCGGGCCGGTGCATCCATTGTGCGCCATAAACAGGGGGCGGACCCGGCGGCCGTTGCCTATGACGGAGTGGAAGCCGCAATGGCCCGGGGAATGGATGTGTTGCTCATTGACACGGCCGGCCGCCTGCATACACAGAAAAACCTGATGGAAGAACTGAAAAAAATCAAACGTACCGTGGGGAAAAAAATGCCCGGCGCCCCCCATGAGGTGCTGATGGTGCTGGATGCCACCACCGGTCAGAACGCCATCTCCCAGGCCAGAATGTTCCATGAAGCAGTGAACCTGACCCAGCTGGCATTGACCAAGCTGGACGGAACGGCCAAAGGGGGGATCGTCGCAGCAGTGGCTGGGACCCTGAACCTGCCGATTCAGTATATCGGTGTGGGAGAAAACATGGATGACCTCCAGGAATTTGAGGCGGTCCGGTTTGTCAATGCCCTGTTTGACTGACCTGAAATACGGCAAGGAGAGATTGTGTACGGTATAGAAAATTATGCAGGATTCCTGGCGGCCGCCATTATTCTGAACCTGACCCCCGGGGCCGACACCCTGTATATCCTGACCCGGAGCATTGCCCAGGGATCCCGGGCCGGACTGGTGTCTGTGGCCGGGATCATGTCCGGATGCGTGGTACATGTGCTGACGGCCGCATTCGGCCTGTCCTTGATTTTGTCCACATCTGCCACCGCATTTTTTCTGGTGAAATGGGCCGGTGCGTTCTATCTGATTTTCCTGGGCATCCGGGCCCTGACCACACGGACACCGGCATTTGAAACAAGGAACAGCCGGTTTTCAAACAATGAGTTGATCACTATTTACAGACAGGGAATGATCACTAATATACTCAACCCCAAAGTGGCATTGTTTTTTCTCTCTTTCTTACCCCAGTTCATCAATCCGGACCATGCAGAGGGGCCGCTGCCTTTTCTGGTTCTGGGCGGCACCTTTCTTGTCACCGGTACCCTCTGGTGCCTGATTTTGACCCGGACCGCCACCCGGATGACCCATGTGCTCCGTGAAAATGCCCGTATCGGGATGTGGATGCAGAAACTGTCCGGTATCGTCTTTATCGGATTCGGTGTGAGCCTGGCCCTGGATCCCCGGTGAAGATCGCTGATCAACAGCAATATTTTTTCCGGGATCCTTGAGACTACCGGATGGAATGGGTAAAAAATTTCCTGCGCATCCGGTCAAAGTGATCCGTCAACACCTTTCTCCGGAACATACCCATGGATTTTGTATCCCGGGTATGGATCAGATCGGCCAGCTTCCTGATCTCATCAACCATACTGAAGACCTCCTCATTCCAGTCCCCTTTGTTCATGGCACCATACCACAACCGGAAAGTCTGGGTGTAAAGCCGATCAGAAATTTCTTTCAGGACCGGATTGCCTGCGGCATCATGAATCATGTTTCGAAGATCTGTATCGACCGCAGCCAGGGCTTTACGATCCTTTTTATCATACAGGGCCGCGCAACGTTCTTTGATCTCTTTGAGAAGGATCAGATGAGAGTCGTTGAGTTGATTCGCCGCCAACTGTATTTCCAGCACCTCGCATTCAAATCGCACCTGGAACACATGCATTATTTTGTTGAATTCGATTTCTGTCACCATGCTCCCGGTCCTGGGAATAATCCGGACCAGCTGTTCCCATTCCAGGCGGTTGAGCACATTGCGTACCGGTGAACGGCTGACATCAAACTCCTGAGCCAGGATATTTTCGTTGAGAATCTGGCCGGGTTGATACTCCATGTACAGAATTCGGTCCCGAAGGATATTAAACATGTTACGATTACGATTCATAGTCCACAGCCTCATTTGATGCAGTCAGCTTACAGTTGAACCCGAGTGTGGGCTGAAACAATATTTTATGGTCCTGTCCAATAAAAAAGCTTGACATGAAATTTCCCTCACTGGTATACCACTAACAAGATTAATGATAAAAATAAAGGTATATTTACAGAAATACAATTCTTTTCCAACCACAACACATCACTGGAGGGCAATGACCGTTTATCGCATCCACAGTAAAACCCAGGCGTGGTATGGTGAATCCATCGGCATCCTGATTCTGGACGCCGCCTACCCCTGCGTTCCCGGCAATGTGGGCAATGCCAGCACATTCCCTTTTCCGGTCCGGTATGAAAGAGTGACCGGCGCCTCCATCGACCGGCTGCTCAACCAGCAGGATCCCACGCTGGCTGAACCGTTCATCCAGGCTGCAAAAAACATTCAGGCCCAGGGCGTCAAAGCCATTACCGGGGCCTGCGGATTCATGGCACTTTTCCAGCGGGAAGTGACCGCTGCCGTGGACATACCGGTGTTTCTTTCCAGCCTGCTGCAGATTCCATTGATCTATCAGATGACCCGAAAACCCGTAGGCATCATTACCGCCAATGCTTCCAGCCTGAAAAAAGCCCATTTTGACGCGGTCAACGTGCCCCCGCATATCCCGGTCATCATTGCCGGCATGGAAAGCCAGCCCGAATTTTCCAGCGCCGTGCTTAAAGAAAAAGGGACCCTGGATTCAGATAAAATTCAGGACGAGGTGGTCTCCGTGGCTGAAAAAATGGTGGGTGACAACCCGGACATCGGCGCGGTGGTGCTGGAATGCAGTGACCTGCCGCCCTATGCCCATGCTGTACAGGCGGCGGTGCAGCGTCCGGTATTTGACTTTTTCACCATGATTCAGTATATCCATACCAGCTTGGTAAGAACCCCTTTTACCGGGTTTATGTAACACAAACACATAATTTGCAAGGAGGAAGTGATGAAAAAAGGACGAAGGCTCATTCAGGGACTGATGGTGTTGACAATCAGTGCGATGCTTGTTGCGGCAGGGCCGATACAGGCCAAGGCGGAAAAAACATTCAAATGGCAGCCGTCATCCTGGCTGTCCTCAGGCATCAGCTGGGATACCATCAATGACATCTCCAAAAAAGTGACCCAGAAAACCAACGGCCGGTTGACCATGATCCCCAGCTCTCCAGGCGCCATTGTTCCGGTTCCGGAACAGCTGGAAGCCGTAAGCATGGGCATTATGAAAGCCACGTTTATCTGGCCTGGATATTTTCCCGGACAGCTGCCTGTGGCATTCATGCACGGGGATTGTTTTGCAGCCCCGCATACCATTGCTGAACTGCGGTATCTGTACGAAGAATACGAAGGCGGCAAAATCATGCAAATCATGAGAGACGCCTATGCTGAACATGGGGTTTATCTGGTGGGCAACCTTTACTGGACCCTGGACAACCTGATGATCTCCAAGGTCCCCATCAAAGGTGTGGCTGACATTGCAGGAAAGAAATTCCGCTCCTCCGAATTGATCGCGCTGCAGCTGGCCGAACTGGGTGCCGGCACCATCTGGGTACCGGGAGATGAAATCTACACCATGCTGTCCACCGGGGCTGTGGATGCCATCACCTTTTCCCATGCCGCTGACATGGTGGCCATGGGCTTTCATGAAGTGACCAAATACTGGATCAAATACCCCACTGCCGTCGGACCGGCTGCAGATGCCCTGATCGTGAATATGAAAGAATGGGAAGCACTGCCCCAGGATCTGAAAACCATTCTGGCCAGTGCGGTTGCCAACGGCAGCTACAGAAACGAAACCGAAGCGGAAAAAGAAATTGCCAAAGCCTGGGATTTTGTTGAAAAACAGGGCATTGAAATCATTGAATGGTCTGAAGAAGATGCCGTCAAACTGGCAGGAACCGCCCGGAAAGTCATTCCTGAAAAATACATGAAGGACAAAGCATTCAACGAAATTTTCCAACTCGTTGAAAAATGGGCCATGGAAATGGGGTACTGGGCAAAATAGTGTTCTAATCGTAAGAATCAGATTTAAAACGCCCCGAAAACGATAAAGCCTCCTTCGATAGCTGGAGGGGGCTTTATCGATTCTGATGTGAATCGAACATGAAAAGAGGTAAAAAATGAGACGCGTCCTGGCATTCATCGACAGTGTCAGCGAATGGAGCGGGAAACTGGTCAGCTGGCTGATCATGCTAATCATGGGTTTCCTGCTCATTGAAGTGGCACTGCGGTTTTTATTCAACGCTCCGACCATCTGGATTCATGAACTGTGCATGCATTTGTTTGGATTCTTTTCCGTGCTTGCCGGGGCCTATGTTCTTCTGCACAAACAACATGTAAAGATCGATATTATCTACCTGCAGTTTTCCCCCCGGGTCCGGGCGGTCATCGATAGTGTGACGTATATGATTTTTTTCATGTACATCGGGGTCATGTTTTATTACGGCACCATACTTGCTATCCGGGCTGTGGAGTTGAACCAGACGGTATCACCATCTCCCTGGGGATCTCCGATATGGCCGCTGAAAATAGCGTTGCCGGTGGCAGCCTTGCTGCTGCTGCTCCAGGGGCTGGCCGATTTCATCCGAACGGTTAATTTCGCTGTGACCGGAAAGGAGATGTCATGAGTTTTGAATGGCTACCCATTATCGTCCTGATCTCCGGCCTGATGATCGGGCTGATTTCCGGCTTCCCCATGGCATTTACCCTGGGCGGCAGCTCCATTGTGGCCTCCTGGATATTCATCGGATTTGACAGCCTGCCCTATGTGGCCACCAATACATTCGGCATGATGACCAACGTTATTCTCATAGCCATGCCGTTGTTCATTTTCATGGCCTGTGTGCTGGAAAAGTCCGGTGTGACCCATGATCTGTATAAATTCATGCACCAGCTGCTGGGATCCCTGAATGGTGGCCTGGCCATGGGCACCATTGCCATCTGCGCCATCATCGCTGCCATGTCCGGGGTGAGTACCACCGGTGTGGTGACCATGGGCATCATTGCCCTGCCCATCATGCTGAAGATGAAGTACGACAAAAGCATCGCCATCGGACCGATTCTGGCCGGCGGGGCCCTGGGCCTGCTCATTCCCCCCAGTGTGTCCCTGGTCATCTACGGCATGATTGCCCGGGTGTCCATCGGCCGGTTGTTTGCCGGTGCCATCATTCCGGGGCTGATCCTGGTTTTCCTGTACATGTCCTATGTCGGGATCCGTTGCTTCCTGAACCCCAGCCTGGGACCGGCCCTGCCCAAGGAAGACCGGGTCCCCTTTATTGAAAAGCTGAAACTGGCCAAGAGCCTGGTGCTGCCCGTGCTGATCATCGTTTCGGTACTGGGATCCATTTTCGCCGGACTGGCCTCTCCCACGGAAGCCGCGGCGGTCGGGGCCGGCGGTGCGGTTCTGAGTGCCGCCATCAACCGGCGCCTGTCCTGGGATGTGCTCAAGGATGCCTGCTTCCGCACCATGTCCATCAACGGCATGATCATGTGGATCCTGTTCGGGGCCGCCTGTTTCACCAGTATCTTTTTCCGCACCGGGGGCCAGGGCCTGATCGGTGACATGATGCTGGGCCTTGAAAACAAATGGCTCATCTTTGGGATTATTATAGCCACCCTGATCGTTTTAGGGTGCTTCCTGGACGAGATCACACAGATAATGATCACGGTGCCGGTGTTTCTGCCCATCATAGTCCATCTCGGATATGACCCGGTCTGGTTCGGGGTCCTTTTCATGACCCAGGTGCAGATGGATTATCTGACCCCACCCTTCGGGTTTACCCTGTTCTATCTCAAGGGGGTGGCACCGCCCGAGGTGAGCATGGCAGATATCTACAAATCGATCATGCCGTTCCTTTGCATTCAGCTGTTTGTGTTGCTGCTGATCCTGTTCTTTCCGCAGATCGTCCTGTGGCTGCCTGAAGAGGTGTTCGCCCTCAGGTAACCTTACGGCCACAACCAATGACCGTTTCATGAACACTTTAGAAACACCCACACTGGTTTTCAGGCGGCAATGCCTGGAAACCAGTGTTTTTTTTGAAAGGAATCCATCATGAATTTTACCCACACCGTCACCACGGTCGATACTCACACCATGGGTGAACCCACCCGGGTGGTCACCGCAGGCTTTGCCCATATTCCTGGAAAACAGATGATCGACAAGAAAAACTGGCTGTCCAAACACCGGGATCACATCCGGCAAATGCTCATGCTGGAACCCAGGGGTCACCAGGACATGTTTGGCGCCATTCTCACGGAGCCGGTCACGGATGGAGCCCATGCCGGTGTGATCTTCATGGACAGCGGCGGGTATCTGGACATGTGCGGGCACGGGAGCATGGGGGTGGTGGTGGTTCTCCTGGAAACCGGCATGCTGTCATCCGTGAACCCGGAACCCGACATCACCCGCACTCTGGCCCTGGATACTCCGGCCGGCCTGATTCATGCCCGGGCTGTCATGGAAAACGGCAGGGTGTCACAGGTGACCATCCAGAACCGGGAATCTTTTTTCTGTGAATCCATGGAGATCCACCTGGACACCATCGGAACGGTCCCGGTGGATATCGCTTATGGAGGCAATTATTTTGCGCTGGTCAATGCCGATCATTTGAATCTGCCGGTGAACGTAGCCCATATCGATCCACTCAAAAAACTGGGACTGGCCATCCGGACAGCGGTAAACCTGCAGTTTTCGTTTTCCCACCCGGTGACTGGACTTCCGGCCACAGTGGATTTGACTGAAATTTATGAGAACACAGATCCCCCCCGGAACATCGTGGTATTCGGCGCGGGCCAGGTGGACCGGTCCCCCTGCGGCACCGGCACCAGCGCCAAAATGGCGTTTCTTCACCACAAAGGCCGGCTGAAGCCCGGGGAACCTTATGCCTATCAGAGTGTTTTCGGCACAGCGTTTACAGGAAAAATCGTGAATGAAACCCGGATGGGCGACCACCCCGCCATTATACCGGAAATCACCGGAAGGGCCTGGATCACCGGATTTCATCAGTTTGTAGCGGATGACACCGATCCCTACGGATTCGGCTTCACCCTGGAGCCACCGTCCTGATCCGGCAGGTGATACACACAGGAATCACTGCGCTTTCTGCTGCTGCAAAGACCTTTCCACAATCTTGTCAATGGCTGATGCCTGTTTGTCTGTCACAACCATTTGCGGATCTTTTTCCAGCAGGGCCCGGGTCTTTATCAACGCTTTTTCCCGGATGGACCTGGCCCCCTTCTTCTCCCATTTGTCCCAGTTGTCATGGTCAAACAGGTCGGAATGCCACAGCTCTGTCTTGAACCGGGAAAAGGTGTGGGACGAGGCCAGGAGGTTGCCGCCCGGACCCGCCTGGGCAATGGCATCCAGGGCCAGGGTGTCTGCATTGACCGGGATATCCCGCATGGCGTGGCGGATAAAAGCCATACAATCGTTGCAGAACACCATGTCTGCATAGTCCACCACCATGTCTGTATCCAGCTGCATGGCATCCATGAGATCCGCCTTAAGGGAGGTCAGGGTCCCCACAAGGCCGGTCTCGAAGCCAGCCTGGGCATCCAGGATCTTGGCATCCCTGAGCATGGAGGGCATGCGCACCGGCAGGTCCAGCCATAGTCCCATCTGGGCCATGGCCACCTTGAGCACCGCAAATTCAGGCCCGGCCATGGAGATATTGGCGGTCTGCATGTTCATGCCCCGGGCAAAACTGGTATACACCACCGGTGCTCCAGGGGATACCAGCTGGGACAGGGTGATGCAGGCCAGGATCTCCGCATGGGCCTGGGCCACCATGCCCGGAATGGTGACCGGGGCCGTACTGCCCAGAATCGGGCCGGAACTAAGCATGATCGGAATCTGGTTCTGGTTCATGGCCATCATCGCTTCAAGGGATTCCACATCCATACCCAGGGGTGGTAGCGTCAGGACCCATCCTGAAATAAAGGGACGGTTTAAAAACGCGTCTCTGGAACCGGCCACCACCGCAGCCATGTCAATGGCATCCAGCACCCCCTGCTCTCCCAGGACCCCGCCGGTGATATGTTTGGTGGTGTACTTGAGGCAGCCGGCCCAGGTGTACCAGTCACAGACCCGATGGTCCACATCCTGGGGGGTAACCGGTCCGCCGGACACATGGATACATTCCAGTTGATCAGACAGATGTACCAGACGGACCAGATCCGCCATGGCGGCGGACCGTTTTTCCCCGGACCAGGGATCGATAACGCTGGTGGCCATGGTCATGCAGGCCAGCCCCGGATCATGGCGCTCAAACGTGACATCCCGTTCCGGATCCAGGGCATACAGGCGCATATCCCGGCGCTTGCGGGTGCTCTTCAGGGCGTTTCGTACCAGATTCTCCCCAAGGCACACCACATTGCTGTCCCGGATCGTTGCCCCGGCTTTTTCAAACAGGGCCAGGGCCTTGGGAGAGGGAAACCGCATGCCCACATCATGCAGGATTTTCAGGGCCGCCTCATGCAGTAGACTGATCTCTTTGTCAGACAGATATTTGATAGTCAGCTTCATTTCAACACCTCCCGGCAATCCATGATGCAACGTTTCACCAGGGTCTTTGCCACGTCTTTCCGGTAATCGGCCGACGCTCTTAAATCGGTAATGGGTAAAATCGCGTCGGCTGCGACTTTGCCACACTTTTCTATCACCGGGTCATCCAACGTTTTCCCTGTCAGAAACTGTTCCGCCTCAGCCAGTCTTAACGGGGTGGGTGCCACCGACCCCAGGGCAATCCGGACGTTTTCGCACACCCCATTATTCATGCCGATTTTCACGGCCGCAGACACAACGGAAATGATCACGGCCGTTCGGGTGCCGATTTTACGGAACCCGGCGGATTCATTGGCCCGGATCTTTGGAATGCAGGTGTGGGTCAGTACCTGACCGGGAGTCAGGATGGACTGGCCCGGCCCGGTGAAAAAATCAACCACCGGCACCGTGGTTTCCCCCTGTGCATCCTGGATAACGACCCTGGCATCAGACACAAGTAAGGGCGGTGCCGTATCGGCGGCCGGTGAAGCCATGCAGAGGTTGCCGCCCATGGTGGCGGTATTTCGCACCTGCAATGAGGCCATTTGTTCCACGGCCCGGGCCAGCACCGGACAAAAGGCCTGGATTTCCGGGGATGTCAGGATCCGGGTCAGGGTCACCCCGGCCCCGATTTTCAGGATATCCTTCTGGTTCTCTATCCGGTTGAGGGCCGTTACTTTGGAAATATCGATGACGTGGAGCTCCGGATCGAACCGCCACCTCCCCGTGCGGACGGATGGGATAAAATCGGTGCACCCGGCCACAATCTTAATGGAGGGGCCATGGGTACGGATCAGGTCCATCAGGGCCTGCATGGTTTCCGGTGCATGGTACACCAGTTCCGGCATGGCCCGGGATCCGATAAAGTTGTTTGCGGGTCTGGTTGTCATGGTCGCACGGTTTCCATTGGTGTCAGGCATGATACTCCCCCTTGTGTATACCTCTGTTTCTCTTTGTTTACCACCACTCACCGGCCAGTTTTGATTTCTGGGCTGCCTTCACCGATTTAACGATGTTGACATACCCGGTGCACCGGCACAGGTTCCCTTCCAGTGTTTTGCGGATCACTGCATCCGTCAGCACGGTATCACCGGCCTTTTGAATCAGTGCATACGCATTCATGAGCATGCCCGGCGTACAGAATCCGCACTGGATCCCCAGTTCATCTGTGAATGCCTTCATCAGCGGGTGGGGGGTTGCGTTTTTCACCAGACCCTCGGAGGTCATCACAGATGCCCCCTGGACCGAGGCGGCCAGCACCAGACAGGCGTTCACCGGTTCATTGTTGAGCAGAACGGTGCAGGCCCCGCATTCACCCTCTTCACAGCTGCGGTGCACACTGGTCATGCCCCCCTGGTTTCTGAGCACTTCCAGCAGGGTCTGCCAGGAATCGATTTCAAGGGTGGTTTCCTGGTTGTTTAACACAAATGTCAATGGGATCTTCATGATTTTTCTCCCTGTCCAAGGGTCGATTGAATAAAAACAGGTTGCTGTCTGTGGTATGTTTCCGGCTGTTTCAAGTGATCACCCTTCCTGGCACATGGCCTGCCGGATCCATGTCCTGACCTTTTCCGGGGTGGCAGGCGAATCATTGACCCGAATACCAAAGGGGGTCAGCGCATCCTCTATGGCATCCAGGATCACAGCTTTGGCCCCGATGATGGGGGCCTCTCCCATGCCCTTGCTTCCGGTTTCGGAAAATGGGGACGGGGTTTCCAGGTGGGCAATCTCGATGTCCGGTGCTTCTAAGGATGTGGGAATCAAATAATTGGAAAATGAGGTGTTCTGCAATTGTCCGGCTTCATCATAGTTGAGCCCCTCATACAAAGCCTCGCCGATCCCCTGGACGATCCCACCATGGATCTGGCCGTCCACCACCTGGGCATTGATAATGGTACCGGCGTCATGTACATGAACATATTTGACAATCTGTGTCACACCTGTTTCAATATCCACCTCCACCATGGCAATGTCCGCGGACACACAAAACGATGTGTAGGAAGAACCGCTTTCCGGAGTGGTGGGGCTGTACCAGGTGGTGGTCACATCCAGCAGGTGATCATGTGCCTTTAAAATCTCAGGATCCAGGCCCCTGGGACCGGGAAAGAAAAACATCTTGTTTGCAAACTGTGCATAGGAGATCTTTTTTTCTGGAGCATTGACCGGATACAAAAAGCCATTTTCCAGCACCACATGGTCCGCAGGAACCTTCATCAGAGACCCCGCACACTGCACTACTTTTTTGCGCAGCAGTTTGGCCGCCTTGGCTACAGCACTGGCCGGATAAACTGCACCTCTGCTGGACAACGGGCCCTGACCGATAAAATCGGAAGTCACCCGTTTCACATAAATATGTGCCGGATCCATCCCCAGGATATCCGCCACAATCGTTGCATGAGAGATCTCTGAGCCCTGCCCGATTTCGGTACGGTCCGAATGAACTTCCACACTGCCGTCCGGCGTGATCATGACCCGGGCTTCGGTGATCCCTCCCATCTGGCAGTTGGGGACCGCCACCCCGGCCGGTTCGATGGCGGTAACCAGGCCGATGCCCCGGTACCGCCCCTGGGCGGCCAGTTCCTGTTTTTGCTTCCGAAGGCCCTCCAGGTCCGCCATGTGCATGGCTTTTCTAAGAACGGCCGGATAGTCTCCGCTGTCCAGCACATAGTTGTTGATCTGGTGGTAAGGAAAATCATCAGGTTGAATAAAGTTTTTCATCCGGATCGCTTCCGGGGTCATGCCCAGGTGTTTTGCCACCTGATTAATGGCCGACTCAATGAACTTAATGCCCTTGTCCTTGCCATAGCCCCGGTAGGCACAGTAAAAAGATTTGTTGGTCACGGTGCCGATCCCTTCCACGTGCATGCCCACCCATTTGTACATGTTGGTGGGCGACGAGCAGGCAGGGAAAATGCTTAACGCGGCAATGCCCTTGTTGGTGCTTTCCACCCCCAGATCATGGAACACAGTAGCCTTGAGTCCCAGCAGGGTGCCATCCTTTTGAAAGGCGATCTCGCCTTCCCAAAACACATCCCGCTGGTGGGGACCGGTGGCGACAAAGTCCCGGTGGGGTTCCATCCATTTCACGGGCCGTCCCGTCAGTTTTGATGCCAGGGCCACCACATTTTCCTTCCACGCGTGGATCTTCAGGCCAAAGGCCCCGCCGATGTCCACGGCATTGATTTTCACCTTGGCCTCAGGAATCCCTAACGTGGCGGCAATGTTGTGCCGGGACAGAAACGGCGTCTGAAACGATCCCCACATTTCCAGGGAATCATTTTTTGTATCATACACCCCCACACACCCCCGGGGCTCGATGGGCACACCCGTGACCCGGCCCTCCCGGTTGGTGACGTGCAGCACCTGGTCTGCCATTGCAAAGGCTTTTTCCGGGTCCCCGAAATCAAACACCAGGTGGACCTGTTTGTTGTCCTCCCAGTCCTCATACACTTTGGGGGCACCCGGTTCCAGGGCGGTGCGCAGGTCCCCGGCCAGTGGAAGGATATCATATTCCACAGTGACGAGATCTGCTGCCTGGCGGGCGATCGGTTCGCTTTCCGCCACTACGGCCGCCACCGGCTCACCATGCCAGCGCACCTTGTCGGAAGAGATGGCATAGACCTCTGCCAGACGCCATGTCCACCCCTTGGAGATGAAATTGGCCTGCACCGGTAAATGGCGGGTATGGGCTGCCACTTCTTTTCCCGTGATCACGGTGATCACCCCGGGCAAAGCAAGGGCCTTTTTTGTATCAATGGACACGATCCTGGCATGGGCATGGGGACTGCCCACAAACACCAGGTGGGCCATGTTCATGAACTCAAGGTCATCCGCATACTGCCCTTTTCCCAGAATGAGGCGTTCTTCTCTTTTTTTCATGACTGCAACTCCTTTTACAGGCGCCGGCGGCCCCGGGAGGGTTTATTTTTTGAACTGTTCATTATACAGGGTTTTTGCCATTTGCGGTCCTCCCCAAAGGGTGGGCAGCATGATGAACCCGACCGGCACAGCCGTGATCACGATAAAGGACTGCAGTGCACCGATACCGCCGGCCCCCATCTTGATAAGAATAGCGGCCACGGCCCCCATGGTGATGGCCCAGAACACCCGCATCCCTTTGGGGGGGTCATCCTCGCCGGTCACGCAGATGGCAATGGACAAAGACATGGAATCTCCGGTGGTGGCCAGAAAGATGAAGATCAGCACCAGGAATACAGGGATGAGCAGAGATGCCATGGGCAGCTGACCCACCACGGCCAGAAGGGCCGCTGGCAGACCGGCCTCATTGAGAGGTCCGGAGATCACGCCGGGATTATTCATTTCAAAGAAGATTCCGGTTCCCCCCAGAATGGTGAACCAGAAATGGGTGGCCAATGGTGCTATCACCCCCACAGCCAGCATGATCTGACGAATGGTTCTGCCACGGGAGATCCGGGCCACCAGCACGGCCATCAACGGGCCATACCCGAGAAACCAGCCCCAGAAAAACACGGTCCACCAGGACAGCCATCCGGTATCGCCCCGGAACAGACTGAGAACAGGAAAATCCTTGATATACGTGCCCATGGACTGGGTAAAGGTATCAATGATGAAGCCGCCGGGGCCAATCAATAAAATCAGGGCCACCAAAGCTACGGTCATCAACACATTGACCCGGCTTAGAAACTGGATCCCCCGATGCAGCCCGGTGACTGCAGAGATGGTGTACACGATCACCAGTGCAATGATAATGGCCAGCTGGGTAATATAGGCATCCGGAATCCCGAAGATCCGGTTCAGCGCATAACTGATCTGAAGTCCCAGAAATCCGATGGGTCCGATGGTGCCGGCCGCCACAGCCAGGATGGAAAACCCCTCAGCTACCTGACCCAACCAATTTTTCATGATCTTTTCTCCGAACACCGGGTACAGCAGTCCCCGGGCCTGGAGAGGATGGCCTTTGTGGTAATGAACATACATGAGCACCACCGCCCCCAGGGTCCCCAGGATGGACCAGGCCAGAAATCCCCAGTGCAGAAAACTCTGTTCCATGGCCGGCACCACAGCGGCCTGGGTGGCGGATTCCACGCCGGTAAACACCGGCGGTGTACTCAGGAAATAATACATGGGCTCGGCAGCAGACCAGAACACGCCGCCGCCAGCCAACAGCGTACACATGATAATGGAAATCCAGCGGAAGGTACTCATTTCCGGGGTATCGATTTTACCCAGTCTCACATCCCCGTAACGGGAAGCGGCCAGCCCCATGGCAATCAGGAAATTCAACAGCAGCAGCCATTGCCAGTAAGCCCCGAAATAGGTGCAGGACAACCCGAAAAACCGGTTCACCTGCCCGGATACAAACTCACTGTTGATCAGAGAAGCCACCACAAACAGGAGCAAAAAACCTCCGCTGATCAGAAAAACAAGCCACTCCATGTTCTTCCACTGAAAACTGGTGGTTCCATCGGCGCTTTTATTTGCTGTAATGTTCCCGTCCATTTTTTACTCCTTTTTCACTGTTTGATTGTTGGTGAATTTTTATTCTATCTTTATGTGCTTGCAAGATGGCTACAGTCACATCTGCCTCATTTCAATGGTTCCCTCCGCCGGGCACACAGACAGACAACCGCCGCAGCCCACACAGTTTTCTTCTTTCACAAACACGGTGTCATCGCCCTGCTGCATGGCATCGGAAAAACAGACCTTCAGGCACATACCGCAGTTAATGCATTTTCCTTTGTCCACCACCGCTTTTTCATGGGGCATCTGGCTGTATTCCATGCACGCATCCGTGGCAATGCCCAGCATCTGATCAATGGTGGCATACCCTTTGTCATCCATAAAGGTTTCCAGTCCCTCAACCTGCTTTGTGAGCCAGTCATACCCGTAACACATCACCGCCGAGCACATCTGTACAATATGTGCCCCGCTCATGATGAACATGACCACATCCCGCCAGTCATAGGCCCCGTTGGTGCCGGTGATGTCCAGTTTGTCCCCGAGAGCACACCGCACTTCGTTGATCCACCTCAGGGTCAGCGGCTTTGTCCAGGGTCCACCCACCCCGGCCTTGCCGTAAATCAACGGCTTGCCGGTCTCGATATCGGGCACAAACCCGATGAACCGGTTGGTGAGGGTAACCGCCCTTGCTCCTGCCTGGTGAAGCCTTTCAGAAAAAAGCACCAGGTCCGTTACCTGGGGTGTGACCTTGATGATGATGGGTACTTTGACCGCCGAAGCCACTTTTTGTGTGATTTCACACCCATAGTCAAAATCCTGCCCCACGTTCATACCGGTACGGACCCCGGGCATCAGCTTGGGATGGGGGCATCCGAAGTTCAGCTCGATCATGGGAACCCCGCCGTCCTCCATCTGTTTTCCCAGGTCCACCCAACCCTCCAGGGTGGTGGAGGCGATGGAACCGATGACCTGGGCATCGTTCTGTGCGGCATAAGCCACGGTCTCGGAGATCTCTTTCATGAAATCCTCCGGCGGCTCCAGGGCCAGGCCGGACCGGCTGTAGAGACTGAAGCTCCTGGGGACCTTGCCGTGGCACACTTCGTGCCGGGCATTGAGAAACCGCCACTTGGCCCGTTGGGTCAGTTCCCGCATGGCCGGTGAATCGGTCATGGTCTTGGCGATCACTGCGCCGGCACCGGCATCGATGCATTTTTTCATGTTTGCGGCATTGAGGGTGGGTTCAGCCGATGCAGCGGCCAGGGGATTTTTAAATGTGACACCGCAAAAAGTTACTCGTGTATCAGCCATGTTGTTTGTCCTTTAAATTTTCTGGAAAACGGGTCAGCGGTATAGATGCCGATCCCGCTTTTCATCGGGTTGTCGTGCCTGTCAGGCAGGGCACTGAAAAATCAGTTGGAGGGCATGCCCGGATTAAGGAACCGTTTTCTTCCTGCAAGCCCGGGAAAGGTGTTTCGTGCCTTCTGTGTTTCAGACAAGTCGATCCGGGAGGTCACAATCGCTTCATCATCCCCGGCCCCGGCCAGGATCGTGCCCCAGGGATCCACCACCATGCTGTGGCCCGCGAACTGGATACCGTTGTTCATGCCGCAGCTGTTGGCACAGATCAGGTGGCACTGGTTTTCCAGGGCCCGGACCCGGTTGAGCATGATCCAGGCCGGCAGCCGGGGATAGGGCCAGGCCGAACATACCAGGAACATGTCTGCGCCCTGGTCCACCATGGCCCGGAACAGTTCCGGAAACCGCAGGTCAAAACAGGTAGCCATGCCCAGGTTGCCGAACCGGGTTTCCACCACCACCGGGGTATCGCCGGGGGTCAGGATCTGGGTTTCTTTTGACTGGAATCCAAAAAGATGAATTTTCCGGTAAACCGCCAGAATCTCTCCATTCTCTGATATCAGCGCACTGGTGTTGTAAAGACGGTCTCCATCCCTTTCCACGAAACTGCCGGTGTGCAGCATCAATTTCATCTCTTTTGCCAGAACCTTCAGGCGGTTTACCAGGGGGCCGTCCAGGGGCTGGGCATCGATCTCATACCGGTCAAAACTCATGAAACCGGTCTGCCAGATTTCCGGCAACATGGCCAGATCCGCATCCTGACAAGATCGAATGGCTTTTTCCGCTTTATCAACCGTGGCATCCGGATCGTTTTCCTTCACTGACAATTGAAGGGCCGCTATTTTCATAACACCTGTCTCCTGTATGTATGATTGAGAATTGCTGTGTGCATCTCTCATTCTGCCAGATAATCCATGGGGTGGATGCGATAGGTAAACACCAGTTCCCGTTTGAGCACCGGATCGGTCAGCCTGCCGGAGAAGTGGTCTGCAAACACGAATTCCGGGGTTTCCATTTTCACGGTACCCGAAAAAATAACCATATCGGACAGGGGTCCGGTCACTTTACCGGCTACAAACGCCATCAGTTCCGCCGGGGACATCAGCAGATCCAGGCTTCCTTTCTGGTACTCCAGGTCACTGCCGTCCTTTTCCACCCGGCAGGACATGACCAGATCATCCCAGTGACCGGCCACATCCTCCAGATCCCACACCACCGGAGAGATGACATTGGGACACATCTGTTTGGCCCGTGGGATGTCGGTTTCCTCCAGTTTGCGGTCGGTGTGGTCACTTCCAATGCCGACATAGATCTCTGTTTCATCTTTGATAAAAAGGACATATTCGATCTCACCGGATGTTTCCGGCCCGTACACCACGATTTTTTCCGCCGTGGTCAGGGTGTCTGGAATGACCGGATAGATCAGCGGGGTCTCGGTAGGTACCTCGATGCCCTTGGCAGACAATTCATCCAGGTGGTGCCTCACCTCTTTCTGGTCCCGGCCGGTGAAACCGGCATTGACCATGCGGTCCACATGGAATGGCACCGCAATTTCGCGGCCGTTTTTCTGTAACTTAAGCTGAATTTCCACGCGATATCCTTATTTCTTAAAGTATCTGATTTCAAAGGTCACACACCCCTGGGGAATACTGTAAGGACCGTGGGTCATTCCCGGAGGCCGGCAGGCATAATACCCGGGCAGATAGGTTTCCTTTTTGGCAATATCGTAAAGAGACCCCTCCACCAGCAGCACCTCTTCCCAGAAATCATGGACCAGGGTCTCTTTTGTTTCTATCCCCGGGGGAAACTTGAGCATGCGGGTGTAATCCCCGGTATCCGGGTCATAACTCAAAATTTTTTCCTTGATTCCCAGGGTATCGCCCTCCACATCTTTCCATTCATACTGGGTGTCATAGTCTTTAAATTCAATTTCGGGTTTCGCCATGGGTTGTTTCCTCCTGTTTGCTTTGTTTGACCGCCTGCTGACTGCAGGTCAGATGGGTTTCCATCCGGGCCGCAGCATCTGCAGGGTTTTTATTTTTCACCGCCGTCAGTACGGCATCATGTTCCAGGATCACTTCCTGCATCCGGCTCTTACGTATCAGGGCCTTGATCCCCATCAAATGCATGATATCCCGGATATCCTGCATCATTTCCGTCAGGTATTCGTTGTCTGTCAGCCGGATAAAAGAGATATGAAACTCGCGGTCCGCCTCCATGAAAGCCACGGCATTCCCTGCCTGAGCCGCTGTTTTTTGTTCGTCCATCAACCGGACGATATCGCAAATATCACCAGGCCCGCAGACATCGCAGGCTTTCTGGATGGCGAACACCTCTAACGCGGTCCGGATTTCAAATACATCCTCGATCTCCCTGTCAGAAAAGGTATTGATCACCACCCCTTTCTGGGGCAAAAACTTTATCAGCCGCTTGGATGACAGTTCCAGCAACGCCTCTCTGACCGGGGTTCTCGAAATTCCCAGATCACTGGCCAGACTCATTTCATTGTAAACTACATCGGTTTTGAGTTCGTTATTGAGGATAGAACGGCGCAATACCTTGAGCGCGGTCTTGGCCAACGATTCGGATTTTCTGATCTTGCTCAGCCCCATACAAGCAGTCTCCTGATTGACGAACAATGGACTTTAATATTTATTATTGCGTATGTTGTATTTGATATATTACATACGCAGGCATGTCAAGACCCAAAAATAATTTTTTTTCGGTTAGGGAAATGGCTTGAAAAAATCAGTCTTTTTCAGGAAGGTCTGAATGAATCTGCTTTACTGCATCTCTGCTGTTTTCAAGATGCTGAATCATGGCTTTCATGGCATCCAGCACGTTTTTGCTCTGCACTGCTGCCAGTATTTTGCGGTGTTCCAGGACCACGGTCTGCATGCGGCCCGGAATGCCTAAGGCCTTGAATCCCATCAAATGCATGATATCACGGATGTCTTCCATCATGTTGATGAGATAATCATTTTGCGTCAGCCGGGTGAATCCGATGTGAAAATGTCTGTCCCCCTGCATGAATCCTGCTTCATCCCGGGCATCCACCGCTTTTTCCTGATCCGTCAGTGCTTTTTCAAGGTCCCGGGTGTCAGGACGGTCCACTCCCTGACAGATTTTCTGGACGGAAAACCCCTCCAGAGCGATTCGAATCTCGAACGCATCATCGATTTCCTTGGGGCTGAAGGTATTGATAATCACCCCTTTCTGGGGCAGAAACTTCACCAGGCGTTTGGCTGACAGTTCCAGCAGGGCTTCCCTGACAGGCGTTCTCGAAATCCCCAGATCTTTGGCAATCTGTTTTTCATTGTATATCACATTGGGAGTCAGCTCATTGTTCAGAATGGACTGACGAAGGGCCTTCTGGACCTTTTTGGCCAGGGATTCCGGTTTATTGATCTTGTTAAGAGCCATTGTTCTGTCGCTCTCCAATTAGTAGATTGATCAGGACTCCAGCAGGTTCATAAACCGGTCTTCATCCAGCACGGGGACGTCCAGATCCCTTGCCCTGGTCAGTTTGGTTCCGGCCTCTGCTCCCGCCACCAGAAAATCGGTTTTTTTCGATACACTGCCGGTCACTTTCGCTCCCAGAGCCAGAAGCCGTTTTTTTGCTTCAGACCGTGTCATGACAGACAATGTGCCGGTGAGCACCAGGGTTTTGCCGGCAAATACATGGTCTGTTCTTTCAGTCGGACCTGACAATGAATTGACGATTTCCACGCCGCTGTTTTCAAGCTGAGCCATCAACACACAGTTTTCAGGATTTGCAAAAAATCCGGCAATGGCATCAGCAGTGATACATCCCAGGCCGTAAATCGCCAACAGGTCTTCTTTGGAGGCAGACATCAGATCATCCAGGGTGGAAAAATGCCGGGCCAGAAGCCGGGCTGCATGCTCGCCGGTGTGGTCAATCCCCAGGGCGAAGATAAACCGATGCAGCGGAATCTGTCTGGCTTTGTCAATGGCTGTGATCAGGTTGTGTGCCGATTTGTCCGCCATCCGGTCCAGAGGGATCAATTGTTCTTTTTCCAAAAAGAACAGATCCGCAAACGATGTGAGCAGACCTTCATCGACAAACTGGTCCACCAGTTTTTTTCCCAGCCCCTCGATGTCAAATCCCTTTTTTGATGCAAAATGGCGAATCCGTTCCTTGCGCTGGGCCGGACAGGCAGCGTTGACACATTTCACTGCCGCCTCACCCTCCAGGCGCTGGACAAGAGAGTGGCACACCGGACAGTGCGAAGGCATGTCAAAAACTTGTTCCCTGCCGGTGCGTTCGGCCGGCAGGATGGTCACCACCTTGGGAATCACATCTCCGGCCCGGGTAATCAGGGCGGTGTCTCCGATGCGGATGTCTTTTTTCTGAATCTCATCCATGTTGTGCAAAGTAGCCCGGGAAACAGTGACCCCACCCACCTGAACCGGTTCCAGCATCGCTACCGGGGTCAGGGTACCTGTGCGGCCGACCTGGACGATAATATCCCTGATCCGTGTAATTTTTTCGATGGACGCGAATTTACAGGCAATGGCCCATCTCGGAGTTTTGATCTTTTCCCCCAGGACCTGCTGCAACTCCACGGCATCCACCTTGATCACCATGCCGTCTATCTCATAAGGCAGGTCCGGCCGGAGGGCTATCAGGTCCTGATAAAATGCCAGGGCCTGCTGAATGGGGATCTGTTTCTTTACCAGCGGATTCACAGGAAATCCCAAAGCGGTCAGCGCATCCAGGAACCCGGACTGGGAATCAAAGGCCAGCCCGGTCACCTGGCCCCGGCCGTAAACAAAAATATCCAGGGGCCGGGAGGCGGTGACCGTGGAATCCAGCTGCCGCAGGGATCCGGCCGCGGCATTTCTGGGGTTGGCAAATACCGGTTCCGCATTTGCCTGGCGCTGACGGTTCAGTTCCTGAAAGCCGGCCCGTGAAATGAATACTTCGCCCCGGACCTCCAGCAGGTCCGGACAGGGAACGGTATCATCTCTCAATCCCAGAGGCACCGACCGGATGGTACGCACATTGTCTGTGACCACCTCTCCCACAAAACCGTCTCCCCGGGTGACCGCCTGGACCAGCACCCCGTTTTCATACCGCAGTTCAATGGCCACACCGTCCAGCTTGGGCTCGGCCGTGTACAAAATATTTTTTTGGACGGTGTTTTTCAGTGTCCGGGCATGAAAATCCAGGATATCCTGCTCAGAAAAGGCATTGTCCAGGCTGAGCATGGGAATGCTGTGTTCCGCATGTTCAAACACAGGCAAAGGCGCCCCTCCCACCCGCTGGGTAGGGGAATCAGGGGTCTTGAACTGGGGATAGGCCGTTTCCAGGCGGATGAGTTCCTGCATGAGCCGGTCATATTCGGCATCGGAAATTTTGGGATCGTCCAGAACATGGTAATAATAATTATGATCATTCAACATCTGTTGAAGCTGTCTGACCCGAGTTTTAATGTCAGGTTCCATCACCGGCCTTTCCGATTGTTCATCTGTTTTCTGGTTGAGACACCGTCTCAGCCAGGTGTCCGGCAAAGCCCAGAATCGCTTCACGAGCTTCCTGCCGGGCCGTTTTGAACCGGGACCTACGAAATCCCGGGTCCCAGTTTCCGGCCGCAAGGCTGTCTGAGACCACCAGCAGCGCAGCCGCCTCGACATTCAGAAATGCAGCCACAGAAAACAGGGCGGAACATTCCATTTCCACGGCAACAGCACCCTGATCCTTGAACCAGGCAATTTTTTTCGGTGTTTCCCGGTAAATGGCATCCGTAGTCCACACCGGCCCCTGCGCACATGCAAGCCCCCGGGTTCCAAGATTATCAGCCAGTTTTTTGCTCAGATCCTTGTGAGGAAACGTTTGCGGGGTGACCGGATCCAGCGCGGCATAGTGTCTGGATGTGCCTTCATCCACCAGCCCCCGTTCCGGTACGATGAAATCCCCCACCTGGATATCCGCCCGCATGCTGCCGCACCACCCCAGAACCAGGATCTGCCTGGCCCCTCTGGCGACCAGAGATTCCATCATCATTGCGGCATAGGGAGACCCTACAAACGGTCCGGCCACACTGACACCCTGAGAATTCGGGATCAGGCGGCTGACAAAAAACGGGGCCGAATGATCGGATGCTGCATTCAGCATCGGCTGAATCAGTTTCAAATCCGCAGCAGTTGACACCATGACCGCCACCGGTCCCAGGGAAGGTGCCTGCCGGGCTCCCAGGGGCGGCACCAGGGATGCCTCACTCAGGTCCAACCAGGCTGGACAATTCATCCTTCACCTCATCGATAATGTCATACAGCCACATGACATCTTCCACAGACAGCCGGCCGGCCTTGGACGGGGCCCGGTCCGTGCCGTCTTTTTTTTTCAGGATCCTGGGGCCGATCTGCAGTTTGGGCTCCCCGTCTCCATACTGCTGGATGGAAATCAACAGTCCGGTTTCCTCATTTTTCCATTCCTTGATCATTTTATCTTTCTCAGGTTCATAACCCGGCATATGGTTTCTCCTTTATTTCATTTTTTTAGGGTGCTGGTATCCTGTCCGGCTCAACCCACCAAAATTCCCTCAGGATCAATACGGGTATCCAGCAGTCCGGCATCCGGAACATCCTCCAGGATGGACTGCCATGATTCTGACAGTACCGCGATCTCTTTTCGTCCGCCCACGGCCCACAGGCATCCTCCGCCACCCGCTCCGGTAAACCGGGCCCCGCAGTGATGCATGCAGGCGGCCTCAAATAGTTTTTTTCCGGTATCATCCAGCACATCCGGTGTCATCTCCAGACGCAGCCGTGTTTCCTGAATCATCAGGTCGGCGGCATCATCATAAGCCCTGTTCTGGACGGCGGAGTAAAATGAGCGGCTCAGATCAATGATCTGAGAAAAAACCGCTCTGTTTGTCCCCTTGACAAATGCACTCACCCACCGGCTGTTGATATCTTTTGACACATGCGGCATCCCGCAGTAAGCCACCCGCATATGGTGCATGAATTTGTCCCGGTCCTCATCAGATTCAAACACGGGAAACCGGTCAAACACCGGGCCGCGGTTTCCCATTTTCCACGCCCACAGATGGGCCCCGCCGAATGCGGCGGCTGCCTGGTCCTGCACACCGCATGGAACCCCGGCAACACTGGATTCAATGTAATGCGCCAACCAGGCGATTTGAGCCGGGATTACCGGTTTGTGCAGTGCGGTTTGAAATGCAGCCAGAATCGCTACTGCTGCAGAAGAAGACCCCCCCAGCGCGCTCCGGGGCGGGGATGTGGAATTGATGTGAATATGCACACCATGGGCATTAAAATACTGCGCACAGGCAAACATCAACCCCATGGGATGGTCAAACGGCGCGTTTCCCTGCTCGAACGTTGCTGTATCAAATCCCTTTGATGACACCTTGACCCGGCCCCGGCGGTACGGGGTCAACGTCACTGTCGTACGCAGATCCATTGCTATATTGAACCCCACCGGATTGCGATGGGCCAGGGGCAGATAAAAGGTGGAAATATCCAGGGTGCCGCCAAAATCCACCCGGCAAGGCACCGATACCTTGACCGGGTTGTGTTCCAGAATACCGCTCAGGTCCATGAGTCATTTCTCAGTCGTTTTAAAAATGTCAGTGTTTTAAATTCCCGGGCCATGTGAAAAGCAATAAAAGATTCCAGCAGAATCTGCCCCTCTTTGACGGCAACAGTGGAAAACCGGATTCGATCGGCTTTTTCGACATCGGTATTGTTCATCCAGAACAGCTGCTTCAAGGTGCCTTTGGAAACATCCAGGCCATATCTGGATCCGTTTACAAGACATTTGGAGCACACGATGTTTCCTTCCTTGAAATCAAACCGCATCATCTTTTCCGGAATGTTATCCAGATGCACCCGGCAGGTTCCGCATCTTTCAATGCTGGGGGAAAAACCGGAAACACTCATGAACCGAATCTGAAACAGCAGGCTCAGCACTTCTTTAGACATATCGGACCGGTCCAGCATATCCAGGGAAAACAGCAGCAGGTCATACACTTTGGACTGGGCTTTGCCCTCTTCCAGCCACAGGTTCACCATTTCCACCCAGTAACTGGCATACGCGGTTTTATACACATCATAACGGATGTTGGCAAACCCGTTTTCCAGCTCCGTCTGCACCAGAGTGACCAGTGCATCTTTGTTTTTTTTGGGAAAACGGCACTGAATATGGTTGAAAGAAAACAGATCCAGGGAACCTGAAAACCGTTTGACGCTTTTTTTTGCATTCTTTGCCATGACAGTTATCTTGCCTCTGTCCCGGGTCATAAATGTAATAATGAAATCATGATCCCCATACTCGATCCGGCGCAGAAGAATCGCATCTGTTTCAAAAGCCAGCATCTGAATTACATCATGATCTTGACATGGGCATTTTTTTTCAGAGAATCGATCCACCGGGCAAACTTTTCCTCCCCCTTTTCCCGGTAAAGAATCTCCTGTATTTCATCACTGGCCTGTTCCAGGGTTTTTCCACCCACCTCCAGAATGTCTTCCACGTAAATGATCTGAAAGCCCTGCTGTGTAGAAATGACCTGAGAATATGCCCCTTTTTTCAATGGTTTCACAGCCGCCTTGATGGTGTCGCTGAATGTATCCATATCAAAAATTCCCAGATTTCCGCCCTCACCGGCATTGGATCCCATGGAAAACCGCCGGGCGGCCTCGGAAAATGAAACTCCCTGATCGAGTCTGGATGCGACCTTTTGTGCATCTTCTTCTGTGGACACAAGAATGTTGCGGAGATGATATTTTTTCTCACCCTTGAATTTTTCCTGATGGGCGAGATAATACGCTTCGATATCCGCCTGGGTCACAATGATCCGGGACCGGATCACCCGATTGATCAGCAGCGACTGGATCATATCCTCCCGAATCCGTTCCCGGTATTCCTCCAGAGATATACCGCCCGCTTTAAGTGCCGCTTCAAGTCCCTTTTGATCCAGACCGTTCTGCTGCTTGAAATTCTCAATGGCGGACTGCACATCATTATCGGAAACCGAGACCTGTTGACGGGCCGCTTCCTGTTTGGTCAGTGTCCTGTCGATCATGGTCTGCAGCATATCTTTTTCGATGGTTTCGACCATCTGCTTTTTGACCGTTTCGGATCTCTGGGATGACGTCACCTGTTTCAGATAGGGCTGAACCGCTTTGTGAAGCTGGGACAGGGTGATGATATCATCATTGACCACTGCAACGATCCGGTCCACAATTTCCTGGCTTGCCGACACCCCGGCAACTGATCCTAACATACAGATCCCTGTCAACCATACAAGGATTTTTTTGATCATGGGTCGTTCCTCATTCTTATCTGTTAAATCACCGTTTTTGTCTCTGATTGAGCCTGTTTTAAAGGAAAAATCAAACACTATCATTGAAGCACTTTTTGCGCAACACCAAAGAAAGCGTTCCACCCGTTAGAAAAAATGACAGGCCGCCACATGGCTGGTTTTATTTCCCCTGGTAATCAGTGGGGGCACTTTCTGACGACAAATCGCTGCCGCATGAGGGCAGCGGGTGTGAAACCGGCACCCTGGAGGAGGATTTTCCACGGACGGGACTTCACCCGTCAGAATGATCCGCTGCATATCTGTTTCCGGATCCGGAACCGGAATTGCGGAAAGCAAAGCCCGGGTATAGGGATGACGGGCATCGTCGTAGATATCCTGAGCATCCGCCATTTCCACGATGCAGCCCAGATACATGACCCCGATTTTGTCAGACATATGCCGGACCACGGAAAGATCATGGGAAATGAACACATATGTCAGCCCCAGGGACTGCTGCAGATCCAGCAGCAGATTTAAAATTTTGGACTGTACCGATACGTCCAGGGCTGACACCGGTTCATCACAGATGATGATCTCAGGATGCATGCTCACGGCCCGGGCAATGCCGATACGCTGGCGCTGCCCACCTGAAAATTCATGGGGATATTTGGACAGACTGTCTCTGGAAAGACCGACCTGGGACAGCAACTGTTGAATCTCTTCTGACAGATCCGCCCGGGCGTATCCATGAATCCGGTATTTTTCTTCCAGGATCTGCTGAACCGTCTGCCTGGGATCCAGTGATTCATAAGGATCCTGAAAAATCATCTGAAGGTGGGAAGCCAGTTTTTTTTTATTTAACGCGCTCAGATTGGACAGGGATCGTTCCAGGACTGTCACAGAACCTCTGGTGGGAACATACAACCCCATGATGCATCTTCCCAGCGTGGTTTTCCCGCATCCAGATTCACCTACCAGGCCGAATGTCTCTCCTTTTTCCACAGAAAAAGAGACATCGTCCACCGCATGAACCCAGCCGGTACGCCTGAGAAAAACACCCCCCAGTACGGGAAAATATTTTTTGAGCCGGCGGACTTCCAGAATTGCCATGCCATCCTCCGATACCAGGGTAAACCAAAAGGGTTTTACACTACCGAGCCGTGCAAAACCCTTTTAAATTTAAAATCAAAAGCTATAGTACGACAACGTTGACTGCGGCAGGACCCTTCTGACCGTCTTCAACATCAAAGGTGACCCGGTCTCCCTCATTCAATGACCTGAAACCGGTGGCGCTGATTCCTGTATGATGTACAAAAACGTCCGGCCCGTCTTCCTGTTCGATAAATCCATACCCTTTTGCATCATTAAACCATTTTACAATCCCATTTGCCATTACAACTTTCTCCTTGCTTTAGGTAAAAAAATCGGGGGTAGTTTCAAACTTCAGGTCGAGCCATTGGAATGAACGGGTCTTGCCTTTAGAACGAAACTGCAAAGCCTTTACTATAACGGCTTTCAATTTATATTATTCGGTTTGTCCCAAAAATCAAGGTTTTTTTTATATTCAGTTCTTTTTTTGTTTAGGATCGCCCGGAACCATATGACAGGCGGCTGTCCGTCCCTTTCCCACGGATTTCAGGACTGGTGTCTTTTCCCGGCAGATATCGTCCACTTCAGGGCATCGGCCTGCAAACCGGCACCCTTCAGGCATATGGGACAGATCCGGGACACTGCCGGCAATGGTGGGCAACCGGGTTTTACTGTGTCTGGCCAGTGAAGGAATCGAGACAAGCAATCCTTTGGTATAAGGATGAAGCGGACGTTTAAAAAGAGATCGGACATCGGCTGTCTCGACAATCTGTCCGGCATACATGACCGCCACATGATCGCAGTTTTCCGCAATCACCCCCAGATCATGGGTGATGAGAATAATGGACATGTCCGATTTTTTCTGCAACTCCTTGATCAGGTCCAGAATCTGGGCCTGAATGGTCACATCCAGGGCTGTGGTGGGTTCATCAGCGATCAGGATATCCGGTTCGCAGCTCAGGGCCATGGCAATCATCACCCGCTGACGGATCCCGCCGGAAAGCTGGTGAGGATATTTATCCAGCACCCGGGCAGGGTCCGGAATCCCCACCCGATCGAGCATGGTCATTGATCGGGCCTGTCGTTCAGCCGGGGTCATTTTTGGAAAATGCAGTGAAAACACCTCTTTCATCTGCCTCCCCGCTGTATGTACCGGATTCAACGCGGTCATGGGTTCCTGAAATATCATGGCGATTTTCCTGCCCCGAATGCGCTGCATCTGTTGCACCGGCAGGGTCAACAAATCCTGTCCCTGGTACCGAATCCGCCCGCCGGCAATCTGCGATACCGGTTTGGGCAGCAGCCGGATGATACTTAAGGCCGTCACACTTTTACCGCACCCTGATTCTCCGGCAATACCCAGGATTCGGCCTTTTTCCAATTCAAAGCTGACATGGTCGACCGCCCGGACCCGGCCCTGTTCCATGGTAAACTCCACCACCAGGTCTTTGACGTCCAGCAGGATCTGTTTTTTCACAACGGGTTTCCTGTCACTTTAAACCGGGTATCGGTGATCGTGACCGGCGGCAGGGGGATCCCCTGTTTCATGACCGAAACCGTTTCATCGTACAGATCCGGATCGATCCAGAAAAGCCCTCCCACCGTGGATGAAAACGGATCAAACAGACTGTCGGACATGCGGGTGCCGTGAAATTCAGGCAGCTTCAGCCACCGCCAGTAAGCGATCCGCACATAGGGCACCATAAACGTGGGTACATACGCGCACACTGCATGAATTTTGTTCTGTATGGCTTTGGACAGACGGATCCGCTCGGTTTCATCCAGGCTTTCCCGATACTGGTCAATCAGCGCATCCAGTTGTGGATCATCGGTGTTGGTGATGTTGTTGGTCTGGGGCTTGTGGGCATTGTCCGAATGCCATCCCTGCCAATAGGAAGGCCGCATGCTGGTGCTCCATCCCATCCAGGCCACATCATGCTGTTTTTCCAGAAATTTTTTGAACATGGCGGATGGATCCAGTTTTTCCAGTCTCAACTCGATGCCTGCCTTGAGGGCCTCTTCCTTGAGCACCACCAGCTGGGGCATATGATCGTCATACCCATAGGTGACCGTGACGGAAAACCGCTGACCGTTTCTGGCCCAGATGCCGTCCTCCCCCCGGTGCCATCCCTGCCCTGTCATCAGCGATTCGACCCTGGACACATCATATGGCCGTGGAAAAATCGTGATGTCGGTATACGCCCCATATCCGAAAAACGCCTGGGCCAGCCGGAAATAATCCCCGCGCAGCACTTTGTCGATCACCTTGTCGATGTTCATGGCATGGGCAAACGCCTGGCGCAGGTATTGTTCTGAAAAAATCTCCTTGTCCTGATTGAGCCACATCCCATGACTGGGACGGGGCAGATCATTGAAAAACCAGATCCGGTGGACATACCCGTTTTCAATCACCCGGGTTCTGGATTTATCATACCAGTATTTCGGCTGAACCAGGCCAAAGGTTTCCAACTCTCCTTTCTTGAAGTATTCCCACTGAAGGTTGTAATCCCTGATCACTGAATACTGAACCGTGTCCACATTGAAGCGGTGTTTGACATAGCGCCGGTCTTTAGCCCACCAGTTTTTTTTCCGGGCAAACCGGATATATCGACCCTTTTTAAATTCTGAAATCTGATAAGGCCCAGTATTGGGCACCACAGCCCAGTTGTATTGCGAAGTAAACTCTTTGTCCAGAGGATAAAAAAAATGCTCGGGGGTCGGGCTGATGCCCAGTTTCAGGTAAAGATCCGGCACGGCCTTGGTGCTTTTCACGCCGATGGTGTAATCATCATATACCATGACCTTTTCGATCTCCCGGGTATAGTAATCATTGTACCAGGGCGCGATGATATGCTCGGACCGCATGAAAGTCAGTGTATAGGCATAATCCCATCCCGTAACCGGCCGGCCGTCAGACCACCTGGCATCCTTGTCCAGTTTGAAATACATGGTTTTCCTGTCTGGATCAAAGGCCCAGTGTGTGGCCAGTTCCGGAATGATATTGCCGGTGTTGGGATGGATGTTGATCAAAGACAGCTGATTGTCCAGAATGGCTGAACGGAAACTGCCGTTGGAATCCGGTCCCACCACCCGGAAGGTCATGGGAAAACTGAGCAGGGCCGCCCTGAACAGTCCCCCTTTCCTGGCGGCCGATGAGGCAAACACCGGATCCGCTTGATTGGTCAGCCAGTGAATATTTCCAGGCGTGGCAGCATACACACGCATTGACGGTTCATTTTCACCCGCTGACACTGTTGATGGGGAGATTTCTCTGGCTTCCGACGGTTCCCGGTTTTCCGAACAACCGGTCAGTGCTGCACAAACCAGCAGCAACACGCACAACAGTTTAAAAAAGGGCATATTCCTCCATCTGCACCAGTCCATCCGAATGATTCCACCATCCCCTGCCATTCAGGCAGAAACAATACCAGAAATCAGCACCCTATGACAACACCTGTTTTTCACCGTTTCAGAACAACATCGCTCTTGAAAAATGACAATATAAATTTGGACGGGTATCATTAATATCGGATACTTTTACATCGATTTGATTTCATTAAACCATGGAAAGCACAGAAAAGCTTTTTCTTCGTGAACTTCGTGCGCTTTGTGGTAAAATAATTTAGCGGCCTTGATGGGATAAAGGCTGGAATGAATTCAACGTGTCCATTGTCTGCATACTGCCACCCAGTCTTGACACCTTGCCGTAACAGGGCTTATGGTATGGACATACGGTGAAAAATGTGAGACATGAATCCAGAGCGGATGGGAATGCATGATCCTGCATATTGACATGGATGCCTTTTTTGCGGCAGTGGAACAGCGGGACAATCCGGAATTGAGACACCGCCCCATTGTTGTGTGCGGCAACTCACCCCGGGCTGTGGTCGCCACGGCCAGCTATGAAGCCAGGCAGTTTGGGATCCATTCTGCCATGCCGCTGTTTCAGGCCAGGCAGCGCTGCCGCCATCTGGTGGTGGTCCCGGGAGACAGGAAAAAATATGCCGCCGCATCACGGAAAATCATGGACATCATTTCCCGGTTCACTCCGCTGGTGGAACCGGTGTCCATTGATGAAGCCTATGCCGATGTGACCGGCTGCACCCGCCTGTTCGGTCCGCCCCAGGTCATTGCAGAAAAAATCAAACAAACCATTTTCACTGACCTGGCCCTGACCTGCTCCATTGGTATCGCACCGGTAAAATTCCTGGCCAAAATCGCCTCTGACATGAACAAGCCCGACGGACTTACCTGTATTACCAGATCGCAGATGCCTGAAATAATTCAGACCCTGCCCATACAGAAAATTCCGGGCGTGGGAAAGCAGGCCATGTCCCGGATGGCTGAACTGAACATCCAGACCCTGGGGGATATTCAGCGTTTCGATATGACCCTGCTGACCCGCAAATTCGGTAAATTCGGTCACCGGCTGTTTCAGCTCAGCCGGGGCATCGATGATGACCCGGTAGAGACCGAAGCGGTCCGTAAATCAATTTCCTGTGAAACCACCCTGGATACAGACATTTCAGATGTCGAAACCGCCCGGAACATCCTGCTTTCCCACGCCGGCCGCGTGGCAAGGGAATTAAGGAAAAAAAAGCTCACGAGTGAAAGCGTTTCCATCAAGATAAAGTTTTCCGACTTCACCCAGATCACCCGGTCCCGAAAAATTCAAAACAGGATCTGTTCGACAGACGCGATTTTTCACCTGGCATGGGATCTGTTCCAACAGGTGAAAATCCACAGACCCATTCGGCTGATGGGTGTTGGGGTATCCCATCTGCGGACCGGGAATGCACCGGTTCAGCTGGAACTCATTTCATTGTCCGAACAGGAACCGGACCGACAATGGGAGTCTGTGGATCGGGCCATGGACCGCATTTATGAAAAATTCGGCCGTGATATGGTGACACCGGCCGTGTTGAACCCGTTGACAAAGGTGTTATCAAAAAAAGGAGGCAGAATGGCCGGTACCGTTACAAAAAAAGTGATTATTTCCGGAAGGGTCCAGGGCGTCTGCTACCGTCTGGAAACCCGGAAGGCCGCCCGTCAGGCCGGGGTTGACGGATATGTAAAAAATCTGGCTGATGGCTCGGTCGAAGCGGTATTTCAGGGACCCACTTCCGCCGTGGATCAGATGGTGGCCTGGTGTCACCAGGGACCACCCGCTGCCCGTGTGGACCATGTGACCGAGGATGCCCCCCCGTCTCAAACAGACTTTGCAGTCTTTGAGATCAGGTATTAGACAGCAGGTTCTTTTTTTTCAGGCTGGTCTTCAATGCTGCCGTATGGATATCAGCGGCCAGATGAACCGGGCTTTTGCCCCACAGCGGATCCCACCCGGCCGGATTGGCGGAACAGAAAAACTGAACCTCCAGTCCGAACCGTGTCATGGCCTCGTCCAGCGTCCGACCCTTGACCTTTTCCGCTGCCAGCCAGGTGGCGCCGCAGGGAGCGCCCCGGTGCACCCGGATTTGTGCAACCCGGTCTTCATCGAGTTCCACCGTGATTCTGGGGGTGCCGAACAACTTGCCGTATGTGCCCAATGCCCTGCTCTCCTGCAAGGTGCAGCAGACAGGAGGACAGAAGGCATGACCGCATTGAAGTTTTTTGCCGGATGAGACAATGGGAATGCCGAGCTTGTCGCACAACCGGCTCAGATCTTCCGACAGATCGTGATGCTTGAGATAGTCTAGGACCAGGTCCGCTTCGATGGTGTCGGGCAGGTAGGGTGAGGTGTCATCTATCACCGGGGGAAGATCCGGTTCGATATCATAGGTTTTGATGTCAAAATTACCCCCGCCGAATTGCCGGATTCCCTTGATTTTCGTTTCTCCGGAACCGTTTTGTTGAAACACCGCAATGGTCTGCATGATTTAAAACCCCAGATCTTCGTTGACCAGAATGATCTTTATCCGGTTTTTCACAAAAGATTTTTCAATAATGGTCCAGTAATTACAGATCCGGTCCGGGCTGTCACAGTCCTGGCAGAAACCGGTGGCGGCGCAGGGGGTCTTTTTATCCAGATTCATGGTATTCACCGGGGCCGCGTAATTCCTGATCCGGAACATGGCATCTTCCAGATCCGCACACAGCTTGTTTCTTCCAATGATCAACAGCACATGTTTCGGTCCCCACATCATGGCCCCCACCCGGTTGCCGATCATGTCCAGATTCACCAGCTGTCCCGCTTCGGTCAAGGCATTGGTACCGGTGATGAACAGGTCTGCCATCAGCGACTGCCGCCGTGTTTCCATCATGTCTTCAAAGGAAAGGGTCTTGTCAAAAGTATTGATAATCTCCAGATCCTTTCTGTCCATCAGTGTATGAAACAGGCCGGTGGCCACAAAAGACATGGACCCTCCCCATGAAACGGTTTTAATGTCCAGCGCCGGAATAATTTGATTCAGGGCCAGATCTTTAGCATCTGCAGCCGTTTCGGCAAAAAAGCCCTCGAACCGGTTCTTTTCGAGGGCTTCCTTGACTGCATGAAGTTTTAACTGCCAATAATTATCAATCGGTTGTTTCATTTTAAATCCTTATTGTTTTTTCTGGTTGCCGTATGTTATCCCGCCCATTGACTATACCTGCCCGCCCTTTTCATGGCAATGATTTTTTCCGGCAACAGGGGACACCCAAATTTTTTTAAAAAAAATGAATTTTTTCATTGACTTCATCCGCCGATATGAATTAGTGATAACAATTATATAAATACAATTCAGTAAATAATTTTAATTCTCACTATCTCGCTGAACGCTGCTTGCTTCTGAACCGGTAGACAAAACTGACATAATTCACCCGGATTTTACCGAGTGCTTGTGATTTCGCATACGAACCCTTTGGGGATAATATCTTGTTGAAATGGCGGCGATAAATGTCCGGCAGTTATCAAAAGATATTATATTCTTTCAGATAATTAAAACCATAACAAAGGAGATCCGCATGAGCAGAAAAGACGTTGTCGAAACCACGGAAGCCCAGATCGCTGTCCACTGGAAGGAAGAGGAATATTACTATCCTTCCCCCAAATTCATCGGCCAGGCCAACCTGACCGATCCGGCCATCTATGACCGGTTCAGCCTGGACAATTTTCCGGATTATTACACTGATTTTGCTGAAATGCTCACCTGGTACAAATACTGGGACGAAGTCCTGGATACCAGTGACGCGCCCTGTTACAAGTGGTTTAAAGGCGGTCTGATCAACGCCAGTTACAACTGTATCGACCGCCATCTGAAAGACAACAAGAACAAGACCGCCATCCATTTTGTCCCCGAACTGGAAGAAGAACGGATCGACCATATCACCTACCAGGAACTGTATGTCCGGGTCAATGAATTCGCCTCTCTGCTGCGGGACTTTGCCGGACTTAAGCGCGGGGACCGGGTCACCATACACATGCCCATGTCGGCCGAGCTGCCCATCACCATGCTGGCCTGTGCCAGACTCGGAGTGATTCATTCCGTGGTGTTCGGGGGATTCTCGGCCTCTGCCTGTGCCGACCGGATCGTGGATTCCAATTCCCGGGTCCTCATCACCATGGATGCCTATTACCGGGCCGGCAAACTGCTCAACCACAAGCAGCATGCGGACCAAGCCGTCAAGATTTCCGAAAAACAGGGGCAGGTGGTGGATAAAGTCCTGGTTTGGCAGCGCTATCCGGGCAAAAACTCCTCCTCCACCCCCATGCTGGACGGCAGGGATGTATTTGTGAATGAAGAGCTGAAAAATCACTATGGCAAACGCATCGAACCGGAAAAGATGCTGTCTGAAGACCCGCTGTTTCTCATGTACACCAGCGGCACCACCGGCAAACCCAAGGGGTGCCAGCACGGCACCGGTGGATACCTGGCCTATGTCACGGCCATGTCCAAATATATTCAGGATATTCATCCGGAAGATGTCTACTGGTGCATGGCGGACATCGGCTGGATCACCGGCCATTCCTTCATCGTATACGGCCCTCTGGCCCTGTGCGCCTCCACCGTGATCTACGAAGGGGTGCCTACCTATCCGGATGCCGGCCGGTCCTGGCGCATCGCCCAGGAACTGGATGTCAACATCTTCCACACCGCTCCCACCGCCATCCGTGCCCTGAGAAAACTGGGACCCGATGAACCGGCCAAATACACCTATCATTTCAAACACATGACCACCGTGGGTGAACCCATCGAGCCGGAAGTGTGGAAATGGTATGAAAGTGCCGTGGGCAAAGGCGAGGCCATTATCGTGGACACCTGGTGGCAGACGGAAACCGGCGGGTTCCTGTGCTCCACCGTGCCGGGCATCAAACCCATGAAACCAGGCAGTGCAGGCCCCGGAGTTCCGGGCATCCATCCCTTTATTCTGGATGATGAAGGCAATGAGATCACAGAAATCGGCATTGCCGGTAATATCTGTATCCGCAACCCCTGGCCAGGCCAGTTCCAGACCATCTGGGGAGACCGCCAGCGGTTTGTGGACACCTATTTTGCACCGGTGTGCAGAAATCCGGAGAGCAAGGACTGGAGAGACTGGCCCTACCTGGCCGGAGATGCCGCCATGATGGCGGAAGACGGCTATTTCCGGATCCTGGGACGGATCGATGACGTCATCAATGTATCGGGGCACCGCCTGGGCACCAAGGAGATCGAGTCCGCGGCCCTGGTGGTGGAAGAGGTGGCGGAAGCCGCCGTGGTGCCGGTGGCCCACGAGATCAAGGGTAAGGAACCGGATCTGTACATCGCCCTGAAAACCGGTATCCAGCCGACAGAGGAACTGGCAAAGAAAATCTCTGACGCAGTGTGCGACCAGATCGGCAAAATCGCCAAACCGCGAAAAGTCTGGCTGGTGCCGGATATGCCCAAAACAAGGTCCGGCAAGATCATGCGCCGGGTTCTGGGAGCTATCTCCAACAGAGGCGATGTGGGGGATGTCATGACCCTGGCCAACCCGGAAGTGGTGGAAGAGATCAAAAACATGGTTCAAAAATAATGCTGCGCGGATAACGTGAGGAGGGAATACCATGTCCAATCTGTATGATAATGCCCATGACCAGTCCATCAACGACCCGGAAGGATTCTGGGGGCCCATTGCGGAAACATGCCACTGGTACAAAAAATGGGACAAGGTCCTGGATGACAGTAACAAGCCGTTTTACCGGTGGTTTGCCGGCGGAGAGACCAACACCTGCTACAACGCGGTGGACCTGCATGTAGACGAAGGCAGGGGGGATCAGGCTGCCATTATCTATGACAGCCCGGTGACCGATACCATCACCACCTATACGTATAAAGACCTGAAGGACCAGGTGGCCCGATTTGCCGGGGCCCTCAAGGACCGGGGGGTGGAAAAAGGGGACCGGGTGATAATCTACATGCCCATGATTCCCCAGGCCGTGTTCGCCATGCTGGCCTGCGCCCGCATCGGGGCAATCCATTCCGTTGTGTTCGGCGGGTTTGCAGCCCATGAGCTGGCCACCCGCATCAACGATGCCAAACCCAGAGTGATCGTGTCCGCCTCCTGCGGCATCGAGGTCAAACGGGTGATCGAATACAAGCCACTGCTGGACAAGGCCATTGACCTGTCCGATACCAAGCCGGAATCCTGTATCATTTTTCAGCGGCCCCAGGCAGCGGCACAGATGCAGCCGGGAAGGGATTATGACTGGGACGAGGTGACAGCACAGGCGGAACCAGCCGACTGTGTTCCCGTGGCTGCCACCGATCCTCTGTATATTCTTTACACCTCAGGCACTACGGGACAACCCAAAGGCATTGTCCGGGACACCGGCGGCCACATGGTGGCCCTCAAGTGGACCATGAGCGCAATCTACGGTATCGAAACCGGGGATGTTTACTGGGCCGCATCAGACATCGGCTGGGTGGTGGGGCATTCCTATATTGTTTATGCCCCCCTGTTCAAGGGCTGCACCACCATCCTGTACGAAGGCAAACCCGTGGGAACCCCGGATGCCTCCGCGTTCTGGCGGGTTATTTCCCAGCATAAGGTAAAAACCATGTTCACGGCCCCGACTGCATTCAGGGCCATCAAGCAGCAGGATCCGAGGGCCCTGATGATGGGCGATTTCGACCTGTCCCATTTCAAATACCTGTTTCTGGCTGGAGAAAGAACCGACCCGGACACCCTTTCATGGGCAGAGAACAGCCTGAAAATCCCGGTGATCGACCACTGGTGGCAAACCGAAACCGGGTGGGCCATTGCCGCCAACTGCGTGGGGCTCCATCAGTTCCCGGTCAAGCCCGGGTCCCCCACCAAAGCGGTTCCTGGCTGGGACCTGACTGTGCTGAATGAGGCGGGACAACCGGTAGGACCGGGTGAAATCGGGGCGATTGTTGGGAAACTGCCCCTGCCGCCGGGCACCCTGCCCACGCTGTGGCAGAATGATGACCGGTATATCTCTGCGTACCTGGCCACCTTTCCCGGGTATTATGAAACCGCGGATGCCGGATACATTGACGAAGAAGGATATGTGTTTGTCATGGCGCGAACCGACGACATCATCAACGTGGCCGGCCACCGCCTGTCCACCGGCGCCATGGAAGAAGTGATCGCCGGGCACCCGGATGTGGCCGAATGCGCGGTCATGGGCGTGGAGGACAGCCTCAAGGGCCAGGTGCCCTTAGGGCTTGTGGTTCTCAACGCCGGCGTGGACCGGGACCATGACGAAATTATTAAAGAAGTGGTGCAGCAGGTCCGGGACACCATCGGACCGGTGGCCGCTTTCAAAAAGGCGGTGGTGGTGCAGCGCCTGCCCAAGACGCGATCCGGCAAGATTTTGCGGGGCACCATGCGGGCCATTGCCGACAAAAAAGAATACAAGGTTCCCGCTACCATCGACGACGACACCATCCTGGAGGAAATTGAACTCTCTCTGGGGAAGATCGGATATGGCAGACAGGCATGATAAAAACCGTTTGTATATAGGTGCAGTCATTCAAACAGAGAAGGGAGGTGATATGTATGCCCTGATGATGCCCTGATTTATGATGATCATGCATGATCCGATCAATTCTCAATAATGAGACAACAGGAGGGAACAAGTTATGGATCCAAAAATTTGGGTTTGGATTTTTCTGGTACTGTACATCATCTACTGTTTCTGGTGGGGCCTGAAAGGATTTTTCTCTGAAAAAAAAGCTTCGGGTTATGCCATTGCCGGTCGCTCCATTCCGTTTATTGCTTTTTTGATGGCAGCCACGGCTGCCTCGTTTTCAGGATGGACCTTTATCGGCCATCCGGGTCTGATCTGGAAGGCCGGGCTGGTATATGCTTTTGCTTCCTTTTACGTGCTCACCATCCCGATCACCGGCGCGTTCTTTGCCAAGCGAAACTGGCTGATGGGCAAGCGCTACGGGTTCATTACCCCCGGAGACATGTTCGCTTATTATTACAACAATGAAGCGGTCAGGTGGCTGACGGTGCTGGCAGCGTTTCTCTACTCCATTTTTTACTCAGGACTTCAGCTCATTGCCGCAGCCAAACTGTTCTACTGGGCCGCCGGCGTGCCTGAAACGATCGGCCTGATTTTCATGGCCGCCATCGTGTGGTTCTATGTGGTCACCGGTGGTCTTAAGGCCTCCACCTGGGTGGGGGTGCTTCAGTTCTGCCTGCTGGTGGGCGGCATCATTCTGCTGGGTTTTTACACCATCACCAGTCCTCTGTTCGGCGGATGGTCCGGATTTTCGGCCTCTCTGGGCGGAATCGAGGACAAATACATGCAGGTGCCGGGCCTGATTCACTTCGGCCTTGGGACCGGCGGATGGACTGCGGTGATGATACTCACCTACATGTTCGCCCTCATGGGGATCCAGTCTTCACCGGCGTTTACCCTTTGGAACTTCGGTATTGCCTCTCCCAAGCCCCTGGCCTGGCAGCAGGTGTTTATGTCCACCTTTATCGTGGGCCTGGCCCTTTTCTTTTTCACCGCATTCCAGGGCATGGGCGCCCGGATTCTGATGGAGGCCGGCAAACTGGCGCCTCAAGTTGACGGTGACGTGGTTCCCATGCTCATGACCAAGTTCCTGCCCGGTCCGGTGCTGGGCCTGGTGTTCATGGGGGCCATCGCAGCCATCCACTCCACCGCGGCACCTTACATCGGAACCGGCGGCACCATCATCCAGCGGGATGTGTGGTGGCGGTATGTCAGAAAACAGGGCGGATCTCACTCCGAGCAGATCTGGACCAACCGGATCTTTGCCACCATTCTGGCGGTGGCCGCCGTGGTGGTATCGTTGACCTCCACTGATGCTATCGTTATGATCGGCGGGTTTGCCACCGCTTTCGGTACCATCATGTACGTGTGCCTGTTAGGGGTCCACTGGGGATTCCGGTTCCCAAGCGTCGGCGTGGTCCTGGGTTTGATCAGCGCCATCATTGCCTGTTTCCTCACTTATTATGTCTGGAAATACCCGCTGTCCATCCACACGGCTGGATGGGGCATTTTTGTGGGACTGGGCGTGGCTTACCTGTGCCGGGGCCTGGGCATCAAGGACAGCGAGGAGACCATTGCCCGGCAGAAAGAGATCCGGGAATGGCTCAACTCCATTGACGGCCCCTCTGAAAAAGGCAAACGCTGGCGTGGTTATATGAAAATCGCTGTGCCGGTCTGGTATTTCATGGCACTGGGTCCGGGCGTGCTCATCGGCAACAAAGCTATCTCCTTTGCCGGGTTCCCGCCCATCTGGTCCTGGCAGATCTTGTGGTGGATCCTGGGTATCGTGATGATGTGGGGTCTGTGCTTTAAAGCGGAAATGTCAACCACATCAGCCGAACAGATCCGGCGGGCCGATGAGGAAACCATGGATGTTACCAAGGAAGCGGACGATTGATCCGGACACCCCGGAAAACAGACATCTAAAATTACAAGGAGGCAACCATGGCTTTGGAAGACAAATATCTCATTGCAACCCTCATTTTCTGCATTTTGTTTGTATGTTCTTTCGGCTGGGGATGGTGGGGATAGTCCCTGGATTTGATTCTTAACCTTTTGATGAAGAATTCCGGACACCGTTGTGTGACCGGAATTCTTCCTGTTTATGCACCATGACCCTGAGCCGCCGATTCTGGATTTTCGCTCTGACCGCCGCCGGTATCATCTTGATGATTCTCACGGGCATGGCCCTGTATATCTGGTTTCAACTGACCCCCGGCCAGACGCAGACGGTGATCACCCTGATCAGGGATCACCTGGTGGTGGTGCTGACGGGCGGCCTGCTGCTCGCCCTGGTGTTCTGGGCATTGTCCGATCTGGTGTACGCCAATTACATCAAACCGGTCAAAAAAATTTCCGGAGATCTGGCCCTGATTTATGCTTCCAACCCGTCTTTGCGCATTCCTGTCACCGGGAACCTGGATATCCAGGCCCTGGCCCGGACCATCAATACCTTTGCCGACACGTTTGAAAAATTGAACCAGGACATCAAAACGCAGATGGTGGCGGCCAGAAAGGAGACCGAACAGGAAAGAAACCTGCTGGCAGCCATTATGGGCGAACTGCCCCAGGGAGTGATCATCTGCAACCAGAACGGCCGGATACTGTTGTACAACTCTTTGGCAAAAAATATCTTCACCCGCGCCATGGCCCGGGAAAAAACCGAACAATTCATGGGACTGGGCCGATCCATCTTCCATCTGGTGGACAAGGACCTGATTTCCCATGCCATGGAAGAAATCCATGAACAGCTGGCCCTGGGAGAAAACAGTACCGGGTCCTTTTTCATCACCCCCATAGGGGATCACAGTCTGGTCAGCATGGAGGCCATCCCGGTCCTGGACAAAACCAACCAGATCACCGGATTTATTCTGGCCATCCTCGATATTACCCGGGATGTTGAAAATTTCAGATCCATGCAGCGGGATCTGTCTGATTTTCACGGCTTTCTTGAAAAACAGAGTGCTGCTGAACAAAAATTTCAACACCTGTCCGATACGATCCAGAATACGTATCTTTCCAGCCTGCCCCTGTCCCGGCTCAATCTTGGCCCGTTTCTTTTCAAAATCCAGAAACTGACAGCCCGATCCCATGATATCAGGGTCAACGTGCACAACATCCCCCGGAATGAACGGATCATGGCAGACACCTATTCTTTCAGCCGGGCGATTGCGTTTCTGTTCAAAACACTTGCAGACTGGACCTATGCCATTGAATTCGACCTGACCGTCACCGATGCTTCCGGCCGGATACGCTTCGACATCACCTGGGATGGTGTTCCCGTGGACAGACCGGGCCTGGACGCCATCATAAAGACAACCATCAACGCCCTGCCCGGTTTTAGATCCATTCTGACACTCAACAATGCCCGGCTCGATGTCCCGGAATCGGTCGATACGCACTTTTCCCACATCATTTTATCCATGAAAAAATCCACTGAACCGTCTGCGACCTCCCACCGGACACCGGTTTTATCCGGTGCACGGCCGGAATTTTACGATTTCGACCTGTTCAAGATCAGAGACGATAAACGGAACCTGCTGGACACACGCCTTACCGATCTGTCCTATACGGTGTTTGACACGGAAACCACGGGGCTGAACCCGGAAGGGGGGGACGAGATCATCTCCATGGGTGCGGTGAGAATTGTGAACAGCCGGATTTTGTCCGACGAGGTGTTTGAAGAACTGGTGGACCCCAGGCGGGATATACCGGTGGCGTCCTACCGGATTCATGGCATCAACCAGGAAATGGTGGCGGAAAAGGACCCCATTGAAAAGGTCCTGCCCCGGTTCAGGCAGTTTGTGTCCGACACCGTGCTGGTGGGACACAACATCGCTTTCGACATGAAGCTGCTCAAACTCAAGGAACAGGCCACCCGGGTCCGGTTCACCACCCCGGTACTGGATACCCTGCTGCTGTCTGCCATACTGCATCCGGTGCATGAACAGCATGACATGGAAAATATCGCCCGGCGCTTGGGAATCTCTATCATTGGTCGGCACACGGCGCTGGGGGATGCATTGACCACGGCGGAAATTTTTCTGAAACTGATCCCGATATTGAACAGCAATGGGATTCTGACCCTGGAAGATGCCATGCACGCATCAAAAAAATCCTATTACGCCCGATTAAAATATTGATTCCTGAAAGCACACATGATAGGGCTCACATACATCCCGCAAATCCGGTCAACCCTGAAACTGGAGGCTTGTTCATGAAACATCCATGGCTCACCTTTGCCGGGCTTTGTGCCGTAGTACTGGCCATTGTGATGGTCTGCGTAATTTTCGGCAGCTACACCAGCATGCTGCGGTCCAAAAGCCGTATCCATGCCGCTAAAAACCTGATGATCACGGCCTGCCAGAACCAGCTGGGACTGATCCCTGATCTGTTGTCCCTGGCACCGGAGGGCACTGACGAACCGATCCGTTCCAGGATCGCTGAGACCACTGAACAGCTCCAGACGCTCCTGTCGCGGTTTCAGGCTTCCGATGCGCCCCTGGATCCGGACCTGGTGCCGGTGTTTGAACAGGCTCAAGTCCGCCTGGCAAAAGACCTGGACATCCTGGCCCGGGATATCGGAATCTCCCATCCCCGGATTCTGGAAATGGCGGATCTTTACCTGAAAACCATTTATGCCGCACGGCGTTACAACAAGGAAGTGCGCTACTTCCACACCCGGAAAAAGGTGTTTCCCGGCATGTTCACCGCCGGATGGTTCAATCTGGATACGCTGCATTTTCCTGAAATCGATCTCAGCAGTTTTGAGCCCTGGGGGCGGAAATGAAAGAAGATCATTCCCAGGGTGACTTTTTCAATCAGCCGGTGTCTGCCATTTTCCGGGCCAACATCGCCACCTGTCCCATGGACACCCCTGTGAGCCAGGCAGCCCGGAAAATGTCCCGTTCCAAAGCCTCCGCCATTCTGGTCAAGGATGATTCCCGGCAGATCACCGGCATTGTCACAGATGCGGATCTGCGGGAAAAGATACTGGCACAGGGGCTGCCGTCAGACACCCCGGTGTCCGGAATCATGTCATCCCCGGTGATCACCATTTCAGCGGACAGCCAGGTGTTTGAAGCATTTCTGACCATGATCGGCAAAGACAAGCGTCACCTGGCCGTGTGCGGAGAATCCGGAGATATCTCCGGCATTATTACGGAAAAGGACCTGATCACGGCCCAGACAAAGGCCTCGTATCTGCTGCTCAAATCCATCACTTCCGCCAGAACCATGGATGATCTGGAAAACATCCACACAAGACTGTGCCACATGCTTCTGGACCCCATACGCAATGGTCTGAATCCGGAAGTGATCACCCGGCTGATCACCACATTTTCCGATGCCATCCTCAATAAAATCATGGCCTTTTCCCTGGAAGAGGTCGGACCCGCACCCTGTAAATTCGTGTTTCTGACCATGGGATCGGAAGGCCGGGAAGAACAGACACTGGTATCCGACCAGGACAATGCCATTGTGTATGAGGATCCCTCATCAGACGCGGATGCCAAAACGGCGACCGATTACTTCACCCGCCTGGCCGACCTGGTCTGCACCCGTCTGGATACGGCGGGATACCGGTTCTGTAACGGAAACAACATGGCAAAAAACCCGAAGTGGTGCCAGCCGTTGTCTGTCTGGAAACAGTATTTTTACACCTGGATCCGCAAGGCCAAGCCGGAAGATCTCTTGTTTTCCAGCATCTTTTTTGATTTCAAGGGCACTTATGGAGACCTGACCCTGGCGACACAACTCAAGGATCATCTGTTTGCATCCATTCAGGGTTGGTCCGGCTTTCTGCGAAACATGACCGAAAACGCCCTGTATTTCAAACCGCCCATCGGGCTGTTCGGCAAGCTGAAAGTGGAGTCCAGGGGACAGCACAAAAACGCGTTTGACATCAAATATGCCATGCTGCCCATTACGGATGTCACCCGGGTATTTGCCCTGAAAAACAACATCTACCAGACCAACACCCTGGGGAGGCTGTTCCGGCTTTACACCCGGCATGCAGTCACGGCCAGGGAATACCACAACATGGTGCAGTCCTACAATTTTCTGATGACCCTTCGTTTCCGGCGTCAGATCACCAACATCATGGACGAAGGCACCCCGCCGGACAACTACATCAACCCGGACAACCTGTCCCAGCTGGACCGGCACATGCTCAAGGAGATTTTCAAAACCATTGAAAATTTCCAGCAGAAACTGAACATGGAATTCACCGGCGTGGTCTGATATTTTACAGTTTGAACTCCTTTTTGCACAAGTCACATTCGCTGGTGGCCAGCATCTGTCGGCAGTGTACGCACTTTTCCATCAGATACCGGTCCTTTCCCTGTTTTTTCCCGCAATGGGGACAGGTCCAGTCTTTTTTAGTGGGAAGCACCCTGGCACAGTGGGGGCATTTGATGGGAAATCTCCTGAACACCAGGAACATCAGCCCGGAAAAAATGAAAAACGGCCCCAGCAGTTTGAACTGGAAGGTGCCGGCAAACTGGCTGAAGTCTGACGAACTGGACAAGATGACATACATGAGAAAAGCGATGGAAGAAATGGCCAGAAACTTGAACCTGAAATGAAAAAATACGGATGGTAACGGTTTTTTATCCATGGTCTCGCTCCTTGGTCTGAGGATGGAACAGTCGGGGCAAAAGCAGGGTTTCCAGGTCCCGGCGCTGCTGTTCAAAACTGTCAGGACCTGTCAGCGGCGGCAGCAGGATACCGCTGTCAAAAGTGATGCAGACCTTTGAAAACGGCCGGGGCAGCATGAACCGGTCCCAGGAATTGAAGACCCAGGCTTTGTCGGCAGTCACATGGAACGGCACCAGCCGGGCACCCGTGGCATGGGCCATACGGATCACCCCGGGCTTGATTCTGCCCATAGGGCCTCTGGGGCCATCCAGGATATGGGCCCCGAACCCGTGTTTCTTCAAATGGGTGATCATGGCAGCCATGGCATCCTTACCGCCCCGTGAGGATGACCCCCTCGGGGTATGCCATCCCGACCGGTTGGCCACACCGGAAATCAGGTCCCCGTCCCGGCTTTGGGAAATCATCAAACCGGGACGATACCCGGCATACTGTTTGAAATGGGTAATAGCGGCAAAAAACTGCTGGTGCCAGGTACACAGCAGTATCGGTTTCCCCTGTTTCAGCAGTGTTTTCCAGTGGGACTCGTTTACAACCTTCAACCTGAACGTGCTGCTGTACCCTTTGATCAGGTAATAAGCGAACCAGGTAAACGGCCGGGTGTAAATCAGAAATTTCAAGCGTTTGAACATGATTGCACGCCTTTCAAAAATCAGATAATGTTGTAAAGCGGTCCGCCCCGGCACCCCATCTGGTCCACCCGGCGGGCAACGTCAGGGTCCGGTTCCAGCGGTGCCGCATGAAACGGTTTAATGCGGGCGTCTATGATCAGCGGGCCGTCACATCCCCAGTGCTTGTGAAGGGTTCTTTCTTTGACCCCGTAAATGTCATGAGAGGGGTTGGACCGCAGAAAGGTTACCCACAGAAAATTGGCAAACGTCTGTGCACAGAAACCGGCATCATCCACCACCACCACCAAAGCCAGGCCGGACCTCTCCGCCATCTTTTCAAGGCTTTTTTTCACCGGGTTGATCTGCTGCCTGGCCCGGGGATAGGAAGTGAACGCCGGGCCCTGGATCACACAGATACCCGGGGCCGCCATCTGTGCCCCGGAAAACGGATCCGGCAGGAAAAAATCCGAAGGCAGGTCCGTGAAAAGCCGCCGCTTCACCTGTCCGGCCGCCGCTATCACCACTTTGGAACCCTGGTTGAGCTGCTGCCCGGAATAATCCAGGGTATCCATGGTGGTGCGCGTGAAAAAATGCAGGTCCCTGGAAAAATCCAGCCGTTCCAGCACATGCTTCAGAAACGCTTTTTCATCATTGACATCCAGGCCGGGATCATCCTCATGGGCGGCAATGATCAGATATTTGGCCAGCGACAGCTGACCTTTGCCCAGGATGGCAAGGGCATGGGTCAGCAGCTCCCTGGGTTCACGGTCCGCATAGGGGACATATCCCTCCCGGGCCTTGGCCAGCAGCAGCGGATGCACCCCGGACGCATCCACGGCGTTGACCGCCGTGACACCGGGAATCGTTTTTGGGATGGCGCTGCGGGTGATCTCGTGGATGAGCCGGCCGAAATGGCTGTCTTCCCGGGGGGGGCGTCCCACCACGGTAAACGGAAAAATCGCACCCGGCCGGTGCCATACCGATGCCACCCGGATATAGGGGAACGCATGTGTATCCGAATAATACCCCAGGTGATCACCGAAAGGGCCTTCCGGTTTGGTGCGATGGGGAACCACCCATCCGGTGATGCAGAAATCGGCATCTGTGGACAGAACAAACCCGTTGTTCCGGAAATATCTGAAATTCCGCCCGGCCAAAGCCCCGGCAAATGCAATCTCCGGCATCCCCTCGGGCAGGGGCATGACAGCTGCCAGGGCATGGGCCGGGGGCCCGCCGATAAAAATACTCACTTTCAGCGCCCTGTTTTCCGCCAATGCGTTGTGATGATGAACGGCAATGCCCCGATGCAGCTGATAATGCAGACCGATTTCCTGGTTGAGCAGGTACTCGTTGCCGGTCAACTGAATCCGGTACATGCCCAGGTTGGACCTGATCACGCCGTCGTTACAAGGATCCATGGAAAACACCTGGGGCAGCAGCACAAATGATCCCCCATCCTCCGGCCAGCAGGTGATCTGTGGCAGCTGGTCAATCTGCGTCAGCCGGGTCAATGTACGGTTTTTCCGGACCGGAACCGGCAAGGCATTGGACAGGGCCATGCCGGCCTTGATCAGCCGCCCCGGGGATTTGACGAACTGCATGGGGTCTGTCGCCATGTCCACCAGGGCTTTGACCTGTTCCAGCTGGGGTTCAAAAATTTTCACCGTCCGCGTCCAGGTCCCGTACAGGTTGCCCAGGGCTGGAAACGGAGAATCTTTGACCGTTTCAAACAGCAGGGCCGGTCCCCCGGCTTCAAACACCCGCCGGGTGATTTCAGCCATCTCCAGGTGAGGGTCCACCGGTTCACGGATACGAATCAGTTCTTTGTCCTGCTCCAGAAACGCCACACATTGAGTCAGGCTGTTGAATTTCATAAAAAAAGGGGCTCCCGGTTGCCAAACCCTTTGCGGTTATCCATATATAATACCTGATCCGCTGAAAACGCATACAGGCAGGCATGAAATACATTTTGAAAAAATGCCGCAAAATCCTTACCGGGAACTTTAATGCCAAACCGGAGGGCATATGCCTTTGCAACCGATGCCGCGCGAAAACCGGTTTTCTGCAGCTGGATCGTTCCGCTCATCTGGAGCCCCTCCAGACGATCCACGCGGTCGTGATCCCGAAAAATGGATGCAGCACACAACCGCCCTTCGCCCTCCTGGATATGCCGGGACGATGGACTGGAAAAAAAATAAAAATTTTTTTCCCTGTACAGATAATATACCGGTGCCGACCAGGGACCTTTTTCACCGGACGTTGCCAGGGTCATGGTCCAGACAGCATCCACAAGGTCCTGAAACCGCTCTTTTGACAGACTACTCGACATATCCCCATTCTTTCAATCGCTGGTAGGCGTACTGGGAATATTCATTGGTCTGATAATTGACCATTTTCAGGTAAGCAGAATAATTGTCTGCCGCTGCCTGTCGCTGTCCGATTTTGTCACGGGAATATCCCATGTAAAATGTCAACTGGGGATTGCCCGGCAACAGCCGGTCGCAGCGGGTGAAATTGTCCAGGGCCCGGTCATACTGACGGGTTCCCACATGGGCCAGCCCAGCCACATAGTGGGCCTGGGGTTCCGTGGGATACAAAGCAGTCGCAGCCGTTGCATAGGATGCCGCCTCAGCGTTTTTTTTCTGGATGAGCTGACATTTGGCCATGAGCAGATGGGCGGCATAATCATCCCCGGCCTGTTTCAAAGCAGATGAAAAAGCAGTCTGTGCAGAATCGTATTTCCCTTGAGACAGGTATTTTTCCCCTTCCTGCATCCTTTCAATCGCTGTTTTCTGACGCCTCAATTCCGCAGTTTGATCCATGTAACGCTCCCGAAAAACCGGGGCATTCCGGGTCCGGGCATAGGGCCCCTGATCCCGCTGGACCGCTGCAGCCAGGCGTTCATCACTCATGGGATGGGTGGAAAACAGCATCTGGGCGGCGTTCGGCTGCTCCTTGTTCAAGGAATTGAGCATTTCCATGAGTCCCACAAAACCCAAAGACCCATATCCTGCATTGACCATGTATTCATGGCCCAGAGAATCTGCCTCCCGCTCATTGTCCCGGCTGTACTTGGCCAGGTACAGCCCCTGGCCGAGGGCCCCGAGCTGCTGGGTCAGGTCCCCCAGTCCCCTGGCCTGGGAATTCGCGAGAATCGCAAGTCCTCCCACCACCAGCGAGGACAGCTGGCTTTTGGACACCTGTTCCGCCGTGTGACGGGCATTGACATGGCCCAGCTCATGGCCCAGCAGCGCCGCCAGCTCCGCCTCATTTTCCAGTTTCAAAAGAATCCCCCGGGTCACGGCAATAGACCCGCCGGGAAAGGCATACGCGTTGATATAAGTGGCATTCACGCACTGAAAATTATAGGGCATTCCCGGCCGGTGAGAATACGGCACCAGGTCGCTTCCCACCCGGTGGATATACTGATTCAGTGCACTGTCCTGAACAATGCCGTAGTCCGATGAAAACTGAAACGGCGATTGCTGACGGTCTATGGCGATCTCCTGGTCCCGTGTCAGCATCATCAGCTGTTTTCTGCCGGTGACCGGATCAGTGGCACATCCATAAAACGGCACCAGACCGGCGGTTGCCGCCAGAACAGATGCCTGCAGAAACTGCCGCCGGCTCATTCCTTCACATCCCGTTAACATGCTGTTTTTTTTATTCATGACATCACCCTTACCCATCTTAAACCCGTGTTTATCGTTAACGGATCTTAACGAACATACCCATAATCAGAAACAGGGTGCCCAGCCCCAGGACCACGCCGTAAAACGGCAGCTCAACCAAGAAAAAATACAGAAAATCCTGTGCTGCTTCCCAGGGGAGAGCAAACACCAGCGGATCAGTATAATCTCCTAATATCCGGGAAAGGGTCAGGCCGTTCCAGAAATTGTCCGCCTGCATGAAGCGTGAAATTCCACTGAACAGCCATATGAAAAAAGCCCCCATCAGACACCATATTCCCATTCGGGTCCACATAATCGATGTTCCTGTCTGTTATCATAACAATTGATCCGTTCAGTATATTCGCCACTCTTTTTCCCGTCAAGCTTTAGGGAGGACAAACGGGTCTTTTCTTTGTCCCCGGGGTATGGTACTTCCTGAAATCATGAAGACTGCGGCCCCTTCCATATTCAAAAAGATCGGCGTGGCATCGTTCATCATGATGGCTTCGGTGCTTGCCAGCCGGGTTATCGGCCTGGTTCGGGAGATGGCCATTGCCTTGACCGGCGGCGCCGGAGCCGGGGTGGATGCCTACCAGATCGCCTTTGCCCTGCCCGAAATCCTCAACCACGTGGTGGCCAGCGGATTTCTGTCCATCACCTTTATTCCTGTCTTTGCAAGATACCTGTCCCGGGATATGGAGGAACAGGGATTTGAAGTGTTTTCACTGGTGTTCAACGGATTCGGCCTGATCCTGGTCACCGGTATTATCGGAGCCATGATCTGGACTCCTTTTTTTGTCAATCTGCTGGCTCCGGGAATCACTGACCCGGCCACATTTTCCCTGGCTGTACGCATGACCCGCATCATCCTGCCGGCCCAGTTCTTCTTTTTTGCCGGGGGTCTGTTCATGGCCGTGCAGTTTACCAGGGAAAAATTCCTTATCCCGGCCCTGGCGCCCTTGATTTACAACTCAGGCATCATCTGCGGCGGGCTGTTTCTGTACCCTTCCCTGGGCATGGAAGGATTTGCCTGGGGGGTTCTGGGCGGAGCCTTTGCCGGCAATTTTGTCCTCCAGTGGGCCGGTGCTGCCAGAGAGGGGCTGAAATTCCGGTTTCTTATCAATTTTTTTCATCCGGATTTCATCCACTATGTCCGGATCACCCTGCCCTTCATGGTGGGCCTCACCGTTACTTTCTCCACGGAAATACTGATGAAATTCTTCGGCTCATTCCTGGCTCCGGGCCACATTGCCGCCATGAATTATGCGCTGCGCATCATGTTCATCCTGGTGGGGCTGTTCGGCCAGGCCGTCGGCATGGCGTCCTACCCCTTTATGGCCGGTATTGCCGCAACCGGGGACATGGACCGCCTCAACGGCATCATCAACCAGACATTGAAGTTCATCTTTCTGGTGATCCCTTTTGCCATTCTCTTTATCGTGCTGCGAAATGAAATAGTGATGATCCTGTTCCAGCGGGGGGCGTTTGATGCGGACGCCACCCGGATCACCGCAGGAATTTTACCTTTTTTCATGGCCGGCGCATTTGCTTTTGCCGCCCAGACCTTTGTGGCCAGAGGTTTCTATGCCCTTGAAAACACACTGTTTCCAGCCCTGGTCTCCACCTTGTGCATGCTGGCCGGCCTGCCGGTGATTTACGGATGCATGAAAACTTTGGGGGTCAACGGCGTGGCCCTGGGACTTTCTGTCACCGTGATGGTGTCCGCCTATGCACTGTTTGAATCCTGGAGCCGAAAAACACAAAATCCTGGAAAAAACCAGGTATATCTGTTTCTGACGCGACTGATCCTGGCCAGCCTGGTCCTGGGGGGAATTCTCACAGGCATCCACCGGGTCGTGACCATCCTGATGCCGCCCGACGCCCTGGTCCCGGCCATAGGGATCTGCACTGTCACCGGCCTGGCATTCCTGGCACTCTTGCCGGTGGCCGGAAAACTGTTCACTATTCCAGAAATCATGATGTTTTATGAAAAAATTGCAAGGAGGCTGCTGACATGGCGAAAACCTTTTCACCGGTCCTGACTACTGAATTATCGAATTGTACGGCAACACCCGGCGGGTCAAAAACCCTCCGGCAATCGTTGCCGGCCCCCTTTCCTTGTTTATGTGCGATCCGTCCTTGACGAAACCCGGAATTTCTTTTATAGTCTGATTATTGAAATGAATCTCCACATGATTTCAGCTTTTCATTTACATAGCGATCTGTGAACCGCGCAGCACCACTGATCCGACAGCCATTCCATCTGCCTGATCCGCCTGTCTCTGAATGCTCCCTGCTTCTCCGGGAGCCGATCATTAAATCTTAACCAAAGGAGGCTGGTATGGAAAAACACGCCATGTACTACGACACCATTGTCAAACTGACTACCGCCATTTCCCAGTGCAAAGACCCTGAAGAGGTGGCGCTGATCACGGCGGAAAGCGTGAAAACCGCGTTCAAAGCCAAAGGCTGTTCCGTGTTTCTGGTGAACCGGGAAACCCGGGAACTGGGACTGGTGGCCTCATCCGGCCTGAGCGACGAGTACCTGAACAAAGGGCCGGTCCATTTCATGCAGACCATAAGGGAAGCCAAAGATGCCGTACCTATTGCCATCTTTGATGTCATGGATGATCCGCGGATTGAATATCCGGAACAGGCGAAAAAAGAGGGGATCGCCTCCCTGCTGGGAGTGCCTGTCATCAGTAACAACAAAATCATCGGAGCCATGCGGGTCTACACGGCAGAACCCTGGGAATTCTCCCATCACGATATCAACATGGCCCAGGCCGTGGCCCTGATCTGCGGTATGGCCATGGAGATGTGCCGCATGTACAAGGGTTACAAGACCAGCATTGAGATCCTGAAAAACATGCGGGACGGAGACAGTTACAAATCACACAAATGGACGCCGTATGAAGGGGTGCCCGCCAGTGTGGACCCCTCCATCTGCGATTATTGACCCTACCAGGACACCGGGACCCGGACCTGGTGGCCGGCCTTGTTTCTGAATATCAGAAACCGGTTGTCCCGGCCGAACCGGTACAGGTCCCGGGTGACCCGCACATCCTGGGTACAGTATTCGATGATCTTGTCCATCTCTCCCTGCTGCCACCACGTCAGGGCCATGAGCCCATCCGCACTTTTCTGCGCCCCCAGGGTGTTCTTTGCCAGGTGATCCAGGGAGAGGCGATATCCTAAGATATCATGGATCTTCACCAGGATGTCCAGGGTGGGAAGGCTGTAAAAATCAAAATCGCATAACCCGGCCAGGACCCTGTAATCAAACCGGATCAGGTTGAACCCCACCACCCGGTCCAGTTGTGCCAGGTGCCGGCAGAGGTCTGCCACCTGATCCTGGGAATAGTCATGAAAATGTCCGGATTCAGAGTCATAAAGCACGGCACAGCTGACTCCCATCTTTTCCGCCCGATTCCATCCTCCCACCTCTGCGGCGGATCGCCGGGTCTCGATGTCCAGAACCCCGTACCGCAGGGAGGATTGTTTCTGCGCCGGATTCTCTTGAATCTGCCCCGGATGTGACGGGGGCTTGAAAATTTCAGCACCCAAAACTGACACAGTCTCTTGATCCTGGGTAATGATACGTTCCAGAATCTGCCGGGCCGCGTGCTTGTCTATGGGACGGTTGCCGGATCCGCATTTGGGAGAATGCACACAGGCAGGGCACCCGGTCTCGCAGCGGCAGGACAAGATGGTATCCAGTGTGGTGTGAAGAAACCGGTCTGCCTGTTCAAACGCCTGGCGGCAGAGCCCCAACCCGCCTGGAACGGCATCATATACGAACACGGTCGCGGTCTGCAGCTGTTCGTGAAACGGAATGGAGATCCCGCCCAGGTCGTTTCGGTCGGTCATGACCAGAAGCGGCATGATGCCGATGGCGGCATGCTCCATGGCATGGATCCCGCCCATGAAGTGCATGCGGTTTGCTTCGATGTGGTCCCGGATCTCATCCGGGATCTGGATCCACAGCCCCTGGGTGTCAAAGGTCAGCGGCGGCATGTCCAGGGGGACCATACCGATGGACCGGCCCGTGGCCACCAGTTTGCGGTCATACCCGGTCACCTGCTCGGTGATGCGCATCCGGCCGAACCCCACACGGGTGCCCCTGACCATTCGACTGTCCAGGGTTTCCATGATCTGCGTAGATTTGGAAGACCGTGCCCTTGTGTAGTAGTTTACCACTTTTGGGGTCACTTCCACGCTGCCTTTTTCATGATCGAACCGGGTCACCACATAGGACCGGCCCTGGTGCAGGTAAACGGCCCCGTCATGGGTATCAAAAAAGGCCCGGTACCGGTCGATCTCTCCCAGACTCTGCCGGGTATTTTCCAGGAATATGGGGATGGTGCGGCCGGTGCCCCTCAGGCTCACCTCCCGGTGAGGTGACTTCCGGGCCGCATACCAGAGATCGCTGTTCACACTGCGAAGGAGCCGGCCGGACGCTTCAAGCTCCCGGAGGGCTGTCCGGACAGGACCGGCCCCTGCCATCTCCAGATGGGTTTCCTGCCTGCCGGCAGTCTGCGGATCTGACACACCCGGACCAGGCATCAGCAGCGGTTCCCCCTGTTTCAATGCCAGGTCCGCGGCCGCGCATACCAGGTGTGCCTTGCAGATCACGGGATTGTCCGGATTGATGAGCGCGGTTTCCGGGGGCATGTCAAAGAATACGTCCGGATGGTTCATAAAATACTGGTCCAGGGCATCTTCATGGGCGATGAGCACCAGGGCGGAATGGCTGCCGTCCCGCCCTACCCGGCCGGCCCGCTGCCAGGTGGACATGATGGTGCCCGGATACCCCACAAGGATACACAGGTCCAGATTCCCGATATCGATGCCCAGTTCCAGGGCTGAGGTGGATACCACGCACAGGAGATCCCCTGTGGCCAGCCGGAGCTCGATCTCCCGCCGCTCTTCAGGCAGAAACCCGGCCCGGTATGCGCTGATCCTGTCCCGCAGTTTTTTTGCCCGCTGAGACGCCCAGATAGCGATCAGTTCCGTAATTTTTCTGGATTGTGTATATACAATCGTACGCAGGTTCCGGTGCATGGCTGCATGGATCAGGGCGATGGCGGTCTGTGCGGCGCCGTCCATTCCCCGCATGAGAACCACCTCTTTGGTCCCGGCCGGGGCCCCGGCCCGGTCCATCACCCCCACATCCAGACCGGTGAGCCGGCGGCACAGGTCGCCCGGGTTGGCAATAGTAGCCGAGCAGAACACAAACACAGGCGTTGCGCCATAATGTCTGCAGATACGTACCAGGCGCCGGAACACCCAGGCCATATTGGATCCCATCACCCCCCGGTAGGTGTGGACCTCATCCACCACCACAAACGCCAGACGCCGGAAATATGCTTCCCACAGATGATGATGGGGCAGCATGGCCAGGTGCAGCATTTCCGGGTTGGACAAAAGTACCTGGGGCGGATCCCGCCGGATTTTTGCCTTGTGATGGGAAGATACGTCCCCGTCATACACGGCCGCCCGCAGCACCGGCAGATCCTCTGCCAGACTCCTGGCCCGCACCAGCAGGTCCTGCACCGTGCCCAGCTGGTCCCGTGCCAGGGCTTTTAACGGAAACAGGTAGAGTGCCGTGGCAGACGGATCGGACAAGAGCCGGTCCACCACGGGCAGGTTGTACACCAGACTTTTACCTGACGCGGTGGGCGTGGCGATGACGGTGTGCCTGCCAGAAAGGATCCGGTTCATGGCGGTCTGTTGATGGGCATACAACTTGGAAATACCCAGTTCCTCCAGCAGCACAGACAGGTCATGGGTGAACCCGGGCAGGGATCCGGCATACTGCGCCGGCACCGGATCCAGGGTCCGGTGACACACAACGTCGCCGGCAAATCCTTTATAGGCTTTCAGGGAATGAATATACTCGGACAGGCTCACAAAATGCTTTTTCCCAGAGCGGACAGGGTCAGCTCCACCGCCAGTTTTGCGGTTTTGTTGGCCACATCCAGGATCGGGTTGATCTCCACCAGATCCATGGAGCCCACTTTCTTAGAATCTGCCAGGATCTCCATAAGCAGGTGGGCCTCCCGGTAAGTGATACCCCCGGGCACGGGCGTCCCCACGCCCGGGGCTTCAACCGGGTCAAGGGCATCCATGTCCACGGTCAGGTGAATGCGTTTCATGTGGGCAAATTTCATCACTGCCTTGTTAGCCACTGTGGAGATCCCCTGTTCATCAATGTCCCGCATGGTGAACATTGTGACACCTGAACTCCTCAGAAGCCGTTTTTCGGCCGGATCAATGTCCCGGAGCCCGATCATGACCACATTCTCCGGCAGCACCTTGGGACCGGACCGTCCCACGTTGACCAGATCCGGATGCCCCTCTCCCATGAGAATGGCCAGGGGCATGCCGTGGATATTGCCCGAGGGCGAGGTGTCCGGCGTGTTGAAATCCCCGTGGGCATCCAGCCATATCAGGCCCAGAGGTTCATCGCCCGAACCGGCTGCAGCCACCGTGCCCACGGCAATGGAATGATCCCCGCCCACGAACAAAGGAAAATCCCCTTTTTCAATCACCCGGCGGCCCAGAGTATAGATGGTATTGCAGATCCGGGTGATCTCCTCCACATAGGTGTTTCCCGGCACCGGCTCGGACACGGCATCGTCCCGGATGGGAATGGGCACATCTCCCCGATCCCGCACGGTATGGCCCAGTTCCCTCAGACGGGCAATCAGGCCGGTGTACCGCACTGCGGCCGGCCCCATATCCACCCCGCGCAGGTCCTGGCCAAAATCCATGGGAACGCCGATCAGACTGATCTGTCTGGACATTTTTCCTCCTCACTCCAGCGGATAAAACAGGTAACGGTTGACAGCTCCTATAGCATGCCGTAAGAATTGAATTCAACCGGATTCTAACATCTTTTGCCTGATTATGGGAGACTTGCCATGGAATCAATGGATGCCCTCACCCTGTTCAACACCATTCGTGACCTGATCGACTCTCAGCGGCTGGCGGTGCTGTGCACCCAGAAAGACGGCCATCCCTATGCCAGCCTGGTGGCGGTCGCCGCCACCCCGGAACTGGACCGGATCATTTTTCTGACCCCGGTGACCACGCGCAAATACGACAACCTGCTGGCCTGTCCCAACGCCGCATTTCTGGTCAACAACAGTGAAAACAGGTCCGAAGATATCTACCAGGCTGCCGCAGTCACCGCCACCGGTACCGTGACTGATGTAACGGATTCTGAGAAGCTGGTACTGAAAACGCTTTATCTCAAGCGCCACCCCCACCTGGCATCCTTTGCTGCAGCCCCCACCACGGCCCTGGTGTGTGTAAAAATCTCCCGGTATTTTCTGGTCAACCGGTTCCAGAATGTGTTTGAACTCAAGGTGAAGCCATGACCCCGCTGCTGGATATACAGGGAATCCTGGCCGCAGGCAGACAAAAGACCGGAACCAAGGCATTTCACATGGCCCGGCTCCAGGAAAACGGATTTGCCGTTCCCCGGACCTGGTGCATTCCCACCCCTGTGTATGAGGCATACCTGGCGGACACCGGCATCCAGGACCGCATTGGGATTGAACTCAACCGCAAGGCCTTTGACCGGATGCGGTGGGAAGAAATCTGGGATGTGTCCCTGCGTATACGCAACTTTTTTCTGAACACCCCTTTGCCCGGCCCTCTGGAAGACCGGCTGACCCGGGTCCTGGCAGCCGCCTGCAACGACTTCCCGGTGGCGGTGAGGTCATCTGCACCCGGGGAAGATGAAAAAGCGTCTTCGTTTGCCGGACTGCACGCCTCTTTTCTAAATGTTACATCCTCTGCTTCGATCCTGACCCATGTCCGGCTGGTATGGGCCTCTCTTTTTTCCGATGCGGCCCTGCTCTACCGCAAAGAACTGGGACTGTCCGTGGAGCGAAGCACGATGGCCGTTCTGATCCAGGAACTGATTCCTTCAGACTGTTCCGGGGTGTTTTTCAGCCGCAACCCGGCAGACAGCAGTCAGATGCTTATCGAAGCGGTATGGGGCCTGAACCAGGGACTGGTGGACGGGGATGTGGACCCGGACCGGTGGCACCTGGACCGGGGCAATGGCAGGATTCTGGTCCACCATGCGCCAGCACGGTCCTACTGCATCCAGGCTGGCACCGGTGGGGTGGAAAGAGTCTCCCTGCCGCTTGAAATGGCGGACAAACCGTCTCTGGAAACGGTCATGATCGACCAGGTCCGGGAAGCGGGCTGCCGGCTGGAATCGATTTTCGGACAGCCCCAGGATGTGGAATGGACCTTTTGGCAGGGCCGGTTCTACGTGCTCCAGTCCCGGGCCATCACCACCTCGACGGCAGCAGATACCGACGACAAACGCACCTGGTACCTGAGCCTGCACCGCAGTTATGACAATCTCAGGGATTTGTATGACAAAATCGAACACCGCCTGATTCCGGAGATGATCCAGGCGGCAAAAGATCTGGGCCGCATCAATCTGTCCGATCTGACCCCCTCGGATCTGTGCGCTGAAATCGATCACCGGCAGGCTGTCTATGATCACTGGGTCAAAGTGTACTGGGCGGATTTTATCCCCTTTGCCCACGGTATCCGGCTGTTCGGCCAGATTTATAACGATGCGGTCCAACCCTCAGATCCCTATGAATTCATGACCCTGCTGGAAAACACCGGGCTGAAAAGCGTGCGGCGCAACACCCTGCTCGAAGAACTGGCCGAATGTATCCGAACCGATCCCGGCCTGGCCCGGACCTTGAAAGATCATGGAACCGCCCCTCCGGATCACCTGTTTTCACGGCGCCTGGACGATTTCATCGATGAGTTCGGAGACCTGTCCTGCACCACGGGCACAGGCAATGAATGCCAGTATGGAGATACCGCCATTATCCGCATCCTGCTGGCCTATGCCCGGCGCCCGGCCAAACTGCCGGTCCCGTCTGATCCCGGGGCGCTTGAGGATGCGTACCTCCGGTCCTTTGCCCCGGACCGGCAGGCGTATGCAAAAGACCTGCTGCACCTGGGCCGGGAAAGCTTCCGTCTCCGGGATGATGACAACATCCACCTGGGGCGCATCGAAGCCCGGCTCCATGAGGCGATCCAGGAGGGACAGGCCCGGTTATCCGGACCGGAATCTGAGCAGGAGGATCTGTTGTGCCTGACAAAGATACCGGCCCTGGACGCAGGGGCTATGGCCGCTTCCGGCACCGCACAGAACACCGAAGCAGGTGATCAGGATGCCGTGTATGACCGTTGGTTCCAGGCCCGCCAGATTGTGGGCCATCCCGCCGGACAGGGGATAGCCAGGGGAACAGCCCGGGTGATACGTGATCCCCGGGACCTGACGGGCTTCACTGAAGGTGAGGTCCTGATCTGCCAGGGAGTGGACCCCAACATGACCTTTGTGATCCCCCTGGCTGCAGCTGTGGTGGAGGAACGGGGAGGGATGCTGATCCACGGGGCCATCATCGCCCGGGAATACGGCCTGCCCTGCGTCACCGGCGCGGACCGGATCCTGGAATACATCCGGACCGGGGACCGGGTCACTGTAGACGGATACCTGGGAATCGTCACCTGCGAAACCGATCCGGTCTGACCGTCAAATGCCGGATCACCCCATTCAGGTGCAGAAACCAAAACCGGTTGACACACCGGCACCGGAACGTTAAAATTCATAACCTGGAATTGACACCATAAATAATGCACACAGGAGACCTCACCCTTTGTCATGAATCGAGAATACCCCGTCCGGTCCGACCAGACCCTGACTGTGATCCGGCAGCTCTTAAATCAGAATATCACAAAAATCGCCGCCATCATCCGCCATTCCGCCCGGTTTTACGGCACCGCCCCCCGCAGCGAAGCGTTCATGGGCCTGACCCCGGAGGGCATGAAATACGCCCTGGAAATGGGCCGAAGCCTCCCGGTCGCCCCCCTGCCCCGGCTGTACTCCTCCCCGTTCGGCCGGTGCATTGAAACCGCCTATCTCATTGACAAGGGATTCACCCGGCAGCACGGCATCGATCTTCCCCACAACCTGCCGCAGGAAAAGCTGGCCCCGTTTTACATAAAGGATATCGAAAAAGCATTGAACCAGCTCAAGGAACAGGGGACCCACACATACATCCGCAACTGGTTCGACAACCGCCTGGACGAAACCGTCATGGAAAGTCCGGCAACCACGACAACCACCCTCACCCGATTCATGACTGAACGGGTCAACAACCTGGCAGACAATGAAGTCGCCATCTGCGTGTCCCATGACTGGAACATCTTCCCCCTCAAGGAGTTTGCCCTGGGCCTGACCCATGAAGAAGCCGGAGACATCGGGTACCTGGACGGGGTGGTGTTTTTTGAAAATAACGGCCGGATGTACATCACCTCATACCAGACAGACCCGCGTCCGGTGGAAACCGTATCCCCGGAAACGTCACCCGGCTGATCCGCTGCAAGCGGACCGGTTACTATAAAAAAAGGCGGCATTATGGACCCTCTGGACACATTCCTGAATACCTTCAACCAGCTGGATAAAACCAGCCTGGACCTGGTCGACACGATCTACCATCCCGACATCCGCTTCACCGATCCTGCCCACACCCTGGACGGTCTGCCTGCCCTGAAACAGTACCTTGCCTCCCTGTACGAAAACGTCCGGACCGTCCGGTTTACATTTGATGCCCGGATACAGTCCGGGGACCAGGCCTTCGTCACCTGGACCATGGAAATATCCCATCCCCGGCTGGCAAAGGGCCGGCCCGTGGCTGTAGACGGGTGCAGTCACCTGACCTTTGCTTCGGACGGCAGAGTGAAAACCCACCGGGATTATTTTGATCTCGGGGCCATGATATACGAACAGCTCCCGCTGGTAGGGGGGGTGATCAAAACCGTAAAAAAAAGGCTGGGATCATGAAAAAAATTGCGGTCATCGGTTCCGGTATTGCCGGATTGACAGCGGCCCATTATCTGTCCGCTCAATACCCGGTGCACCTGTTTGAAGCCAATGATTATATCGGCGGACACACCCACACGGTGGACGTCACCGTGGATAAGGTCCCCTGCGCCGTGGACACTGGGTTTATCGTGTTCAACGACCGCACCTATCCCAACTTCATGCGCCTGCTGAAAGAACTGGCAGTGACCTTCCAGAAAACTGAAATGAGCTTTTCCGTGCGCAACGATGCCATCGGCCTGGAATACAACGGCCATACACTGGACACCCTGTTTGCCCAGCGCAAAAACCTGGTGTCTCCTTCGTTTCTGCGCATGCTCATGGATATTGTGCGGTTCAACCGGCAGGTGAAAAAAACACCGCCGGCCCGGGCCTGGCAGACCCTCGGGGAGTACCTGGATGACCACCGGTTCGGGTCCCTGTTCCGGGACAACTACCTGTTTCCCATGGTAGCGGCCATCTGGTCTATGGGCCTGGATGATGTCCGGGAGTTTCCTTTGCCTTTCTTTGTCCGGTTTTTTGACAACCACGGCCTGCTGAATCTGTTGGACCGGCCGCAGTGGTATACCATCACAGGCGGGTCCCGCTCCTACATCCCGCACATCACCGCCCGGTATCAGGACCGGATCCACCTGTCCTCACCGGTGAGAAGAATCGTCCGGGAACCAGACGGTATCCGGGTGATGACCGATGGAGACCAGGGGGTGTTCGATCACGTGGTGGTGGCCTGCCACGCAAACCAGGCCCTGGCCCTGCTGGATGCACCGACAGAAACGGAAACCCGGATCCTCCAAAACCTGCCGTTCATCGATAACCAGGTGGTACTGCACACCGACACCCGCATTCTGCCCAGAACTCCCAAGGCCTGGGCCAGCTGGAACTATAATATGTCTGAGAACAACACCGGCCGGACCACTTTGACCTACAACATGAACATCCTGCAGCGGCTGGATCTGCCCGCCACCTGCCTGGTCACCCTGAACCAGGAGATTGACGCGCACAACGTCCTGCAGCACTTCACCTATTCCCACCCGGCCTTTTCCCCAACCACCATAAAAGCCCAGCAGCAGTGGGACCGGATCTCCGGACCCGGGGGGCTGCATTTCTGCGGGGCTTACTGGTTCAACGGATTCCACGAGGACGGGGTGCAAAGCGCACTGCGGGTGTGTGCGGCCCTGGGGGTGACCCCATGAAATCCGCGCTCTACAAAGGCAGAGTGTTCCACCACCGCCACACGCCGAAGCACCACTGTTTCAGCTATCGATTTTTCATGTGGTTTCTGAACCTGGATGAACTGGACCGGGTACCGGAACTGTCCCCCTGGTTTTCATTCACGCGGTTTGCCCTCAGCCGCTTCCGGCGATCCGACTACCTGGGACCGGCCCATGAGCCCCTGCATATCAGCGTCAAAAAAAAGATGCTGGAACTCACCGGCAGGCCTGTAACCGGACCGGTGTGCGGCCTGATGAATGTCCGAACCCTGGGGCTGTATTTCAGTCCGGTGAATTTTTATTTTGGCTATGACCGGGAATATACCTGCACCCATCTGCTGGCCGAGGTTTCCAACACCCCCTGGAACGAGCGGCACTGTTATGCCCATGACCTGTCCGCCACCCTTACACCCGACAATCCCAAAGTATTTCATGTGTCCCCGTTCAACCCGGTTCATCAGCACTACTGCTGGTCTGTCACACCACCACCGGCAGACAGAACCGCGATTAAAATCCGGGTGGATGACCCCCGGGGACACATATTTGATGCCGCCGTGATACTGGAAAAACAACCGCTCACCCGGCAGTCAGTCCGGCCGGTCCTGCTGCGCAAACCCGTGATGACCGCCTTTATCATCCTGAAGATCTACTGGCAGGCTGCACGGATCTTTTTGAAAAAAATCCCTTATGTCCCTTACAAAAAGGAGTTGTCATGAAATCTATCACCTCTCCTGGACAAGTGTCCCCCGCCCACTCTGCTTTCATCTCCCGGCCCCGGGCCTGGACCCGCCGCATGGTGCTGAACATGTTGAATCAACTGTCTTTCGGCCGTCTGACCATCTTTGAAAAAGACCGGACCCTGACCTTCGGGCCGGGCAACGGGCCGGAGGCGGTCATCCAGGTGCTGGACCCTGTGTTCTACTCCCGGGTTATGGTGGACGGCTCCATCGGCGCGGCAGAATCCTATGTGGATGGACAGTGGGAAACCGATGATCTGACTGCGGTGATTCGCATCATCGTGCTTAACCAGCCGGTCATGGATCGGATGGATAACCGGCTGGCGAAGCTTGTGAAACCGCTGCTGCGCCTGGCACACTGGCGCAGGCACAACTCGAAAAAAGGGGCCAGACAGAACATCCTGGCCCATTACGACCTGGGCAACGACATGTACCAGACCTTTCTGGACCCGGTCATGATGTATTCCGCCGCCATTTATCCCCAAGACACCAGCACCCTGGAAGAGGCAGCTGTCCACAAGCTGGACGTGATCTGCCGGCAGCTGCACCTGGGACCGGAAGACCGGGTGATCGAAATCGGCGGCGGCTGGGGTGGATTCGCTATCCATGCGGCCTCCCGGTACGGGTGCCATGTCACCACCACCACCATCTCTGATGCCCAGTATGACGAGGCACACCGCCGCATCAAGGCCCTGGGCCTCCAGGACAGGATCACCCTGCTGAAAGCCGACTACCGGGAACTTACCGGGCAGTATGACAAACTGGTGAGTATCGAGATGATCGAGGCCGTGGGCCATCAGTATATGCCGGCCTTCATGAAAACCTGCGAATCCCTGCTCAAACCCGACGGCATCATGCTCATCCAGGCCATCACCATCAAAGACCAGCTGTACCACCGTTATCTGAAAAGTGTAGATTTTATCCAGCGCCACATATTTCCGGGCGGATGCCTGCCCGCCACCCACCACCTTCTGCGGGTTCTCACGGACCATACCGGCATGGTAGTCCGAAAACTCACCGATTTCGGGTTTGACTATGCAAAGACCCTGAAACACTGGAGGCAACGGTTTGATGCCTCCCGGGACACTCTGTCCCGGCTGGGATATGACCACCGGTTCAGGCGGCTGTGGGAATTTTACCTGTGCTACTGCGAAGGCGGTTTCCTGGAACGGTCCATCAGTGTGATCCACCTGGTGGCCACCATGCCCGATAACCGCACCCGCATCTGATATTCAAACAAAAGAGCCATACCCATGACACACACACGCATCACCGTCATCTGTGAAAACCGGGCCCACATGGCCAAAGATATCATGGGTGAACACGGATTCGCCGCCCTGGTGAAGACCCCGGACCTCTGTCTGCTCATGGACACGGGCCAGGGACTGGGTCTGGCCCACAACGCCAAGGCTCTGAAAATCGACCTGGCAAGCCTGGACGGGGTGGTGATCAGCCACGGCCATTTTGACCACACCGGGGGTCTGATGCAGATTCCGCCCCGGAAGCGACCCTTGACCGTCCATGCCCATCCGGACCTGTTTGCCGGCAAATACCTGCTGCCCAAAGACCAGGACCCTGCCTACATCGGCATCCCGTTTTCTCAATCTGCCCTGGAAGAGACTCTCAACGCCCGGTTCGAATTTCACAGTGAGTTCACTGAAATTTCTCCGGGCGTATTTTTTTCCGGCCAGGTGCCCCGGACCTGGTCTTTTGAACCGTCCGATGACCGCCTGGTGAAACAGACCCCGGACGGATTTGTTCCCGATCCTTTCAGCGACGATGGCTCCCTACTCATCGAGACCCCGTCCGGCCCGGTGATTGTCACCGGATGCGCCCACTCTGGCATTGTCAACATCATGGAACATTTTGCCGAAAAATCCGGCCACCCATCATTTCATGCCGTCATCGGCGGCACCCACCTGGGATTTGCCAACGACCCGTCTCAGTTGGACGAGGCCATGGATGCCTTTGACAAATTCCAGGTACAGACCATTGCCGTGTCCCACTGCACGGGAAACGAAGCCGCTGCCAGACTCTTTCACCGGTTCAAAGACCGGTTCTCCTTTGCCGGCGCCGGCTGGCACATGGATTTTTAAAAAATGCCTGATCTTCTTGTCCGGCTGTATGATCTGCCCGGGAGCGCATCTGAGCTGAACTGTCCTGCTGCTCAGGGCATGGTGATCCGCCGTGCCATGACATATGAAAAACATGCTGTTGTTCACTGGGTAAAAGACAGGTTCGGCAAAGGCTGGGCCGCTGAATGTGAGGTCGCTTTCAGCCGTCATCCGGTGTCCTGTTTCATCGCTACCGAGTCTGGAAACATCGTCGGATTTGCCTGCCATGACGTCACCTGCCTGAATTTTTTTGGACCCACAGGCGTGACCGAAGAAAAACGCGGCACCGGCATCGGCAAAGCACTGCTGCTTTCCTGCCTCCACGCCATGGCGGCGAAGGGATATGCTTACGCCATCATCGGTGGAGCCGGCCCCACCCAATTCTTTGTCAAAACCGCCGGCGCCCTGCCCATTGCCGGCTCCACCCCCGGAATTTACCGCGATCGACTCAAAACCACAGATATAAACCTGGGAGATTCCCCATGAGCCAACATATGCAGATAACCGTGACCATCCGGCCGTTTTACAAAAAAAGCTTTGAACAAACCTATCCCCGGCTGGCCCGGCACCTGTCATTTCAGGATCCCGTTCTCGTGGACAACAACCCGTCCCTGTACGAGCTGGCCAAAAAGATCGACATGCTGCTCTACCAGTACGACGGTACCCCGCTTCGGCAGCTGCTGCTCGATCACAAACAGCAGCTGACAAACACATTTCTTGCCATCGAAGAACATATCGCAGACCGCCGCCTGTCCGAAGCGGACAAACTGCTCTATACCCTGGAAGATATCTTTGATGACATCGAATATCACCTCGACTGAAATCCGGTCAGCCAATCGTCCGGCTTTACCAGCGACCCCCTGACATCTTTGATCTAAGGGTGATTTGTCCCGTCATTTGCGGGGTCACCTGTCGACTCTCTGTGGGCTTTTATCCGCTGTTTGGTCTGGTTGATCCGTTTGGTGATTTTGATCTGCCTGGGACAGGCCTTTGTACATTCAAAATGATTTTTACAGGCCCCATCCGGGTGATCCAGTTGAGACAGCCGGTTTATAAATCCATTGTCCCTGGAATCGGCAATAAACCGGTATCCCTGAACCAGCGCAGCCGGACCCAGGAAAACCGGTTTGTCTTCGGGTATGGGGCAGGCGGCTTTCGGTCCTGGACCCGGACGGTTTCATAGGTCTTCCTGAGATGCTGAATCGTTTCAACAGCCTGGTCCATCTGGGTCTGGCTGCGGCAAATCTCCACTTTTTCCATCAACACCGCCTTCATTGTTTCAGAAATATCTCCGCCATGGGGGCCTGTGCTGCCATCGGTCAGACGACTGATCCACTGCCTTGCCCGGTCAGCGGCATCCGCCGGCCGTTCAGGGGCGTCAGCTGATTTCACATACTCCCCAATGTGAATCCCGGCCCGGCGGCCGAACACCACCAGATCCAGCAGAGAATTGGTTCCCAGACGGTTGGCCCCGTGGACGGACACACAGGCGCATTCACCTGCGGCATACAATCCGTTGACCACGGTGCCCTTTTCATCGGCCAGGACCCGGCCGTCCAGATCGGTGGGGATACCGCCCATGGCATAATGGGCTGTGGGCAGCACCGGGATGGCCCCCTGGGAGGGATCCACGCCCAGATAGGTTTTACAGAAATCCGTGATATCCGGCAGTTTGGCATTCAGAACATGGGCCCCTAAGTGGGTGGCATCCAGCTCTACCCAGTCGTCAATTTTCCGGTCCCCCCGCATGCCACGGCCCGCCTGGATCTCCGTCATAATGGCCCTGGACACCATATCCCTTGGGGCAAGATCCAGCAGGGTGGGCGCATAGGTTTTCATGAACGGCTCACCCTCCCGGTTTCTCAGGATTCCCCCTTCTCCCCTCACCGCTTCGGTGATTAAAATACCCAGTCCTTTGATACCCGTGGGATGGAATTGAAAAAACTCCATGTCCTGGAGGGGAATGCCTCTTCTGGCAAGCACGGCCGGGCCGTCTCCGGTATTGGCAAACGCATTGGAGGTCACTTTGAAAATCCGGCCGAATCCACCCGTGGCAAAGAGTACCGCCTTGGCCGCAAAAGTGTGCACCTCCCCTGTGGCCAGTTCAACCGCAACCACCCCTTTGCAGTCCCTGCCCTCCAGGATGACGTCAATGACCTGAAATTCATCAAAAAAAGACACATTGTTTTTGATACACTGCTGGTAAAGGGTCTGCAGAATCATGTGGCCGGTACGGTCTGCCGCATAACAGGCCCTGGTGTCAACATTTTCATTTTCATTCATTTCCATTGCTGGTGCTGTTATCAAAATCCTGGGGTCTGATGCACCTGAAAACGGACATTGTCCTGCAAGCAGTCCCCGCAAAAATAATTTGCAGGCCTGGTAAAAACAAACTTTCAAATTGATACAAAAACATACAAAAATCATGCTATAGTAAATGACAAACAGACCCGTATAATTAATTTGGCGGACATCCATTTACCCCATCAGAGATTTTGCAAATGAAATATTTTTTACTGATCACAACTGTAACAGCGCTTTTAATGACTGGAGCGATAAATGCCATGGCGATCGAAGAAGCTGAGTACACAGTGATAAAAAAAGACACCCATTTTGAGATACGTGATTATGCACCCCACATCATTGCCGAAACCGTTGTACAAGGGAATCTGAAAAATGCTGGCGACATCGCTTTCAAAAAACTTTTTCGCTATATTTCCGGTGACAACCGGTCACGCGACAAAGTATCGATGACAGCACCAGTATCCCAGAAGCCAACGGGGAAAAAGATAGAAATGACTGCCCCCGTGGCACAGCAGCGCGACAAAGAAAGTTGGGTTGTCAGCTTCATGATGCCGAGCTCATACACCATAAAAACTCTTCCAGAACCAGAGAATAACGAGATCACATTGCGTCAGGTGCCAGCTCGACGGATGGCTGCAATACGATACTCTGGTTTTTGGAGTGAAGAGGGCTATCTGCAACACAAAGCGGAACTGGAGTCATGGATTAACAAAATGGGTCTTACCGTTGTTGGAGTTCCCATTTGGGCTAGATATAACCCTCCATTTATGCCATGGTTCTTGAGGCGGAACGAAGTCCTGATTCCAATAGATGCAGGGGCCGACTGATAAAAAACCGATATGAATCGGCTTTATAGCCCGTCCCGGCCATCCACCGTCTCGGGCAGGTCATTGCAGAGATGCTTTAAGAACACTTTGAACACGTCAATTCTTGCCCCAAAACCAGGCCGGCATACCCTGACCGCTGTCAAGGCCATTGTCAGGCGGTGTCAATTGATCAGATCCGTTAGCTCCCTCAGGGTGTTTATCTCAAAATCCGGATTGCCGGGCAGCCGTTCCCTGCTTTGGCCGAAGCGGTTAACCCAGGCGACATTAAACCCAAAGGCCGAAGCGCCTGCCGCATCCCAGGCATTGGAAGATTGAAATATGATTTCTTCTGGCTGAACAGACAGGTTATCCACTGCCAGCTGATAGACTTTAGGGTCCGGCTTGAAAATTCCAACTTCTTCAATGGAAAAATTCGCATCAATCAGGTTTTCTATCCCTGAATTTTTTATCGCAGCATCAAGTGTAGATTCTTTCTCTTATATCCCGCAATATCACCCAAAAATCCCAGATACAGTTACATTTTTTGAAAAAGAGAG